>DASQPD010000090.1:0-21985 GCA_035644135.1 Pyrinomonadaceae bacterium
GTGCCTGCCAAGAAGGACATGGTGATGCTCCTCTGTCTGTTTATGATCGTGTCGCAACGTCATTCTAACAGTCAGGTTCATCGCCATGTCTTTTCTTTTCCAAAAAACCTGACCACCCATGGAGTTTTGCAAGAGGCTCTCTAAATTCTAATTTCCCTCACAATTGCTCATACCCACACTGCTTCGGTTTTTTCTCGGGCCGCCAGCGCAGAAACTTTGTGCCGTGCCGAAATCGCCCTCCGGCGAAGTGATCATACTGGACCTCAACCACCAGCTTGGTCGCCAGCGGCTCCCATTCCGCGCTCCTCTTTGTGCTCCAGCGACTGGGGCCGCCGGGCTTGTTGCCGGTAAAACCTGGCGGTTTAATCAGTGGCTCCAGTTTCTTCGTCAATTCGACCCGCTGGGCTCTGTTGAAACTCGAAGTGAAGCCTACGTGATTGAGCAACCCGTTTTCGTCAAACAAACCCAACAATAGCGAACCAACCAGCTTGCTATCGGTTCCATAGCGAAATCCACCCACTACACAGTCTGCCGTCCGAAGCTTCTTCACTTTTTGCATCCCGGTGCGCTCACCTGACTGGTACGGCAAATCCAGACGTTTGGCGATGACACCATCGAGCTTTATGCCTGACGACGACAGCCATTTGCGCGCCAGCAATACGTCATCGGTCGCGGGCGACAGTTCGATGCTTTTGTTATTTCGCAAATACTTACGCGCGAAACTTTCAAGTTTCTTTCTACGCGCGGAAAGCGGCAGCTCGTAGATCGGTTTGCCCACATCGTCAACCAGCAGATCAAAGATGATGAAAGTGGCCGGCGACTCTTTTGAGAGTTTCTGTATCCTGCTGGCCGCGGGATGAATTCTCATCAACAAATCATCGAACGAAAAGCCATTCCCCGAAGGAATCACCAGTTCGCCATCGAGCACAAACTCCTTCGCCTTTGTTTTCAGCAGGGCTGCTGCCATCTCGGGGAAATACCGTCCGAGCGGCTGCCCTGACTTCGATTGCAGATCGATCTTCTGGCCATCGCGAAATGCAAGGCAACGAAATCCATCCCATTTAGGTTCGTATTGCCACTGATCGCCGGAGGGAATCTGCTTAACTGCTAACGCCTCCATTGGCGGAAAAGGTTGTTTGATTTTGAGACTCATCTGAACTGTTAGAACAGTTTGGAGTCTAGAGAGTCTTGGAGTCTAGGGAGTCTAGGGAGTCTTGGAGTCTAGAGAGTCTAGAGAGTCTAGAGAGTCTTGGAGTCTTGGAGTCTTGGAGTCTTGGAGTGCTAGTTTAAGAGGTTTTCAGACTACAAGACTTTCTAGACTCCAAGACTCCAAGACTTTCTATGCTAGGCTGCCGCCATGTCAGCTTCGCTGATATCAAAGTTGGCCGAGACCTTCTGCACGTCGTCGTGATCTTCGAGCGCCTCCATCAGCTTTAACATCTGACGAGCTTCCTGGCCCTCGAGCTTGATATAGTTCTGCGGCACCATCGTGATCTCGGAAACCTGAGGTTCAATACCGGAAGACTTGACCGCTGCCAGCACAGACTCGAAATTATCCGGCGAAGTAATAATCTCAAAGTTCTCTTCGTCATCGCGCAAGTCGTCGGCACCCGCGTCGATAGCCACTTCGAACAGTTCATCTTCTGCTTTCGCCGCTTTGTCGACAACGATGTAACCACGCTTATCGAACATCCAGCCGACCGATCCGGTTTCTCCGAGGTTTCCGCCGTTCTTGGAAAACAGATGCCTGATTTCGGCCACGGTGCGATTGCGGTTGTCAGTCATCGCCTCTATGAGGAGAGCCACTCCGCCCGGACCATAACCTTCATAGGTTATTTCTTCGTAGTGAACACCTTCTTCTTCGCCCGTACCTCGTCTAATGGCCCGCTCAATGGTGTCATTAGGCATGTTGCCGGCTTTGGCATCCAGGATCGCTTTGCGCAGTCGCGCATTGCCATCAGGATCGCCACCGCCCGATCGAGCAGCTACGGTGATTTCCTTAATAAACTTGGTAAAAAGTTTCCCGCGCTTGGCATCCAGCGCGCCTTTCTTGTGTTTAATACTGTGCCACTTGGAATGTCCTGACATTCAGATACGGTCCTTATTGAGATATGCGGGGTTTGTTAGGCAGGCAATATATCACAAGTGAAGATTGGGTGGCATCCAAGCTAACAGCCTGAAGACATTTACCATTCGTCATTTTCCATTTTTCATTTGTCATTTGGTTTCTTTGTGTCCTCCGCACTCAAGCAACGCTCAGGTGAAGATTGCTTAAGTAAATGACAAATGAAAAATGGAAGATGATGAATGGAAAATGTCCTATGTATGTGAACGTTGAATGCCGCTCAACCTGGAAGTAGGCCCCAGGGCCACTAAGGTAATCTTTATTCTTGCCATTGAACCACTGCAGTGGGCATACTAGGATTCCTCTCATGCCCCGACGAAGAAGCTTCAAACTGGCTACGGACTATGTGCCGAGCCAGTTTTCTTTATCTTGCTCCCCGAATTTTGACTGCCAGGTGTTGAACGGAGGGGTAATGAAACGGAGGGGCATCCCCATGCGTCGGATTTCCAATTTGAAAGTACCAGCAGAAAAGGCACAAATTTCTCCCATTGCTGGTTCAGCCTTACTCTTCCTGGTCGCCGCTCTCTTTGCGGCCACTATTCCGGCAAAGGTTTCAGCTGCGACCCTGCCATCCGGCTTCGCGGAAACTCCAGTCGCCTCAGGTCTGGCTGGGCCAACCGCAATGGCTTTCGCCCCTGACGGTCGCCTGTTTGTGTGCGAGCAAATCGGTAGGCTGCGAGTGATCAAGAATGGCACTTTGTTACCCACGCCGTTTGTCACGCTTACTGTGGACTCGGACGGCGAGCGTGGTCTGGTAGGCGTTGCCTTTGACCCAAACTTTGCCACCAATCAATTTGTGTACGTTTACTACACTGCAACAACCCCGTCCGTGCACAATCGAGTGAGCCGCTTTACCGCCAGCGGCGATGTCGCCTCGCCAGGCAGCGAACTCGCTATTCTCGACTTGAATAATCTCAGCTCGGCCAATAATCACAACGGCGGTGCGATGCATTTTGGTCCAGACGGAAAGCTCTACATCGGTGTGGGTGACAACGCGAACGGTGCCAACTCACAGACTTTGAACAACCTGCTGGGGAAAATCCTACGCATCAACTCAGACGGCTCAATCCCGACGGACAATCCTTTCTTCGGCACAGCCACGGGGCAGAATAGAGCGATCTGGGCGATGGGACTGCGGAATCCCTATACGTTCGCGTTCCAGCCCGGCACTGGTCTGATGTTTATTAACGACGTGGGCCAGAACACCTGGGAGGAGATCAATCGCGGTCAGGCCGGAGCGAATTATGGCTGGCCAATTTGTGAAGGCGACTGCTCAAACCCGTCTTTTGTTAATCCGATTTTTTCTTACGGGCACGGCAACACCTCAACGACCGGATGCGCGATCGTTGGAGGTGCTTTTTACAACCCGGCCACAAACCAATTTCCCTCAAACTATGCTGGTACTTATTTCTTTGCTGACTTTTGCACTGGCTGGATCAGGAAACTTGATCCCTCACAAGGCAATGCAGTCACAGATTTTGCCACGGGCTTGTCCCAGCCGGTGGACCTACAGGTGTCGTCTGATGGGAGTTTATATTATCTCGTGCGCAGCAATAGCCAGGTCTTTAGAATTCAATACGTAGGCTCTCAATTTGACTTTAGCCAGAATACGTTTCCAGTCAGTGAAGGCGGCGGTGCTGCCACGATCACCGTGACTCGCTCAGGCGATCTATCAGGTCCTGCCTCTGTCGAGTACGCAACAACGAACGGCACGGCTCTCGACTCTTCGGACTTCACCACGAACCTGGGTTCGCTAAGCTTCGCGCCCGGGCAGGCTTCTGGAGCATTTCTCATTCTGATAACTGACGATCTCTACGTTGAAGGCACCGAAACTGCGAATCTGGTGCTCAGCAATCCCCTCGGGGCCTCGCTTGGATCACAGGCAACGGCGCAGTTGGTGATTAACGACAATGACACCGTTCCCCCGACCACGAACCCCGCAGATCAGTCGGCCTTCTTTGTCCGGCAGCACTATCTGGATTTTCTCAATCGCGAAGCCGACCCCGGCGGTCTAGACTACTGGTCACAGCAGATCTCGGCCTGCGGGAGTGATGCGCGGTGCATTCACAATCGTCGATTAGATGTATCTGCCGCGTTTTTTATCGAGACCGAGTTCCAGGACACTGGATTTTTCGTCATCAGAATGTTCCGGGCGGGACTTGGGCGGCGGCCCTCCTTTGTAGAGTTCAGTCGTGATCGCACGCGGTTGATAGCGGGCTCCAATCTCGACACTGAGAAGCAACTCTATGCCCTTGACTTTGTACAACGAGCGGAGTTCGTTGGTAGATTTTCCTTGACACAAACAGCGGCTGAATTTGTTGATACGCTGATTGCAACAGTGAGAACGGTTTCGGGCCTCGACCTCGCTGTTCGCCGCAGCGAGTTGCTAAGCGAATACAACCTGGGCACGAATCAAAGGGATAGTCGCGCGCGAGCTCTGCGCAAACTCATAGAATATGCGGAGTATCGTCAGGCGGAGTTTAATGGCGCTTTTGTGCTGGCGCAGTACTTCGGCTATCTGCGGCGGGATCCCGATCAGGGAGGATATCAATTCTGGCTTGATATTCTGAATAATCGGGTTGCCAACAATTATCGGGGCATGGTCTGTGCTTTTGTTACTTCACCCGAGTACCAGAGGCGATTCTCTTCGGTGGTCACGAGGAGCAATCAGGATTGTGGTCCGTAGCAGAGAGAACAATCCACGAAATCACACGAAAAGATAGCTATTTCAGTTGTTCGTATTCCTTTTTCGCCTGCAGCAAAGCCGGAATGTCAGGGTCTGCCTCTCGCCAGACGGCAAGAAAGTCCTGGTAAGCCTTACGGCTTTGAGCGACATCCCCCTTCTGAAATGACGCGCGGGCCAGGCCCAACAACGTCAGCGAATGCAAACATGAGGCTGGTTCAATGCCTCGATGGTCCAGGATTCTCTGGAACTCTGCCGCCGCCTCTGCTCCCATCCTCTGTTGCAGGTAAGCCTGGCCACGAATGTAACTGCTCCACTGTCCATTCATAACCCCCAGATCGTATTTTTGAAGCGGTTCAAGCAGTTGCACCGCAGCGGCGCCATTTCCCCGACTTAATTCCAATTGAGCTCGAATTAGAGGAATGCCGATGACACTGGAGCCTGTATCCTTCGGATATAGTTGCGTTATTTCATCAACCAGGGATTGGGTCTGCGCCGCGACGCCACAAATCGCCAATGACAAAGCTGCGGTGGGCAATTCGATCCGGCCGCGTGAGAGTTTCAGTGCCTCGGTCGCATTCATCTTCGAGTCCTGGCAATCTCCAAACGACGCTTGCGCTAAGGCCAAATTCGTTAATAGTTGCGCCGCATTCTCCTTCCGCTCCTGACTTTGATACAGCTCGACCCCACGCCGCGCTGTTTGCTCGGCCTTTTGTAACTTTCCCTTTTGAGCAACTGCGGCCGCGGCGAGACCGAGCATATCCGGCTCGTCGAATTTTCCCGTGGCCCACTGCTCCTCACGGTCAATCGTAGATTGATCCCCGCGGATGAGCGCTAAAATATGGGAGTAGAAGTGGACTGATGGCAAATCCGGATTGCGGGCGCGAAGTTCCTCGAGTTTTTGACTCGCTTCATCGAAACGGTTCAGCTTCATGAAACTGTCAATAACATTATTCAAGGCATTTATACTGTTGGGGTCAATCCGCGCAGCCTCAAGTGCCTCTTTCAATTCATCTTCATAACGGCCGATGTATGAATAGTTCACCGCGAGGTTGTTGTGTGGGATGAAATCGTTGGTATAGGTCTGGGCCCAGCTTTGCAATACTTCTATGGCTTTATCTACCTCTCCGGTAACGTAGTTGTAATACTTTTCCGAGATATACATCCTCTCTCGCTCGCTCACGCGATCGCGAAGATCAAAGGCCTTTTGGGCAAACTGTTTTGCCAACTCGAGCTGCGTATTGTTGCCGTAATAGACTGCCAATCGCGCGTAAGCCATCGCGAAATTAGGATCCAATTGGGTGGCAGTCTTATAGAAACCTGCGGATTCGGCACTTTTTCCTTTTGCTCGCAACTCATTTCCTGTGGCAAAAGCTTTCAAAGCCTCAAGTGAAGAAGTGGTTGCTTGTTCTATCGCAACATCGAATTTCTTTATCGAGGCCAGTGATTCACCGAGCTTTTGGCGCAGACTGGATGAGGCCTTGCCTAAAGACGACAGCACTTCCTCTTTACTAGCCGCTTCGACTTGTTCGCGAGCAATGGCCTCGCCGGTGTGGCCATTCAAGGCCTCGAGCGTAATGACGTAATGGGTGCCAAGACCGGAGATCGAGCCTACGAGCAACGCCTTGATGCCCTGACGTTCGCATATTTCCCGGCCGACGTCCCGAGTTACTCTTTCATCTGGCGAACGACCCATGAAGCGCAGCGCCTCGCGAATGCGTTCCTCGGGCAGTATGTTTAAGAACGGTGATTGACCAAGCTGCACAGCTAACGCCTGTTTAAGCGTGCCATCGAAAACCGGCTCGCCGGTCAGATTCACAAAATCCGCGAGCACGATCGTGTCTCTATTCGTTAGACCATGGGCGCGCTTGAAGTACAGTGTCAGGCTGGTCGCGAGCGCGATTACAAAGACCACGGCAATGATGCCGGCTCCAGTTTTATGCCTTTTGATCTCACTCACAATGTACTCGGCGCTCGAGAGAGCGGGGACCGCCGCAGGTTGGGTAGCAGCAGAAACCTGAGCAGTCGCGCCCACTGGACCGCTGGAGGTCTTAATTGAGCTGATCGCCTCAGGTGAAACAGATCGCTCGAGTTCAGCTTCGAAATCCAGCCGCTGCTTCAACCGTCGCAAATCGGTCAACAGTTCCTTGGCAGTTTGGTATCTCTCATCACGATCCTTGCGCAGTGCTTTGGTAACTATCCATTCCAGCTCGGCCGGCACGTCCGCAGAGAATCGCGCCAGCGGCGGCGGCTCTCTTTGCGTGATCGCCACTATCACGTCAGTTGGCGTTTCTCCATCAAACGGCGCCTTGCCCGCGATCAGTTCGTACATCACGACGCCAAAGCTCCAAAGATCTGAGCGCACGTCTAGAGTTTGCCCCCGGCTCTGTTCGGGAGACATGTACCTGGACGTTCCCATGACCACGCCGGTGTCGGTCTGCACAAGCACTCTGGTGGAAGCCTCACCGTCCGAGGGAGTGCGTTCCTTTTCCGTCAGCTTAGCCAGGCCAAAGTCCAACAGCTTGACGTAGCCATTGCGTCGCACCATCACATTTTCCGGTTTGATATCGCGGTGCAGAATGCTTGCGGCGTGCGCTTCTTCCAGCGCGCCGGCGATCTGAATCGAGATCTCGAGCACCGTTTCAATCCTCATCACCGACGCCGACATCTTCTGCCGCAGCGTCATACCGTCTATGTATTCGGTGGCCATGTAGTGACGGCCGCCATCCATCCCAACTTCGTAGATTGTCAGGATATTGGGATGATTCAGCGCCGAGGCTGCGCACGCTTCCTGTTCAAACCGGTGCAGTCGATCCTTGTCGGCAATATATTCTTCACTCAGAAGTTTGAGGGCTACTTTGCGACCGAGCTTCGTATCCTCGGCCAGGTAGACTTCGCCCATACCGCCGGCGCCGAGCTTTTGCAGGACTCGGTAATGGGAGATGGTTTGTCCGTCGAGAGAAGAGTGGGAATGGTCCATGTCGGCGTTCTAGTCCAGTTACGCGTGATTCTCAGCCTGCCAGCTTTGCCAAATCCCGCTGAGTAGCGCCTTTGACCCTTACCTGTTTAGTGCGCGATGAATGACCGGCGGCTAACTCGATTGTACCTCGCGGTACGTTCAGGAACCGCGCCAGAGTCTTTATGAGTTCCTCGTTGGCCGCGCCATCTACCGGAGGAGCTGCTATGCGCACCCGCAATGCGCCATCAAGCTCGCCGGCAATCTCACTGCGTGAAGCGCGCGGCACAACTTTTACTCGGAACATCAAGTAGCCGTTTTTCTCTGCCGAGTCAATCATTATGTCCGGCGACTAAGCTTATCAGCTCACAAAATTCAACCGCGCATTAGACAGCAAAGTGCCCGCAATTGCCGCTTTGAACAACATCAGAATCAGAAAAGCAACAACCGGGGAAATGTCGAACATCAAGACGGGAGGAATGAGCCTTCTCAGCGGTCCCAACAAAGGCTCAGTGGTATTAACCAGCACTCGCATCACACGATTCGAATAACTCACCATGGCCCACGAAAAGATGATCCGAATAAGAATCAACGCCATGTAAAGATCTATCAAGCCATACAGGATGTAGCCGAAGACGGCAACGACTTCTTGATTCTGAAGACTAAACAGAACGCCGGTGATTGTGTTCGCGACACTGGAAACAAGCTGCAAAACAAAAAACCCAATGAGAATCGTAATCAAAATGGCGACCAGCGGTGCGTACTTCGGATTGACTCCGAACCCGGCCAGGCCGCGTCTGATTGGAGCGAGTATCGGGTCGGTGAGCCGCCGAGTCGTCAATGAAATCCAGCCAAAAGGATTCAGGTCGACCTGAATAACAATGAACCTCAGGATCATTATTACGATCGTCGCAATAATCGCGGCTTTAACCGCCCAGGTTACAAAGAGGTACGTCCGTGCAATAAGCAACATTGTTATGAGTTTTGCCGACTCTCGCTCTATTCAGCCATACTTCGCTCGCCAAAGATAGCCGTGCCGATGCGCAACATGGTAGCTCCCTCTTCGATAGCCACCTCAAAATCGTGGCTCATACCCATCGACAGTTCTCCTTTATGCTCGCCAAAGCTCCCCTTCGATTCTAATTCGTCCCGCAGCTCTCGCAGCCGGCGGAAGAAAGGACGCGCATCTTCCGGATTCTCAAAAAAGGGTGGTAAGGTCATCAGACCAATCAGCCTTAACCGGGTCAAATGATCAAAAGCCTGGACCAACTCCGCGAGGCCGCTCTGGGGGATTCCGTTTTTCGTTGCTTCGCGACCAAGATCTACCTGGATAAGCATCGATAAGTGTTCAACGTTCTCCTCTGCACACATCCGCTCAAGACGGTGGGCCAGGGAGGTCGAATCGAGCGAGTGCACTATATCGAATAGCCGTACAGCCTTCCTGGCTTTGTTTGGTTGAAGATGCCCGACGAGATGCCAGCGTGCTGCCTGACGCCCGAGTTCGGTAATCTTTGCCTCAGCCTCCTGCACCCGGTTCTCGCCAAGATCAGTTATTCCCACTTGCAAGGCGTCCTGCAACATGCTGGCGGGATGAGTCTTGCCGATGCCAACAAGCGTGATTTGCAAGGGATTTCGACTCGCGGCGATAGCCGCTCTCGTAACTCGTGCGCTAACGTCTTCAAACCGTGCGCGCAGACCCTCGACGGAGTGTGTAATTGCTCTCATTTCTCCGGTAGGTAGATTAAAACCAAATCACAACACTTCTTCAGTTGCCCGAAACTCAAATTATGACTTTGGGGGTATCGTATAACAAACAAGCCCTTTCAGAAACAGTGTAGTGGGTCAGTTTGGCTGCAATTGTCCGATAAACTTTAGTTTGTTGCGTGTTACGACAAGCTATAAAGCTTATCGGACATCAAGGCTGTTGACGCCGAATTGCCACGCCGTCCCAAGGGGTGAGCCCAGACACTGGCACGGCGCTTGTTACAAACTTGTTTGGCAGACTAGGAATTCAATTGAGGAGGTTTCCGAGTGATGCAGTCCTTCAAAAGACCCATAACATTGAGATTGGCTTTTCTGGCCCTGATTGTGACCTTAGCCCTACCGCTGACGAGTTTTGCGCAAGGCCGCGGCCGGGGACAAGATCGCGATTTTGACCGCTCTTCAAAGAAGTGTGGCAAGTTCGTCAATTGCCATGATGCGCGGGATGGAAGGTGGGACGGCCGTGGGCCAAGACGGTCCCGCTTTAACGACCGTCAGGATTGGTGGCGAAACCACAACAATCGCTTTGACCGTCGCGACCGCCGCTACTCGCGCCATGACCAGTACCGGTATCAAAGAAACCGCTACGCCCGGCGCTACTAGTCTTTTGAGTCTCTCTTAAAAACTGGAACAATACACACCTGAAGCGCGTCTAAGAGCGTGACAGACGCGGCTTCAGGTGTTGTCTACCCCGCCTCAAGCCACCACTTTCCCAGGTCAACAAGAAATGCGATTTCGTCTAGCGATGAATGACTTTTGGTGTGTCGAGGGGGCAACTATTCGATTCTTGACACCCTCCAAGTGGCTTCGCATAATGAGGCAGCCCAACGCGGATGTGGCGGAACTGGCAGACGCGCAGGTCTCAGAAGCCTGTGATGGTGACATCGTGGAGGTTCAAGTCCTCTCATCCGCACCAGAATATTCCTGGCGAGCCTGTTAAGTGGGCTCGTTTTTATTTCGTCTTCTAGACGGCTGATTGCCGTCACCATCAGGCTGACAGCTACGCTGGAAAAAATTTGCCACGGAATTCATGGGGTCGGTGTTTTCCCAGTAGAAGCCGACTGAAAGGGGCAACGTTTTGAGCACTGAACAAGCCACCCTTATCGAGCAAGGTAGCAAGCGCCGAGGTCGCAAAGGTGGTCGGGATCCTCACAATCCGGTCCGTCTACGGCTGGCCGAAAGGCCCGGTCGCAACCCGGTACAACGGCTGGTCGCATTAGCCTCCTCCGTCTTGCAGGAAGCAGAACTACTTGCGAGAGACAGAGTCTTTTCGGAACAGGCATCCAAATTGAGGAGCCTGGATCTGGCTGGAGGCATCGACTTTTACGAAGAAGTGAAGCGCTTTGAAACCACTCTGATTAAAATGGCTCTCGAGCAAACAGGTGGGAATCAAGCGAAAGCCGCAGAACTGCTGCATATTAAGCCAACTACGCTGAATTCCAAGATCAAGCTCTATCAGATTGATTGTCACGGCTCAAGCAAATCCCGCTACGGTTCAAACTCTTGTTTGCCGCGGCGAATTGAGCGACGATCTGCCACCCGCGAATGACAGCTACGGGGCAGGGTTCTAATGCACTACATCCGAAGAACCTAACGTTTGAGATTCTCGCCCGTCGGTGATCGTCAGCGGCTGCTCGTCAAAGAGACTCGAGTTGATGAGCGTCTGCACCCAGTACTGCCCCGCCGAAGGAAAAGTTACGTTCACGAAAAAACTTATGTTATCGGCGAATCCCATCGAAGCTATTTGAAAGCGGGTGGGTTGGGAGACGACTACTGGTTGCTTGCGATCGGGTGTCAGTATCCGCACTTCGGAGAGGTATTCACCCTCACCCTGCCAATGGTTGACAACGGCGAATTTGATAAGAGACACGGGAAGCTGTTGCACCATGATGTTTTGAAAAACACCCATGAGGGAAAGCTTGTTACCTACCTCGAGGCGAACATCATCGCAAAAAAGTGTGTACAAAAGTTCGAGATTCATTTCTTCAGGTTGTTTGGATTCTTTCGATTCTGATATTGGCATGCTTATCTCCAAGGTGGCATGGCGTTCAATACGTTTAACTGAAATAAAATCACTTCAGCATCTCTGCGAACTCTGATTCTTCAAGCACCCTAACATTCAGTTCTTTAGCTTTATCGAGTTTGGACCCCGCCTCTTCTCCGCTGACGACAAAGTCTGTCTTCTTGGTAACGGACGACATTACCCGGCCGCCCCTTGCTTCAATCAATGCACGGGCCTCGTCGCGGGTAAAACTCTCAAGCTTTCCGGTCAGCACAAATAGTTTACCAGCGAATCTCTCGTCAACTTCAGCACGGGCTTTACGCTCCGCCTCAGTTCGGACACCTGCTAACCGCAGGCGGTCGCAGAGCTTCATGTTCCCTTCATCGTCAAACCAGTCGCGAACGCTTTGGGCAACTGTCAAACCTATTTCAGGAATATCGTCGAGTTGTTGAATCGACGCCTGACTCAAACGCTCCAGCGAACCGAAGTGCTGCGCGAGGATTCCGGCCGTACGTTCTCCGACGTGGCGGATTCCCAATGCATAAATCAGATTGGAGAGATCTCGCCCCTTGCTGGTCTCGATCTGGCCCATCAGATTTGAAGCGGACTTCCGCGCCATCCGTGGCAGACTCGCTATTTGCTCCAGCGTCAGACTATACAGGTCGCCAACATCTCGCACCATCTTCTTCTCTACCAGCTGATCCACGAGGGCCCAACCGAGCCCCTCGATTCGCATTGCCCGCCGCGAAGCAAAGTGCAGCAAGCGGCCCTTGAGCTGCGCAGCGCAGTCGGCAGCGACACAACGCGCAACAACCTCGCCCTCCGGTCGCGAGATTGCGCCGCCGCACACCGGGCATCGCTTTGGCATTTGAAAGCGTTTTTCTTCACCAGTGCGTTTGGAGGTAACCACGCTCAAGACCTTAGGAATAATCTCACCGCTTTTTTCGATCAGCACCCAGTCGCCGATTTTCAGGCCCAGTCGTTTTATTTCGTCCTCGTTGTGCAAGGTAGCTCGCGACACGGTCGTACCAGCGAGAAAAACCGGTTCGAGGTTCGCAACCGGAGTGAGGGCGCCGGTGCGTCCAACCTGAACATGTACGGAAAGGACCTGCGTGGTAGCCTGCCGGGCAGGATATTTGTATGCTATGGCCCAACGAGGGGCTTTCTGTGTGCTGCCAAACTCTTCCTGCAATGCTGTTGAATTGACCTTTACAACCAGACCGTCGATTTCATACCCGAGATCATCACGCTCTGCCTCCATCTTGTTGGCATAGCTAATTACTTCCTCAATTGAACGACACAGCGCTCGATGCGGATTAACGCGCAGGCCTGCTTTGCCGAGCCAATCCAGTGCTTGCCAGTGAGTGCCAAAAGGTTTACGTTCTCCCATTATTAAATCGTAGGCAAACATATCGAGCTTTCGGGAAGCAACGATCTTCGGATCGAGCTGGCGGATTGCGCCGGCGGCGGCATTGCGTGGGTTTGCAAACCTTGTCTCTCCCTGCTCTTCACGTTCTGAATTAATCTGTTCGAACACACCGCGGGGAATAAATACTTCGCCGCGCACCTCAATCTCGCTTGCGATCGATTTTCCGGCTTTGTGTAAGCGCAACGGAACACTGCGGATCGTACGCGCATTCGGTGTGACGTCTTCGCCTATGCGACCATCGCCTCGAGTGACGGCGCGTTGCAAAACGTCGTGTTGATAGTGAAGTGACAACGAGAGTCCGTCTATCTTGAGCTCCGCCACATACTCCAATTGCCGCCCGTCAGCAAGTCTTTGACAGCGCTCATCAAAGGCCCGCAGCTCGTCGATGTTGTAGCTGTTGTCGAGGGAAAGCATTGGCCGGCGGTGTAGGACTTCCGGGAAACCCTCGGCGGGACGACCACCAACGCGTTGGGTGGGACTGTCGGGAGTAATAAGTTCCGGATGCTGACTCTCGAGTTGCTGAAGCTTCTCCAGCAGCTCATCGTATTCGCGGTCGGAGAGCTCCGGACTGTCATGAAGATAGTAGAGGTCTTCATGACGTCGGATCTCCTCCCTGAGCTTCTCAACTTTACGTTCAGTTGTTTGGGCTACAGCCAATTATTCTTCACCTCAAGCGTCAGGTCTTAGCTTTGCGGTCACCCGCTCTTTGGCGACAATTCCTCGTTGTCGTTCGACCGTCACCGAATGGTTCTCCGCCAACCGGTGAATTACTCGACCGATGAACTTGATGCTCTGAAGAAAATCATCGAGCCTGATATTCTCATCCGGACCGTGCGGATTTGAGCCCCAATAGCTGGTGCCGAATGAGGCAACGGGGGAAGACGGAGTCGAGACCCCGCAAACGGCGCCGACCGGGCCACTGGAAGGATCCATGGGATAAACCAGCGCCGGAAGACCATAGATTTCCGCTGCCGATTCAATAACCGCGCGCGCGACTGTTGAACCTGGGGGCGACTTGGCCAGCGGCGCACTGCCGAGCTCGATGATCTCGATGTCTTTGAATCCCCGGACGTCAAGATGTTCTCGCAGTAGTTTCACAATCAGCTCAGGGGTCAAATCGGGGACCAGGCGAAAATCAAGTCTGGCCATGGCTGAACTGGGCAAAACCGTTTTGGGACCGGCCTCGGTGTGGCCGGTTTGAATGCCGCAGATTGTGCAGGTCGGCCCGAAAATATGTTCCTTCACTAACGCCTGACCCTTCATCGCGCGCACCCAGCTACCGATGCGGAACTCCCGCTTTAATCCCACCTCATCGAGTTCTATCGCCTTGAGCGCTTCGCCGTCTTCGTCACTAATTGGAGCCAGATGTGAAGAAAACCCGTCGATCGTGATGACACCCTTTGGCGATGTAATGGTCGCCAGGGCCTGCACTAATCGCCACGCTGGGTTGGGAACGATCGCGCCCCACTTCGAGTGAAGATCCGTTCGCGCGCCATGCGCCCATAATTCCAGAAAAGTGATGCCCTTAAATCCGAGACTAACTACAGGCCGCTCCTTGGTATCTCGATAGCCCTCGTCCCAAATGCAGCCTTCTGCGGTAAGCAGATCGGCGTGTTCTTTGGTAAATCTATAAAGGCTGGGACTACCGATCCCATCTTCACCCTCAATTACGAAACGCAGCGACACTGGAAGTTTTCCAAAGCTCTTTTGATACGCTTCTACCGCGGCAACTCGCGCCACCAGGTCGCCTTTACTGTTAGCGGCGCCGCGAGCGAACAGTTTCCCATCGATGATCGATGCGGCAAATGGCCCTGCTGACCATTCAGTGAGTTGGCCTACAGGCTGCACGTCGTAGTGTCCATAGACTACAAAGCTCTGCGATCCCCCACCACACTCGCCATAGATAATCGGATATCCGGTGCCCATGCGAAAGGAACGAGTACCGATTCCCACTCGCTGCATCATCTGTTCTACGCCTTCAGCCATGGCGCGCATCCCAGTGCCACGCGCAGCCACTGAAGGCATACGACAGAAGGTTTGCAGGCGCTCTATAAAGTTGCGCGCGTGCCGGTCCACATAACGATCGTAGCGACTGAAAGTCATAGTCGGTAGAAACAATGGGCTGAATACTGGTTTTGACCTCGCAAACCACGGACATTAATCCGTAGATCGCTGTCAAAACACGCAGAGGGCTGGCCGGGCCTCTAGATTTCGTCCCTGTCGTACAGAAGATAGCGTGGGTTGTTCTCGCCCCGATCAAAGCCGGCGCAGGCAAGTCCGGCGGCAAAGGCTTCTTTGAAGGCTGTCCTGACGCGTTCTTGCTCTTTCCGGGCCTTTACTACATCGTTTCTTACTAAGGAGGTCCAATCTGATGGTATAGCGATCGCCTGAGCTGGGGCTGACGAGATCTCCGGGGTTCTGCCGGTTGCCAGGGCTATAACCCGTGGCGAGTCAAGATTCCAACTTGCGAAAAGCCGATCGCTTTGAAGGCCGGGAGCCTTGTCGGATTGCTGTAATGGATCAGTAAGATAATCTGTCCCATAGAAGTTGTCGGCATAATTCTCAACCACAACGCCCAGGCGGTTAATATTAAAGTGCGCGTTACGAGATTGCATCGGATCCCAGGTCCATTTTATGAATCGCCGTCCTTCTGCGAGGGCCCGATCTCGTTGCGCCCATTTCAAGCGGGCGCCCACCCCCTTGTTCTGAAAATCTTTCGCCACCGCCATCATATGTGAATAGCCAATTATCTCGTCAGCGCCCCGCACAGCAACCAGATGGTGCACAAACCCAACCAGTTCTTTTCCTTGAAAAGCGCCCAGCGTCCATCCTCCAGCGCGTCGCGAAACTATCAAATGGCGGCGCGGAGAGATCTCTATGTCAGGCAAACCAAAAACTTCGCGCTGCAACCAAACACAGCGGTCAAGTTCGTCGATCGTGGTGCATTCGCGAATTACGACTTCGTCCATTCGGCCAAGCTATCCCTTTGCGGGCCTCGCTGGTACTTCGATCGTCACTTCCAGACCGCCGCTGTCCCTTTTTCGCAGCGCAACCTTTCCTTTCAACAGTTTGACCAGCTGGCGGGCAATGATGATACCAAGCTCGTTCACATTAGCCTCTCTTGACAAATCTTCGAGATCGAAGACGCGCGCAACATTTGTAAGCGGCTCGCCGTCATCTTCAATGCGCAAGAGTAATCGCGATCGCTCTGTTATTTCTCCCCAAAGCCTCACTCGTTGATCGGGACGGCTGCGACTGATCGCCCAGGCCAGAAAATTGTAAATAATCTGGCGCAGCTTGCCTTGATCGGAGACAACTGTATTGGCGCTCGAGGCCAAATCATATTCGACGGTTACCTGCTGTTTCTGCGCCTGTCTGGCGACCGCCGCACAGGAATCACGCAGGGTTTCCCGCAGTGAGAATTCTTGCAGAAATAGTTCCCTCTGTCCCGCTTCCAGGCGAGAAAGATCGACAAGTTGATTCAGACTGGCCTGCAATTGAAAGCCTGAGTCCTGAATCTTTTGACAAAACCGGCGCTGAGTATCGCTCAGCGGCTCTTGCTCGAGCAAAATTTCGCTGAAGCCCAGGATGGAAGTTAAAGGTGTTCTCAGCTCGTGAGACATTCGCGCCAAAAACAGCGAGCGGTAATGCGAAACCCGACGCAACTCTCGATTTGCCGCTTCGAGCTCGACGCTGCGCTCGCGCAACTGATCGATCAGATGCGCGACCTTGGGCTGCGTTTCACCGCCTTCCTTTCTGGCGGAGGTTTTCGGTTGGCTTCGTCCGTTGCTCCTGCCGATCTTGTCCCGTTTTCCCTGCATTTTGCGAGCGTTACCTCATTAAACGATGGAGCTGAAAGCGCTTCACCACCAAGGCGATTTAAGTGTGCGGTAAAATCAATATAGAGCGCTGCCGGACGCGTGTCAAAAGTCTTGCTTCTTTTTTAATGTATCGGTGCGCTATGATGCCGAGGGACAGTCTACGGTTACCTGAAGAGCGACTGCCCAAACCTATTCACGCCACAAATGAAAGGTCAACTCAGCGAGTATCCACTCGCGGAACTAATCAGAGAAATCTCGGAAAAGACGCTGTCCGGTAGCTTGCGCCTGGAGCATGAGCACTCGAAGGTCGTGGTGTATCTGGAGCAGGGCCGGGTGATTTATGCCGCAGCAAATGTCCGCACGCTAAGGCTGACCGACTACGTGAAAAAGCACCAGCTCGCGGATGAAAAGCAACTGGCAAAATATGCAGATAAAGGTTCCGATTTGGCGCTTGCCGCAGCTCTCAGGGCGGACGGCATCGCCCGACAAGAAGACATTAATACGTTGTTAAGAGGCCTTGTGGCAGATGCAATTCGTCTCGCGTTGCTGTGGGCGAATGGAACCTGGGAGCTGAATCAACGCGCCCGGCTTACTGATCCCGTTCGGGTGGATGTTGATCTCTCGCCCCTCTTGCTCGAGTGCGCGCGTCGAGTTGGTGTAAACATTGCTTCATCACGTTTCACCAATCCGGACGAGTTGATTTCTCCCGGAAGTCGTTCATCATTTGAGGGACTGCTACCTACGGAAGGATTTCTGCTTTCCCGGGTTGAAGGACCGATCAAGGTGCGCGATCTCGTAGCTGTGAGTGGTCTTCCTGAACCGGACGCGTTCCGCATAATCTACGGACTGACGCTCGCCGGCTATTTGCAGCGTGAAAAATGGACTGAAGCTCTTCGCTCAGTTGCCGGCGCAGTACCTCCACGGCCAAGCCTGGCAATACCTGCCATACCCAAACGAACTGAAGAAGAAGACCTCAGAGACTTTCTCGATCGCATGGACGTTGCGGGAAATTACTACGAAGTGCTGGACATCGGACCTGATACGCCAGCGGAGAATATTAAAGAGTCCTACTATGGCGCGGCCCGCAAGTATCATCCCGACCGGTTTCGTGGCAGGACCGAGACTCCATTGCATTCACGGCTTGAATCAGCCTTCGCGCGCATAACCCAGGCATACGAAACGCTGATGGACGCGAGTCGTCGCAAGGCTTACGATGCCAAACTTGCCGCCACCGAGAAGGCAAAGAACCTTGCTCGCAAAGCTCCTAAGGCCACTACTCCGGCTGGTGTCTACGATCAAAGGCAGGACCAGGCCAAAGTCGGAAGCGAAAGCGAAAGCAGGCAGACAGAGGACATTTTCAAAGAGGGTTTTGCGGCCCTGCAACAGGGTCAAATCAATGTCGCGATTGGGCTCTTGGCCGCAGCCGCACGTGCGGTTCCGGGAGAATCGCGTTATCGTGCATACTACGGGCGCGCGCTGGCCGTAAATGCAAAAACCCGACGTTCTGCGGAAAGTGAATTGCAGGCGGCGATCAAGATCGATCCGAACAACGCTGCGTATCGCGTAATGGTGGCTGAGCTCTATCGGGACCTCGGGTTTCCTCGACGAGCCCTGGCCGAGGCAGAACGAGCGCTTGCACTGGAACCCGGCGATGCTCGTGTCCAGGAGCTAGTTCGAAACTTGAAGTAGAGCACGGTCAGTTAAACACGAATGTCATCGGCCATTCACAAGCAACTCGACTTTGATGCGCGTGAGGCTTTTCTGCAACTCGCGGCCGCAGCCGATTCTTTTGAACAATATGCTAACCCGCATGCTACCCGCGTGGCAGCGATCGCAGGCGCATTAGCGCGGGGTTTTCACATGGCTCGCCAGGACCGCTCGTCCCTGCAAACCGCAGCCCTATTGCACGATCTTGGCGAGGTAGCAATGGAGCGCGATTACATTCATCGCCAGGGCTCCCTGATCGACGAAGAGGTGATAGATCTCGCGCGTCATCCGGTTATCGGCGAAAAAGAAGCCGCGCGCGCGGGGGCTGACCGGCCGGCGCAGTTGCTCGTGCGTTGGCATCATGAATGGTGGAATGGCAGTGGCTATCCCGACGCCCTGCGCAGGGAAGAGATTCCGCTGGCCGCAAGAATTTTGCGAATCGCGGATTCCTATGCGGCGCTGACGGATGCCCGGCCGTACCGTCCCGCGCTAACCGTCGAAATGGCTAACTATGTAATCGTCGAGCGCGCAGGAATCGAATTCGACCCGGCGGTGGTCATCGCCTTTCTGTCGTTGCCGCCGATGATCGAGTTACAGACCTCCGCGAAAAGGGATGATTCGGCGTTGTGGAACGAGTTAGGTGCACTGCAATGATTACGAGTGCTTATAGTTTGTCTTCGAGACACTTAAACGCCCCGGTCACCTTTCCTAACGGCTGGCTGGCCTTTGAACTGGGGGTGCTAAGACGGCTGAAGTTTGCTTCGGTGGCTTTGCCTTTTACCGGCGAACCCGAGCTGGGAATCGAACTAAAACGTTGGAAAGTCCGAGTAGCAGCCAATGATCCGATGTTGTGGTCCTATACCAAAGCCACCGCGCTGGTAGAGAATCCAAATGAGCGGTTGGACGAGTTTGATATTGCCACAATAGTCGACGACGCTTATATGCCGCGAGAGAAGCTCGACAACCCGTCGCTGCTTAACTGGTTTAACGAAAGTGACGCCTGGTGGTTTGATAATGTTCGGTTTAATGCCGAGCGGCTGGACACTTCCTACAAGCGAGCGCTGGCCCTGACCGCCGGTATGATAACCGGAGAATATGTGCTCGCCTTCAATGACGAGACGCGCATGTTGCGCGAACCGCTGTCACTCTCAAAAGTGTTTCGCCTGGCCCTGGAAGACGTACTTCCCTGCCCTTACGACAATTCATTGCGGAACAAAAGCAGTAACCAGGACCCGCGCGCATTTCTGGCAGAACGCCATCACACTGATCTGCTGTTCCTGAGATTGCCTGCGGCTTTTGTCCAGTCCGATCCGGTCCGGGGCACTGTGCGGGGGTGGCGGGAAGAGTGGTTGCGCGGCGGCAATGATTTTTGGGATGAACTCGAACGACAGCGGGCGGGAAAGCTGGGTTCTCGAATTCAGAGCAAACAACAATATCTCGACTTTGTGGAAGACCTGCTGCGGACGGCCGCGCATATTCCCGCCTGGGCCATTGCCCATACAGAAAACGGATTTATTTCAAATCAAGAACTGGTGGAGACGGTGTCGCACGTTCGAAAAGTCGAGGCCATCTACTCAAAGGACTTTTCGGATCTGCTCGGGGTCCGTGCTCTTATTGTGACCGCAGTCAGCTGACAGCAGCGGAAATGAACCGGTAGCCCACTCCCCTCACCGTCAGCAGATGCCTCGGCTTGGTCGGCTCATCCTCAATGTAGCGCCGCAGCCTGACGACGAAATTATCAATCGCTCGCGTATCAGTATCCTCGTGCAGGCCCCACACCTCTTCCAGAATTGCTTTTCGGGAAACGACAGCGCCCTCGTGCTTTACCAGATATCGTAACAGTTCTGCTTCCATCAAGGTCAAACGAGTCGATTGCCTGGCTGTGCGCAACTCAAGGTTGTCAAAATCTATCGTCTTCCCGTCAAAAGTAAAGTGCTCGCTACCAACCTGGGCTTCAGTAGTCGTGCTGGTTTCAGAGCGGGTTCTATGAAACCATTCGCGCCTCCGCAGCAACGCGTTCAATCTAGCCAGCAAAACAGAAAGCTCGAACGGCTTGGGCAGGTAATCATCAGCCCCCGATTCAAAACCTCTCAAGACGTCTTCTGCGCGTCCTCGCGCAGTTAACATGAGCACCGGTACAAAGTTCCCGGACGCCCGCAACTCGGCTGCCACTGCGAATCCATCTTTACCGGGCAGCATTATGTCCAACACGATTACGTCATAAACTTTTCCCTGGTCCAACAGGAGGGAAAGCGCCGTCTCGCCATCGCTGACCGTGGCGACCGTGTACCCTTCGGCTTCCAGATTAAACCGCAAGCCTTCAGCCAGATGCTTCTCGTCTTCGACAATCAGAATGGCACTCATGGATCAAGCCCGCGGCAGTTGAATCGTGAAGGTGCTGCCGTGGCCGAGGCCGGCGCTTTCGGCAAAGACCCTGCCACCATGCTTTTCGACGACAGATCGGACAATAAACAGTCCCAGCCCGGTACCTTTCACACGTGCCATAAACCGGCCGGGCACTCGATAGAATCGATTGAATATCCGTTTTAATTGAGCGCTGGGTATGCCGATGCCAGCATCGGCAATGCGCACCGCAACGCGTTTATCATCAACCGCAGCCAGCTCAACGCGTACGCGAATTTGTTTCTCCGAATACTTGATTGCATTGTCCAGTAGGTTGGACACAGCCGCTCGCAGTTCATCGGCATCGCCAGCCACCTTAACGATGTTCCCGTCCATCGATTCGACGAATGTCAGAGATTCATCATCGAGGTTGTAACGCAGACGCGCCAGATTCAGGCACTCGCGCACGAGTTCGCCGAGATCGAGAATCGCCGCGTTAATCCGCCGCCCGCGGTGCCCGGAACGTCCGGCACGCAAGACCTGCTCAACCGTTTGCAGCAACCGATCGCTGTCGGCGAGCATTATGTCGTAAAAATGCTCGCGGCGCATGTCGTCAACCTCACGTGTCTTGAGGGTTTCGAGATAAAGACGGATCGAGGCGATCGGCGTTTTTAGTTCGTGTGTGACGGCGTTAATGAAAGCGTCGTGCTGTTCATTGCGCCGAATTTCTCGAATCAGGAAGGTTGTGTTCAGCACCAGTCCGAAAATGATCAAGAGAAAAAAGATGATGCCGAAAACCAGCAGTGCAACTTCGCGCCAGTTGAGGAGGATCCAGCCGACATTAAGGGCAATCGCCAGGGCCACCAGGCAGGCGCCCAGCGTAATAAAAAAGGCAACAGACTTGCGACGGCCGCTGACACGCATTACCAGGGGATTGTAGAAGTCTGGGAGTCGGGAGTCGAGAGTCTGGAAGTCTGGGAGTCGGGAGTCGGGAGTCGAGAGTCTGGAGTCGGGAGTCGGGAGTCGGGAGTCGAGAGTCGAGAGTCTGGAGTCGGGAGTCTGGAGTCGGGAGTCTGGGAGTCGGGAGTCGGGAAGTCTTGGAGTCTTGGAGTCTTGGAGTCTGGGAGTCTGGGAGTCGGGAGTCGAGAGTCTGGGAGT
>DASQPD010000091.1:0-9698 GCA_035644135.1 Pyrinomonadaceae bacterium
ACCTTCATGGTACATCGTCGCGCAGGAGGACCAAGCGCTGAATCCAAACCTCGAACGATTTTTCGCAAAGCGCATTGGCGCGAAGACGACTGAGATCAAGTCGAGCCACGTGCCATTCATTTCACACCCGGCAGAGGTTGCTCGATTGATCGAACAGGCAGCGATGGCTGCGGAGAAGTAGCCTGCCGCCGATTCGGCGAACACACACGGAAAATTCACAGGAGACAAAAACATGAAAAGCGCAACTGATACAGCAACAAGCACGAAGCAAATACATCTTACGCGACGCTCACCCCAGTATTGGCGAGTAACGCTTGATCATCCGCCGCTCAACATCTTCGGTCCGACAACGATTCCGCAACTCAACGAAGTCATCACAGCGATTGAAACTGACGAGCACGTCAAGGTGGTCGTCTTTGACAGCGCGGTTGAAGGATTCTTTATGACTCATTACGACTTCCTTGCACCAGTTGAGGATACGACCCGACTACCGCCGGGGCCGACGGGCTTGCAACCTCTACCCGATATGCTGGTGCGCCTGAGTCGTGCACCGGTTGTGTCGATCGCATCAATTCGGGGGCGCGCCACCGGTGTCGGCAGTGAACTTGCCCTGGCCTGCGACATGCGCTTCGCCAGCCGTGAAAAGTCGATCTTGTCGCACTTTGAAGTCGGAGCTGGAGTGGTACCAGGTGGTGGCCCAATGGCACGGCTACCCCGTTTGATTGGAAGAGGGCGCGCACTGGAAGTGTTTCTGGGCGCGGACGACATTCCGGGTGATCTGGCCGAACGATACGGCTACGTCAATCGCTCATTCCCGGATGCGGACCTTGATGCGTTTGTCGAGTCCCTCGCAACCCGCATCGCATCGTTCGACAAACGTGCGATCAGCGAGACCAAGCGCTTCGTCGACGTGGCCAGTTTGCCGCCTGACTACGAAATCGCACCGGAGTGGGATGTGTGTATCGCCTCGATTATGCGGCCAGCCGCGCAAGAACGGATCAAGAAGTTACTGGACCAGGGATTTCACAAGACCGGTGATGTGGAGAACCGCTTGGGCTATCACGTCGGTCAACTCGGGCGCTAAGCGTCGGAAGAAGGGAGAACATAAATGTCACACCATGCCTCCGGTCCCAACTTCGGATTTCCTCGCGGCGATGCCCGGCTCGACATGACAGATCTCTATGCGTTCCCCAAGCCAGGCGACCCGGGCAAGTCAATACTGATCTTAAATGTGCACCCGTCTTTTAGGTTGGACTCGCCGGTGCCGACGACGAGGGAGCCCTTCGCGCCAGGAGCGCTGTACGAAATCAAGATCGACATCAACGATGATGCCATTGCGGATATTTGTTACAGCGTTCAGTTCGCATCTTCTGAACATGGGCAGCAGACCGCGACAGTTCGCCGTATTCAGGGCGCACGAGCCGCTGGCTTCGGCGACGACGGCGAAGTTGTGGTCCAGGGAGCACGGGTCTCAGTCGGGCGAGAGGCCTGGGTGACGGAAGTCGGCGACTTCCGTTTTTTCTTCGGCTGGCGCAGCGATCCTTTCTTTTTAGACGTAATCGGCAATTTCAATCACATGCAGTTCACCGGGGACGACTTCTTCATCGACAAAAATGTTTGCAGCATCGTGATTGAATTGCCCAACTCGGATTTGAGAAGCAATGAAGTGGGGATCTGGGCTCGCACGGTGGACAAAACTGGGGAAGGCTGGGTCCAGGCAGACCGAGGTGCAAGACCATTGCAAGCGGTTTTCCTCGTTGGAGAGGAGAGGGAGGCATACCTCACCGGGGAGCCGGCGAATGATGATCGCTTCATCGGCGTGTT
The DNA here is from genome assembly GCA_035644135.1 of Pyrinomonadaceae bacterium. Classification (GTDB taxonomy): domain Bacteria; phylum Acidobacteriota; class Blastocatellia; order Pyrinomonadales; family Pyrinomonadaceae; genus PSRF01. Next base: position 1,825 of record DASQPD010000091.1, read on the forward strand.
CGCGCACGAGTTAGAACACACAGGCGGCTATACTCTGGAGGACGCAAAGGCCGTCGCAAGAAAGTTGTTGCCAGATATTCTTTCCTATCACGCAAACCAGCCGGCTCGCTTTCCGCACAATGGCCGGACGCTGACCGATGACGTTGTCGATCTTTTCTTCTCTATATACTCCAACCGAAACGTGACAGATAAGGTTGGGCCGCACGGTGACCTGCTGGACGAGTTCCCGTACCTCGGGCCGCCGCACAACGGGCTGAAACAATTGTAAGGAGGAATCTATGTCAGCAGTGAAGCTAGATGATGCGCGGCGCGTGATCAGCGCAGCGGAGAAGAAAGTCAGGGAAATTGGGCAGCCAATGAATATCGCGGTGGCTGATGAAGGCGGAAACATAGTCGCGCACATTCGTATGGATAACGCCTGGATTGGCAGCATCGACATTTCTATGAAGAAGGCTTACACGTCGCGCGCATTCGATATTGAAACCATAGATTTGGCAAAGCATTCTCAGTCAGGAGGCCAGTTCTTCGGCATTCATGCGTCAAACGATGGCAAGATCATGATTTTTGCTGGCGGCATCCCGCTGAAACGCGAGGGGAAAGTAGTAGGCGCAATCGGTGTCAGCGGTGGTAGCGGCGATCAGGACCATGCCGTCGCGACAGCTGGCGCAGCTGCATTTTAATGATGTCACAATGGCCGGACACTACGACGAAGGGATGTAAGGATGACCTGGAATCGAAATCGACTGACTGAAAAACTCGGCATCCACTATCCGATCATTCAAGGGCCACTCGGGGGATTGTCGTCGCAGAGATTGACGGCGGCAGTATCCAACTTTGGCGGCTTGGGATCTTTCGGCGCGCTTAGTCTGTCACCGGAAGAAATCAAGAACGTTATATCTCAGATTCGTTCACTGACATCGAAGCCCTTTGCGATGAACTTGTGGGTATCGATGGAAGATGACGGCGCGCGAAGTTCAGACGAAGCCGCTTTCAACCGAAGCCTGGCGCCGCTGGCGAGCTACTTCTCAGAACTGAACGCACCTCGTCCTGAATACAAACCATATTCACCTATTAGATTCGAAGATCAGGCTCGCATTTTGTTGGAGGAAAAAGTACCCGTTTTCAGCTTCATATTTGGAATTCCGCCTAAAGAAATCCTTGACGAGTGTCGAGCGAAAGGCATCGTGACGATTGGGACGGCCACGACACCAGATGAAGCGGTCGCTCTTCAGCACGCGGGTGTTGATGCGATCGTAGCTTCCGGCTTCGAAGCAGGTGGACATCGTGGTTCTTTCCTCCGGGCCGCCGAGGATTCTGTGACCGGTACCTTCTCGCTTGTCCCTCGGATTGTCGACGTGGTTGACGTGCCTGTGATAGCTGCCGGCGGCATCGCCGACGCGCGCGGCGTGATCTCCGCTTTCGCGCTCGGCGCCGAGGCGGTGCAAATGGGGACAGCATTTCTCGCGTGTGAAGAATCCGGCGCAAGCAGGATTCATCGTGAAGCTCTGATGCAGCGCAAAGCTGAATACACCGGATTGACAAAGGCTTTCACCGGAAGGCTGGCGCGCGGAATTAACAATCGCTTGATGGGTGAGTTGAACCAAAAGCCAGACGAGATTTTGCCGTATCCGCTGCAACGCATGATCGTCAGAAATCTTTCGATTGCGGCGGAGTCGGCGGGCCGAGCCGATTTGATGCCTTTGTGGGCCGGGCAAAGCGCCAATCTTTCAACTTGTACCGAAGTTTCGGTTTTCCTGAATTCATTGGTTGAGGAAGTCTCTGAAATCGCCGGCCCGCTGACTGAATGGAGCGCTAAACGCCGTGAGAAAAAGTAATAGGTTCAACGGAGATTGGAGATGAGCGTACTAATCGTCGAAAGAATCGTGGAAAGAATCGCGATAGTCAGTTCGCTGCGAGGGATCACGTTGATGGTTTCCATGATGTTGATCTCAGCTCAAATACTCGCACAACCTCGACGAAAGGAGCATGTTGTGGAACGCCCAACTTTTTATCGAAGGGTTTGTCAATCTTTTATCGCGAGGCTGGTCCCAAGAGCGCGCCGACAATTCTGCTACTGCACGGGCTCCCGTCTTCATCGCGAATGTTTGAACCTCTTTTCAAACGGCTTTCTGATCGCTATCACCTGGTTGCGCCGGATTACCCCGGCTTCGGACACAGCGACTGGCCCGATCCAAAAACGTTCGCCTACACATTCGATCACTATGCCGGGATCATGAATCGTTTCACCGAAGCGCTGAGGCTCTCGCAGTACACACTTTACATGCAGGACTACGGAGGCCCGGTGGGTTTTCGCATGGCCTTAGTCCATCCCGAACGGATCGATGGGTTGATCGTTCAGGACGCGGTCGCGCATAGCGAAGGGCTCGGTGCCAATTGGAAACGGCGACGCGCCTTTTGGGGCGATCGCGCGGCCAACGAAAGCGCGCTGCGCACAAACCTGCTGTCGCTTCAGACGACGCGGACGCGCCATTTGGGAAACGATCCGAATGTTGAACGGTATGACCCGGATCTCTGGACGGATGAATTTGCGTTTCTCAGTCAACCTGGCCAAGGAGACATTCAAAGTGATCTGTTCTACGACTATCGAACAAATGTAGACGCATATCCTAAATGGCAAGCGTGGATGCGCGAGAAACAACCGCGGCTCCTGGTGATCTGGGGTAAGTACGATCTGTCCTTCGATCTCGGTGAACCCGAACGCTATCGCCAAGACGTTCCCAAAGCCGAAGTGCACGTTCTCGACGCCGGCCACTTTGCCCTGGATACGGCTGCGGATGAAATCGCCGCATTGGTGCGAGGCTTTGTACCGGCAATCCGGTGACGCGATACGACCACGATTCAATGGAGTCAACTGGCTAAGGAAAAGAACCATGGCAACTGCCACGATAACAAGACGGCCCCCTTTGCCTCCTTTCACACGCGAGAGTGCGATTCAAAAGGTACGTCTCGCCGAGGACAGCTGGAACACCCGCGATCCGGGGAAAGTAGCTCTGGCATACGCGATCGATTCACGGTGGAGGAATCGCTCGGAGTTCGTCAATGGGCGAGACGAAATCACCACTTTTCTTTCTCGCAAGTGGGCCAAGGAGTTGGACTACAGGCTCATCAAGGAACGGTGGGAGTTCACCGGGAACCGCATTGCGGGAGACCGCATCGGACAAACGAACCCCTTAGATTGTCGGAAAGTCTATGGGGGGCGGTGACGCGATTGTCGAAGTCGGATGGGGCTAGCTCAAAGGAATGAAGATGAGATTTTTCCTCAACGATCTGCGCGAAATTTAGGCACGCAACGGAGTTAACTCCGTTGCGTTGGTCCATCGTCAAAAAGTGATTGGCTGTAAATTATTGAAATGATTGGTGCCGAGGGCGGGAGTCGAACCCGCACGAGGTTACCCTCAACGGATTTTAAGTCCGCAGCGTCTGCCATTTTCAACCGGTTGACTTGTACTAACGAGATCATTTGCTGCTGTTCCCGGCTGGAGATCCGAACCACTGTACCGGTATCAGCAATGGCATAGTCGCAGGAAGTGAGACCCAGATCCACCTCGATCAAGGCGTTTCTAGAATTGTTTAACAGCTCTTCTTCTTGAGCCGGGTCTCGCGGTGAGACAAGACGAACCGACTACGTTGTGACTGACGGCGTTTTCATCGATCAAAAACATCTTTGATAAGATTACGCCGGAATGGATTGAGTTCTGCACTAATACGCTCGACTCTCAGTTGCCTGATTACGTGACCGAGCAGGAGACGGAGCATGGAGAGAAAGCGGTACTTTTCGTGCAACGTTTCTTGAACAATTCAAGGCACCGTCGCGTTAAGACAGTATTCGCTGAGGGGTTGTTTATGAGATCATTCTGGCAAGACCTTCGTTACACCGTGCGCGTGCTGGTGACATTCTGAACAAAACCGTCTCGCTCAACGGTACCAGTTTCAATGTGATTGGTGTGGCTGCAAGTGGTTTCCGTGGCGTGCAATGGGAATCAAACGCTGATTTTTGGATTCCCACCATGATGGCTCCGTCAATCTGGTTGAGAGTTGACGAGCGCCCGCAATTGCTCACGAAGCGCTCAAGCTCGTGGCTTTCGGTGACGGGCCGTTTGAAGCCGGGCGTCAGCGTGCACACCGCGACGGCCGAGATGCAGATGATCGCTCGCAGGCTCGAACAGTCTTACCCGGATACAAATGCCGGCTTGAGTGTGACTCTGTCGCCGACGCTCGAATTGTTGCCAGATATAAGAAAGGGTGTCCTGACTTTCGGCGGAGCGGTGACAATCGTGCTTGGCATTATCTTGCTGATCATCTGTGCGAATGTCGGCAGTCTCCTGGTGGCGCGTGCCGCGATTCGGCAGCGGGAGATTGGCATTCGTCTCGCACTGGGAGCCACACGCTGGCGCATCATTAGACATGGGTTAACCGAAAGTGTTTTGCTCGCCGTGCTGGGCGGAGTGATCGGTTTACTGCTCACCTACTGGTTCGTAAGGGTTGTGCAAAATTCCGGATTGCTCCCGCCCGACTTGCCTATCCAAGGGATCAAACTGGACGTTTGGAGGTTGGGCTTTACGCTGTTGTTGTCGTTGCTGGTCGGCATCGGGTTCGGATTAGTCCCTGCGCTCCAGGCGTCTCGCACAGATGTTTTGGCGATGCTCGAGGATGAAGGTAAGACTGTCAGGTTCAAAGGTCGCAGACTGCGCCATGGTGACCTGTTGATCATTTTGGAAGTAGCACTGGCGATGATTACGCTTACTTGTGCCGGCCTCTTCATACGCAGCGCGCAGATGTCGCTCTCGAATGATCGTGGTTATGACGTGGATAAGCAGTTGATCTTGACTCTCAATCCGAGTGGGTTGGGATATTCAGAAGCTGAAACCAAGGACGCGTTTCAAAGGCTGGCCGATCAGGTCAAAGATATTCCTGGCATCGAAGCTTCCAACCTGGCGCACACGCTGCCCCTCGGCTTGGGTTGGATGACCGTGCCTGCTGACTTGCCGGCGGGAATTTCCAAATTTGTCTACGTTGACATTGTTAGCCCAAACCACTTCAACGCGATGGGTATGCGCTTGATCAAGGGCCGCGATTTCAGCAGCGGCGACAAATTGGGCGCTCCTGAAACTGCCATCATTAACGAAGCGCTGGCGCGACAGTGGTTTGCCAATCAAAACTCGGTCGGGCAACGCATCACCTACCGCTCTTTGAATTCGCCGGATAAGGAAGCGAAGAGCACCGCGGAGATTGTTGGCGTAGTAAAAGATTCTAAATACGGCGTGATCAATGAGCAGCTATTGCCATTCTTATATCTGCCGTTTGCGCAGCAATACACCCCTGGTACCAGCATGACGCTTGTTATCCGCACCTCTGGTGATCCCAAGACTTCCTTGCCCGCAGTGCGGAATGCACTGCTGACGTTAAATAAAGACCTGCCGGTGAGAGATGTCATACCTTTGCAAGACGTCAGAGGTGGGACTCTGGAACCAATCAAACTCGCCGGCACGATCACTGGCGGGCTCGGCCTCCTGGCGCTGTGCCTGACGGCGATTGGCATCTATGGCATGACGGCTTACCTGGTCAGTCTACGGACCCGTGAAATAGGAACACGCATTGCACTTGGTGCCCAGCCGCGCGACGTCCTGAGATTAGTGGTCGGGAAGGGATTCAGGCTGACTGTTATTGGGGTTGCGTTTGGCTTAATCGGAGCTTTGTTACTGACGCGTGTTCTCTTCAGCCTAATCTATGGCTTGGGCGGCATGGCTTACCTGACATTTATCACTGTTCCGATGCTAACAGTGATCGTTGTGTTGATTGCAAGTTATTTGCCCGTGCGTAAGGTATCCAAGATGGAACCAGCGGACGCGTTGCGTTACGAGTGAATAGAACAGCCACTCACAGGCAGGCGCTGAAACTTCTCAGTCGCAACCGCGATTCGACCTGTTCATGACTCTGCTCGCTGCCTTCAATGTATTGGCGTCCCGTACGGGAGTCGAACCCGTGTCGCCGCCGTGAAAGAGAAGCAACCTAATGTAATTCAACGGAACTTGGCGGCATGGATAGCACTTTACCGCACTCAAAGGACTCACCGGAACTCTTATTGGACTCTTAATGGACGCGCGCGTCGAGTGTCCGATAGGCCTCCCCATCACGGACGCCTAGTGGTGCGGTGATCTCTTATGGTCTAAGCCTTCTGCCGGGGCTCGAGTGGCTCGAACTTTCGAAATGGAAGTGAACTTTGACCCCTACCGTGTCAACGCCTTCCCCAGTCACCTCGTATAGCAGATAATCGGCGACGCCAGCGACCGGCAGGGGTCGCAATTCGTTGTGTGACGACGGGGAGGAGGCGCGCTGCTCCCCGTTCATCAGCTCGGTCTTACTGTTACACCCGGCTCAGCTCACGGCGTCACCGTGGTGGTGACGCTACTCGTGTTGTTTGCCGAGTTGGGATCGGAAGGCGAGGTCGCTTTCACTGTTACCGTGTTCGTGTAACTGCCCTTCTGAGTCGGCTTGACCACAAGCGTTACCGTGACGGTAGCTCCGCTCGCCATTGTGCCTATGTTGCAGTCCACGATCTGGCTATGCGGGCGCGGTGCGCAGCTGCCTTGCGTGGACGTTGCCGAGCCAAACCCGGTGTTCTTCGGCAGCGTGTCGGTTACGGTCACACCTGTTGCCGCTGCGGGACCGTTGTTCGCGGCCGCGATGATGTACGTCATCTGCTGGCCCACGTGACCTGTTGCAGGTCCCGTCTTGACAACGGACAGGTCGGCCTCGGCCGTGACCGGTCCGAAGACCTCAAACTCCGACGCACGCACGATTGGCCCACTCGTCGAACTGGGGCAGTCAGAGTTATTGAAGAGATCGTCGTCCTGATCTCCTAAGAATTTCGCCTGCCCTGTGCACTGCGTGGTCAACACACGAAGCTGTACGTGGGTCGCCAGCGTCGGCGTGATCGCAAAGCTTCTCAAGTTTAGGTTCGGCTGAAGCGGACGCGGAACATCGCCCGGGAACGCATCATCAGCGCTTGTGAATGCCACGTTTGTAAAGTCCGCGACGGGGTCAGCGCAGGTTCCATTGCAGGTTCGGATCTCAAACTTCCGGAGCGCATTGAATCGCCCATTGTTGGGGGCGGGACCGGCAGCAGCACTGACGTTGACACTGGACACCATCACTGGAGTGCTGCCCGCAAGATCAACGGTAATTACCTTGCCGGCCACAGGAGCGGTATTTCCGATCTGTGCGCCTGTATCTTCCGTATCGTCAATGAAGTTGTTTGCATTTGTGTTCAAAGTCGAGGTGGCGGTTGCTCCCTTCGTCAACGACGCCAAGTTTGTCCGCATAGAGAAAACGACCGTCGCCGTCTGATTTGCCGTAAAGGTTTGGGTGAACCGCTGGATCCCGTAGCCCGGCGCCTGGACGATCAGATCGTAGGTGCCGGGAACGAATTTCGCGGTATCCGAAAGCACGGAGGGGGGATCGGTATCCGCAATCGCCCGCGTGCGCGCTTGGAAGCGGCCTACAATAATCTTGGCATTAGTAATAGCCGCGTTACCTTGATCCGAAGCTATTGCCTGGAATGTAATGGTTGCTTCGTTGGTCTCAACCGGTGAATCAAAGTTTGGTGTTGGCGGATCTGCCGCAACGGCATTAACACCCATCCCGCGCTTCGCGAAAGCGCGCCAGATTTCCACCTGGTTGGCGCCGCCGAACCTTGCCATGTCCGCCGCCAGCATGGCGTCACGGGCGATCAACATGTTCGTCGCGCCGGGCTGCAGCAGGAAAGCATCAAACATCAACTGAATCCAACGACGGTTTCCGGGACAATCAGCAGGGTTTCTTTGACCCGTTGCGCAGGATTTTTGTAACGCCAT
>DASQPD010000092.1:0-10881 GCA_035644135.1 Pyrinomonadaceae bacterium
GTGCAACAAAGTATTGCAGCGAGACCCTGGCGGAGCAGTATGCGGTTTGGTTGGGTCATCGCCACCACAACCCTCGCCATTCTCTTGGTCACTGGCGTGGCCGTCACTCACGCTGGTAGAGACCGAACCCGCCGGGAGCACGTCTACAGCGAACTAGCTGACTTGCACGTGGCGACCCTGGCGAGTTTAGCTCAGGTGGATGTAGTCTCCTCAGACCAGCACACGGTGAAGCCCTGGTTCGAAGGGAGGGTTCCATTCACTTTCAATTTGCCTGACCTCCAGAACTCTGAGTTTTCGCTCCTGGGTGGACGCATCACCTACCTTGATCAGGTATCTGGCGCACATCTGATCTACCAGTTGCGGAATCAAGACATTTCCGTTTTCATCTTCCTCGAGGAGGCGGTACGAGGCAAATGGAATGAAGAGTATCCCGTGATAAAGGAACTCTCGTTCCACATGGAAACCTGGAGCCAGGGCGGACTTCGTTACTGCATAATTGGTGATGCGAGCGCAGGGGATATTGACGACCTTGCTGAATTGTTGAAGCGGGCTTCCAGCTCCTAGCCCCAGCGGCTTCGCCTCTCTCTCGTTGACTCCTCCATCACGCCGAGAAGGTGCCGCACCGACTCCTACAGCAGCAACGATCCTCCTGAGCGTCCGCGCCCTACGGACGTTATCTGCTGCTACTTCATCGCACTCGACCTGACCTCCACCCCTATACTCTTTTGATCGAATACCTATACTTCATATCTGTTATCAAGAGTCCAGAGTTGCTGTACCTTCAGCACTGCTTGACGTTCCCGTTTCGGGAACGTCGGACAAACAAGAGCCATTTCAACCACTACGTCGATTTTTCATACCCGTCACTTTTTGGCAGACAAGTCTCAATCGTCTGCAGGGCGGCAAGGTTATCAGTGGAAGAATAGCTCAATGACGAGGGGGGACTTTCCCTTGCCTATTACGCGTTCTACCGTTAACGAGCGGGTTCACCTTTCCGAAATGGAACCCGCATTCACAGATTTTCGTAATAAGTTGCTTTGACATTAACTCTCAATACCGCGTTGCTCTCTGTTTGTGCCCGCTGTTTCATGCAAGTGTCGCGTTCGCATGCGACAGGCAGAATTCGCTTAAATTATCCTACCCGTCCACTTTTGTGCAGACAAAGTACAAATCGTCTGCGGTACGGCAGAGTTCTCGCTGCAAAGTAAGTCCCACTTCAAATCTCCGGAGGAACTCGTAATGACGAGACGAACATTTTCCACCACTCTGACCTTGGTCACACTTTTTTTTGCCGGTATGGCGTTTGCCCAAACCGACCCTGGTGTCCGTCCCGGCGCGGCAGCCGCCGGCGGTCCGTTAGCATCCGTTGCCGCCAACAATCCTGTTGGTAGCTTGGCTTTTTTCAACGACGCCCTTGACACCTTCGAGGAGGTTGATTCGGTGTCCGGGACCATCGAAGCAGGTTCCGGTCTCGGACCGCGCTTTAACTCCAGAAGTTGTGCCTTCTGCCATGCTCAACCGGCGGTCGGTGGCACTAGCCCCTCCGTAAATCCGCAGGTGTCGGACGCTACCGCAGACGGAGCCAAGAACACTGTTCCATCGTTTATTACCGCCGGCGGCCCGGTACGCGAGGCGCGTTTCCCATTCTTCTTTAACGCTGGTGGAAACCCTGATGTCAACAACCCCAACGGCGGAGTGGAGGACCTGTTCACCATTACGGGCCGTACGGACGCTGGCGCATGCAACATTCAGCAGCCAAGCTTCGCTCAGGCTCAGGCTTCAGGCAACATCATCTTCCGCATTCCTACGCCGCTCTTCGGCGCCGGTCTGATAGAAAACCTGGAAGAGTCAACCCTGCTGGCCAATGCTGCTGCCAATTCTGGTGCATTCGGGACCAGTGGCACATTCAACCGCAACGGGAATGACGGCACCATTACCCGTTTCGGCTGGAAAGCTCAGAACAAATCACTGCTGATTTTTGCCGGTGAAGCCTATAACGTTGAGCAGGGCGTCAGCAATGAAGCCTTTACTCAGGAACGTCCGCTGCCTGGAGAAGGCAAGGCCTCTGGTCTGCCGGCAAATTGCAAGCTCAATGCGACTCCAGAAGACCTGACCCATTTCAACGCGGACAACCTTGGTACCTCCGGCGATGTGGTGAAGTTTTCCATCTTCATGCGCATGACGGCTCCTCCAACCCCCTCTACCACCGTACCCGGTGGCGCCACTTCTATCAGCAATGGTCGGTCTCTCTTCGCCGCTGTTGGTTGCACCGCGTGCCACACTGCTTCGCTAACGACTTCCCCATCTTCCATCACACCCAGCTTGAGCGGCGCTCCTGCAAATCTGTTTAGTGACCTTGAAGTCCATCATATGGGCACGGGGCTGAACGATAACGTCAGTCAGGGTGGTGCCGGTGGAGACCAATTCCGTTCTGCTCCGTTATGGGGAATCGGCCAGCGCATCTTCTTCCTACACGATGGTCGCACATCCAATTTGCTAACGGCCATTGCCCAGCATGCTAGCTCTGGCTCGGAAGCTAATACTGTGATTGCCAATTTCAACTCGCTCACGGCAGCGCAGAAGCAAAACCTCCTGAACTTCCTGCGTTCCCTGTAGGAATTGACAATTATTTCCGGGCGAGGCGGCAAGAGTCTCGCCCGGATCTATCGCTGGTAACTAACTTGCGGACTCGGTTCCGGAATATTCACTTGCCTGGGGGCATCAATCAAGTTGGACAATATAGCAACGAGCAAATGCGAAGTTGCTTGCGGAGAGCACAAAAGACACGGATATCAAGGTGGCTGTCAGTTGGAAGCACAGACGATGATGAAATTACGGTCAGCCAGATTGGTTTGCAGTAGTGACTCATTTTGCCTTGTGGATTTCTCATGAATCTTAGGTCAGGAATTGGAAAAACCCTGGTCATCGTTTACTGCCTTTTGGCAACGCCCGTATTCGCCGCCGATGGCGCTAGCGGCAATGTTCTCAATCGAACAACCAACCGGCCGGCGGTTGGCGACGACGTGGTCCTGCTGCGTATGGGTGAAGGCATGCAGGAAGAAGCACGCACCAAGACCGACGCCGAGGGCAAGTTTTTCCTGCACCTGGCATTTCCTGATTCCCAATACGTGCTCCGCGTTCTTCATCAAGGCGTGAACTATGACAACGCTCTCCAAGGGTCACCAGTGCAGCTTGATGTTTTCGACGCTGGCTCGACGATCAAGGGCCGGAGGGGTATCCTGGGAATTGCTCAGTTGGCCTCGGACGGCGAGGTGCTCAAGGTCACCGAGATGTACTCCATTACCAATGCTTCCGCTCCTCCAACTACGCTGGCCGGACCGCGTAACTTTGAAGTCTCTCTGCCAACCGGTGCCGCTCTCGACTTTTTTAGGGCCAAGAGATCGCAAGGCCTTTGGGTGAACCTTACGCCGGTTTCCGTCCTGGACCGACCGGGCCGCTACGCTGTAGACTTTCCTCTGCGGCCCGGCGATACGCTCTTCAAGTTCAGCTATCATTTGCCCAGCCGTGGTGCAACCACGCTGTCTCTTAAGCTCGCGTTCCCGATCCAGAGCTTTGCCGTCCTGCACCCTCCATCGATGTCGTTCAGATCTTTGCGTCCGCGGTCTTACACCAGTCTCGGGATAGTGAAGGGCCTTCAAATTGAACAGGTGGTAGGCAGTCCCGTTGCGCGCGAAGTGCCGGCATTTGAGATTTCCGGAATTGGCTCAGCTCCGCTTCAAACTCCATTAGCCCAGTCCTTGCCGCTATCAGCTACTCGTCCGGCCGCCGCAGAGAATCACAAAGCGATGGTTCCGGTCACAGCGCCGATCGAGGCGGATCAACGCAACCAAGAAACCTGGGCGATTGGTTTGCTCATACTGTTTTTGTTGACCGGGGGATTGATCGCCGCATCACGCAGGAAGCAAGATCTTGCCTCGGGGCGTGCTCGGTATGGTGCACCCTTGGTCGAGGCCCTGAAAGAGGAACTATCGCAGCTTGAAAGCGAAAGGTCAAACGGCTTGATCTCGGCGGAACAATACCGTTCGACCAGGGACGCACTGGATCTCCGCATCCGGCGTGCGCTTGACAGGGGCAAGGCTTAAGCTTGTTGATTCTTACAAGGCTTTATAACGGCTTGCTGAAAAGGGAGAACATGTGCGATTGAAGTCTTTCTTTGGCTTTCTTGTGTTTGGTCTGTGCGTCTCCGTGGCAGCTTCTGGTCAAAACAGCGGCGATCCCGATGCGCCTCAGACATCTCAGGGAGGGGACTTTTCCAGCAATCCTACCCCGCAGAAAGTGCCGACCGGCATTGTTCTTGTCAAGGGAGCGGTATCCGGTACCAGTGATTCGTCCACTCCCGTTCCGGAAGGTGGCACAGTCAGCGAGAAGATTTACACCAATAGCTATTTTGGCTTTTCTTATACCCTGCCCGCTGATTGGAATCAAAAATATGCCGGGCCATCCCCTTCTGACAGCGGATATTATGTGCTGGCCCAAATCGAGCCCACGAAGGCATTCAGAGGACCTAATCGGGGTTCCATTTTGATCAGTGCTCAGGATCTGTTCTTTACTCTTGCGCCCGCAAGCAACGCGGTTGAACTGGTCAAATTCAAAAAGGAGAGGCTGGGCGTCAATTACAAACTGGAACGCCAGCCGACGGTGGTCACAATGGCCGGTCGCTCTTTCATCCGAATGGATTACATGTCACCTGTGGCGGAGTTGCATTGGTACGTTCTAACCACGGAAATCCGCTGCCATACCATTGAATTCATGCTGACCAGCCGTGATACTGAGATGCTTGAAGGCCTGGTCCGGGGTATGGATGCCCTGCAGTCTCCGCAGCAATCCTCTCCTGCCACCGGAGAGGGTGCAGGCATCAACCATGTGTGCATCAAGGACTACGCGACGGGAGACAACGTCCTGCAAAGGGTTGAGCCGGCCTTTGCCAACCGCAAATACAATCCTGTTCCGGTCAGGATCACGATTGATAAATACGGCAAAGTAAAGCACGTTCACGTAATCAATGGCTTTCCCGAGCAGAACAAAGATATCATTGACGCTCTCCTGCAATGGGAGTTCAGGCCATACAAAGTGAACGGGCAGCCCGTTGAAGTAGAGACAGGCATCATGTTCGGCATGTCGCCCCACCAACCGAAGGCTTCGACAAAGGTTTCTGACTAAAGATTTTCTTGCCGAGGCTTTGATGGCCAGTCAAGAACTGAGTATTAATAAATTCCTTGATGTTTGCGGATCCTACCTTTTTCCAGAATTTGCAAATCAGATTTTGTTCCTGGAGTTAAAAATGCCGCCTGCTTTCTTGCGCCGCTAATTATTCCCTGCTGCTCTCATGAGGCCGTTCTGTCGGCGGCCACAGGAGGGTTGCGAACTGTGTGGGAAAGGAAAAGCCCGCCCGCGCGTGCGGGCCGCCAAAACCTGCTGCGGGCTTGGCCGGAATCCGCCAAGACCACTCGTCAGTCGCGCTATCCCCCGGACCTTGATCCTCTGAGCATCTCATCAAATTGCTCTTCGGCACGCTTGTCGGCGGCGGAGTACACTTCGAGGATCCAGAGACCGTCAGCGTTTGCCAAGTAGATGAGTTCCCGCCCGCGGTCACTCCAAACCGCGGTCACCCGGTCAAACTTCTGGACCGTTTTCGGGTGCGATGGGTCGGCAAGGCTGACCAGCGCGATCGACTGAGGATTCGTATCAGCAGATGAATTCCCTTCGCTCGCACCAAACAAGGCCACATCGCCAATGCGGACCTGAAGGCTGGCTAGCGCTAATTCCACCGGAAGCTGGTAATGTTCAAGAAGCTTGGGCTGCGCGGGTTTGGTCACGTCTACGACGGTGAGAGTTTTATGCGTGGCGTCAGTCAACTGAAGCAACTGCCGGTTAGGGTCGGACGCCGCAGCAATGTTGCTGACGGTCATCTCCGGCAGCGGCAGATGGCTGATCAAGTAAATACCTGCTGCTCTCAGCTGCTGTTCTTTTTTATCTTTTTCCCTGGACTTGGCCTGTGCAAGCGGAATGAACAGGCTGGCTAGCGAAATCAGGGTGACTATCGTCACCCACAATCGAGTTCGAAGATGATGGTTCATAAAGTTGCTCCTTTTCCCCGCGTTCGCTCGTACCCCCGCTGCGTGAACCGAAGACTTCTTGACAACCTGCGTTCGGCCTTTAGAGAAGCTAACTGGATTTAGGCAAGGTTATTCCACGAATGGTAGGTGTTTGTTAAGAAAGCGAACTTGTCGCTTCAGTTTTCCCATGAACCGCACCCGCTTTTGTTGTAACGCGATGGAATAAAACGCGGGCTATGCGGTTATCAAAATTACCCCGCAAAGGTCCAGGGAGACCCTCTCCACGAACGGGCGCTTGGAAGTTGGTCCCTTGGGTTGCATGACTGATCCGTGCGGCGGTGGGTCTTTCGGACCCTCATGACGCAGCTTGCGGCAACCGCAATGTATGGCAAGGAAGAACGTGCGAAGGAAACCCCATTGCAGACTAGCCCCAAGAGAAACCGGCTTGGGCGGAGCCAGCTCGAAAAAAGCCCCGTCGCTTCATGACTACCCGGTTTCATATCCGAGGCCCAGTTCCTGCGGATTCACTCTTTGATCACAAAAACATGGAGGTAAATGACTCAATGCGGTTGTTACATACACTTTGCTTTATGGTCAGCATTTCCGGACTGGTGACTGGTCAGACGTCCGCCTCAAATGCTGTCCCTAACCCACCAAATATGGCAGATGAACTAGAGAAGTTGCGTGAAGCCGTCGCAGAGCAGAAGAAGTTGATGACAGAACAGCAGAACCGGATCGGCGCGCAAGAAGAGGAAATAGAAGAACTCAGGCAGCAGGTGAACGCACGAGCAGAGGCCGTCCATGCGAAAGCTGCGAGTGATTCTCCCCGGTTGCTGAGCACCACGCTGACCGGCCCTGGGCCTTCAGAACAAAGGGCTCAGCCGGGTTCCGTTGAGGCCCCTCAGGAAACCAAACCAAAGGAATCGCCGCTTTCGTTTCGCATCGGCGGCGCTGACTTCACACCTGGTGGTTGGGTGGATTTTGAAAACATTTTCCGGACCACAAACACCGGTAATGCGGCCACCACTAGCTTTGGTGCCATTCCCTTCAGCAATACAGCGGCCGGTCACCTCACCGAGTTTCGTTCAACCGCGCAATACTCGCGGATGAATCTGACCATTACAGAGAAGATCGGAGCGAACGATGTGACCGGCTACGTGGAAACGGATTTCAATGGTAACGATGCTGCCACCGTATTCCAGGCCACCAATCCCCATACCATGCGTCTGCGTCTTTACTGGCTGGACATCAAACGCCGCAAATGGGAGTTCTTGGGCGGCCAGTCCTGGAGCTGGCTTACTCCCAATAGGAACGGGTTATCGCCTGTCCCCTCCGATCTTGCCATCACGGTGAATGAAGATTCCAACATCAATGTGGGAGTACATCACACTCGCGCGGCCCAATTCCGAGTGGCCTATCACCCGAACAATCATTGGGCGATGGGTGTCGCCCTAGAAAATCCAGACCAGTTCGTGGGCACCGCAGCGGTAACTTTTCCCGCCGCATTTGCCGGTGGCGTAAGCAACCTCAACGGGCAGTTCGACAACGGTAATGCTGGTGTCCCTAACATCGGTCCCGACATCATCCCTAAGATCGCCTATGACACGAACCTTGCCGGTAGGCACTTCCACGCGGAAACCGCCGGCTTACTCACTACTGCGAAGGTAGCAGTCCAACCCACCGGCGCAACTTCGTTCACCACGCACGCGACCGTTGGCGGCGGGGTCGAGGCGGCGGCGAACTTTGAGCTGTTCAAGAGATTTCGTCTGTTGGCCAATGGTATCTACTCGGACGGCGCCGGCCGCTACCTTATTGCGACCGGACCGGAGGCGGTCGTCCTGCCCACAGCGACCGGAACTGATGTCAAGGTCTCCATGATACACTCCGGCGGCGGTCTCGCGGGATTCGAGGCCCAAGTAACACCCAAGAGTTTGTTGGCCGGGTACTATGGCGGGTTCTACTTCCAGCGCAACTTTGCTCTGGACAACACCGCTGGAGCTAAACCGAATACATTCGCCGGCTATGGCGGCCCGGGTTCCCTCAACAGCGACAACCGAGCCATCCAGGAGGCGACGGCGGATTGGATTCAAACACTTTGGAAAAGTGACCAATACGGGTCACTGCGGCTCAATACTCAGTTTTCCTACTTAACCCGTGCCCCATGGTTTGTGGTACCGGGCACACCAAAGAATGCCCATCTCGGCATGAGCTACATTAGTTTGCGCTATCTTTTACCGTAAAGTAAGTCTCCCTAGCCGAAGCGACCAGCCTCCTGGCGCTTCGTTCGAAGCGGGGCACTTTGCACAAATCAATTTACCGACACAGAGACTCGGCGGTGGCGAAAGTCAAGCCGCTCCAACTCCGACGTGGCTGGGGTAGTAACTTGCCCACGCCCAGCTTTATTTCCGCAGCTGGTCTGATCTACATTCACATGCGGGAATAAAACCCTGGTCGCTCCGTTTTAAGTAATATCTGCAAATGAGCAACAAACTTGCTCTTCTCCTCACTCCTTGAGGGCCGCCTTCTCGCGGCCCTTTTTTTTGCGTTGACGTACGTAAGAAGTTGCTGGCGAAGGGCAAACGGTGGACAACAATGTCAGTGTGCAATGGGAACAAGGATGGCAGACCGGTGGTTGCAATTAATTAGAGCCGTTAGCCAGAAAAAGTCGATCTCGGTAAATCAGGTACTTGACTGAATGTCAGGGATGCCGGCGGTTGATTTCAAAGGAATCCGATTGAAAGACGGCGGGACAAGGTTCACAGATTTTTTCTGCCCTGCTGCTCACGGAATAATCAGTCCAGTTTTTGGTTTATCACCCCAGAGCCGAAACCGACGGTCATATCGTAAAGGCTCTATACGAAGGGAGAACAGTTATGAAAACATTTCTGATTATTTTGGGCAAGGGAGCGGCGACCTTGACTTTGATCGCCGGGTTAGCCATGTGGGCTGGGACACACACGCCGGTGGCGGCAAGTGCAATAGCCCCGCCCGCTGGTGGCTCGGAGATCGAAATTAGCAACTTCAGCTTTGCACCGTCAACAGTGACCGTGCCAATAGGTACACAAGTCACATGGACCAACAAAGACGAAATCGGGCACAACGTGGTCAGTGCTGATAAGTCGATCAAGTCCAAGGTGCTGGATACGAACGACAAATTTACCTTCATCTTCACAAAGCCAGGAACCTACTCCTATATTTGCACAATTCATCCCAGGATGAAGGGCACGGTCGTGGTGCAGTAACGACCAACCCAGCACCCGAAACCGTTTTTCGTAATCAGGACGGTGGACGCTTATTTGAATCCTTTTGACATCAAGTCAGTACTGTTCGCGAGCACGCACGGCATGTGGTGCTGATTCACTTTCCCATCGCGCTGTTCATCATCGGGGTGGCGTTTGACTTTGTCGCGCAGTGGAAGAAAATAGTGCTCTGACTGCCGCTACGTATTACAACTTGCTGGTTGCTGCCGTCTTTGCTGACGTCTCGAACACGCCCATGGTGGTCAACGGAATCATCGCTAGCGCCAGGCGGCGGAAGTTTTGGAGCCCAGAGGACCGCTCTCTTCGTTGCGGACGGATTCCTTCACAGAGTCCCGGGGCGAACACAGAGTCCCGGGGCGAACCAGATCGGAACACATTCGGCTTTTCAACATAAATGAGCAAAGCACATTGCGCCATTTTGGCAACTGCCCATTTTGCTCGCATAGACACCTGTTGCGACTGCCTGAGGTGACTAAGGGTGCTCTTCTGGAGGTAAAATTGGATCGATCTCTTCAAAAAACCTATCCTTTATGTATACGGTATAGACGGTCACGCAGGGGTGACAGCAGGCCCGCTTCTCCTAACCCGTTTATTTTCTTATCAATATCCTATTCTCGGCGTTACCCAGAACCCATGACCAGAAGTCTTGGAGTTGCACATTCCAGACGTTTCGATTTGAGCAAATTGACCCTGACACGCAACCGTTCGATTTCCGGCCAACTACCTGCGTGCTCTCACCATCCGCACGCCGAATTTGCAGGTTATTCCGCGCTCAACTCCTCCGCTTCTTTCTTCAGTTGCCGCAACTTGCGCATCAAAAACAGTAAATAGCTCACGTAGATGCCCCAAGCTGCCACATAGCCGGCCCAGAGATATGTAATCGGGGCGTGCCCAGGTGGGCTGGTAAGGAACGTGGCCGGCAGCAGTATCATACCGGCGACGCCGCCAGCGGCCCTCTGAATGTGGGACGTGTCGATTTTCTGCGCCCTCCGCTCCATGAGATAACGGGACCAGCAAATCAGCGTTCCGAAGCAGAGGAAGGCGAGCATATTAATGAGCAGGATATTTTGCATTCGATGATCCAGGTTTGGTGTGCCGATCATCGGCGCGGGATGGTGGGTGCGGAACCAGCGGTTGGCCATGTAAACGATCGGCACATCGAGGAAAGAAAAAACCGCCAGCGCAGCCGCTAAGACTGACGTAGATCCAGCTGTCGAAGAGCGGCGCATCATCAGGTAGCTCACATAAAGTAGCCACAGCATCAGCGTCGTATTCAAGCGCATGTCCCATGGCGACCACCAGACACCCCAGGCATAGCGCGCCCAGATAGGGCCGGTGATCAGCACCACGGAGCAGAAGACCACGCCGACTTCCGCGGTGGTGGCAGCCAGGGCGTCCGCCTTCGGACTGCGCTTCCACAGGTAAAAGATCGACGCAAGGAAGTTGACGAAGAACAGCGTGAATGCGACCGTGGCCGCCGGCACGTGGACATAAAAGATTCGCTGCACATCGCCCATGGTTTCTTCCGTGGGTGCCACGACCAG
>DASQPD010000093.1:0-7708 GCA_035644135.1 Pyrinomonadaceae bacterium
AAAACATAAAAGAGAGCGGCCGTGATGATCTGGCAAGCCATCTCGATTAGGTAAGCCGTGAAGCCTAACTGGAATAGGCTCTTGTGCGCGAGAATGTTTGTCGCTGTCGCCGCGGCGTCGCTGAAATTAATTAGTCTTTGACTGACGAAGCCTTGCGCGAATACGCCGCACAAAATTGTGAGAAGGAAGAATCCACCCGCCATTCGGGCCACCGTACGGCGTGAATCGTTGTTATCTCTTGTCATAACCTTGTCAACTCCTCCCCGCTCTCTCGACTGCTATCGCCAAGTCATCTCGCTGCCTGTGCTGACCCGCTTACTCGATCGGGCGCAGATCCGGAAAGTGGTAATCCCCTTAGCAGGAGCCAAAAGCCCATGGTCAGTTCGAAGAAGAAGATCGGAGCTCCATAAATCCCAACCCCGACGACCTTCGCAAGCTCGGGAAAAATGATGAACGAGAATGCGCACGCTCCCATCAGAAAGGACGCAATCATTCCCCATGCCGCCAATGCTCTTGGGATATAACTCGACTTGAACCACAAATAACAAAACAGCGTGCTTCGCAGTCCAGCGAACACCAGGCCCACGCCATATCCGGCGCCATGTGCGCTGATCGAAGCCCGGGCCAATGCTTGCAATCGATCTGGCTCAAATACTCGCAAGTAATCGGCGCCGCTCAATAGTCGCAGAGCCTCGAGGTCATTGAGCAGGGTGACAACAAAAATCGCCGTCTCGATCAGCCCCCAGAACGCCGCGAGCAAGGCCAGGTTCCGATTGACTGGCTTGAGTACCACGTAAAGAGCTGTGATTAGTACTATATCGATCGCGAAGACGGTGAGGTTGCTGGCGGTGCCCAGACGAAAGAGTCTCTCGTGCGCCATGATATTACGGGCGGTGTCCACAGCGTTGTTGGAGACAATTAATCGGCCGAGTACATAGAACTCGGCGAAGATCGCCGGCGGCAGCGCAAACAGATAAGAGAATCCCACAACTGTCGCTGCTTTGCGTTGTGAGTCGTCGATGGTGCCGATTGTCATTCCGTTAGAGATTGCCCTTCAAAAGATTCTCAAAAGCAAATCCCGTTAAGAGCATGAAAGTTTCCGAGTACGCTAACAAGTCTGCTGACAGTCAATACAGATTATCTCAAGTGGACAATCTGTGGGTAGCTCACCCTTGTCATGAAAGAAAGCGAATTGGCAGCCGCAGACATGACACCGAACCGCTAGGTACCAGTCACCTATCATCCATTCGGGCCTCGGCCTCCTCACTCAGCAACCTCCAACTCCCGGCATGGTGGTCACTGGACCGAATTTTCCCTCCAGCCGTGATTAACCAAACCCATTTGGCACAATTTGGCTGCACAAAACATAAAGGACCACCCGCTTGAGTGGTCCTATTGTTAAATATTCCTAAGGAATTCTGGTCGGGGCGAGTGGATTCGAACCACCGACCTCACGGTCCCGAATCTTAGGTACGGTGAAAACTTAAGTTTTTGCCTTTTCAAAAGTTGCAGCCACCAAGGAATTTCGAGGTTTTAGATTCGTTATCATTTTCTGGCATGCGTTACCGGTGGCGTGCCTAAAATTCTGTCCACAAATTGGCCACACGCGTTTCGAATAAGGAGAAGGGTGTGTTCTGACAGTTGAGCGGATCTGGAGGCGCGAGTGCCCATACAACGTTTTACCTATCCAGCTTGCTCTTGTCGAGCTGGGCGAAACTCTTTCCCGCACCGCCACCTCGTAGCACATCGAAGCCCCAGTTCACACGCACTGGCGCACCGTCCTCGAGGGCCGCGAACTCCTGCTCAGCCATCGTGCAGGTTAGCGTGTTTCTTTCAGGCCATGCTGCAAACTCCTTTCGCCCGATCTGGATCACCCACGTATTGTTCATCGCCTCGCGGCCGAAGGGCTTTGACCCGGTGATCACGACGATCACGAACCGCTGCGACGTGCCCTCCACTTTGCGGGTCACTAGTCGGAGGCTGGTGATCTTCGTCCGCTCGCCGGATCGCGCACTCTCAAGCTGGCGCTTGAGTGAGTCGGGCAACGTGAGTCGTTCCGGGTGCGTGGTGAGTTCGTAGGGTCTGAGGGTGTCGGACACGGAGATCGGGGCGCCCTGCTGAAGCCACTCCGGCGGAAACGAAGCGGTCAACTCACCCTCCCGCAGGTGCTGCGCCCACAGCGGATCGTCCCCTATCCAGATCAGGGAAACTCCGTGTGGCTCGTCGAGAACCACGCTAAGGCAGAAAATTCCGTCGGCCGATTCGTCGAGGCGGTACGCCCGAAACTTCAGCTCTCCGACCGGAGCGACGTTCGCACTCCTCGCCACGACGGTGGTCGGCGACTGGCATCCCGGAAAGATGACCTGCCCGTGAGTTTGACTGACGAGGCAGACCGCGAGCAGGAACCAAGAGGCGAAGCAGCAGGTGAGCGTCTTGCGACCGTGGTTTAGGCATGTCTTCATAGCAATCTTATTTTGAGAAATGCAATCACCTAATCATGCGCTTCAGCAGCTCGACCACGCAATTTCGAATAACCACGTCCACAAGTGACGGGTCCTTTCGCGCCTGTTGCTACTGCTGTCGGACGCGGTGCTGCCAAATTCGGTTATGCCTTGCGGCGTGGAGTACTGCGAACACCACAAATTCCTCAGGTCGCACGATAAAGAAAACGCGATAGGGAAAGCGCCGAGTCAGAACACGGCGAACGGCTGGGCTTTCGCGTAGGAGCGGAAACAATTCAGGATCTTTAAGCGCTCGGGTAATCGCCGTTTGGATCTCGGAAATAAGCTCGAGTCCGAGGCCCAAATCGCGGCTTTCATACCAAATGGCGGCATCGGTGATATCAGCCTCCGCTTCCGGTCTAACAATTAGACGCCGGCTCATTTAATTCGCTTGGCGACTAAGCCGGGCTCGGATTCGGCTTTCAACTTCTGCCCACGAACTGCCGGCATCAGGATCTTTCGCATAGGCTGCCAGCCGAGCGTCGAGGAGCGCTCTTTCATCCGCAGTCAATGGCTCGTCGTCGTCAATCCACTCGTCCCCATCAAGCTCCGCCAGTTTCAAACGAATCTCGTGTCGTTCTTTTTTGGTGAGCTTTGGTAGTTCTTCCAGGATCTCGGTTTTGCTCATGGGGATAATATTACTGAGGTCAGTCGCGCCAATCAAATAATCCAGAAGTCCCGTGTAATGGTTGGCTACTGCCGTGTCGTAGCCGGCGGTTTAGTCGCGCTTTAATCATCGGTACAGATAACTTGGCTCTTTGAGCTCGCTGACCAAGGCTCTTGTCGGCCTTGGCTCTGCACAAGTTGGCGTCACCCATTATGCCGAGTCACTAAGTGGTGCTACCTCTTGAGAGGTTCAGCCACAATCCTGCCACAAAGCAAACGGCTCTCAGAGTTGACAGCCGTAAGTGTTTGACTTGATTGGTCGGGGCGAGAGGATTCGAACCTCCGACCTCACGGTCCCGAACCCAGCGGGATATGAAAATTTAACTAATTGATATTGCGTCGAGATGCAGCCACGAGCAAAATCAATGGGTTTTAGATCTGTTTACATCCGTTGCCATTCGTTCGCAGTCAATTCCCATTAATTGCTCCCACAATCCTGCCACAAAACATTTGGAGCTCCGGCCGACGACGATGTTGCGATCACGAACAAAAAATGCAACGCGAATCGATACTCTGAACGCAATGTCTCTTGCTTTATGGTTTTTTCTTACGAACCAACGTTTTCTTCATAATCCTTGCGCTTCCGACTTGTTGCCTTTCGTGCGCGGAAATTTCGGACTTCGTCGTCACCACTTTACGGCAGCGCCTTTGCGGCTTCGAGAACCTGTTCCGGCCGGGTTATCACAAAAAAATTCTCTGTCACCATGCGCCAGCGAATGGTGCCTGACGTATCGAGCAGGAACTCGGCGGGACGCGAAATGTCTCGGCCGCTTGCTAATTCTTTGACGTGAACCAGATCGTAGCGGCCAATTGTCTCGAGTTTTGGATCCGAGAGAAAAGTAAAAGTGTATCCAGCTTCTTGGACCATATGTTTGCGAGTCTGCTCGGGCTTATCAACGCTGATCCCCACGACACGGATTCCGGCGTCGTTAAACTTGTTCAGATTCTTTTGGAAACTTCGCAACTCGAAGTGACAATTCCCTCACCAATAACCTCGGTAAAAAATCAGCAGGACGGCTTTTGGTGGCTTGTTATTAATTGGCTCAGTTAACAGTTGAGCCAGCGCGACCGGCTTATCGTTCGCATCAGTGAGAGTGAAGTCGGGCGCCTTCTGTCCGACCTGTGGCGCTGCAGACGATGGAGGCAGCCACGAACCCATGACGAAGATCAGAAAAAGCAACGCTGCGAGCATGAACACTCCAAATGCTGCCGCCAAAGAGCTGAAGATTTTTGAGACGATTCTCTTGTCAGGTTTGAAGGCACGGCGCAGGCCGAGAAACAAAAGCACGATCGCGATTGCGAACAGGAGGAGATTGGCCCACGGAAATTCACGCGTTATCGGCCACCGCACGAATACAAACGGGTAACTAAATCCCGCAACCAGGCTGAGGATAAATCCTGCCCAGATCTGCCAGTTTATTCTCTTCATAAATTTCTACTCATCACTCAGCCTCCTGAGTGATTAATTTGCGCAAGCAACCTTATTGATTCGCCAACCAGAAGCTGTTTTGATCAGCGCCACATTGATCTTGATCTTATCCGTCTCACCAGAAGGTAGAATAACTGTTGCGGTTGCGGTGCTGTTTTTGATCTCGGGTGTACTTACGCTGAAGTTTCTCTCCCAATCTTTGTCCCAATCCTGCGCACAGATGAAGATGTCCGCGTCCATGCGGCGGATCAGCCTCGGCGCGTTTGCATAAAGCTGCGGGGTCAGGTACTTCAACGCGGTCGTCTTCTGTTTAAGCGGATTTGAGTTTTCGGCGCTCAGCTGATGCAGATACCAGGAATAAAACCCTCGCACGACATCCTCTGGTGCAGTGGCCCGCTGCGCTCGTGCCGGCATTGCCAGAAGTGGTGATAGCAGCGCCACACCGGCCATCAATACCAGTGGCCCGGCGATGGTTCGTTGAAATAGCTTCAGCAATTGTCGTCCTCCTCTCTTAGCGTAGCATCTCTCAATTTCCTTTTATACACGTTGGGCCTTCAGCGACAATGGCGCTGGGCTCGGTAAGGATATCACTGCTTCCAATGCACGGTGATCCAGAACTGTGGATCGAACAGTTTTGGATCTAACTTCACGTCGCCACGAATCTCAGAGCACTTTTCCGTTATCACAGTGATCCACGCCCGAGACAAGCGGAGAATTTGGGACTGAAAAATGTTTATAGACAGACCTGTCTGTTGATGATCTTCGCTCCGTAGGAGCGATATATCGGCTTTCTAGTCGCATTGCGCTCCTCCGGAGCGCTCGCCGAAGCGTACCGAGAGCTATAAACATCTTGCTCCTCCGGAGCAAGGAGGTATCGATCTTCCCCTTGCACAAAAGCATAGTCTTCGACAAGACTGTGCCGAACAGTCAACTCTGCCAGGAGTGGAGCCCACAATGGTAAGGTCAGTTCTGGCCGTGATGATCGCTGTGATCACGTGGTTCATCGTCGCAACGATCGGTAATTGGATTCTGCGCGTTGTGCTGCCGGGCTATTCAGCGGTGGAAGCGACGATGAATTTCACCCTTACGATGATGGTTTGTCGACTCTTATTAGGTTTGGTGTCATCGTTGTGTGCGGGTTTCGCTTGCGGGGCGATCGCGCGAAACCGAGTTGCAGCCAAAGTAGCCGCAAGCGTCATGGTCATACTATTCCTACCTGTTCACTACATGATTTGGGCCAAGTTCCCGATTTGGTATCACCTGTTCTTTTTGATAACGCTCGCTCCGACAATGTTGATTGGCGCGGGTCGCGCGCGCAGATAGTTCGAGGTCAGTCACACATGTTGATCGAAGAAGATCGGATTTCGCCCATTCATATCCCCCGTAAGCTCACCAATTTGATGATCGCGGCGCTCTGCTTCTGCGTCGTCTTCATTACACTTCCTCACGTCGCGTTCGCCCAAAAGAAAACTGCGCCCGTCGAAACGACGCCTCCACCAGTCAATGAAGAGTTCATATTCGGCAACGTTGACCTGGAGATGCTTGAACAGTCAGATCTGCTCGACCAACGGTTCGAGCGTGATGGCCTTGTGCTCTCGGACCCAGATGCGAATGCTTTTTTAAGTCGCATCGGACAGTCGCTGATCCCGAAGGGGCTAGTGCTCGAGAGGGTTACGTGGCGATTTCGCGCCCTGCGCGATCCGCAGCCAAATGCCTTCGCCCTACCGAACGGCTCGATTTACGTCACGACAGGGTTGATGACTCTAATCGATAACGAATCGCAGTTGGCGGCGATCATCGCGCATGAGCTGACTCATGTGATGCGGCGACATACGTACTCGCAGAATCGTAGCAACCGCAAGAAATTTCTCACAATGAACATCATGTCTGCGATCGGTTCTTATGCGCCCGTGAGCGTAGTGGGAGCGGTTATCATGGTTGTGACAACAGTTGCTCCTTTCATTATGATGGCTACGATCTATGGTTACAGTCGTGATCTCGAGCGCGAAGCCGATCTCAAGGGCATTGACATGATGATCAGTGCCGAATATCCACCAGAAGAAATGGTCCAGGTGCTGAAGCTTCTTGACAAAGATCTTGAAGGCGAGAATATCAGGCTGTTCTATAACGATCATCCAGCGCTTGATGAGCGAATTAAATATCTCAGCAGTTACCTGGGCGCACGCGCCGACAAGCTCACTGGTCAGATGGAACTCAATCGCGAGCGCGCGGCATATTTTCGTAACATGCTGCCGGTCATGCGTCATAACCTTCAGTTGTCAATCAATGCCGGCCGGTTTCGTTCAGCCGTTTATCTGGCACAGCGTCTGGTTGATTATCAGCCCGATTCGGAGAATCTGTTCTGGTTGGCAGAAGCCTATCGAACTCTCGGACCGCGTGCACCGCAGCTAATGGAAAGAGAATTGACGAACAGTGCGAAGAAGGATGCCGCGAAAAAACGCGAAAAGCGCACTATCGAGGAAGAGGAGCGCGACCTGCTTGCGACGCCTGCAGGTCATGAGAATTGGAAGCGACATCAGCAAAAGGCAGAAGAGTTGTATTTGCGTGCCCTTGCCACTGAAAATCCGGCGCCGGTATCGCATCGCGGGTTGGGAATGCTTTACGAAAAACTCGGACGTGCGAACGACGCCGTCGCCGAATATCAGAAGTACATTGACTTGTCACCGTCAGCGTCTGATCGCGAACGAATTCAGAGGCGCATTGAAGCGTTAAGGAGGCCCTGACATGCGTATTACTCCACCTACCACGGTTCTAAATTTCCGAACATTGATACTTGCACTTACGACGGTGTTGTTCACGGGATTCGCCTCGCAATCGGTCCGTGCGCAATTTCTTCACCCGAAGATCAAGTCGAAGGAAACCACAATTCGCAATGTTGTTGTCTTCCCGGCAAGAGTGAACGTTGTCCGCGATAGCATGAAGGGGCCGGAAGGAATGTCCGCCGAATCTGACGAACTGAGTGCGCGCGTCGAAAAGCTGATCGATGAAGTCTTGTCAAAAGAGAAACACATAACAACCTTAGCAGGGCCAGGTGCGACATCGACTGGTGGCGATTCTTCACAGCGGTACAATATCGCTGATTTTCAGACGA
>DASQPD010000094.1:0-2988 GCA_035644135.1 Pyrinomonadaceae bacterium
CATCAATGGAGACATGGCAATGGACGACCTGTATGCAATCAATGCGGCCAAAGGCGAATTTCGGGATTGCTTCAACTTCTCGGATGTGTCGCGGTTACTGGCGATTGCGGATCCCGAAATGGTTAATTTTTCCGATGGCCAACCGTGTGGGTTTCGCAGGGGGGGATTGGATGCATTGAAAGCTCGGCTAGAAATCCTATTCGAGCGTTTTACTGCAAAGCTGGTAGTGATCGTCATCGAGATTCGTCTTCAGGGAGACGTCGCCTATGACTACGGGTGGCATGAGTTAACGCTTACTCCTAAGGACGGCGGTCAACCAACCCATCGCAGGGACCGCTATGTGGACATATGGTGGAGAAACAAAGAAGGAAAGTGGAAGTTACGGATGTACATGGATAACCAAGATGTGGCGGACCCATTCCAGGCGGAGCACACTCTGGGGCTGGGTGCACAAAGCTACGGATCACCCTGAATCTTTTTATACAGACGCTTGTTGAAACCTTCCGGCATCTGAAACAGCCTTCCGTCGCCAACCAGACCCACAACATTTCTGGTGCCATCCAAGACAGCATTGCAATGCGCGCAAGTTTTGAAGTGTGCTTCCATCCTCTCGCGCATCTCAGGAGAGATCTCCTCATCAAGGTAGTTGGAGATCTCCCGCCATACTTCGAAACAGCTAATTTCAATTGTGGCCATTGGACCCGTCTTCTTTTTTCACCATGACCTGACCTTCCGATAATCTTGTCCCTTTATCCAGGAGCCGTCAATTCCAGGAGCCAGGCTGTCTCTCAATAGCAAGCGCGCCCGATGAAGTCGGGTTTTCACGGTTGCTTTCGAAAGGCCAAGAATAGTCATCGTCTCTTTGATGCTCAAATTCTGGAGATCTCTTAGAATCAACACCTCGCGATAACAAGGGCTGAGCGAGGCGATAGCGTTTTGTATCGCTTGCCGCGTCTCGCTTTCTTCCAATAATTCGCAAGGGATGGGCCGCCAATCCGCAAAGTCCTTTGGGTAATAGTCTCCTTCATCAGTTTGCTGTTGGTCGTCCAGGGACTCGTACAGGTGCGAACGAGCCTTCCTCAATTTCATCTTTGCTTCGTTGTAGGTAATTTGCAGCATCCAAGTGCTGAACTTTGATTCAGCACGGAAATTAGCGAGATTCGCAAAGGCCTTCAGGACTGCTTCCTGTGCGACCTCCTCCGCGTCGGCAGGATTCTTTACAACCGACATGGCGGTTGCGTAAACCATGCGCTCATAGGGCTGCAGCAACTCGTAGAAAGCCTCGCGCTTTCCGTCGCAGACGCTCTTTATGAGCTCAGCCTCGTTGGTGCGCAACTGCGGGTTTGCGGGCATGTCCGTGTTCATAAATGAACGCAGAAACCGATTTGCTACCCGAGCGATCGGTACGTTAGAGGGCCGAAGGCTCAACAAAGGCCTAGGTTGCGAGTACGCAGCCCCTTCTCTTAACCTAAACCCGGGCCGGGGCACCCTCTCCAGCTCAATTAGCGCCCAGCAGTGCAAGTGACCCTAACGGGGCCTCAATAACTTGCCAAGAATTGCACCTGGGAGTGTGATTCGCAGCTCGCCGAAAGGTTTCTGGAACTGAGACCAGTACGGCCAAGAACTACTCAGTCCGGCGCTGTCCGGCTGGACAATTGCGCGCATTTACCTTGTTTTCTTTGATATACGAACGAGGCTCGTATCTTGGGGCAATTCTTTGCTCAAGCGTTCTTCGATTCTTGCAACCAGTTCGCGAGTTGTGGGCACGTCGAGTCCATGGTGCCGTCCACCACGAATGATCGGGCCGCCGGTTGCGTCGAGCTCCGGCATACGACCAGCTGACACATCCTTCTGCATGGAGGTTCGCATAGCTGCGGGTAACGATTCGAGCGTGGCCAGAATCTTTTCTCGATCGACAGCCGCTCCGTCTGCAGCAGCAACGGCACAGGCCTCACCTACGGCGCATTCGAGTCGGCCTCGCCACGCTGGGTCGGCGAAGATCCCCTGTTTGTCCTTGTCGCTCGCTGTCCCTGTAAGAGCGAATGGTGCCAAGAAAGCGAGCTTGCTCCAGAGCATGGTTTTCTCGTTGGCTTGAAATTCACAAGAAAACCCCGCATGCCGAAGCCGTGCGGTAACGCTCTCCAATTTGTGCTCTCCTGTGACTGAAAGTGCCAAACGGACAAATGAAGAGCGCTGGACGACGCGACCAGGCGCGAGGCGCTCGGACTCGACGGAGATCGTCGCCGGTACAACGCGGTCGTGATCGAAACGCGAGCGCAGCAGTTGGACATGTTCCATCCCGTTCAGCAGCGGAACGATCGTGGCAATTCGGGGACCATGGGATGGAATCGCGTTCAGCGCGAGAACGAGTTGGTGTGCCTTGACGGCTATCCAGAGCACATCCACATCGGTACTTAGCTTTGTATCTAGCCGGATCGGCGCCTCGATCTTACCTGAGAGTCTCTCGAGGCAGAGCTGGCTGGGATGACGGGCGAGGGATTCGGGGCGCACGAGCACCGTGACGTGGTGGCCCTCGTGAGCGAGAGCCGCTCCGATCAATCCACCGACTGCACCCGCTCCCAGAATGGCGTGCTTCAAGCCGTCTCACCTCGAAACGATTTGCTTATCACTGCTCCCCATTGAAATTCGAGCTGCTAGGACACTGGCGTCACGAGCTCGACGGAAGACGTGAGTTCGATCGCCTTGTGTAATGTGCGATAGAGCGGGCAGTGCATCGCGTAAATGCCGTGCACCCGCTCCACCGTCTCCTTTGCGTTTTGTGGCGCTACAAGGTGCATCGCGACGTGAATCCGGCGGATGACCAATACACCCTCCTCCGCTTCGACTTCTCCGGTCACATCCGCGGTCAACTTTCCATTGCTGGCATCGATTTGGCGCGCTTCCAGCGCACCTCCGAAGGTACCCATCATTCAACCCGCGGTTGCGGAAATCACGTAGTCAATGGTCGAGGAGTGCGACTCTTTCAAC
>DASQPD010000095.1:0-154636 GCA_035644135.1 Pyrinomonadaceae bacterium
CAGCCCCGAGGGTCTCCATGCATCTGATCAAAGAAGTCTTACGTTTAACGGCCGCGGGCCTCAGCCAGCGACAGATTGGCCGCAGTCTTCATCTCAGCCATGGCGTGGTTGGCAAATACCAGGCGGCGGCTCAGCGAACTGGTCTCAGCTGGCCTTTGTCTGAAGAGCTGGACGATGCCGCGCTAGCAGATCGCCTTGGAACCAGAACCGACGAGAGCTCCGTTACCCGAGCCAACGCGCGCCGCACCCCACCTGACTTTGCCACCATCCATGAACAATTGAAGCAGAAGGGCGTGACGCGCCTCCTGCTCTGGGAAGAGTATCGGGCGGCGCATCCGGATGATGGTTACAGCTACACACAGTTCTGTTTTCATTATCAGGAATGGCAGTCGCATCTCAAACTGGTGATGCGCCAAACGCATCGTGCCGGCGAGAAGCTCTTCATTGATTACGCTGGCCCCACGGTCCCGATCGTTAACCCCGCGACCGGTGAAATACGCGAAGCACAGATCTTCGTGGCCGTGCTCGGCGCTTCCAACTACACCTACGCCGAAGCCACCTGGACCCAGGGTCTGGCCGACTGGATCGGGTCGCATACGCGCGCCTTCACTTTCTTTGGCGGCGTGCCCGCACTGGTAATCCCGGACAATCTGCTCAGTGCCGTCAGCAAAGCCTGCCGTTACGAGCCGCTGTTGAATACTTCCTACTATCAAATGTTGGCCCACTATGGCACTGCGGCGCTGCCAGCCCGTCCCTACAAACCCCGAGATAAAGCGAAAGTGGAAGTAGCGGTGCAAGTGGTCGAGCGCTGGATCCTGGCGCGCTTACGTCAACGAACTTTCTTCTCGCTCTTTGAGTTGAACCTGGCGATTCGCGAACTACTTACCGCTCTCAACCAACGTCCCTTCAAGAAACTGCCGGGCTCAAGGCGCTCGCAGTTCGAGGCGCTGGACCAACCAGCCTTACGTCCCTTGCCCAACCAGGCTTACGAATATGCTGAATGGCGCAAAGCGCGCGTCGGCCTCGACTATCACGTGGAGGTCGACAGACATTTCTACAGCGTGCCCCATGCACTTTTGCGTCAGCAACTCGACGTGCGCCTGACCGAAAAGGCCATCGAACTCTTCCATCGCGGTCAGCGCCTGGCCGTGCATGTGCGCTCGCGGCGGCAGGGTTCGCATTCCACCAAGGCGGAGCACATGCCCAAAGCACATCGCGCTCATATGGAGTGGACTCCAGGACGATTGCTTAACTGGGCTGTGGAAGTTGGGCCACAGACGCGCGACCTGGTCAAACACTTGCTCTGGAATCGGCCGCATCCGGAGATGGGTTATCGCAGTTGTCTCGGCTTGCTCAACCTGGCCAAGCGCTTTGGTCGCGAGCGTCTCGAAGCCGCCTGTCAAAGAGCGTTGCAACTCGGCTCGCCCAACCGCCGCAGTGTGGTCTCAATCCTGGCACAAGGATTGGATCAATTGCCCTTGCCGGAAACCGCGCCGGCCCAGCCACTGCTAATACACGAGAACATTCGCGGCCCCGGTTATTACCAATGAGCACTGCTACCGGCGCAGATAGCCTCCGCTGCGGCAGCCGTCAAGGGTCTCCGCTACGCTGCGATGAACGCGCCGCAAAAAACTGCGGCGCGCCCTTGACTGCTGCCTCGCTGCGGCTCGGAGGTAGTTATGGGGAGCTGCCGCTCCCCGTTTGCAAAAACGGCGAAAAAATCGATTTCAGACGGCCGCCGCCAAAAAGTTTGCCCCAGATTTGCCCTTCAGGCGATTTTCCGCAACGGGGCCAGCTTGCTCTATCCCCAGTTTCGTCTCAAATGAACAAACTTTTACAGCGCCAGTCCACCAAACCCAAAGGAGATGACATGCTTGATAATCAAACTCTGGACCAACTCCGTCGCTTACGACTCAGCGGCATGGCCGCCGCCTTTGCCCAACAACTCGAACAACCGGAACTGCAGGCCCTCTCTTTCGAGGAGCGCTTCTCCCTGCTGCTCGATCGCGAACTCACGCAGCGCGAGAACCGGCGCCTCAACCGGCTCCTGGTCCTGGCCCGACTACGCCAGCCAGCTTGTGTCGAAGACATCGATTACAAACACCGCCGTGGGATTGAGCGCAGTGTGATGGCCACGCTCATTACCTGTGATTGGATCCGTTCTCATCACAATCTTCATCTCACCGGACCCACCGGCACCGGTAAATCATGGCTGGCCTGCGCCTTCGGACAGCAGGCTTGTCGCCAGGGTCTCGCGGTACGTTATGAGCGCGTGGCCCGCTTGCTAGATTCGTTGCGCATTGCCCGCGGTGATGGTTCTTATCACAAACGTCTCTCCGCTCTGGCCAAAACTGACTTGCTAATCCTTGACGACTTTGGTCTGAAACCTTTAATCCAAGCCGAACGTCTCGACCTCCTGGAACTAATCGATGACCGCCACGGCCGGCGTTCAACCCTGCTGACCAGCCAACTTCCGATTGCTCATTGGCACGCTTACTTAGGCGATGACCCAACCGTGGCTGATGCCCTGTTGGACCGCCTCTTGAGCACTGCCCATCGGCTGGAACTCAAAGGTGAATCCATGCGCAAACGAGAAAAATCCTTGACGGCGAACGCCTCGAAGCAGTAAATAATCAGCCACCAGCATCAGGCGACGGCGAACTGCCCACAATCATCCGGAATGCCTGCCCACGATGTTTCCGGAATCACCGCCCACAATCACCGAAATACGCAGCTCAGAAAACTTGCTGTTAAGTTTCCGCTCGCGAACTCGTCAATTTTTGTCCGAAGTGCACGAAATACGGCTTTGTCGTTCGCTTAGATGGAAGGCGACAAAACAGACGGGTCTAGAACTTGCTCTTGCTGACGGCGGGAACTAAGGGTTCCCAACGGTCCACCGCAATACTTCTTTTATGACATCAGGTATCGGCGTAGTTTTCTCGTTAGCAATCAGCCTGGCACGGGTTGGCTTTCCAACGTTAGGGAATTTTTGGCAGAGTTTCTGATATTCCTTTTCGCCCAGAGTCTGTCGTAAGAGGTGCTCGTAATTTTTGGTCAGTTTCCAAACCTTGTTATCGCTCTCCGCCCCAAATGCATCCAGTTGGTCGTTGAACGTCTTTTCTTCGTCACTATTGTCTCTGAAATCGGACGAGTCTTCGTCATATAAGATCCCGATCGCAATTCCAAAAGAAGAGGCGATCTTTGCAAATTCAGGAATGTTGCGCTTCCCTCCTACTTCCACTATCGTCGCTCCTTGACGGTCTATGTCTACATTCAGCCTGCTAGCGTACTCGGGTAGTGCTAGTTTTTCTGTGTCGCCTTCGACTATTAATAGTCTTTTCGCAAAAAACAGTTCGTTACGTTCCGGATCGAACTCCTTGATTAGTTTTTCTCGTCGCTTCGAGTCGGTCGGTAGAGTCGAGGTGAAGGCTTTGGTTCCTTCATCATCCCTTCTTACTAGCAACACTTCCTGATAATCGGGAACGGTGACGAAGTGTGGTGAATGGGTGGTATAAATGACTTGGTTAGTCTCACCGATCGTTCGGAGTGTTTTGTATAACGACCGTTGCATTTGTGGGTGTAAAAACATTTCTGGCTCTTCAATGAGAAAAATGGCTCCTTGCTTCTTACGTTCTTCAAAGGCCTGAAGGATCGAAAGAACTAAAGCATTCTGTAGGCCCTCTCCCAGCTCGGTGGCACTAATCGTAAAATTGCCTTCGCGAACTTGGAGATCAAGAGACTTATAGAACTCAAACGTGTCGAATGGAGAGAAGAACAAGTCCAGCTTGTCCACGTCTGCAACGGGATCAAATCCCAACTGCAACAGGGCATTTCGTTTTATTGCTGACTCTAGCTCGTTGAACTCGTCAGTGCGGAGAATCTTCATTGCTGCTTCCATCAATTGACGAAAGCGATCTATGCGAGGCATCTCAATATCGGTTCCATCTCTGCGTTTCAACGTGAGAGTGTTTGCAGGATTCTTTAAGTCATCGTCGATGTCTTCGAATAACTGGCGAAGGAGGGAATAACGACCCTGAGGAAGTTGTTCCTTCAGTGTCCGGTTTGTTCCGATGTAAATCAGAGGAATCTTCTCTCGAAGTTCTCGTGGTATGTTATAGAGTGTTTCGTATTGATGTTTCTCACCTTTTTTTGGCGCCTTAGCCAACACCATAGGTGCTTGACCCTTGGCGTCTAAGCACTTTTGTTCCAGCCGGCGTTGCCCGGCCTGAAGACCAACTTTGTAACGCGTGTATTCAAAACAAAGCCTCGCAATTTTGGTCGGGTCACTTCCTTTGAATTTCGAGTAATCCAACATTGGATCAAAATCGAGAGTGATAGTGATATCAGTTTTCGGATCCCTGGCGTAGACGTCGTCCTCACTAAAAGTAGTTACGCTGAGCCAGTCCTTGCCCAACACACGCTGCATTGCCAGCAAGATATTACTTTTGCCTGCATTGTTAGGCCCGATTAAGGCACAGATTTGGGGTATATCGACTTCAATGTCTTTTATAGATCGGAAATTCTCAATCTTAAGTTTAGAGATTCTCATGAGAGGTACGGCGGAAATTAGTCGTTTCATTATAACGCCGTTGAAGCCATTAACCCAGATTTTGTCAACCGCTATTTCTTCTACCAGACATCATTACTTGCCGCGATTGACTGGTGACTTGTTTGGGTGGTGGACCTTCTAAGCGGGAAGAATTAAGTTAA
The DNA here is from genome assembly GCA_035644135.1 of Pyrinomonadaceae bacterium. Taxonomy (GTDB): domain Bacteria; phylum Acidobacteriota; class Blastocatellia; order Pyrinomonadales; family Pyrinomonadaceae; genus PSRF01. The sequence goes on from DASQPD010000095.1 coordinate 4,711, forward strand.
TTTTCGTCAACGCCAAGTGCTTGGGCAGGGTTAGTACGGCCTCTTTGACAAAGAAAGGCGCGAGGACTATAAGGGCATCGCGAGTTGCCCAAATGGCAGCCAAATCTACCTATCAAAACAAGGAGAATAAAAATTATGTATGAGACATTCGATGAATGCGTGCGAGCGCTCTTAGAAGATGACAAACTGGACGACGCCAAAGGCGGCCTTATTACAAAACAGAACGGCAGATTCGACTACAGCTTACATGGGCAGCCTGAGGCCGAAGGGGAACCGTTCCTAGGCATATATCCATCTGCAACGCCGGAAGTAAAATGGCGTGTCATGTTCCATGGCGGACAAGAAGCGGAAGCGGCGTATCGAGCATTTACCGCCAACGCTGAGAACGGCGTTCTTGTCTAAACCGTAACGAACAGTGCAAGCAAAGGGCGCTTGCCGGAGACGGTGACGCCCTTTCCTTTTGTCATCGGTAATACCAACATGGATAACACAGTGCTTCTTGTGATTGGCGACAATTAGAATTCCCGGTGGGAAAAACAATTGACGCCGGACAGAGGCGAATGGGAACGAAGTAGAGAAGCCTAAGATAAATCAGCGAACCATTTGCAGAGGACCGTTGTGCGGGCGGTCCTTTTTTCTTTTGACCCTGAACTTGAACTAGGACCGCGGCCTTCAAGTTTCAAGGGTGGATTACCTAACCCGATTTACCTTATCTCCAACCTTGACTTTATCTCACGTTTGGATCTAAAAAGGGCCACTGGCCCATGCCCCGGCCTTAGCCTGAATTTCAACTCGAGCCCACTAAGGATGTTGCCTTATGTCTTCCTCCAAGGTCCGTATTCTCTGCACTGAGGATGATCCCGATTCGCGGGAGATCCTGATCTATGTTCTCAACGATGCGGGCTATGACGTTGAATCCACGGATAGCCCCGCTCAAGCGGTGGAGGTCATCCAAAAAGAGTTTTTCGATCTCATTCTTGTCGATAACTGGATGCCGGGAATGAGCGGCGATAAGCTAACTCGCAAAATTCGCAAATTCAATCTATCTACGCCGATCCTTTTCTATTCCGGTGCGGCCTACGAATCTGACAAGCAACGGGCTTTAGAATCCGGTGCTCAGGGTTACTTGGTCAAACCCAACGATATAACCTCAGTGGTCTCTGAGGTAAATAGACCTAATTGCGGCGGCTAAAACGTGAGCGGCGAAAAGGTAATAACCTAATCGCTGCTATTTTCCTAGCGGTCTTGCCAAGTCTTACCTCGACGTGCCACGCCTGACCCGGGTTTTTTGAGATCGCTCGAGCAACGCCGGTGGTCAAAGAGTGTTAGAAGCATCGCCTACAGAAGTTAAAGAAAGAACTCGGTTCTGAAGGAGCGCCTTTGATAGAGCAGCTTTTGATTCAGCAGGCTGCTTTGTGTTGGCTTAGACTAAATCTTGTCGAGTTGGCTTATTCTGGTTCATACTCACCATCGACAATGGAGAAAGCGCAATGTCTGCCGTTGAAGCATCGCACCGATGCTGGAACAGCTATTGATTCAGCAGGCTGCCTTGTGCTGGCTCAAATTGAATATTGTCGAACTGCAGTATTCGAGTGTGATGAAGCAGTCGATCACATTGACCTTGGGTATGTACTGGGAGAAGCGATTGACAACTGCTCAAAGACGCTTCACGCAAGCTTGCGAGACTCTCGCACGCGTTCGGAAGCTTTCACGTAATACTCCGGCATTACAGGTCAACATGCCGCCGAGGGCGCGCAACAGGTTAATATCACTTAGTGCCTTGGTCATTTGAGCCTTGCAGTCACATCAATATATGCTTCGCCAGTTTTTCTTTGGTCTGAACTCCTCATAATCTTGCAGGTCTCGGGGGAATTTCCAAGTAGCAGACTCGGGAAGGAGCGAATAAATGAAAGAGCGATCCTCTCACAAATCCATTTGGTTCGAGCTTGAGTCGTTGCTGGTTCTAGTTGCCTCAGTATTGCTTTGCGCGCCTGCCCCGCGTTCGACGGCTCAGGCGCCGCAAAACAACCGTCAACTGAAACTAGACCAGGCCGAACCGAACCCGGCAAGCGGGCGCCGCGTTGCCCTGGTCATCGGCAACGGCGCTTACACCAACGCGCCGCCGTTGAAGAATCCCCCGAACGATGCACGCGACATGGCGGCGACTCTAAAATTGTTGGGTTTTGGAGTCGCGAGCGGAATCGACGTCAACCAGCGCGACATGAAGCGTATGATTCGCGACTTTGGACAAACGCTGAAAGCCGGTGGATCGGGGCTGTTCTACTACGCGGGTCACGGCGTGCAATCGAAGGGACATAACTACTTGGTTCCGGTTGACGCCGACATTCAGAGCGAAGCTGAAGTGGAAGACTCCGGAGTAGACGTGAATCTCGTTCTGAACTATATGGACGATGCGCAGAATGGCCTCAACATCGTAATTCTCGATGCTTGTCGCAACAATCCTTTCTCTCGCAGTTTTCGTTCGGCGAGCAATGGCTTGGCACAAGTGGACGCACCCACTGGGACGTTAATTGCGTATGCCACGGCTCCCGGCCGCGTGGCTTCAGATGGAACGGGGCAGAACGGACTTTACACTTCGGAGTTGTTAAAGCAGATGCTAGTGCCCGGGTTGAGTGTGATCGAAATGTTCATGCGCGTGCGCGCTGGAGTGATGAAGCAAACGGGCAGCAAGCAAGTGCCATGGGAGGCATCATCGCTAGTCGGTATGTTTTATTTTGGCGTGCCGGCGAAGAATAGCTCGCCAACGACGGCTGCAAACGAAACGAAGTTTGATCCAGTAGCGATTGAGCTGAGCTATTGGGAATCCATCAAGAACAGTACCAACGCCGAAGACTTCAAGGCCTACCTGGAAAAATATCCGAGCGGGCACTTTGCTTCACTTGTCAAAAACAGGATTAGTAGTCTTGATGCATCAACCAACCTTGGCGAATCAAAGGCGGCTTCAAAAGATAGCAACACTACCGACCTCGCTTTCTGGGATTCGGTCAAGAATAGCAACAGGATCGAAGATTTTCAGGCCTATCTGAAGAAGTATCCAAATGGGGCTTTCACAGAACTCGCGAACAATCGACTGGCTGCCCTGGAGACTGCGGCGCGTGAAATGGAAAAAGCGGAAGCCATCAAGAAGAACTCAGTTGAAGGAACGACTTGGAGAGGTGAATCATCGGGCCGTGAAAAGCACTACGAATTTCGATTCTTACCAAATGGAGAAGTAGCTTGGCATTTGAAATGGAGGATTGACCAGACAGAAAAAGGCACGTGGAGACAATCTGGAAACACAATCTACATGGTCTTTGGCACGGACGGCTCGCTTAATATGGATGCTACGATTAGTGGGGACAAGATGACGGGTAGTTGGGCCAAGGGAAAGTACAAGTTCACGGTAGAAAAGGTTCCGTAAACTAACCTACCCTACAAACCCGTCAATTGAGCGCGTCAGAGTTTGAGAATCGCGAGAACACTCGCGCGCGTTCGGAAGCTTTCACGCAATACCCCAGCCTTGCAAGTCAATATAGCTGCTGAGGGGGTACAACAGGTGAATGTTGCGCCATGCGCATAGGAACTTCATCTAGTTAGGATCAGTTAACGGACATTAACGCTAAAAAATGCACGCGCGGGGCTACATCGTACATTCGTACATACCCTTGGCGACATTGAACGAGGCGGACGAAACATGTCTCTGGAGGAGGGCATGGTTGCCAAGCGCAAAGGATAGCGTCTATGCCTCCGCGCTCGCTCGTCTGTTTCTGCGGGCGGAATCACCGAGTGTCTTGGCTCTTGCACGTCGGGATGAGATGGTAACCGTCATAGTAGTACCAATGCCATCTCCTGAATCCCTGTCAATGGCATCCCAGACCAAATAGTGAGATGCAAACCTTCCTGGCTTGAACACACGCGAAAATATTCTTTGCGGCCGTCGTCGTTCAAATCAATATTAGCCAATCCGTTGGTGATTCGGGCGCGCGTGTTCATTCCTACTAAGGCAATGCCGACGTCCTGAGGTCCAATTTTGCCGTTTACGAGCTTGAGTGAGTAGAAGAGTTAGCGCCAATATCTATCGTGAGAGCATTTGGTCGAACAGCCTGTTCGGCCTTACATATTGGCAAGCGCAGATGCTCTTGCACTATGCGAGAGTGCTTTAGGTAGCGAGTTGTAGGAAGTCACGCATGAAAAGAATACCTATAGTGGCGTCGGGTTGAACGAGGTGTTAGGCACGGGCTGCCAAGTACTTACAGAGGTGGTCTATTTTCAAGCACGATTATTTCTACGTTTTATCCCGCCGGATCGAAGGCGGCGGGGGGCGAGGCCTCCCCTCCCCCCTTCGCGCACCACCAAGGCCGAGACCGATGGCAAAGGCCCGTTTCCCAATGTAGCGACAGGACGGGCCGAGACCGATGGCAAAGGCGCGTTTCCCGATGTAGCGGCAGGACGGACAGAACCAGCGGCCGGTGCGCGTTAGTTCATCGCAGGCCGTAGGAAGAAAGCCGAACGAGCACCGCACCAGTTTGTCCCTGCACTTGGGGTTAGCGCACTTCTCGCGATTTGCTAAGGAAAATGACATACGCTCACAGGCGGGAGACCGCCTTTTCTTTCTTTTTGTTTCGGGCCGTCTTATTTACACGTCAATCAAGAGAAAAGCCTCCGCCTGTGAGCATGTCATTTTCCTAAGCAAATCGTGAGAAAGCGCACTAACCCCGAATGCGGGGAAAAGCTCGATTGGCGAGAGTTGCGCCGCGGACGCTGGTTCTGTGCCTCCTGCCGCTACATCGGCAAACAGTTGCCATTTGCGCGTTTATCGCGCGCGCATTTTTTTATTTTTTGTAATCGTATTTCCAGACGTACATCAACGCGATCCGGCTACCGCCGCATCACGTTTCGAGAGGATGCCCTTATGATGACACTGGTTTCCCAGGCGATTATTTCGCAACAATGTACCTCATGTTATTGGTCGTCATGATCTCGAAACGATCGTCTTTTATAGGAACACCTGCCTTCGCAAATATTTCAACAATCCTCTCGTATTCTCTTTGAACTATATAATTCAATCGATTTCGGCGGTTGGCATTGCGTAGTACCGTTCTTACGTCGTCTGTTGTTTTGGGTCTTACTTTCAGTAGTTCCTCATTGATCATCCGCGGCTTCAAGTTCTGTAAAAAGCCAGCAAGTAGTGTTAGAGAAGAAAAGTATCTGCCGGTAAAGTTTAAGTAGAACTTATCTTCAAGGAACGTAGGAATTGGTGCTCCCCGAACCCTCAGAGGGACAATGACCGTCTTTCCAGATCGGACTTCCCGACACAGGGCCTGATTGAGTTCTTTTCGCACCCATCTGGACTTCACCGAATGGGGCGAGATTACCACGCCGATATGAGCGGACCGCTCCAGTGCCTCAGCGATCGAATCGTGGAGCGAGTCTCCGACTCCCAATTCCAATTCGTCGAACCAGACATCTATGCCGAGTTCCTCGAGGTCATGAGCTATCTGCCGAACGAACTCGATATCCTTTTTGCTGTGGCACAGGAAAATGTCCGGATTAAGGGGTTCAATCTCACTCACGCGCCTCTTCTCCTTCTATCGTCTCTGCTCGACGCCGGATTTTATCTCCGGCGTCTCGCCTTTCACTCCGTCGTTAATTCTCTACAAAAACAAAGCCGAGGAATGATGCACCTATTCGATGCAGAAACAGGCGCATAAAGTTGTGGGCACAAGTAGATCTATTTAGGATTAGGCTGGTCGTTTCGACGTTACTAACTATCGCATCACAGTTAACGCCCGTTGCCGACGTAAGAATTCCTTGACGACTACTATGGCCAGATGGATAGTCAATATGCGCCAAGCGCTGAAGGTAGAGTTGGGTGATACGGCAGTGACTTACGCCGTCTGCTTTACTGGATTGCGGTTTGCGCGGGTGACGATGGGTCTGACAAGGTAGAAGTTTAAAGGCGTTTGTATGCGCAAATTGCGACACTCATGCATATCTTTGCCTATAATTTTTTGACCGTACATTCTTCGATTCGTGCTACTCCTGCCATGAGCGCAGGGGTTACTTCGTCAATTTGGACGTGGGCCGATCTGTTTGCCGCTTAATGCCGAAACGTCCATAATTCAGCCATGACTTACGCGCCAGAAACCTGCGCCAAGTGCGGCGGTGATGGAAAAGAGAAATTCGCGCCCAGTGGTAGCCCGTGCTACGGATGTCATGGATATGGCACCGTCTCTGTTCTGCAACCTGCCGCGAAGTGTGCCACTTGCAGCGGTACTGGACGCGATCCCAAGTACAACCCGCCTATTTGCTTTCAGTGCCGGGGTGTCGGATGGGCGCATCTTGAGCCACCACCCGACCGCTAAGAGGTATCTTGACGTAACCCAAGCGCGAACCCTTTAAGACCTCAACGAGTACCAGCGCCGCTGTAAGTTTGTCTTCCGCGTTCAAGGTAGAAGCCTCTGCAAGTTCAAACATCTGATGCGCTAACGCGAGGGAGGCATGTGTTTCCAATCATTCAAGACTCCCTTCCTGAGCACAATTCCCGTTTTGAAAAACAGGTTGACGGGCGAGGTTTGACTGAGACACCAAATCGTGTCCACAGGGTTTGCCATACATCACCCATTTGCTCCTTTTCGTTGACACTGCTCATCCTTGGACATTAAGCTTCGCTTCCTCGCAATTACGGATTCCTCGGCTTAACATCGAGTTATGCTCGAAAGTTGTGTATGAGCGAATGAAAGAGGTGGCGTATTCTTGATGAGTTTTCTACGACCATCAACCTTATTGCTAAGGAGGAATACGCCGTGAAGAAAGATAACTTAGTTGAATACCGGAATCCAGGAGTGGCGCTGCCGGTAGCGGACGCGCTGACGGAGGTGTTGCGCAGTGGGGCACGGGAGTTATTGCAGCAGGCGGTGGAAGCGGAAGTGGGGGAGTTCATGGCCCGGCATCGGGAGCTGAAGGATGAAGGAGAGCGCCAACGGGTGGTGCGCAACGGCTATCAGCCTGAGCGCACGATTCAAACGGGCATTGGGGACGTAGCGGTGAAAGCGCCACGGGTGCGTGACCGACAAGGGACAATCAAGTTCAGCTCGAGCATTCTACCGCCTTATCTGCGGCGCACGCGCAGCCTGGAGGAGTTGTTGCCGTGGTTGTACCTGAAAGGACTCTCGACGGGAGACTTCTCCACCACGGCCTTAACGGCGTTATTGGGCCAGGACGCGCCAGGACTATCGGCGGCCACGATTAGCCGGCTGAAGGAAGTATGGAAAGAAGAATACGCACAGTGGTCCCAGCGGAACCTAGCGGGCAAGAACTTTGTCTACATCTGGGTGGATGGCGTGCACTTCGGGGTGCGGTTGGAAGACGCGAGTCAATGTATTTTGGTAGTAATTGGGGCCACTGCGGACGGTAAGAAGCAATTGCTGGCCATGGGCGACGGCTACCGTGAGTCGGAACAATCGTGGAAAGAGCTGTTGCTGGATCTGAAACAGCGTGGGCTCACCATTGATCCGCAATTGGCCGTTGGCGATGGTGCCTTAGGTTTCTGGAAGGCGTTGCCGCAAGTGTTTGGGACCACGCAGGGGCAACGCTGGTGGGTGCATAAGACGGCCAACGTGCTCAACAAGCTGCCGCGTGGACTGCAGGCCAAAGCGAAGTCTGACTTGCATGAGATCTGGCTGGCCGAGTTTCGCGTCGACGCCGAGTAAGCCTTTGATAAGTTCCTGGCGACGTATGAAGCGAAGTATCCGAAAGCTACTGAGTGTCTCGCCAAAGATCGGGACACCTTGTTGACGTTTTATGATTTTCCGGCCTTATGTTGTCTTGTAGTTATGTGGTGCTGAGCCTGTAAGTCGTTTAGTTGTTGCGAACATCACGAGTCAGCGACCACATAACTTTCGGTAGTAAGCCGTTACAAGGTGCGCAGGAACTCCATCAAAGAAGGTTGGTCCCGCCAGTGCTTGTCGCTTTCTGTTCCTCCTTCCACCTCGCATTTGGCCAGCGCTTTAGCTTTCATCTCCAGATCGATCTCCGCATAGATATTGGTAGTACTTAACGACACGTGGCCCAGCCAACCGCGGATCGTGTTTATGTCCACACCGGCTCGCAACAAGTGTGTGGCAGTCGTATGACGAATGATGTGTGGGCTGACTTGCTTGTCGGCAATTGAAGACATGGTCAACGCCGCTCGCTGACCATAACGCTTTACCAGGTCGTATACGCCCCCGCGTGTGTATGGCTGCAGACGACGAGTAAGAAACACATATTCGTGCGGCTGTCGCTTGGTAATGAAGCTGTTGATCTCCTGCACTGTCACAGGCCAGAGTGGGCACTGGCGCGTGCGTCCACCTTTGCCGTGGATCTGCACGTAAGGCTGCCCGTTCCAGTCTGCGGCGGTGAAGTGAAGGTCGGCGATCTTAAGCTGCGCTGCTTCATCCGCACGGGCGCCAGAGTTGTAGAGGAACAACAGCATCGCATAGTCGCGCCGGCCTAAAAATGCTCTGCATTATGTTCTGCAGAACATAACCGGCCGAGCACTGGCTGCACATTCGGACCACGAACCCGATCGAATCGACCTTCGCGACGGTGCGCCTGAGAACGACGAAGACACGTGGCTGCGTTTCCCGTGCTGGCCTGCTGGCGATGGTCTTCAAGTTGACCAAGACGGCGGAACAAAACTGGCGTACATTAAAAGGGCACCCGTTGTTGGCCCAGGTCATTGCAGGGGTGAAGTTCAAAGACGGACTACAAGAGGGCACTCAAAGAATCGCCGCCTGATGATCGTCATACACAACATTTGACAAAAACTCCTTAACATCTAACTTACCCGAAAGACCGAGGGTCAGTCTTAGGTCGCCTATGAAAGCCGGGCCCGCCATGCAGAACCGTTGAATATCCAATATTGATCGCCTTAATGCTTGTTTTGATACTTAGCGCTTTGGGTGCACTGGAGAGCCAATGGCGGAAATCAGACACAAAGACACAGGCAGCTTAATTCATGATGTTAAGGCGGCCACATTCGCCGGCGCGAATCTCAATCGTAGGAATCTTTCGCATGCTGATATGCGACAACAGAACCTCAGGAGCGCGAACTTAGAGGAAGCGAACTTGTCAGACGCCGTATTTACAGATGCAGATCTTACTCAAGCTTGTCTACGAGGCGCGAAACTACGACGTGCGAACCTCAGCGGAGCTGTGTTAGTCGGGTGCGACCTTCGCGGCGCCGACCTTCGAGGTGCCAATTTGAACAACGCCAGCATGCGTGGAGCCGATCTGCAAGGAGCTGACGTGGTAGGTGCAAGTCTTCGCGATGTCTCAATCGCCGGCGCTAATTTCAGTGGTGTCAAGACTCGTTCCGCCAAAGTAATAACGTTTTCGGGAGCTCCCATGACCCCAATAGCGTGCCCACAAGAAAAGGTTACGTCAAAATGTAAAGAGTGTGGTCAAGAGGCCCTTGGCAGATACTTTTGCTTTCACTATGGGGTCCTTACTGACTATGCCGAAGGCCCTTGGGGACAGGCCGCTGCAGGAATGGCAAGGCAAGTTTCAGCCAAGTATCGAATTCTGGGTTATTGCGAAGTCTTTCTTTGCGAGCGCTGTATAGGGAAGAGATGGAGACGCTTAATGTTTTTTTCTCCAATAATACCGCTTAGTTGGCTGGCCATGATCCTGTTAGTGCAGTTTGAACCCCCTATGCCATCTCTCATGGCTGCGGCACTAGTTTTTGTGTTAATAATGACGGGTTTTGTGGGATTATTGTTTATCGGGGCCGGCCTTCTAGCAGCTTTGAGATATTATCGTTTTCACGATCCCAGTGCAGGAGAAACATTAGCATCATCATTGGTTGACCTTAAAGAAAAAGGCATTAAAGATAAACTCCGCATTCTCGATTCCGATTTCTACTGCAGCCTGGATTGAAATTGTTTTAGCGTGTTATTGACGATTGTCGCTCCCGTTCCCATAGCTCAAATCGGATGACCAAGCCTGGGCGCGGTAATCAGATAATCGCCGGGACTGGATCAAATAACGAGCGTTGATGTAGTGTGGAAGTTGACGGTGCAAAAAATAAAAAAACGTGCGCGCGAAAAACGCGCAAAGTTTTCACATTACTCACGAGATTTTCGCAGGCTTTTCCACATGAAATCTGACCGGCAGCAGCCAAGCTTCTCCAATTTCCTTACAATAGTCCATTTGCGCTGCCACTTCGTCACGATCGGTTACGTACATCAACGGGATCCGGCTCGGCCAGTTTGGGAAACTTGCGACGCCCGAGCCCATTAGTCGGCTGGAAGGAAAGACCATTAGACGTACGACTCTCTTAAACTCGCGGAAGGGCCAGACGCCCAGATATCATGAACTTCGAACCAGCGAAGTGCCCCAGCTGTGGTGGCTCACTTCAGTTGCCGACTGACAAGACCACTGTCAAGTGTATGTTCTGCGGCTGCGCAATCGTTGTGAAGGATGCGATTCAGGCTTCGGGAGCCAGCATTGGCAATATTCTTAACCTGGCAGAGGCTGCCGCTAAGGTCTCCAATTTCCAAGAGTCTTACGATTACTACACACGCGCACTGGAGTTCGATCCATCTAATTATCGAGCATGGATTGGAAAAGGCCTTGCTGCGGGTTGGGTATCAACCTGGCATCACCGCGCATAAATGAGATGCTTTCCGATATTGAGAAAGGTCTATCTCTCGCTCCAGATTTGGAACGTAAGAGCGTCGAAGTGAACTCCGCACGGTCTATCGGGGCATTCATAGCCGCATACTACCAAGCCTCAGCCAAGCATCTTTCGTCATTCCCTATTCTCAGTACCTGGACCGAGCATGTTCAGCGTTCTGCTCTAATGATTCTCGCCTTACAAAAAGCGCACGAACTAGATTCGTCCAACGTCACCATAATGCAATGGATAATTTATATCTGCACGGAAAACCTTGAGGGTCTACAAAGTGGCAGTACGAAGCTGTTCATGAAAGATGGTTTTCCGGTGACGACAACGAGATTAGAGCTTCGGGACACATATACGCAGCGAATTCGAGCGATAACGCCAGATTATGAGCCGCCAGCATTAAATAGAGTCTCACAATCTAACTGCTTTATCGCCACTGCCACAATGGGAACGTCGGACCACCCGCTAGTATTGGCGCTTCAGTAATGGCGAGACTCATATCTGTTGGACAAGCCCGCTGGCAGACTTCTTGTAAGAGCATACAATCACTTTGGTAAATACCCAGCTCGCCTAATCAGTAGGAACATCTTCTTGAGGAGAGCGGCCTATCAATGTCTCATCCGACCGCTGTTTTGGTGGGTATCTCTCTCGCAAGTATAGGGGTTGGGGGTCAGTGTCGGTCCTAGCATGCCCCCAACCAAGCCAACGCTCCTTGAATGTTTCGCCTCAGAAGCGTGATGAGATCAAAGCTGTCTTCGAACACGCTGTTCGGATATCAATGGAGTCAGCAACACAGTAACGGAGCTACCGAGTGTTTGACCTGCATTTAGCCGCAAGAGCAGAATAAGACATCTGCTAGAGATGTCCCCTGCCCAGAGAAAACCCAAACGAAATAGATTCCATTCGGCAGCTATTGCGGCCGTGAGGGATCGCGTTGTGGCAAGCGAATGTGAATCAAAGCGGTTCATTGTAAGCCGACGATACAACTACTCGACTGGCGGAACTTCGTATTGACAAATAATTCTGAAGAGAATATGTTCCGCACATCTCTTCCTTGCGACTCTTCTGCAGGAGCCGTTCGAACTCTAACAGCTTCTAAAGGTTCCTGTATTACAACCGCTGCTCGACCCCGCGCAAGGAAGCCCATGACTCCGTTGACCCTTTCTGGTGCAATTGTTGAATCGTTAAAGACACGAAATAAATGCGAACTTTCCAAATGTCCTCTTGACCCGCAACCGTACGGAGCGTTGCGACGAGATGAAACAGAATATTGGGATTACAAACGAGAGCTTTACCTTGATACTCCGACTAAGATTAAGCGTTTGGCAAAGGACGTCTTGGCCTTTCACAACACTAAAGGAGACGTAATTATCGTCGGGGTCGATGACGACTATTACGTTCCAGGTATTGCACGCGCACACGTTCTCGACACTTACGTCATTCAGGAAAAACTGCGAAAGTATATTGGCTCGCATGTGTCACTGTTTCAGGATGTGATTGATGTCTCAAATAACCGAGTGGTGTGGCTGATATTTCCGATGGTCCAAATGTAAACGTGTTTCAGCCGCACAGCAGCAGCCACACAGGGAAAGTGATCGGGCGTTGTCTGAACGAGTGGTTGCTTATGTTGTTGGATCACACGCACGCCGAGCAGGGATCGGCCATGTATCGCCGCATGATCTCAGACGCACAGCGGCAACCAGAGCACTCGAACAGGGCATGACCCACATAGCAGGTTCAACTTGGCGGTGGTCGGAAGGATCCGAAGATTATTGGTCGACGCGATCACAGCCGGAACAATTTTGATCAAAATGCGAACAATTATCTTGACTACCGATTGGCACGGCCTGACGAGATAAATTGTCATTGAAGATAGAAACTGCTTACTCGGGCCGCTTCAAGGCCAAGAACCGCGTTCCAGACATCACACCAGCGGTGTTGACTTATGGACCAAGTTTCACTAAGTTCGAGCCACACTGAACCAGGCATTGCTAACGGTCTGATAACCTCACTAGGGACAAAAGTTTAGGTTTCCAGCCCATGCTAAACTTAAAATCCATCTTCGATTCAATAGGTCGTGTCGTTAAAACGGTCTACAGAGGCGAATCCTTAGGAATTGAATATGAACAAGGAAAGGTACTCTCAGCAAAGGCTCTGGTTGAATCCTTACAGGCATTTATTGTGCTTTATGCTGCTTATGCGGAAGTATCTAGAAGCTTCTTGCAAAACCTTTTCTCGATAGAGGCTTACCCTCTATCTGTGTCAGCAGTCGGCAGAATGATTTCGGGCACAATCGGAATAATGGTGTGTTTCCACATACTTCACTCAACAAGATTTGAGGGAGGCCGCCAATTGTATACCTACGGAAAGTTGTCAAGGCGAATAGCTCACGTGGTAATGGCGTTAGTAATAATAGCGCTGGTAATGGCAATAAAAGACGTTGTTACAATCAGGGAAGCGTATCCTGCGACACCATTCGCATCTTTTTCTATGAATTCCGAGGAATGGCAGGACCTGGGCAACAGCGGACAAGGAAGCGCTAACGCAAGAACATATGAGGCGCTACTCAAGCTGCCGGAACAAGTGAAAAAGCAGACCGGTAACTTACTGATTTCAATTTCACCAAGTCACGGATATAGATTAGTAAATGTCTATCCTAATCATGGGATGCCCGTAGAAACAAAGCAAGAAGTTATCAAGATGAGCGAACCAGATATTGCACCCTCGCGATGGCTCTTTCCAAACTTCGAGGAGGCGGCTCAATGGAAGATTACGGTAACATTAACGAAGACGGATCAAAACATATCCTTTCCGAAGCATGCACCTATCCTAGCCGAATTGTACGTTGCAAAGTCATCGCAATGACAGCTGGACGTTGTGTCGTAATACTACTCCTTTCATTTACATGTGTTTGGGCGCAGTCAAGTAGTAAGCAAGGTAATAGGGTAGTTGGACTTGTTTACAAACCCGATGGCACACCCTTTGGTAACGGCGAAGCTTTGGTAACTGTGTTCAATCTAGAATCGACTAACAGCGATCATACAAACTCAGACGGTTTGTATTATATTAATTTACCTCCCGACATAACAAAATTCATGCTTGTTTACCAAGCGGATGGGCATTGGCGAGCTGGTTCATCAACTCTCAACAGTGATCGCGATCCGATCAAAGTGGAAAGACGAACTCTGGAAAAGAAGGATCCGAACAACATAGGGCAGTTGGAGTCTATCGATACGATACTTGCGAAGCAATTTCAATTGTATACAGGCTCTACGTCAGCCGCGATCAAAGAGGAAATCAAAAAAGAGTTGACTCAGTATCTGCAAGAAATCTCTGTTCCACCACCCGTGGTCGAATTTTTTCAGCACGAAAGACTTGTGAAGCTAGAGGCAAAGTCAAAAATACAAACTTTGCTGGCACAGTTGAAGTAGCTTTCCGTGATAAGTTTCAGGATCATCCAATGCAGCAGTGGCGGCGTTACGCCCCGGAAGTATCGTCAGCTTATCCTTTGGATAATTGTTGAATTCGGTCTTTTAGTATATCCGACGGTATACGGGACTTCCCACATCCTCCAAACCCTACCAAAATTGAAAACGCTTCGTATTCGCGAAATCTTCTTCCATCAGGCGGGATATATGGACGAACCCACACTGGTCTTAGATCTTGAAGTTATTCTGCCTGATCGTTGGAGAATGTTTCAAAATAAAGTGGAGGTAGCGAGGGGAATCGGCCCGGACGTCTATGTGAAGAGTTCAAACAATGAATGGTACGTATTGGGGGGCGCAATCGAGGAAATGATCGGTCCGGAATACAAGACCGAACTCTCGGCTGACGTGCGCGAACGGTTGCAAGGGAACCGGAGGGTTTGGCGAAAAGGCCGACTAAATGGGCGCCCAACCAAGATTTACAGGTTAGAGTTCTCTCCGGATCCAGATGTATCTTTGAATCTTGTCTTAACGTGGTGGGTAAGTTTCCCGGATAATTTAACTCGCAGAATAGACCTTCATGTAAAACGGCCTCGATCAAAGTCTCGAAGCATTATTCAAAGATGGATATTGTACGGCTTTAATTCGCTGATTGTTGATATTCAGGCTCCCAGGCTGCATGAATTTGTTGATCCTCCGTGAGCCCTGATCTCAGTCCTTTAAATCGACATTCGCCCGGTCTCTCAGACGCTCTTCACAGCAGCATTGCACGCACTTTACATTCAGCACGAGCTTTAATTCTTTTAACTGTGCTTTGTTCTCCAGTCACGTAGTACGCGAGATTGTTTTCCAACGGCTTGGTGATGGGATTATTCACGTTATGGGTTTTGAACTTGGCAAACGCAAGATGCTGAATACCATGAACGGATTGGTGAATTTCCGTTTAGCACTCATGAAAATTCCTACAATGAAGAACTTTTATGGCTGTCAGAACCAAGCACTCTTTCTGTTTCTGTTTTTGCGCTGCATGCAACTGCTCTTGATTGACGTGTAAATCAAAGGCTGTCAAACAAAAAGAAAGAAAAGGCGGTCTCCCGCCGGTGAGCACATGCCATTTTCCTTAGCAAATCGTGAGAAGTGCGTGAACCCAAAGTGTGGTGAGGACCTGGTGCCGTGGAACGAGCGATACAGTGGCACTTATGGTACAGGCTATTTACGGCAAGCGCGCACCGGCCGCTTCCTTTGCCCGTCCTGCCGCTACATCGGGAAACGCGCCTTTGCCATAGGCGTTGGATTGGCTGGCCTCGTGTTTGGGCTCCTGAAAGTGTGGGCAAAGCTGTGAGTCTGCTGCTACAAACGAAGATTGTGCTCATCGAATACAGTCCGAGGGACGAACTCGTATATGTCCGCGGTGTCTGGCCGGAGCCGCGAGGGCAGAAACTGGCGCCTATCCACGAGGACAACACGCAGGAGTACGTGCGGGTGACGGAAGGCATGGACAACGTCGGACGGGCCGAGGTTTTTCGTCGGCTCTGCCTGGTGGCGCGGGAAGGGGGGAGGGAAGGCCTCGACCCCCCGCCGACTTCGATTCGGCGCGGGAAAAACGTAGGGTATTTCGAGTCGTATGACGACGCCAATTTTCAGTTTGTCGCTGATATTACCGCTGCATCGGATAAGGGAATTGACAAGCAATACTCAATGGAGCCGCTCCTAACAGCTATTCAGAAAAAATTCGAGGGTAACGGACTTAGCCGTAATCACGTTTACCTACAAGCCGGCGGTAACGCTGAACAAGTATTTAGACGCGAAGACCGGGCGAGACTACCGTGGATGCCGGGCGAGCTTCGATTTGAGGAGGTCTTTTTTAAGGATGCCGGATTCGTGCGATTTCTCGAAGCGGTCAGGGGCAATCGGAACGAATCGCGTCAGTATCGGTTTGGTGAACCCATCGATCTGACTGTTAGTTATAACCCTCGCCAAACCAGTGCGGGAATGACGCACTTCAACTACAAACAAGCAAACCTCATCGAGTGGAACTCATATTTAGCGCACTGATGTCTAAATATGAGCAGTTAAAGGACTCAGGCTATTCGGGTCTACGAGGCATTATTCTTTGTGATGGTGGCTCAGATCTGTTCCATCACCAGGAGGGAGATTTCGGGACAACCTACGGCGTCGACCAGATTGTGCGTCATTTTCTGAAGATCGATAACGTGAGAGAGGTGATCGGGTTTGTAAATAACAATTACGGTAGTGTCTCGGCAAAGGGGTAGGTATAGTTTACCCCGCATAATCGACCCTTCACCGCCTTACGTCGTTGCGGTCAAAGTCCACGTATCCAAAAAGTGGTCAGACTGCTAAGCAAAAACTCGAACTATTGATCGAAAAATTATGTGACAAATTTCCGCCAGCTGTTACCCATGCTGCAAACGCAATAGAATGGAACAAGAGTGACTCAAGACATGAAGGGGGTTCGTTTGAAGGAGGCTTCATCCGTGGCGGACAATGAAATTAAATTATCTGCGAGGTTAGTACTAGAATTGTTGGCCGGAAGAAAGCAACTTCACGATGTTGATGACGCTACCTCGTCAGAAACGTCCTCATCGAATCCCTTTGAGGAAAAGCTTAATGAAGGCCGACTTATTGAAAAGGTCACAGTTCAGAGATTTCAGGACGAGGACGCTGATTACATCACGTTCGTGTTCGGCGAACCGGACCCTGCAGTTTCAGAGTTCAAGAGCAGGTGAAATACGGTTTTACAGAAAACTTATAAAACCGAAACAACCCCCTCACGCAAAAACAACTTGCCGGAACTTTGCCTTTGGTCTTCTGCGGAAAGTTCGTAAAAGGTCCGCTGTGGGTTCGGTCATAAAGTGAAATCGGCCTGTTACTGGAATCAACAACTTACGCGGACGATTCGGTCATTAAATGAAATCCTTTTCGGTCATAACGTGAAAATTTCCTACAGTTTTCGGGCATAACTTGAAAATTTGCTCACCGCCTTGAGCCTCCAGAATCGTGGCACCGTCTAGTTAGTTGAATTCTTCGCCGACTGTTTGACCGATAATGAACCAGCGGGCCCTTTTGCTGATACCGTCCATCATCGGCCTATTGAATGTTCGGTCAGCGTGCGTGGCACAATCGGCATGCGACGGTTGGAGTAATCACGTCGGGTCACTATACGTTCTCGACTGAATCTGAAGGGTGTGTCGTGATCACTACCGGCCAACTGCGAGTAAAGCTGCCGCGTGAGGAATGGAGAGTCATGCGAAAAGGTGAGAATTACGTCGTTTCTCGAGATTCTTCTTTTGACGTGGGGGCTTATGGTGACGCGGCAAGTGTCTGCTACTACAAAGAGGCGAGGTAGGTGAGCACGTGACGTTGCAAGTGATGGCGGCTGGAAATAGCCATGATTAAGCAAATCAAAGCAATCTACGACTGTGGAATCACCCGGCCAATAGAACCGCTAAAGTTGCCTGAAGGAACTTGGCTCTTTTCATTATTCGAGCGGTTTACAATTCGTAGGCGTTGGCATAGCATACCTGCCGTCTCAGCACTAATTTTTTCTGTTTACTCAATCTCTTCCATGGGCACAAGAACAACGCAGACAGACATCGCCGAATTTCTTCACTAAATAGGAGGAGTATAGGAAGAATATAGGAGCAATCTAGGAGGAATATATGCGCATTTTAGCTTTGGTTGTTTGCGCCGTCCTGTGTGCGGGCACCATTGCGGGCGCTATTGCTGATCCGCCAATCAAATTCCTTTTTGCGGGAAAGGTAAAAGCTTCACTCGCACCCGTACTTAAGCCGCCGCCAAGCTCTGCCTTTTTACCCTCACCGCGTATTTCAGGAACTAATCTGGAAGCGAAACCGGGGAAGAACTTCCAAACTATAAAGGGACGCTGGAAGTTATATCGAAATCAGACTCATGGCTTTTCCTTTGAGTACCCCGCGTTATATGAGAAAGCTGACTGCTCTGTCCACGAAGACGATAAAGAGGTCTCGCTGGGCTCTCGAAGTATCTTGCAAATCCATGAATCACGTGGCTTGAGTTTGAAGAATTTTGTTAACAAATTCATCGAAGAGGGCGAACTCAGAGTTAATCACCGTAGCACGAGAAGGGTGGGCAATCTAGACGCGATCGCAATAGACTATCGACTTGTTGGTACGAATAGGTACGGAACGTTCACAGCGGCCTATGCGGGCAAGGTCATTTATGTGTTTGATTTCACGGCAGGAGGAGGGGCGTGCGATAGTGTTGGGGTCAAGGAGATAGATGCTTACAGTCATATGATAGACTCGTTCCGGCTTGAGAAGTGAAGTGCACGCCGTGTATTGTCCGCATCGCCGCCGAATATCTCTTGAAGCCGCGATCGTCTACTCAAAAACTCTGCCATGCTCGAACGTTCGAACCTAACGACCACGCAGTTTCCAGCCAATTCGCTCTAAAACGCCAGATGTACCGCGCAAGTCTCCATTGAGGTTTGAAGGAAGATGAACTCGCCATAAGTCGCCGTCTGCGAAAAATTCCAAAGAACCTAACTCCTGAATTCAATAACAGAAGGGTGAAGGGATGGGAAATCTCCCGGCTGAATCCATCAAAAGACGGGTCGAAGACCTGATCGGGATTGTGGATTGGGTCGCCGAAATCTGGCACAGCAAAAACTGGGTCAGAAAACTCGTGCTGGTAGACGTTCTGCTCTTCATCGCTTTCAATCCCTCCTTCCCAACCGTTCTGAGAATTCTTCCCGGCTCATTCATTCCTCTCCACTACGAACTCTATTTCTGGGCGGTCATCGGACTTTTCTTCGTTATTGCTTTGGTCATCGGAATCCGCGCGAAATCGGCTCAGTCTGCATTGCCTGAATTGGACAAGCGCAGCCCGATCAAAGGGCTGCTACCGTTCGATACCGCAGACGAAGCCGTCTTCGCGGGCCTGCAGCGCCACAATGAGTTGATTGAATGCCAGCAGGCCATCATCGACCACAATTTTCGCCTCGGCATACTCAGTGCGGATTCAGGCAACGGCAAGACGTCGTTTCTGCAGGCCGGTCTGCTGCCTGCGTTGCAGAAAAGCGATCACGGTTGTGTTTACGTCAAATTAACCGAACTCGATCCCGTCATCTCAATCAAGCAGGCGTTGGCTAGCCGCCTTCCTCCAGATATCCCACCCGATGCCACTCTTTCGGAGTTGTTGCGTTCCGCGGCGCGCTCCGAAGACAAAGAGATGGGGCCGTTCGTTCTGTTGCTCGATCAGTTCGAGCAGTTCTTTGTGCATCAAAAACGTAGGAAAGATCGTGAGCCATTAATACGACAGTTGAGCGAATGGTACAACCGCAATTACGCATCGCCTGTCAAATTGCTAATCAGCATCCGCAGTGATTTTCATGGCCGTCTGAACGAGCTGCAGAAGGCGATGGGCTACTCGCTGGGGCCGCATCAGATTTTCACCCTGGAGAAATTCGCTCCCGAACAGGCTGCAGATGTGTTCCGTGTCCTCGCCGAATCAGCTCAATTGGAATGTGACCGGAGCTTCATCGAAGAGATGACCGCGCAGGAACTTGCAGCCTCCGACGATGGGTACATCTCGCCGGTAGATATTCAGATTCTTGCCTGGATGATCGCCCGACAATCCACGGGCGAAGAGCGCGCCTTCACGCGCAGCGCATTCCAGAAGCTAGGCGGCGTCGAAGGATTGTTGGAACGATTTCTGACTCGCGCGCTGGATGCACGAGAGACGCCGCCGCGCCGTCAGGCGGCGACCAAAGTGCTGCTGGCTTTGACTGATCTTGAACGCAACACGCGCGCGGGTATGCGCACGCTCGATGATTTGCGCCACAATCTTGGCGGCGCCCTCTCCGATTCCGAATTAAGAGAAGCTGTCGAATGGCTGACGCGCGGTGACGTGCGTTTGGCTGCGCTCGTCAAACGTGACGACGTTGAAGGCTACGAGCTTGCGCACGAGCGGCTGATCCCTGCTCTGCGGCGCATCGCCAACAAGGAACTTACTGAAGCCGACCGCGCCAATCTACTACTCGACCGCCGCACCAACGAATGGCAAGGCAACAATCGCAACAAACGTTATCTATTCTCCTGGCGCGAGCTGCGGCTCATCAGCAAGCAAACTCCCTTTTTGCAATCGGGACAAAACCGCAACGTCAAACGCGCATTGATTGCGACAAGCAAAAAACGGTTACGTGATCGCTTTGTTTTAGCTACCTTGCCGTTTTTACTCTTCATGACCGCGGCACTCATCTGGTACAGCCAATGGGGACAGTTGCAGCTCATCAAATGGGATGTAACGAGATTAAGTAAAGATGTGACGAATGTCGACGCCTTAAGCCAGGTAGCAAAGGCATATTCGGTGATGGCACAGTTCTCCAGAGCCCAAGAAGTCGCGGAGATGTTCAGCCGTGAGCGTGACAAAATATCGGTCCTCATTGAGATTGCGAAGGTGATGGCCAAGATCGGAACAAAGCAGCAGGCGATAGAACTGCTGAAGCAAGCCCAGGGAGCCGCGGAGAACATTGTCATTGAGGACGACAGAGCATCTGCCTTCGGAGAGGTTGCAAGAGCGATGGTCGAGATCGCAGCAGAACAGCGAGACCAAGAGCTGCTGAAGCAAGCCCAGGGAGTCGCGGAGAAAATCAGTGATGAGGATTCCAAAGCTTCTGTCCTGATTGAGATAGCGAAGGTGATGGCCGAGATCGGAACAAAGCTGCAGACGATAGAACTGCTGAAGCAAGCCCAGGGAGTCGCGGAGAAAATCAGTGATGAGGATTCCAAAGCTTCTGTCCTCTTTGGGATTGTGAAGGTGATGGGCGAGATCGGAGCAGAACAGCGAGACCAAGAGCTGCTGAAGCAAGCCCAGGGAGTCGCGGAGAAGATCAGCGATGAGGATTCCAAAGCATCTGCTCTCGGAGAGATTGCAAAGGTGATGGCCGAGATTGGAGCAAAGCAGCAAGACCAAGAGTTGCTGAAGCAAGCCCAGGGAATCGCGGAGAAGATCAGCTATAAGAGAGCCAATGTAGATGCCCGCGCAAAGATTGCGGAGGTGATGGCCGAGATCGGAGCAAAGCAGCAGGCAGTAGAGCTGCTGAGGCAAGCCCAGGGAATCGCGGAGGAGATCAGCGGTGAGGAATCCAGAGCGGCTGCCCTCGAAGAAATTGCGAAGGTGATGACCGAGATCGGAGCAAAGCAGCGAGACCAAGAGCTGTTGAAGCAAGCCCAGGGAATCGCAGAGAAGATCAGCGATGAATCCAAAGCGGCCGCCCTCGGAGAGATTGCGAAGGTGATGGCCGAGATCGGAGCAAAGCAGCAGGCGATAGAACTGGTGAGGCAAGCCCAGGGACTCGAAGAGGAGTTCGGTGATGAGGATCGCCGAGCATTTCCCTTTGAAGAGATAACGAAAGCGATGACCGAGATCGGAGCAAAGCAGTGGTCGATAGAACTGCTGAAGCAAGCCCAGGGAGTCGCGGAAAAGATCAGTGATGAGGAATCCCGACTGTCTGCCCTTGAAGAGACTGCTAAAGCAATGGCCGAGATCGGAGCAAAGCAAGAGGCGATAGAGCTACTGAAGCAAGCGCAGGGAAGCGCGGAGAAAGACTTAACTGAGGATTACAGAGTAAATACTCTCAGCGAGATTGCGAAGGTGATGGCCGAGATCGGAGCAAAGCAGCAGGCGATAGAGCTACTGAAGCAAGCCCTTAGGTTCGCGGTGAAGATTAGTAATGTGAATAACGGCGCAGAAAGCCTCAAAGAGATTGCGAAGGTTGTGGCGGCTATTGGAGATTTCCATTTGGCACGTGCCGTGGCTTCCAAACAAGTTAATAAAGTTGAGGAAGTGGATACGCTCGCATTGATTCTGGAAACGTGGGCAAGATCGAAGGATCCTCGTTTAGCCGAAAAGGCGCGTGACAGTAGGGCCCATCGCGTCGGCAAAGACTAAACAACACGAAATTTCACAGAGCATTGAATCGTCGGCCGGCTTTTTTGGTGGCAACAGCGTCGGCAATTTTTTGTACGAATCCCCAGGTTCGCCGACAGTCACGGAATTTCCCGCCGGACCCTACTTACGAAGTTATGGGAAGACGCAGGCTGTCGCGCGCTCAATTGGCGGAGCCGTCACCGGCGGGCGAAATTACTGGCACGCTAACGTAAGTCTGACGATTCCCGTCCCGCCCTGGTCACGTCGGCTCATTCCCGATGAGGTGGTCCATTTTGAAGATCAGGACATTAAGCTGAATGAGACTCTTAGAGAACTTCACAATCAAGACTGCGATCGGAACAATTGGGGCCGATCTCCTGGATCCGATTATCGAAGAACTGATGAAAAAGGATCCCAACTTGACCGAGGACGAGGCGGCCGTGTTGGGAGCACCAATCGCCGAGGAGAAAGCTAAGAAGATTGTGGAAAGAGACGTTGCGCCAAACATCAGATTCATCGCACGGCATGCAAATCTGTTCGCCCTCAAACCCCTCTTGATGTTTGATTACGCTCAAATTGGCGGTACTTCGGGAAGGAGTCTGCGGCGTTACGCAGTTGGAGGCGGGGTCCAGATTGTCATAATACTTGCTCGCGCAGAAATTGGTTACATGAAGACGATATCTAGGGTGGGTGGCGAGCCGACGGGAAACGTTGTTCTCCGTCTGACCTTTCAGAACCTGTTCTAAGTTTGAAGACAAACGTATGCTTATGCGGCTGTGTTTATTCCTTCGGACGCTCAAATTTGGCGGTACTTCGGGAAGGAGTCTGCGGCGCTACGCAGTCTGGCCGCAACGAGTGCATGCGCCTAGACGTTGCTTCAGGAGGCTGATGACCCGCGCCAAGGCTTGAGGGTCCCTTTCCTTCAACTCGTTGTAGGCAATGGCCCGGATAACCATGTGTCCTGGTTTGTTCCAAGAGAACGCCGAGCTAAAGCAGCAACACGGAAGAATCTGAAGGAATTTAGACGATCGAAGTATGGTACCCGCAAGTTTGATTAGAATCCGCCACTCTTTAGTACCGTGGAACAACTATGGTATCCCCATCCGAAAACGTACATTCGAGGAGAAGGGTGAACTCCATAAACGAATCTGTTTTCTACTGTGCTGAATCTTTAAACACTGCGGGATTAGAGACGAGACCCGATCGAGGACAGTACTTGACGCTTTTGGAATGCGCGATTCGTAGCTCACTGGCCCGTGCTGGTTCTTCCAGTTCGGGCGCGCTTACGTCGTGCTGTGTCATTGACAGTGATTTCGCTTCGCTGGGCCACTAACGAACTCTTAAGACGATTTCGCCTAAATGGGTTCCCCCAACGGCTAAAGGAGACATGATGAGTACCAAGCGTGTGAAACCTGGCACCACTCGGCTGGTAGTTACGGCGGTGGTGGTCCTAATCGCTATTGTTCTGGTGTTCTTCTTTTATTTAGATACTAATGCACAGACAGTAAAGGCAGACCCCAGCAACATCGTTGACCCGAGTAAACCCGGACAAGTTAAGTTGCAGATCATAAAAAACAAATTACCTGATACAACGATCGCCACTCAGGTAAAATCGGTGAAGCATGAAACACTACCGGCGGTCACGGCAACAGTTGACAACGAGGGGACTATTACATTCACACCGCCAGCAAACCTCGCCGGCGATCAGACATTTCAGTTGCTCGATGTTAGCGGGAATGCTGTTAACGGTGATGCAGGCCCACTCAGCGTACAGCTGAATTATGGTGGGGCGACCGCGACCCCGAACTCGACCGCAAGCCCCACCGCAAGCCCTACGCCGGACATGGCTTGGATTGAAAGGTTCAACGCGGAAGTTCGGCGAAATAATGTTGTCAATCGTTGGTGGTACTATCCTCTGGTCATCGTTGCGTTCTTGGGATTGTTCGGTGCATTTGCTTACGTGATCGTGCGCGGCATTCTGTTTTCCCGCGCGACATTCCGTACTGCAACTGGATTGCCCGTAGGTTCCTTCAGAGCCATCCTCGCTTACACATTAGTTTTATTTGTGGGCTTCTACGTTTTGATAAGCCTACTAGTCGTCTCGAACTTTCCACCTCCCGAATTTCTGTTAGGCATCGTTGCAACCGTCATTGGGTTCTACTTTGGTTCTCGCAGCGGGGAAGAAGGCGCACTGGACACACGGGCGGGCACTGTGCGGGGCATCGTTCGCAAAGGCTCAAATACACTGAGCGGCGCTCTCGTAAAGTTCAGGGCTGCTGACAACACAGAACCCTACAGCCGAATCACCGATGTTGACGGACGCTTTGAGCTAAGAGCGGCGAAGCCCGGCAAGTACAAGGTGATTGCGGAGGTGAAAACTCCTCCGGCTACTGGTGAACAGGAAGTCACAGTCAGTGAAGGCTCGGATCAAGAGATCGAAATCACGATCAAGGAAGGCGCTAGCACGACGACGACAACACCAGCCGCTCAACCTGGCACCGTGGTGGGGGTTGTGAAGAACGCAGATGGCACTTTTCCAAGCCAGGCAACCGTCGAATTGGCACAGGGTGCGAACAAAGTCGAAGGGAAGGTAGATCCCAACACCGGTGAGTTTAAAGTTTCAGGATTGAAGCCCGGTACATACGACATTGAAGCTAAGACAGCAACCACGTCGAGTGGGAGAGAATCCGTTGCTGTAACCGCTGGAAAAGAGACGAAGAAAGACCTCACGCTGAAACCTCAATAGAAACATTTTTCACTCTCGAGACATAGATAGTAGTTGGAAATTAGTGGGAAGTGTGTTACCAGTGCATGCCGCTACCAACTACTTAATACATCCGCCGCGCTCAGCGTCCAATGAGGCGGATAATGATCGTGACACCAACCAAGGAGCCATTCCATGCGGAAATCTCCCCTCGATACTCGTCCCGAGCGACGGCCCCTACGAATCTTTGCGTTCGATCCGATGCTCGCGCGCGCCGGCGATCACAGAGTCACTGTCGAAATACCCTACCGGCCAATCAAATACGATGAGCGTTCGTTTGGTGACGATCGGTTGGAAGTCGTGGATTATGACGCCTCGACTCACACGTACTTTCGCGCCGTAGCTTTGGACGACCCTAAGATCGCGATGACTCAGGGCCTGGAACCGTTGGAGCAGGATCCGCAGTTTCATCAGCAAATGGTCTATGCGGTCGCGTCGAAAGTGCTTGAGAACTTTGACCGTGCGCTTGGCCGTCGTTTGCGATTCAAGGGAGGACATCGGCTGCGCCTGGTCCCGCATGCGTTTCAGGCTCGCAATGCTTACTTTGACGGCGCGATGAACGCGGTTCTCTTCGGTTATTTCCCGGCGGATGAGGACGATCCCGGAGCGAACTTACCGGGCCAACTGATCTTTACGTGTCTTTCACATGACATCGTTGCCCATGAGGTGGCGCATGCGGCGCTCAGCAGGCTCCACGGCTACTACAACGAGCCGACGAACCCGCAAGTGCCCGCACTGCATGAAGCTTTTGCTGATCTTGTCGCCATGTTTCAGCGCCTCACTTTTCCGGAAGTCGTAGCCCCGGCAATTCGGGAGTCGCGCGGCGATCTACTAGATCCGAACAATCGCTTGCTCGACATCGGCGCCCAGTTTGGTTCTGCTGCGGGCAAGGGTGGTCCATTGCGTCGCGTCGTCGCGGGAAAACCTGACCCGGCGCTGTTCGCACGTACCAAAGAGCCTCACGCGCTCGGCTGGATACTCGTCTCTGCCGTGTACGAGGGGTTCGTCAGTAATTACCGGCGGCGAACCCGAGATCTGTTTCGGCTCGCGACCGGTGGTACTGGTGAATTGCCGGAAGGGGAGCTGCATCCAGACTTTGTTAATCGACTGACTTCCGAGTGCGTACGTACAGCTCAGGCAGTCCTCTCAATGTGTGTTCGTGCGACGGACTATTTGCCACCGGTCGATCCAACGTTTAGCGATTTTTTAAGGGCCATGATCACGGCAGATTTCGAGTTGAATCGAGCTGACGACACGGGTCTGCGGGCCGCCATGATCGAGGCGTTTCGTCAACGAGGCATCCGCCCTGAGTCGGTTGGCTCACTCGCAGTGCAGTCACTGCTGCTGGAGTCTGAGGAGACAACGGGAACACAGGCAGATGCGAAATTGGCTGAACTGGTAAGCAAGCTCCTTCGCTTTGGCGCGCAGCAACTTGATCGTAACTACCTACCGCAGCCAACAACAGAGCGCAAGCGCCGCACTCTTCAAAAGCTGGAGAAATCAACGGAGTGGCTCGTGCAGCAGAACGACGTGTTGTTGGGTCCGGAAGACGAGGTCGACGATAATGATCAGATTCCCGACATTCCTGAAGAAGACGAGCCAGAGGAAGTCCTGCGTTACATTGGGAAAGAACTAACCGGTTGGGCGAGGGCGAATCGCCCTCGCCTTAAGCTCGATCCAACTTCCAAGGTGGCCGTGCGCGGATTTCATCCGGTGCACCGCATTGCACCCAGTGGCGAGCTCTTGGTGGAGATGGTCGCCCACTTTGTTCAAACGGACAAGTCTATGGAAAGCGAGGATCTGGGCGGTCTTAAGTACCGTGCTGGTGTCACAATGATCGCAAATTTCGATGGCTTCATTCGATATCTGATCAAAAAGCCTTTCCACCCTGAGAGGAAAACAGGAATGCAAGCCTGGGTCGGCGCGTTCGACGAAATGAGCGATGCGGGTTGGCCCTCGGATGTGCGCCCACCTAATCGCATTACTGCGGCATTCTCTGCGCGGGCAATGGACCAAAGGAGATGGCGATGAGCGATAAGGTTCAGATTCGAATGTACAACGTCGGGTTCGGTGACTGTTTCTTGCTGACGCTTCCTGGTAAACACACCGTTCTCGTCGATGCAGGCTTTCACTCACAAGGTAAGGGCGAATTTGGCGGCAATGATCTAGTGGACCAGATCCTTGAGGACGTGAAGGCGATAAAAGGTGAATCACGAATAGACGTCGTTATTGCCACGCACCGTCATCAGGATCACGTTTACGCGTTCAACTCCGATCGCTGGGAGAAGCTTGAAGTGGGAGAGGTATGGCTTCCGTGGGTGGAAGATCGGAGCAACGAGAAGGCGATGCGTCTTTGGAAGAAGCAGCAGCAATTTGCCATGAATCTCGCAGCGGCGGTGCCGACGTTCGGCCTCGATGAAGAGAACCGTAAGAGCCTTGAGTTTATGTTGTGGAACGCAGGGATCGATAATCTGCCGGGTTTCGAAGCATGGAGTAACGCCGGCGCGCTCGACTGTCTGCACGAAGGTTTCGCGCGTCGCGACCGGGCGCGTCCGCGCTTTCTGCCGGAAAGCGAAACTTTTCCTGAGTCATTCGAGAGTCCGGTGTTGCCAGGAGTTCGGATCCACGTTCTTGGACCGCCACGCGACCCTAAACTGATCGAAGAGCTTGATCCCGAAGCCGATGGCGAAACCTATCGAGCGCTTGCACTGCGAGGTGCGGCGGCCTCCGGGATCGTGGACGCGATCGCCACATCACCCCCATTTGCTGGGGACTGGCGCGTTCCCGATACCGAGCAAGGACTTTTTCCTCTACAGCCGGACGAGCTGGAGCGGATCGACGACTTGGCGAAAAGCGCCGACGCCGTGTTTGCCGCGGAGAAAGTTGACGGTATGATCAACTCTACCAGTCTGGTGTTGATGCTCCAGATTGGCAAAGCGCGCTTGCTCCTGCCTGGCGATGCGGAGTGGGGCACGTGGAAGCGGATTCTCGACGACGATGAAGCACGCACGCTGCTGCGCGGCGCCACTTTCTTCAAAGTAGGCCATCACGGGAGTCACAACGCCACTTCGAAGACGCTTGTCGAAAAGATTCTTCCGCGCGGGATTCCCGCGATGATCTCTACGCAGCAGGGCGCAGGAAACTACCGCAACAATATTCCGCTGACGGATCTGCTCACGGCTCTTACAAATCGTGATATCCATTTCGTCAGGAGTGACCGTGGGGACGAGCAATTACCTGAACACTTCGCAAAAGGCGTGAAGTGGATTGACTTAGAAGTACCCTGCTGAGTGGCTGTGGACGGTGCCGGTCCTCCTCCGCTAAAGATTTACTTGGCTTAGCATCACGAGCTACGTGTAAATAACATGAAGACTAATTCACTATGAACGAAGCAAGCCGAAAACAACGCAATGCCGATCGCGTAACGGAACTGTGGCCATCCTTTGCGAAGAAGATCAAAGCTGTTTTGGCCGACTTGGAATCCCAAGGTCTGAGACCCCGTATTCAGGATGCTTGGAGGTCCCCGCAGGACCAATTGATAGCGTTCAATACTGGCCACTCGAAATTAAAGTTTGGATTTCACAACGTCACCGGTTCGAACGGCGCGAAAGAGTCGTTAGCGGTTGACATGTTAGACGACGACCATCCGCTCAACATCGGATCCGAGTATCTCTTGCGACTCGCAGACGCCGCTCAATCTCAGGGACTCACTACCGGTGTACGTTGGGGCCTGCCTAAGAAGTTAAGCGACGCGATTGATGCGGCGATCGCGAACAAGGACTGGAAGGCAAAGGTAAAAGTTGGGTGGGACCCAACGCATGTTCAACCAACTGGCATAACGCCCGCCGAGGCAAAGGACGGTAAGCGGCCAACCTAGTGTTCTGTTTCCTCGTCCCGGACGTATCGTCACTTTTGGCACTGAGGAATCGGCAAGTTAATACTAAACCGTTTGTCCTCGCGCTTGAAAATCAACGACCTAAGGTACAGTTACGTATTATCGGCTCGCCCCTGATTCTCTAGGGGATGATTAGACCAGCTGAATCTGTCCTCGTTTAACTATAGTGCAGTTGGGCCGATTCGAAGAATTCATGAGCTGCTGCAGTTTTTCCCGCTTCGCAGCCTTGCCGCGTTGTTAGAACGACGCTCTCTAGCTGCCAGACTTGCATCATCTTCCCTTTTCTGAATAGGAGTCTCTTCATGCCAAACTCTTCAACCATTAGGAAGGAGAGCCAGACGCAGTGACTAATGATTTCTGTTGGGAAACGGTGTCGATGAGAACGAAAAATGGAGCTGCGCACCGGTGAAGTATGCCTCGGGAACCTTGGGGTATCCTTTAGCGGTTAACCTGACAATGCCGTCCAGTCTTATTGACACCCTGGTTCGCTCGAAAATAAACTGCGCCCGCATTCTCAGCCAAGGGCCGTGTTTCCTCGCAAGTTTTATAGCTCTAGGAGTTGCGTATGAAAAGGCTCTTCCCTTGTCCTCGTGGAACATTTGTCTTTCATCGAATAGAAGTCAAATGATGGAGTGAAACGTGCAAGAACCAATTCGACGCAAAACCCTGGACGTAATTGAGTGGTCTTTACAAGCGCCTAGCTCTCTGGGTTAGGCCCCCAGAGGAGACCCACCGGATGCAGGTATGGAATAGCCTAGAGGTTGCCAAGCTGGTCGCAGACCTAATCACCCCTCTTGTAGTTGCTCTTGTCGGGTACTGGATAACGA
This sequence comes from Pyrinomonadaceae bacterium, assembly GCA_035644135.1. Taxonomy (GTDB): domain Bacteria; phylum Acidobacteriota; class Blastocatellia; order Pyrinomonadales; family Pyrinomonadaceae; genus PSRF01. Next base: position 34,220 of record DASQPD010000095.1, read on the forward strand.
TTCGCCTAAAATGTCTGCGCGTTGATGTACGTGTAAATGGGAGCGTACAAAAAAATAAAAAACGCGCGCGCGAGAAAGGCGCAAACTTTGCACGTTTCTCACGAGATTTTAGCCCAGGCTTTTCCAACATGAAATCTGACCGGCAGCAGTCAGGTTTCTCCAATTGGCTACAATCGTCCACACAACTCCTCGTGATTGACGTGTAAATAAGACGAGCGCAAACAAAAAGAAAAGAAAAGGCGGTCTCCCGCCGGTGAGCGTATGCCATTTTCCTTAGCAAATCGTGAGAACTGCGCTAACCCGAGGTGTCGCGAGGATCTAGTGCCGACGCCCGCAGGCTTTCGGCGTGGCTACGCCCCCGCGCGACTACTACATCGCACCGGCCGCTGGTTCTGCCCGTCCTGCCGCTACATTGGCAAGCGCGCCTTTGCCATCGGTCTCGGACTGGCCGGTCTCGTGTTCGGGCTCGCGAAAGTGTGGGCAAAGCTGTGAGCACACGCCATATTCCTTAGCAAAAACGTAAGAAGCTTTATCCCCTATGAGTCTGCTGCTACAAACGAAGATCGTGCTCATCGAGTACAGCCCGAGGGACAAACTGGTGTATGTCCGCGGCATCTGGCCGGAGCAGAGAGTGCAGCGGCTGGCGCCTATCCACGAGGACAACACTCAGGAGTACGTGCGGGTGACGGAAGGAATGGACAACATCGGTCGATCTGGGGTTTTTCGTCGGCTCTGCCTGGTGGCGCGGGAAGGGGGAGGGGAGCCCTCGACCCCCCGCCGCCTTCGATCGAGCGGAAGAAAACGTAGCGAGCGCAATGCGTTGATGTACGTGAAAATTGGGACGTGCAAAAAATAAAAAAACGCGCGAGAGAGAAAGGCGCAAAGTTTGCACGTTTCTCACAAGATTTCCGGTCCCGGCTTTTTAACCATGTGTAATACACTGTCCAACCGATGCAACCTGCTTATGGCAGTTCGAAAGCATAAAATACTTTAGCTTTCTCAGCCTGTAACAATACGGGGGCCCCAGACCTATCAACTCTCGATAACAACTTGTGCGATTTTCTGAGGGGTTGAAGTGTAGCGAATACTGTAGCGACCACCTGTATAGATGGAGTGTTATGGAGTGACAGAGCAATGAGACTTTTGCTGCTTTTGTCCCTTCATATCATTCAGTGCAACTGGGTGTTGGAGCCTCTTTCGGATTATGAGTCTGCTGCTCCTAAGCTTGAACTCACTTGCAATCGATGCTGAATACTTTACCTGCCAGCTCTTATAATCTGCGAGTCGGCTCGCTTATTTGCGCCTGATCGGCATGAGGAACCCTGAGCGATGCAGGCCGAAAGTCCTTCGCGACACCTCAATTAGGGGGACCAGAGAGTTGAATCCCAGACAATTTATCGATTGGCGCTATGAGAAGCCAGATGCGCCACGAGACTCCGCCCAGGCAGCCCGGGTAATTCTATTATTAATGATCCCTGACCTGAAACCCCGAACCGTCATCAGCCTTTTTCGAGATGCCTTTCCCTCTTTCCTTGAGTCGGTAAAAACTTTATTCAAGAAATCGGATGCCGTCCAGCATGAGATCCAGCGGATAAAACAGTCTCCGTCGGGCTACAAGTCCAGCCACCCAGAGTGGCGCGGTTTGTTATCGGCGTTGCGGGAGATTTCAGACAAGGAGATCGAAGAGATATTCTTAAATTGGCACGCTCTACAAAGGTTGAGCGAAGCGACGCTGCTCTGCGACAAATTGCGGACGTGGGCCGGAGCCCAGAACCTGAACGTAGATTGGTTTTACGATCACGCTATTAGAGTCCTTCGTAGATGGGTATTCGACGAGCGGTGCTCGGATGAGCGCAGGAAAGTCACGCTTGAAAAGGTGGGCTTTAATTTCATGGATCTGGCCTTCTCATGGAATGCTGCTTTGAGTTGGATACAAATCGATTTACAGCGGTCGCGAGCCTCCCTGAGACATGAAGCTTACACTGATCTTCCTCCTTTCAAATTTAGATGGAAGGATTTTTCTTTTGAAATACCGCGGGGATGGTGGTTTCTCGATCAGGAAAAAGGTGTGTGGGTGGCTCTCGTTTCGGAGGAGTTCGAGAAGGCTCTCGCCGCGCGCACGATCGCAGGTGTTTCAGTACCGAAGAGTTTGCGGGGTAGGTTTCGAACGGCCTTAAAGCACTACTTGGCGAACGCGCAAGAAGGCAAACAACGGATTATATCAAAATACAACCTTATTAAAGCTCCGCGCCGCTATGAGGGGCACGACCTAGAGACTGGCATCGAATGGTTGGTTCGGTATCAACTGCCAGTGTGTGAGGGATATAAGCGGATTGCTAGGAGAGAGCTTCTCAAAAAAAGGATCAAGAATACAGATATCGATCAGGAAGTCATTGAGAAGGAAGCCGCCGTTATTGGCAAACATGTCCACCGGACTGCAGAGTTTATCGGCATAGAATTGCGAAAGCGTTCCTACGGCCCCCGCCAAACTAAAGTCAAAGGCATCGGCAGCGCCGGTCGGGCGCGCAAAGAACCCAATTAGGCCACCTCACTGATCGGCCTCAAGTTAATTCTGAGTTAGTCCGGACAATTCACCTTCAAACTTTCAGCCAATTGTCTCTTGAACACGCTGTAGCAACTGCTAAATTGCATTTAAGCGCATAGCGGTGGTAGGACAATTGACTCGGAGTTGATTGTCGTTGCTGGCGCAAACCGGGCTGAGACTTGAACCAGATTAAGCAGAGTTAGCGTCAGGAAGACATCAGACGCAATCAGCAAAGTCCTGAAAGTTGCCACTCAGCCCGGCACTTTTGGGATTTTTGCTTTTTGTAAGAGGAGCGCGCACGTGGGGAACATGAAGCACCACGCTTCACCCCGGCTGCTGGGAGCGATTGCCCTGGTACTTCCTCTTTTCGAATCGAAGCCCAAGCGGGCGTCCTTGAAATATCACCTTGATGAAACCTACCACAAAGCAGGGTCGAGGAAATGGAGGGGAGCGAGGGGCTGGACGGTCCTTACAACTGCCCTCCAATCTCAAGCGGGGCCGGCATCCAGTTAGACGACGGCGAATGATCACCTGCAATCACTGCTGTCGGCGCGCTCCCCGTCGAGGCTCCTTGAGTGCAGTCCTAGCAAATACCAATGGCGAACCGACTCGTCATTATCTGTGCGGCGTTTGTTTATCGGAGTTCAAAGCAACGGACAGCCTTCATGGCGATGGCGGGCGGAGGTATTGAGCGATGACGATCTCCGACTTTCTTGCGGCGTTTTTCCCAGACGAAAATGAGCCTGTTCACCTTCGTGCGTTCAAGCCGAAGCAAGCACGGGACGCGCCAAACAACTGCGCGCTGAAGTTTGTCACGAGCCGTTCAGAGCTTACACGTGACCGTGACCTACAGACGCGCCTCCGGGAAGCGAACAAAACCCGCGGCATGTACTTTGTCGTGAATGGTGGCGGCGATTGCGACGATGACATCATGCGATTTAACGCATGGTTTGCAGAAGACGACAGCCGTTCCATAGCGGACCAACACGCCCGTTTGGACAGCGCACCTATCCAGCCGGCGGTTAGAATTGAGACTCACAAGAGCGTTCATGCATATTGGGGAGTTGCAGGCTCCTGCAGCGCTGAGGAGTGGTACGACGTACAGGAACGTTTAATCGACTTCTTTAAAAGTGACGAGAAGATCAAGAACCCGTCGCGAGTAATGCGATTGCCGTTCTTCAATCACGTTCGCCTCAACGGGAACGGGCTTGAGTTCAAGCGGATTCAGCTTCACACCTTTCAGCCGGAGCGCCGCTACACGCTCGCAGAGATGCGGACGGCATTCCCTCCAATACCACCACCAAAAACCACTGAAACAGCGTATGCACCAAGTAGCGTTGCCTTCGAGTCTTGGGACGTCTTACACGCTGAGGTTGCAAAACGTATCCGGGCTTCCGCAGGCGCCCGCACAAATCGGAAGGGGTGGACGCAGGCGCCCGGAGTCTGCCACGGAAGCGCAGACGGAAAGGCGCTATACGTTTCGCCTGAAGGCGCATACGGTTGTCACAGCAACTGCACAACCGATGTTATTCGCCTAGCACTTGGATTGCCTCAACGACCCGAGTCGACAGACAATATCGAGAGTTGCAATGGAGACGACAATCCCACAGCATCTCAGGGTTACCAAGGGCCTGGTGATGCTTCGGTCGTTTCCGTCGTAGATGTCGTCGTAAAGCAACAAGCGCCCTGGCCTTTACTTGACTCAAAGGCACTTTATGGCATTGCGGGCGATTTTGTGAGAGCAACGGAGCCCCAAACCGAAGCTGATCCCGCAGCCTTGTTACTTCAATTCCTGTGTGCCTTCGGCAACGTCATTGGCCATGGACCCCACTTTACTGTGGAAGCTGACAGACACTACCTGAATCTATTCATCGCGCTTGTCGGTGAAACTGGCACAGGCCGTAAGGGTACGTCGTGGGGACACGTTCGTCGTTACTTCCAGGCAGTAGATGAACAGTGGGCACGTGATTGCCTTACCGGCGGTCTTTCTAGCGGTGAAGGCCTGCTTTACCACGTTCGTGATCGAGTCGAAAGGATCAAACGAGATAAAAAAGGAACTGAGCGTCTCGAAATTGTGGATGAAGGCGTAAGTGATAAGCGACTGCTCGCTTTTGAGGGCGAACTTGCTGCTCCGCTGAGGATGCAGGGCCGTGAGGGCAACACCCTGAGCACGATGATCCGCAATCTCTGGGATGGGGGTACTGCGAGGAGCTTAGTAAAGAACTCGCCAATTCGCACCACTGACTCTCATGTATCAATCATCGGTCACATTACCCGCCATGAACTACAACTCGTTCTTAGTGAGGTAGAGTCCTTCAACGGCTTTTGTAATCGCTTCCTGTGGGGCTGCGTACAGCGCACCAAGTTTCTCCCTCGCGGTGGGTCACTATCAAGCCTAGACAAAAACAGAACTGTCCTGCACCTGAAGTCCGCTCTTGAGTTTTCTCGCACCGTGGAGGAAATGAGCCTTGATAATGAAGCTTGGAGTTTATGGGATCGGATATACGAGCAACTGGAGACAGGTCGGCGGGGGCTACTAGCAAAAGTGACCCAAAGAGCATCGCCCTACACCCTGCGCCTCGCCTGCCTATTCGCGCTACTCGACTGCTCCTCCGTCGTTCGGCGTAACCACCTAGAGGCAGCCCACACGCTCTGGCAATACTCCGAAGACTCTGCCAGCTACATTTTCGGCCAGCGCACGGGCGACCCGTTAGCTGATGACCTGCTTATCGCGCTGCGTGAGGCTGACTGCGAGGGATTGAGTCGGACACAGATCCGCGACCTGTTGGGGCGCAATGCCAGTTCTGACCGAGTTGGCTTGGCATTAGCGTATCTGGCTGAGAACGGCTTGGCTCGTAGTCGGAAAGATCCGACTCCAGGGCGATCAGTCGAACGCTGGCTTGCCACGCAAAGAATTACCGCACCCTCTTACGACAAAAACGACAAAAGGCCAGACGAGACTGAGGCGGAAGGAGCTTCGGTCGTTAATGTCGTCAAAACAGAGGTTAAATGGGAGGAGGGCTATCTCGATGCCGGATCCAATTTCGGAGGTCTTGAGCTGTATGAGAGCGCCAGGAGTGGTCTTCAAGATTGAAGGCGACCGGATTCGCCGGCGCTCGCCGCGGGGAGTGATCACGACCGAGCAGCGAAGGTTGCTAACTGACAATTGTGAGAGCAATCTTGGAATTCGATGACAGATTGAGAGACGAGATCATTATCCCGCCGAACTGTCCTAACACGATAGAGGCTATCGAGGCGTGCATCGACCGTCAGCGTCGCAGGAGAGTCGCTTGAGCGATACCGAGTCAAGTGAGGCAGACAACTATGGGCAATTCTTCGTTGGGTCCGAACATTCCAATGATAGTGGGAGTGCAATTCGGTGGCCGTCTCCGAAAAAGATTGCCTGTAATGAGCGGCTGCCCATCAATTGAAGGACACGAAAAAGAACCAGGCAGCATTCCGAAATAAAACAAGTGCAAGCTATGAGTGCTGACTTAAAACTGATAAATAATCCGAGCTTGGTTGAAAGCGCGCTGGCGATCGCACGTGAGCGTAAAGAATTGCTGCTGCGACTGCGGAATGCAATCTTTACGCGCGAACTTGAAACTGCGGAACAGCTAATCAGGGAGCTTTGCGGCAATGAAGCGGTGCATCGAATTGATCAGGGTATCAACGGCCGGGCAGGCAGCCGACGATAAGTCGTCAATTCCTACTCAAAGAGCGATCAACCGGCAGACCGCGGCGCAGTATGGTTTGACTATCGCTCACAGCGTCGCCCTCGCGGATGTTTCGGGCGCTCAAGTGCTGCTGGCTCCCGAAATTCAGGAGATGCTCAAGCTGATGGCTGATCCTGATATTCACGGCGTTATCTGCCGCGAGTTTAGCCGACTGATGCGCCCGGAAAACTTCGGCGACTATGCGATGCTCCAGGCGTTTGTTGATACGGAGACTTTACTTTATCTCCCCGAGGGTCCGATCAATTTTGGTTCTCCTGATGGTCGTTTGGTTGGAACGCTCCGAGCGGTGATGAGTGGGATTGAGCGGACGGAAATTGTAAAACGAATGTGGCGCAGTAAAGAAACTAAACGGCGGCAAGGAGGTTTCTCTCAGTCTCGAAACTGTCTTCCATTTGGCGTCGATTACAGCAATGGTAAATGGTCTTACACCGCCGATGCGGAGCGTATCAGAGAAGCATTCAGACTGTTTCTCAGCGGCGAGATCTCCTATGCCACCATCGGCCGCAAGGTGGGAATTGATCCCTACTCACTTAGGGTGATGCTGCGTAATCCGATCTACTTTGGATTGCGCGTGATTGATAAGCGCCGCGATCCCTCCCCTGGGGCGAAGATTGCGAAAGCGAACGGTCGCCAAGGTGACAGACGAAAGATCATGCGAGCACCTGGGGACGTGATCAGAGTGAAGGTCATTGACGAAGGTTTGATCAGCGAAGCCGAGTTTGCCCGCGTCCAGGAACTGATGCAGGCAAAGAAAGATCGTCACTGGCGCTTAAAAGACATTCCGCGGCGCTTCACATACCACGGTTTCATTACTTGCACCTGTGGCTCTCCTGTGTACACGAAATATCGGCGCGACGATTACTATGTTTGCAGCGATCGCTGTAACGACGCGCATTACATGCGGCGCGATCGCCTAGAGCCACGACTTGATCGGCTCTTTGCCTCAGAATTGACCAATCTCGACTTCCTTCGGCGTATCGTTGCATCAGCAGAGGAAAAGCGCCCAAGGGTTAACGTGGAAGCACTGACACGGCAATTAGATACTCTCAGCAACAAGCGCAAGCGGATTCTTGACGCTTACTTTGAGGGCGTGATCAATGCTACTGAGCGGAATCTACGATTGGCGACAATTGAACGAGAGAAGCAAACGGTCGCGCGGCTACTTTCACAAGGGTCTTCTAATATAAGTATCCAACCAGCGACACTGGCGGAAATGTTTTCGCCGTTCGTGGAATTTGATCTCCTGAATCGCGAGCAGAAGCGGCGGCTTCTCACAAGCCTCATGCCCAAGATAATCTGCGCGAATTACGAGATAACAGGTTTACAATTCATCTCTAATGGAACCCACACGGACACGGATTCATCGCCGCCGCCAGCATAAACGACGCCGGAAACGTCAAAGACATTGAAGCGCGACTGATGGTGACCTTTTGATCTTCGAGCGGCTGACGCAGAACTTCCAGAACGCTGCGGTCAAACTCAGGCAACTCATCGAGAAATAAGACTCCCTGATGCGCCAGAGAGACTTCGCCAGGCCGCGGGACGGCGCCCCCACCGATCAAGCCCGCATCGCTGATCGTGTGATGCGGCGAGCGAAATGGCCGCTCCGTAACCAGCCCGGCTCGTCCGGTAAGACCGGCCACTGAGTGGATCTTCGTTAACTCGAGCGCCGCCTCAAACTCGAGTGGCGGCATGATGGTCGGCAGACGTTTGGCCAGCATGGTCTTGCCCGAACCCGGTGGTCCAATCAGCAGAATGTTATGCGAACCGGCGCTGGCGATTTCTAATGCACGTTTGGCGGAGAGTTGACCTCGCACTTCGCGAAAATCGATGTTGTAGTGTTCGGGACGGTTTAGGATTTCGTCCGGATCAACTTTCAGCGGTGCAGGAGGATTCTCAGAACGCAGGTCAGCAATCAATTGCACCGCGCCCCGCAGATCCGAAACCGGATAGACATTTACGCCAGACACCACGGCAGCCTCTTTGGCGTTCTCGTCGGGAAGGATCAGATGTTTGACCAGGACCTCGCGCGCGAGAATTGCGATGGGTAAAGCTCCCTTAATCGGGCGCACCCGACCGTCAAGCGACAGTTCGCCAACACAGAGCAAATGAATGAGGTTGTTCTCTTCCGCCAGGTCGCCGTTCGCGCCGAGTATCCCCAACGCTATCGGCAGGTCGAAACTGGCCCCCTCCTTGCGCACATCGGCGGGCGCGAGATTGATGGTCACCCTTTGGAACGGAAAAAAGAAGGAGCAGTTTTGGATGGCTGCGCGAATGCGCTCGCGCGATTCGCGCACGGCAGCATCAGGCAAACCAACGATGGTGACGGTTGATGGATTATCCGATTCACCGCGCGCCGGTGTTAGATCCACCTCGATATCAACCAGGTCAGCATCGATCCCATAGACGGCGGCAGAGAGTGTGCGGAAGAGCATGTGAGGAAGCCCCCAAAAGTGAAGTTTAGAAGGACCCGACGTCTGCCGGATCAACTGCGTACAATTTTCTTGCTAATTCTATTCAAGGCCCTGTTTGATCTTTTGAACTGTCGAATCCCAGAGGTAGCCGGCCATCAACGCCTGCGGCCACGATGAGAATTGTCCGCCAGTGTATTTCACCACTACAAGTGTGAGAAAACCGACGACGATTGAAGCGAAACCGTACTTGAGATACGGCTTGAGAGTGCTGAAGAATGAGTTGTCCGCCAGTCCCTCGGTCTCCGTTTTCGGACGCAAGGTCCTAACTGCTACCGGGACAATCACGCTCAACAAGACACCGGCAACAATCCAGAGGAAGACTATGAAATCGTTCATGAGGACTCCTGTTCTCGCGCTTAGGCGAGCGAATCATGTTTCCAGCTCTATCTGGCCAACTTCTTCGATTTCAGTCGGCACTGAAACAACCTGGCGCGGATCAGTTGAGAGGGACAACTTTATGTTTGACGGAATATGACGCTGGAAGATTGACGGTTTTTTGCTCACGTAAACTTTGATCACATAGAGTTCACCCCCATTGGGGTTCTTTCTTGCCCGTCCAAGCCCTAACCCTATGACATTTGGGTATTTCATAAGCTGCTGACCGTACTCATCCAGTGCCTTCTTGACAATCGTTTCTTCCTGTCCCTTTTGACCCCACACCACAATCAATTCTCCATTTCAAAAACTAGTCGTGACCAGATCTACACCAAGTTTTTCGAGCACGACTGGGATGGGCGAGAAAAATGAGGTCGAGCGCCAAAAGGCGATCTTATGGACTGTGCCTCCAAAATGAAGACCAACCGCCCAACCTGCTTCATCCAACACGATCGCGCCTGAATCACCATGGTCCGAATAGCGAGTACAAAGCACCTGGTCCAAAAACCTTGCTTTCCCGATGATACCTCCAGCCGTAGGATAAGGGATCTCGGGTCTAAAGTTAACGTCTTTGACGGTACCGCTGGTATGACCCGAGGTTCTGCCGACCTTTTGCACCTTCGTCCCGATTGAGATGTTTGGTTGAACACCAGCCGGAATCAGGTTGAGGATAGCTATCTCTGCCTGAAAATCAGCGTTAGTAACGGGTCCGGCGATCGCAGCATCAACTTTGTTTACAAACTGCTGAGAAAAATCAAAGGGCACCCACCTAACCAGCCTGGCTACCTCATCCATGCTCGAGCCACCATCGCCCGAACTCGGTTGTCTGATAGGGTCGCCAGGGCTGCCAAGACCACTATTTGCCAGAATATGGCTGTTGCTCAACACAAAGACCTGTTCCGGTTGCGCTGGATCAACTACAAGGCACCCGATACTGCCGCCCTTTAGCGACTCGTGTCCGATGCTGTAGCCACCAGGCGCGGGCCGCGATCTTGTGTTTAGCATGTCCAACTCAATGGCCCCGATCTCTTCCACGTCGGTGAGAAGAGTGCCCACCCCGGGCAGTTCCAGCCGTGAAGGAACCATCGGTAGACTCTGGTTTCGAGTGAACTTTTCCTTAACATAGAATTTGAGACATAAAGCATCATCGGGATTGCCGGCTTCATTTTTTACTCCGATTCCCAGTCCAACAAGATTCTCGCCGACTTCAGCAAAATGTGTTGTTGCAATCGCCTTCGCGAGGTGAGGAACAGCCGCGGTCTCGAGTTCGCCCGAGTATAAAGACTCCTCAAGAACAGTCGGATGCATTTGCCGGCCATGAGTCAAGAGGTCCAGAGCCAGCCGAAACTGCTCCATCACATTTGGCGGCGCTGATGTTGACGACATTGGGGATTCTCCGCGGCACAATCAAAAAACCAATGAGCCACACAACGTTTCCCAGGGAATCTCGACGAAGGCTGTTGTGCAGTTATCAGGAACCCCTTTTGTCTGATGGTGAGCGGGGCCTGATTTGATCGGTCTAAAAAGATGAACGCATCAGTAGTTCAGGTTGAGGAAACAGGGCTCTTTTATGGCAAATCAAAACGGCTGTCAATGGTTTTGTTTACACAAACGAGGATCAGGACGTTTTGCGGACTACCAGATGCCGTTTTTATCAGTGGCCTAAAGATGGAAAACTGGCAGCCGGTTTGAGTTGGGCTCAAAAAAGCAAACGCGCTCCGAAACCTTCGAATCGCGCTTTCTAAGTCTTGACAGCGTGAGCGGTGCGCTAACTCTCTCGAACTATCTACGACGTGAAGGAGCCGCACCCGCGGTCGCCGGTAACTTGATCTCCTGACCGTTTTGCAGTTCGGCGTCTGCCGGGATGCCATTCAGGCGCGCGACTTCATTCACATCGAGTTTGCGAGCCAACGCGATCTTGGCAATCGTGTCGCCTTTGCGAGCTTTGATCTTCGAGAGGGTCGCAGCTGCTTCAGGCTCTGTTCCCGGCTTTGCTCGCCGCCAGCTTGTCAGCCGCACGTTGCTGCTGGGAATAATAAGCTTGCCGGCCGACTTGAAATCCACGCCGCCATTCATAGCCTGTAGTTGAGCCGCACTGAATCCGGTTCGATTTGCTACGTTCTGAAGATCTTCACCCGGAGCCACCGAGATTACCCGCGCCGTCTCGCGTCGATCGCCGGGGATGCGCTTAAGAATCGCCACCAACTGTTTTGATCGGCCTCCCGGCACGCGCAGATTATAGGCTTCCGCGCGCGGTGTGATATCCCGCTTGAGTTCGGGGTTCAGGCTGCGAATGTGATCGATGCTCGTGTCCGTAGCATCGGCAACTAACTGCAAACTGGTAGCGGTAGTAACCTGGACCCGATCATAAGCCATCGCCGAATCCGGCTTGATTCCCTTGAAACCATACTTCTCGGGGTTCTTGGCAATCAGGATCACCGCCAAAATGTTCGGTACGTAGTTGCGAGTCTCCTGATAAATAAAAGGATAGATGGACCAAAAGCTTGCCGTTCCAGTCCGGGAAATGGCGCGGTCAACATTCGCTGCCCCGGTGTTGTAGGCAGCCATCGCAAGTTCCCAATTCCCGTTGTAGTGACTCGCCAGGTCCTTGAGATAGCGGGCCGAAGCACGCGTAGCTTGTTCAAAACTATTGCGCTCGTCGATCCAGGCTGTTTGCCGCAATTGATACTGCCGCCCGGTGCCCGGAACAAATTGCCACAGGCCAGAAGCTGCCGCCCATGAGACGGCCTTCGGTCGCCAGGCGCTTTCTACCTGGCCCAACCAGGTAATATCGACCGGCACACCCTCTTCAGCGAAGATTTGACGCGCCAGTTTCATGTACTGGCCCGAGCGACGCAGGCCCGATTCCATCGTCGAACGACCACGCCCCTGGTAGTAATTGATGTACTGTTGGATCAGCGGATTGATCGTGAAAGAAAAATTAACATTGTGCTTCGCTTGTTCGAGCGCAATGACATCGGCGTCTGAAACGTTCTGTTCTTCAGGTGTCAGGACCAGCTTGCTCAGCTCATCCAGTGGAGACGGCTCAAATTTCTGTTCGCGAAATCCGATTTGCGCAGGAGCGGCAGGCGTCTGCACATTCTGTGCTACCAGACTGGTTGAATTCAGTTGGGGTGCGCTCTGTTGCGAAGGAACTTCTTCGCGATAGATTCGCTCTACCAATTCAAGATAATAAGTTTGAAGTTTTTGGCTGGCGCGTACATCAAAACCGGACTCAAGGATCGAGTCGACGGCTTTGTCGAATTCATCGCGTGCTTGCTCCCGCTTGTTATCCTCGAGATTCAGCTTGCCCTTGCGGAAGTGGTCTTCAGCCTGAGCGATGATTCTGCCAACCCTCTCTTCGGACTGCTGAACCGCAGAAGGAATATCACGCGCCGACGAGGCTGCGGGAATCTGTCCAAAACTGATCGCAGGGGCAATGAAAACCGTTAGTAGAGCCGCATGGGTCATCAAACGAGGGAAGCTCGCGGACATTAATGATCGTTCTCCTTATAAAACTTATAGCGAGAGCCGTAGCATTGGACTTTGAAGAAGTCGCATGCCGGATATTGCAATCGCGAGGTTATCTGAAGGCCCCTCTATGAGTTGGACACCACGACCGCCGAGGGGCCAAAAGCACACCGGAGGTTATCACACGGATTTTTAGGGTGTCAAACAATACTACTTAAATGAGACGCCGAAACGGTTAACTTTTCCACTGAAACGGCACCACCCACCTGGCAGAAGTACAGATGCACAGCGGGAACACCCGGGTTGCGTCTCGGTCTGAAAGTGAGGCGAAATAACCGCCTCGGGTGATTCAACGCCACAGACTTGCTCTTAGTTGCAGAAATGAGGAAGAACTGAGCTTTTGTTGAGTGTCTTCAGCATCGATTCCATACACATCTGTCTGCTTTTTGTGGCAAAACCGTCAAGAGTTATCTATCGCACAACGACTTGCGTACGGTCTACTTCTCACCTGAGTCTGGAACACTGATTGCCACTTCTGCTTGAGCACGTCTCCCCGCGGTGTTTCTGTTTCTATCTTAAAAAGCGGGGGTTAAGCTCAGAAAATCTAACTATGTCAACTGTCGCCAAAAGAGAAGCTGAGGTGCGTGAGTTTCCTCGGGAGCGGTTAACTAGCGTGTCGCGCTACTCGAGCGGCTCAAGCACACTGTTCAACCGCGAGCTAAGCTTGCTGGAATTTCATCGACGAGTCCTGGAAGAAGCTCTCGACGAAACGAATCCGCTGCTTGAACGGCTAAAGTTTCTTTCGATCTTTGCCGCCAATATCGATGAGTTCTTCATGATTCGCGTGTCCGGCCTCAAAGAGGAGTTTGAGGAAAACGTTACTGAGTTGTCCCCGGATGGCATGACGCCCGAGCAACAACTCAGAGAGATCCGTCAAAGACTTCTGCCGCTGGTTGACCTGCAAATGCAGTGTTTGGCTAAAGACGTTCTGCCAAGACTCAACCGCGTGGGTATTTCGGTCGTCACTTACGAGACGCTTACGACGCATGAGAAAAACGGCTTGAAAAAATACTTTGACGAAAAAGTATTTCCGCTATTGACTCCCCTGGCAGTCGACCCGAGTCACCCATTTCCTTATATCTCGCCTCTCAGCGTGAACATTGCTCTAATGGTGGATGTTCCCGATGAGCCATCTCCGGATTTACCGAAATCGAAGCTCGACTCCAGGTTTGTGCGGATCAAGGTTCCATCGGCAGTGCCCAGACTTGTGCCGGTGGGATTTTCAAATTCCAAGTTCATCCTGTTGGAGGACGTAATCGAGGCAAACATTCAATCGCTATTCCCGGGAATGACTCCCGGATCTTGTCACCGTTTTCGTGTTACTCGCGATGCGGACATCGAAATCCGTGAAGAGGAAGCTGAGGATCTACTGCATCATCTGCAAAGGGAATTACGACAGCGCCGTTTTGGCGCGCCGGTACGACTGGAAATATCTGCGGGGATGCCGCAAGAGATGATCGAATACTTGTCAGAGTCGCTGGCGCTCGAGCGCGACGACGTATACCTGGTCGAAGGCCCATTGCAACTCCAGGACTTTATGTCTCTGTACGAGTTGGATAGACCAGATCTGAAGGACGCACCTTTTCAACCAAATGTTCCCGAGTGGTTCAGCTCGCGCAGTTCCATCTTTGAGAGCATTCAGCAGCGCGAGCGTCTGCTGCATCACCCCTACGATTCGTATGATTGCGTGACTCAATTCATCGACGAAGCAGTCGAAGACGAGGACGTGCTGGCTATCAAGATCTGTCTCTACAGGACCGGTCCTGATTCGCCGATTCCGCCCGCACTCATTCGCGCCAGCGAGAAGGGAAAGCAGGTCACGGCGCTGATCGAACTAAAGGCCCGCTTCGATGAAGAGCACAATATTGAATGGGCGCGAAAACTCGACGAGGCGGGCGTCCACGTTGTATATGGCGTACTGGGACTCAAAACCCACGGCAAACTCACCCTTGTCGTCAGGCGCGAGGGCGATTCGCTCAAGCGTTACGTGCACATTGCGTCCGGCAATTACAATCCGACAACGTCCTGCACTTATACCGACCTCGGTCTGTTCACGGCAGATGAAGAGACGGGTAGGGACGCTACTGAATTGTTTAATTTCCTCACTGGTTCATCCCGCCAAACGGAATATCGTAAGCTGTTCGTCGCCCCGGTTAACTTGCGCGAGAAGCTCAATGCCTTGTTCGATCGGGAAATCGAACATAAACGAGCTGGCCGCCCCGCGGGCATCGTGGCAAAACTCAATCGCCTCGCCGATCCTGCGATCATCGACAAGCTCTATCAGGTTTCTCAGGCAGGCGTCCCAATCAACTTGATCGTTAGGGGTATTTGCATGCTGCGACCAGGTATCGAGGGATTGTCAGAAAATATAAAAGTGCGTAGTGTGGTAGGCCGATTTCTCGAGCACAGCCGCGTTCTCTCCCTGGAGAACGGTGGCGATCAGGAAGTCTACATCGGCAGCGCCGATTGGATGTCTCGAAACCTCAAGCACCGGATAGAGGTTGTTACTCCGGTCGTTGACGCCGAGTCGAAACGGTTTCTAAGAGAGACCCTCCTCGCAGCTTATCTGGGCGATAATATTAAGGCCCGAGCACTGCAGCCGGACGGCAGTTATGCCCCGCTCCACTCGCAAGGCCAGGAAAGGTTTGAGGCCCAGAGCTACTTCATGCGTGGCGACGAACTCGAGCCCTGAAGTTCCTGCCTCGCGCTCGCGTTTCATCGTAAGCCCTGCGGCTGAATTGAACCAGTTCGGAGACCAACCATGTTTCGTCCAAATAGACTAACCGGCATCGTCCTCCTCGTTTCAATTCTCAGCACCCCACAGGTTCTGACAGCACAAAAGAAAAAGGTTCCCGCCGGGACGCCCGTTCTTTGGGAAGAACCCACGGATATCGCATCACGCGATCTGTATCTGGGCGCAGGAAGCGAAGCAATGAAACCAGATCTGAGCAACGTCGTTTTCGTCAAGGACAAACCCGGTGGGTGGTCCACGAAATACGAAGTTCGCGACGGCGCGGGTCGCCGCTGGGTAGCAAAGGTCGGGAAAGAGGCACAATCGGATACTGCCGCGAACCGGCTGTTATGGGCAGTGGGTTATGTGACGGAGATCGCTTATTTGGCCCCGCGAGTTGAAATCAAAGGCAAAGGCACCCTCGAAAATGTCAGGTTCGAAGCTCGTCCGGCCGATGTAAAACGCACCGAGATCTGGAAGTGGAATGACAATCCTTTCGTCGGCAAAGATGAGTTTCAGGGTTTGAAAGTAATGATGTTGCTGATTAATAACTGGGACATCAAAGATGAAAACAACAAGATCCTTGTGGTGCACGCTAACGACGGCGCCACCAGGCTCCATTACATCATCAGCGACCTTGGCGGATCACTTGGTAAGACCGGGGGAGTGATTAGCCGGAGCCGCAACAAGCCTGAAGACTTCGTCAAAGCGAAATTTGTAGAAGGTGTCAAGAACGGTCGAGTTGATTTCAACTACGGCGGCAAGAACAAGTCTCTGTTTGAGGACATTACCGTCGAGCAAGCCAGGTGGATCGGAAACTTGCTGTCGCGCCTGAGCGATGACCAGATTCGCGACGCGTTCCGCGCCGCTAACTACACGCCTCAAGAGATCGACGAGTACACGCAAGCTATGAAGCGCCGAATCGCGCAACTCATGAACCTTCCGGGTTAACGATGCTTGAACCGTGGTGTCCCGTATGAAATTGGACTTGAAGAATCAAACACTCAGGTTGACGGTTGTTTTTGTCGTTGTACTCATCGCCAGCGCGCTCCTGGTCTATGCACTGCTGCGCGGAACGGCCAATGAACCGGCTCAGACGCGCAGTGTTCCCGTCCCTGCCGCCGAGCCTTCCGGCACCCGCCCGACAATCGAAGAACCCGTGCGCGAGCCACCCAGAACTTCCGGCAACGAGAATCAATCTTTCGCCGGCAAACTCTTTGAGTCGAGGAGCGCTGAAACAACCTCAGCCAGCGAGAGCTGGGCCACTACGGTCGTGCGTATTGCGCTGCGCTTGATGCTGGCGGCGGCCCTTGGCGCGGCCCTGGCGTTCCGGCCGCGAAAGAGATCATTTGGCTTACGGCGAAACCCATACGTCGCCCAGACACAAATTCTTCTGGCGATTGTGGCCTCGGCACTAATGATGATCGTCGGTGACAATGCCGCCCGCGCGTTTGGTATATTCGCGGCAGTATCACTGGTCCGATTCCGCACAAATATTCGCGATCCGAAAGAGATCTCTGTTTTACTGATCAGTCTGGCCCTTGGCTTGGCGACCGGAGTAGGGCGGCCGGATTTGGCGCTGATCTTGTGCGTCTTCGCTCTGCTGGTACTCTGGATTTTGGAGACCTTTGAGGCGCGGCAGGTCTTTCGCTTAATGGCCTTAAAGGTCGAGACAAAAGACGTCGAGGCCACGCAAAGTGCATTGAAGAAGGTATTCAGTAGTCATGGGTTTACCTCAGAGTTGAGGGCAGTTGCCCGCAGCGATGAGAATCAGGCCGGTACTGTTGTTAACGCGGTTGACCTTAGCCCTTTAGCGACTACGGACAGTCTTAGCGAGGAAATCCTGTCTCTGGACGGCGGCAACATTACCAGCATTGAATGGGAGCAAAAGAAGAGTTCCTCGTACCTTTATCAATAGTCATTCAGTCTCGCTGAAAAAACAAAGACCGCGTGTTTCGAAAACGCGCGGCCTTTCCATTGTGAGTTGGGTAAAGTTAACGGTCTTCCGCGGAAATGGTCTCCGACTTTGATGATTGCAGGTGAGTCCAGTAGTCCTCGACATACTTCTTCAACGGCCCATGGCCCCAACTGGTATAAAAATCATACTTTTTCATTTCTGCATAAGCTTGATCGAAATTCCAGTGGTCGTGGTTGAACCGGTAGACGGCTCCCATCACGCCGGTCCTGTGTCGACCGCCCGCGCAATGCACGAAAAACTTGCCCGTGCCGGGATCATCAATCAACTTCAAGAACGCTTGTATCTGCTCATCCTTCGGATAGGATTTATCATCCATGGGAATATTCACGTAGCGCATACCGGCTGCCTCAACCGCGGCACGCTCGTAAGAAGTGGCATCGTCGCGAAGGTCAACGACAGTGTGGATTCCCAAAGCCGCCAGTGACGCATAATCCTTTTCTTTCGGCTGGGCCCCGCGATAAAAGCGATCGTCCATCTGTCCAAAATTCTTGATCTCGATTGAGGAAGAATTCGCGGTGTTGGCCTGACCAAAGGAGACCGCGGAAAGGGCAAGCGTTAAGGCTACGGCTGCAAAGCTTATCAATCCTGGGTTTCTAATACTCTTCACGGTAATTCTCATCCTCATTGAGTCCGGGTCAGACTCGAAATACGTTTCATGAATATCGGGGGTTGCGTTTATCGTTACGGGACCAGTCGGTAAGGTCGCGCTGGCAATTGTTTTTCAAACTGCCCACTTAAGATTCAGAAACGGCCCGACCGGTTGCACTCTCAGACGAAGCTCATAGTCGCATTTTGAGCGCATTATTTCAGGCCGGTCGGCCCGATGCCGCTTGCGGTAACCGTTGGGGTCGTGGACCGGTGGATACCGGCGGAACGAGTCTTTCTTTCAGGGCCTCGCGAAATACCTGCCGCATATTATCGACAAACACAAAACGAATGTCTTTGAAGGGCTCCTTCGGTACGTCGTCCAAATCGCGCCGATTTAGCGTCGGCAGGATGATAGTTGAGACCCTGGCCCGGCGCGCGGCCAGGACCTTCTCCTTTACACCCCCGACCGGCAAGACATTCCCGCGAAGCGTGATTTCTCCGGTCATAGCCACGTCTTTTCGCACCGGCCGCAGCGCTAAAGCCGACACCATTGCGGTGGCCAGCGTAATACCCGCAGAGGGCCCGTCCTTCGGAATGGCGCCTTCGGGAATATGAATATGAAGGTCATACCGGTTGAAATCCTCTTCGTCAATCTCCAATTCTTTGGCGCGAGACTTGGCGTAGGAGTACGCGGCTTGGGCAGATTCCCTCATGACATCCCCCAATTGGCCGGTGAGGACCAAGTTTCCTTTTCCTTTCATGCGTAACGCCTCGATGAAAAGAACGTCACCGCCCACAGCGGTCCAGGCCAGTCCGGTGGACACGCCAATCTGATCCTTCTTCAAGACTTCTTCAGGAATAATCTTCGGCGCGCCCAGGAACTCATGCAGGTTCTTCAAAGACACTCTGACCGAGCCTTTGTGCCCTTCGGCAATCCGGCGCGCGACTTTGCGACAAATTCGGCCAATCTCACGTTCGAGCTGGCGCAGACCGGCCTCCTGTGTGTAGCGCTGGATAATCGCTGTCACGGCCGTGCCCGAGAGGTTAAGTTCCCTCGCTGTGATGCCATTCTCTTCCATCTGTTTTGGCAACAGATGGCGCCGCGCTATTTCACGTTTCTCTTCCTCTGTGTAGCCTGCGAGACGAATGACCTCCATCCGATCTCTTAGCGCAGGCTGGATTGTGTCCAGCACATTCGCAGTCGTCATAAAGATGACGTTTGAAAGATCGAAGGTGACGCCGAGATAGTTGTCCCGAAAACTGTTGTTTTGCTCCGGATCGAGCACCTCAAGCAGCGCCGATGATGGATCGCCGCGGAAGTCGGCGCCCACCTTGTCAATCTCGTCGAGCATGATCAGCGGGTTGTTTGTTCCGGCCTGTTGTACTGCCTGGATGATGCGTCCCGGCATGGCGCCCACGTAGGTCCTGCGATGGCCGCGAATTTCAGCTTCATCGTGCACTCCGCCCAACGATAACCTCATGAACTTGCGATCCAGCGCCCTGGCAATTGATCGACCAAGAGAAGTCTTGCCCACACCTGGAGGGCCCACCAGGCAAAGAATCGGCCCCTTTGGCTTCTCCTTTAGTTTGCGAACGGCAAGGGCCTCGATGATTCGATCCTTGACCTTTTCGAGCCCGTAGTGGTCCTCGTTGAGAATCTTCTCGGCTTTCAGCAGATCGAGGTTGTCAGTAGATGATTTCGACCAGGGCAAATCCGTCATGATCTCCATCCAGTTCCGCAGCGTAGCCGTTTCTGCGGCGTCCGGATGCATGCGCTCGAGCTTTTTCAGCTGGCGCAAGGCCTCTTCTTCGGCGGGCTTCGGCATATGCGCCGCCTCGATCTTTTCCCTGAATTGCGAAATTTCCTCGGCAAGCTCATTGCCCTCGCCTAACTCACTCTGGATAGCCTTCATCTGCTGGCGCAGATAAAACTCTCGCTGCGAGCGATCGATGTCAGCTCGCGCCTGCGTATTTATCTCCTGTTGGACCGTGAGTACTTCGATTTCTTTGTTGAGTAAGTCATTTACGCGTCGCAGTCGGGCCGTCGTGTCGGGAATGTCCAGAACCGACTGTGCATCTTCGACTTTTAACTCGAGGTTTGAGGCGGACAAATCCGCTAACCGTCCGGCATCATCAAGATTGGCGATGATTGCCATAACCTCGGGTGAGATGTTCTTGCCAAGATTGATTGCTTTCTCCATCGAGCCGCGCACATTCCGAATCAGCGCCTCGACCTCGAGCGAACGTTCAGGCGGGAGGATCTCCTGCATAACCTTCAACCGGGCGCGCAGGTATTCTCCGCCCGTCTCTACCGAATCGATCTCGGCGCGCGCCAAACCCTGGACGAGTATGCGGATGCGACCATCAGGCAGCTTCAGCATGCGCATGATGACTGCTGCGGTCCCAACTTTGTACAGATCCTCAGCTGCCGGCTCTTCCTTGTCGAGGTCCTTCTGCGACGCGAGCAGAATCATCCTGTTTTCGCCCAGGGCCTCATCAACTGCACGTATCGACTTTTCCCGCGACACGAAGAGGGGAACTATCATGAATGGATAGATGACGATGTCGCGCAAAGGCAAGACCGGCAACTCGTTCGGGATCTGCAATTGCTGGTCGTTATCCGCGACTTCAATTCCTTCATCGGTTTCTGGATCTTTAATGATTGCCATAGTTCGATTGTACTTTACTTTCACTCCAATTTTTCACCGGCATCGGTCGTATTGACGCCGGCATTTTTGACCTCAACCTTGAACTCCGCTCCGCGTCTGTCCTCGATTTTAGGGAGGCGGATCAGGAGTATGCCGTTATCGATTGCCGCAGTGGCATCACGCACGCTGATTGTCCAGCGAAGTGGGACAATCCTGCTGAACTTTCCATAACTTCGTTCCGAACAAAGATATGAAACGGTTCGTCGACGTGCGACGCGTCTTTTTTTCTCACCCCATACTCGCAGCTGAGTATTAGTCAGGCCAATGTTGATCTGGTCTGCTGTGACTCCCGGCAATTCGGCGCGAATCCAGATTGCTTCGTTCGTTTCGCAGAGATCTACAGGCGGCGCCCACTCACCGGAAGCCAGGGGGTTTTCCGCCTCTGTGGCCTCCTGGAGGGCCGCGTAAAGACGGCCAACTCGATCGCGGAGCCGTTGAAGCTCCAACCGTTCCAGCCCTGTCGCTCGAACCGTCTTAATCATCGCCATACACTACTGCATTTTCCTCAGGCCCTAGCCTTTTTTCGCGTTGGATGCTCCCGATCGTGTTTTAACCAGCTGCTTTAGTTCAGTCATAAATTCTGTGACGTCTTCAAACTCGAGATACACGGAGGCGAAGCGGACATAGGCGACTTTGTCCAACTCTTTCAGACGTCTCATAATCATCTCACCGATCTTACTCGTTGGCCGCTCTCGTTCTGGTGACTCCTGAACGTATTTTTCGATTGCATTAACAATACCGTCGAGTTTTGACGAAGGCACGGGCCGTTTTTCACAGGCACGCAGCAAGCCTGCCATTACTTTGTTGCGATCAAAGGTCTCGCGGCGGCCATCCTTTTTTATGACCATGTAGGGGATCTCATCGATCCGCTCGTAGGAGGTGAATCTTCGTTCGCAACGCAGGCACTCGCGTCGCCGGCGAATTGCGTCGCCTTCGCGCGATTCGCGCGAATCAACCACTTTGTCTTCAAGGTAGCTGCAAAAAGGGCATTTCATAGTCTTGGACTCCGGGCAAACCTAACGACAATCCGGCTACTTGGCTGCAGTCACCTCGTCCAGTCGTTCCCCAGGAAACAGATCCTTGGCCGGCGCAACCTCTTCATCTTCAACTGCATGTTCCACGGCTTCCTGGGACGCAGATTTACGTAGTCGGGTTAGATTGATATCGCCTCTGATGAAATAGAAAAAGCCAAATATTACCGCAGGACCAAAATCGACCAGGTGCATCACAATCGAAATCGCAGCTGCTGTCTCGCGGGAAACACCAAGAAAGATCAGACCGGCTGCCGTCGCCGCATGAAACGCGCCCGCTGCCCCGCCTGGCGTTGGTACAAGCGAACCGACCAGCGACCAGCCCAGCACGAAGACGGTTTCACTCAATCCGAACGGTACGCCGAAGGCCCGCACCACAAGCAGATTTGCGACCGTAATGCCAGCCCACACCAGCGCAGTCCAACCTATCGTCACAGCCAACTCGCGCGCGTCAACAAGAACGCGCAGAGCGCGAGCGAGTTGCTCGAGCGTGCTCAAGATCAGTTTTGTCAATCGACGCGGGACAAAAGCCCAACTGTCAAGCCTCTTTCGCAACCAGGAAACGGCGCTCTGCGATCTCCTTCTGAACCACGTAAGGGCAGCCACCCCCAAAATTGCCGACAGCAGTAACACCACGCCGGCAATGCGCACCCGGGTGAAAACTGTTCCCAATGCAGCTGGAGGCTTGAACCAGAGGAGATTGATAGCGAACAAGAGCACCACGGCCATCATGTCGTATATTCGTTCAATCAAGATGGTTACGAAGGCGGCGCTCGGACGAACACGCTTGTCGCGCATTGGCAGGACCACCGGCCGGACTACCTCACCTGCCCGTCCCACCAAAAACACAGCAGTAAAGCCGACCGTGGTCGCGATAAAGAGGTCTCGCAAATGAGCTGGTCCCAACGGAGCGAGCAAAGCCCCCCAGCGATAAGCCCTCAGCAGATAAGCAATGCAGATCACCACCGTGGCTAGCAGCAGCAGCCGCCAATCAGCGTGACCGACGGCCTGGCGCACCTCTCCCCAATCAAGCTTTCGGCCAAACCACCAAAGCAGGCCAACAGCGAGGAGGCAAAGGCCACCAAACTCGAAGTACTTTCGGTACGGCGATGTCTTCAAATCAGGTCTGCGGAATTTGTAACTGGTAGTGGAGCAAACTTGACTAACCTTAGAACTAAACCACAAGATATTGGGTGGCATGCAAAGGCTACTACACCTTAACGATGAGAGCAAGAATTGACTTTAAAGCTATACTTGGAGATCCGAATTTGCGTAGAGATGCACGTCAGACAGCCGGGATTTCTCGCCGTTTTTGGCCGGAACTTTAATTTTCATCACGTCGTAATTCCCTCTTGACAAGGGTTTTCCACCTTGACCGGGGTTTTATAGGACGAGACAAGCCGGAGAGACGACAGGTGGGGGCTGCAAAAGTTTTGGCTGCCAGCGAAGGAGCCGAATTGGTCCGCAGATGTCGCGCAGGTGACGGCGCGGCATGGGAGGAGATTGTCGAGAGCTATTCTCGAAGAATTTACAATCTCGCCTACCGGTTCACGTCAAGATCTGATGCAGCTGAAGATCTTACTCAGGAAGTTTTCATCAGGGTTTACCGTTCTTTGGATCAATACGACGCGAAGCAGGGTGATTTGCAAAACTGGCTGATGCGCCTGGCGCGCAACCTGATTATTGACGATTACCGTAAGCGCCAGCGTACACCGCATGATAACCAGGCGGACGATTTGGCCGATCACAGTTATCACCTTCACACCCGCACGAACTCGGTGCAGAAGGAGATGGAGCGGCGGGAATTAGGTTCTCAAGTGCAAGCGGGAATAGACAAACTTTCGCCTGACCTGCGCACTTGCGTGATCTTACGAGACATCGAGGAGTTGAGTTATCAGGAGATCGTGGACCTATTGAGAATACCTGAAGGAACGGTGAAGTCGCGAATCAATCGAGGACGGATTGAATTGGCAAAGATACTTCGCCGGATGAAAGTGCTTGCTATGAGCGAGGCATGATTTTGTATCAGTTATTGTTCGTCGCGCGCGGGCAGGGTCGCGAACAATGACAGGCTTAAGTGGGGCAGGAAGAGATTACCAGAATGTTTTGTTCACAGTTTGAGGAGCGATTGAGCGATTACCTCGAGGGCACTCTCGAAGCTGAGGCGCATCGTCTGTTTGCCGAACATGCCTTGAAGTGTCCGGTTTGTCACGAAACTCTCGCTGGAGTACGAAACACAATGGAGGCTTGCCGTGTAGCGTCAGTGCCCGCGCCTCCCCGCGATCTTGAAGCGCGTATCCTGCAAAGCACCGTGCCAGAAACCGGTATGAATTGCCAGGACTTTGAAGAGTTTCTGACCGACTATCTGGACGGCTTCCTTCCAGCTCCTCTCTATCATCGCTGGGAGCGCCATGCTGCACTCTGCGATCGTTGTACCGAACTTCCAGGCGAAGTAGTGAGATCTATTGGGGCTTGCTATAGCTACATCAGCGAAGAGAAACCTGTTCCCGCCGGCTTGAATGAAAGGATATTGCAAGCAACGCTGGGGACCAGCAAATCACAGGAGATCAGAGCTCCCTGGACATCCCGCGCGGCTTCGACATTACGTCTTTGGCTGGATCCAATCATGTCGCCGCAACTGGCTACCGTTGCTACGATGTTGTTGATTGCCGTTTTGGTATTGACCAATACGGTGTCAACTGACGGCTCGATTGGCGGTGTATACGCTGCCAGTATCCGACTAGCGGAGCAGACCGGCGGAACCAAAGGGTTGACCGATGGCTTAAAGGGATTGGTCGGTAGTCCGAGTCAAGACTCTCAATCTGTCCCCGTGCAAAGTAACAACCCGCAAAAGCCCCAGCCGGCAAAACCCGACAACAATCAACCAAACAACAGTGAACGTAAACGCTGAGTCAGCAGAAGGACGGATACGCGCTTGATGCTTTGTGCATATCATCAAAAAAACCCTGCTGTGGTTCAGTGTAACCAATGTGCTCGTCCGCTCTGCCCGGCGTGCGATCACCGAATTCGGGGCTTTCCCTTTTGCCAGGACTGCATTGTCGCAGGCGTTGAGCTGCTGCGACAGAACTCCCAATCCACTGCCTCGCACGTGCTCCGGCGCAAAAGCTCGCCTTTTGTTGCGACCTTGCTATCCTTTGTGCCCGGACTGGGAGCGGCGTATAACGGGCAAACCTCGAAGGCGATTGTCCACTTCGCGATCTTTGCAAGCTTTTTTCAGATGGCCGTTCTTACGCAGGGCCTTCAATTCTTCGTTCTCGGAGTGCTTGGAACGTGGTTGTTTGCAGCAGTTGACGCCTGTCGAACGGCGCAGTTGATGCGCGCAGGCCTTGCACTTGATGCAGAGGAAGACGTGATCGCGCGTCGACTCTACGGAAACCCCTTTGCGTGGGGAGTTACCTTGATCGTGATCGGAACTTTGTTTTTACTCCATACCTTACTGGGAATACAATTACCAGTTCGCCAGTTGTTGCCGGTTGCGCTCGTCGCGCTCGGCGCGTATATGTTGTTTGACTATATTCGTCGGCGAAAGTCTTCGGAGCGAGTGATCCGATTCGAATCGCGACGCCCACCACCGTCAGTTGTTCCGGGCGTCAGCGTAGACACTTTGGCCTTCAGAACAGGCGAGACAACTCAGTTTTCCAGAAAAGACATCACTCCAATGCCGTTTGAGCGGCGCTCGTAACGTTTGGTATCAGGGAAATAAATCATGCTAAGCATTCTTAAAACCTTTGGCAGGCTGGGCGGAATCGTAGCCCTAATCTTTTTGATAATCGCCCTTCTACGACAACTTATCCTTTTGGTAGGCGTACTTCTTGCTGTAGTTAAGATCGCAATCATCGTGGCGTTTGTCGCGCTGCTCGTGATGATCGTTCTGGCTATTCTCCGCGACCGTTCGCGCCGCAAGCGCGAGGCCTCGGAGTTGTGAATGACATAATCGGTAAGTCTCTATCCTTATTGGGTTTACTCTTCCCAAGTAACTCTAAAACCGTTCATTAAGTCCAACTTACGGTTGCAACACGCCGCATCCGTGTGATAGGGTCGCGGTTCTTGCAGCACCGGCCGGACCGGTTTCCACCCCGGAGGGACCTTGGGGTTTCAACTAGTCCGCTGCAACTTCAAGCAGGTTCAAACAAAGACCTCGTAAAGCTTAGGTTCGCACAAGTCGCCTTCCGGCAGACTGTGCCTTTTCAGTTGTACGCCAGCGTTGTCATTTTCCACGCTGCTGCAACTTAGGAGCACTTTGACATGGCCCGAGACGACCGTTTTTACGCCTTCATTATTGCCAACACGTCCCGTTCCCGTTCCCAGATCCGCCGGATCTGTGTAGAAAAAAAATCTCTCAGAATCTTCGTTGCCCTGGTGACAATCGTTGCTGGTTGCACTCTTTACGGTTTCTATGGCTTGCTTCAACAAGCGCAGCATCTGCGTATAGAGATAGAAAACGAACGTTTGCGGGCAGAGAACGAACTGCAACGCCAGGAATTGAATGAACTGAACAGTCGAGTCGAGGCGGTTGAAGATACGTCACGCCGACTGGCCGAAAAGTCAGGTGTCGTCCAAAACGAAACGGTTTTCCCTGGTACAGGTGGTCCCGCGCTGCCACTCGATGCTGAAGGCCTCGCAACTTTGGAACAAAAGATGAGCCGGCTCGAGACCCAGATGCGGGCGCACGAAGCACTCTTACGAGAGAAGGGCTATTCGCCGTCGGTTTGGCCGGTCATAGGAAAGCTTGAAAGCGGTTTTGGCGGCCGTCGAAATCCATTTGGCGGCAGCGGCTACGAGTTTCACTCCGGTCAGGATATCGAGGCGCCGCCAGGTGCTCCGGTCGTAGCCGGCGCAAGTGGCAAGGTCACATTCGTAGGATGGCAAAATGGCTACGGCCAGCTCATCGTCATCGACCACGGCGGAGGTTTAACCACCCGCTACGGTCACCTGTCTCACATCGATGTAGAGTTAGGCCAGGCCGTCTCGCGAGGTGAATTTATCGGCAGAGTCGGATCTACGGGCCGGTCCACCGGACCGCATCTTCACTATGAAGTCCGAATCAATGACGAACCGGTAAATCCTTTGCAGTACTTATTGATTGGAAATCGGCAATAGCCAAATCCAGCTTTCGGACGAATTAAAGGCTGTGACCTCCAGCGGTTCCTGAGCTTCCGAGTCCCTCCGAATTCCCGGTTTTTCCCTGTGGATGCCCCGCGAGAACGACCCGTAACCTCAACTTGGGCTTAACTTAGCTTACCTTCATTACTGATTTTCATGCTTGACAGGTTTACGGAATTTCGCTTAGTATGCGCCGTCGTTCCAGTGCAGGGTCTCCTTTGAGTTAGCCCCGGCATTTCCGATTTGCAAGCTTTACAGTAATGAGTTCCAAGTTCTGCCCCCCGTAAGTGTGTGCATGATGAATAGCGCCAATAAGCGCTTTCGTCATGCATTTTTGTTTTGTGTTTCCGAATAGCGCCCACGTTCGAAAGCGCGTCCGGCTCACAAAGAACTAATTAAAAGTCGGCGCGAAGTTGCACTTGTGCTCCTTGCGCCCGTTTTACCGAATCGTTAGGAGGATTCGTTTGTTATGTCTAGAATAACCGGTAAGGTCAAGTGGTTTAACAATTCGAAGGGCTATGGCTTTATTGAGCAACCAGGCTCTTCCGACATCTTTGTTCACTATAGCGCCATCCAGGGCGACGGCTTCAAGACTCTCGAAGAGGGTCAGGAAGTCGAGTTCGAAGTGACGCAGGGTCCCAAAGGGCCGCAGGCGGAAAAAGTGACCAAGGTGTGAACGTCTCCCCGGCTTGCATTAAGCAAAGCCACTGACTGCTTCCGGTCACGCGTCCGGTAAGCGCATCAAAGAAGAAAGGCGACCGATTGGTCGCCTTTTTTCCTAATTGATACTCTACGGTTGGCGCACTAGCCTTTATCGCCCTTGGCTTTAAAACTCACGTGACCACCTTCTACCTCAACTGAGAATTGAACTCGCTCACAACCGAGTCGCTCTTTCAGACCATCTGCTTTTGAGGCGATCAAACGATGGAACCGCGGGAACGACAGATCGTTTGTTTGCTCGCCACACCTTCGCTTCGCATCCAACAGAGCTTCGTAAAGGTTTTTTATGGTTGTCACTTCCTTGTGAGCGTCAGCGCAGACAAATGTCTCGCGGCTCCCTTCGGAGTCTTCAATCCGCTTGGCGCCGGCGCGTGCAGCGGAAACCGGATCGCTGCCTTCCTCTCGACCCTTCATGGTACGCCTCCACAGATCTCGAAAGGCGTTATACCTGGCTGCCAGCGAGTTGTAGCGGTAGCGCTGCGCAAACGGAAGCGAGCGATCGTCGCCCAATCGCTTGATCAAAGTTTCCACGCGCCCCTTTGTGTCATAGGGAGGCCGCTTTGAGGCTCCATTGAAATAGATGTCGAACTCGATCTTCAACCTGCGAATATCTTCTTCAAGGCGGGTCAATTGCTCATCGACGGTGGGTTGCTTTTCGCTCGTGGCATAGTTCTTCTTTACTCTTTCCTGGGCGCGCAGTAATTTGTTATGACCACGACCTGACATTGACTCTCCTACTCGTCGTCTCGCGCTAGAGCGCGCTTTTTTGAGTCTAGGCGGTTCAAAATGGGGTGTCAACAACTTCTTCAGGTCCATTATGTGCCCACCGGGTTGGTCTTTATTTGATTCCACTCGGACCGCGCGGCTATTCTACTCCCACAAAAACCAGTGAAGATTATGACCACCTCAATAGAGTCAACTTACCTCCGGCTGCTTCCATCGATAGATCGTCTCCTGCGGACGAAGCAAGCGGTCGAGTTGCGCGAGGCCCTTGGTCCGGACCGCGTAACCGCCGCGGCCCGAAGAGTTACTGATGAACTGCGTAGAGAAATCCAGGAAGGAGCAATGCCGGCGGGCGACCCGACAAAAGATCTGAAAGCGGAGTTGCTCGAGCGAGCAATTCGCAAGCTCGAAAAAACCTGTAAACAGGAGAGTCAAGCTGGAATTCGTCCGGTGATTAATGCCACCGGCGTAATCCTCCACACAAACCTGGGCCGCGCGCCGCTGTCTGAAAGAGCGCGAGCCGCAGTGACCGCGGCGGCTGGCTACTGCACTCTTGAGTACGACCCTGCAAAGGGTGCGCGAGGGAGGCGGGGAGCGAACGTTGAAAACCTCCTGATCCAGTTGACCGGAGCAGAGGATGCGTTGGTGGTCAATAACTGCGCCGCCGCCGCGTTGCTTGTGCTGAAGGTGCTCGCGGGAGGCGGCGAGACCATCGTCTCTCGCGGCGAGTTGGTAGAAATCGGCGGCGATTTTCGTATCCCGGACGTAATGGCAAACTCGGGCACGCGAATGATCGAAGTTGGTAGTACCAATCGAACTCGGCTCGAAGATTATCGAGTCGCCATCAGCGAACGGACGCGCCTGATCATGCGCGTTCACCCATCCAATTTTCGAATTGTTGGCTTTACAACCTCACCAACCGTTGCGGAACTGGCTGAGTGTGCGCACAGTGCAAATCTCTTCTTATATGAAGATGCCGGATCCGGAGTATTGCTGGACTTAACCGCCTACGGCCTAGCTGACGAACCATTGATTAAGGATTGCCTTGCGCAAGGCGCGGATGTTGTCTCATTCAGCGGTGACAAGTTACTCGGCTCAGCTCAGGCGGGCCTGATAGTAGGTCGAAGCGAGATCATAGAACGGTTGCGCACAGACTCACTTTACCGAGCTCTTCGGGCAGACAAGCTTTGTCTTGCCGCCCTGGAGGCAACTCTGGAAACACATCTCCAGGGTCTTTCGTTCTCGGAGATTCCGGCCTTGCGAATGCTGGCTATAGCTCAGGATGAGATCGAAATGCGCGCAAGAAATGTTGTCTCTAAGATCGCGGAAAACGAGCACAGGTCAGCGAACGAAAGTTCACCGTTACGCGCAGAAGTTATTGTCGGTGAATCCGCAATCGGAGGCGGGTGCGGACCGGATGTGCATTTGCCTACGAGTCTCATCGCCCTAACGCACGAAAAGCTCTCGGCTGATTCCCTCGAGCAGCGTCTTAGAGCGAACAAATTTCCGATTATTGCGCGCGTTGCTAACGGACGAGTGTTATTGGATCTCCGAACCGTATCTGTCGAAGATGAACCGGAACTGATCTCCACCCTTCGAGAACTTCAGTCAGTCTAATTCACCTTAGGTCCGGGATACCACTCAAGGAACGGAAATTCGAAGGTTTCAAGTTCCCACTTTCCAAGTTTCAAGTTCCAAGTTTCAAGTTTCGATGTCCTCACAAGCCCTGAACATGGAATCTGAAACTTGAAAACTTGAGACCTGTGAATTTCCGTTCCTTGAGTGGTATCTACCTTCAAAACCTAGCTTAAACAACGTTCATCTGTGTATAATGCTTTTTGTTCGATTCCCGTGGAATGGAACCCTGGAATTCGCCAGTCCCTGCTGCTATTGACTCACACCTATCTTGAACCCATCGAAATCCTTCAGAACAATAACTCTCGCGCTCAGCTTAGCCATTTTGGCTGGCCTTCTCGGCGTCGCTTTTTGGCAGGTTGACGTCTTCCCCTTGTTACACCAGGCATTTCTGCTGGCGCCTGAGCACACCGGCGAGCAGATAGTCGTCCCAGATCTGTTGATTGCCTCAGCAATAATAATCTCACTATCAATAGCAACAGGACTCGCCGTGGCTCGAGTGGGAACGCAAGAGTCCGTTCCTTACATTGCCGGGGCCTATCTCAGTCTCGCCATCGTTAGCCTTTTTGCGTCGCGATTCCTGGCCATCGATACCTTGTGCGTTCCCAGTGGGTTCGCTATAGGCCTTACTGTTGCCGCTATGCATGTCGCTCGATTGTCGAAAACGGATCGCGAACTGAGTAATTTGCTCTTTGAGCGCGTGAAAAAAATCAGCTCCGAAGAAAGCGAAGAAGCAACCTCCAGACTGATGAGCGGGCTTAGGCTTCTTGAGACTGAACTGTCCCTTGTTGAAGCAGTTATATTCCAATTGCAGAACGGGGTGTTTGTTCCCGCTGCGCGGTCGCGAACGATAAGTCATCCCACTGGTGACAGCACCCGCAATTCGGCATGGCGCAAAGGAATTGTGCTTTGCGAACGAGCTGCGGCAACCCGCCAAATAGTCACCCAGGACGCTGGAAACGGAACGAGCAATGTCGCCGTGCCCTTGCGACACGAGAATCAGATTGTGGGCGCGCTGATGCTACGACTGACTGGTGATTTGCGAGACGAGGATCGTCCACTGCTTACAGCAGTCAGTGCACAGATGGCCCGCAACCTCCAGCGCCAGGAGTTTTGCAACTCGATCGCCCGCTCACGCGCGTTTGGCTATTTCTCCACCACTCATGCGCAGGCAAAGCTGAATGCGCTTAATGTATTAAACGGCTTGCTGACCGAGCAACGGTGTGGCGAGAACGTATTGGCAGCGGTGACCGACGGTGTAGCGATCGCCCATCTTGATGGAACACTTGTTTTTGTAAATGCCGAGCTGCAGCGGCTGGCGAATGTTCCCGGAGCCCAGTTGCAAAAATTTAATATCTTTGGGCTTCTGGATCGCTTTCGCACAGATGTATTCGACGAGCCGCCCATCGCTGTTCGTCGCGTCCTGCAATCAGGCGAAGCCTATGAGGGTGAATTGCGTTTTGCCGGGCGCAGCGAGATATTCGGCCTCCGAATCGCGCTCATCAATGATTCTTTGCATTCAGGCGGCTCCGGCCAACCATTATGTCTGGCGATCTACGTCCGAGATTTAACCCGCATCAAGGAATACGAGCAACTGAAAAGCGACATGATTTCGCTGATGTCGCACGAATTGCGGACTCCACTGACAAGCATCAACGGTTTTTCTGAACTGCTCTGTGCGGAGCAGGATTTGCCGGAGCAGGCCAGGGAGTTTGTAACAATCATTGGCAACGAGTCACAGCGCTTATCGCGGATGATCAATACGTTCCTGGCGGTGACCCAGCTCGAGCGAAAAGACAAGCAGGAAGTGCTGAAAATACCACTGCGACTCAATGAAGTTGTCAAGGAAACGATAATGAGTCTACAGCCGACTGCGAAGAAAAAACGGATCCGCCTCATTGAACAACCGGCACCAAGACTGCCACCGGTGGCTGCCGATAAGAGCTTGATCACGCAGGCCGTAAAGAACCTGGTGAACAACGCAATCAGGTACAGCCCCGAGCGGACAACGGTAACGATTTCGACGGCTCTGGAAGCTGAGTCTGTACGTCTATCGGTTGAAGATCGAGGCTTTGGAATTCCCCCGGAGTCGCGGGATCGCGTCTGGGAAAAGTTTTACCGGGTTGTGCGCGAAGGTCAGGAAAAAGACGAGGAGTCAACCGGGCTCGGCCTTTCATTTGTGCGTGAGGTTGTCGAGCAACATGGGGGAAACGTAAACCTGGAATCTGAAGAGGGACGGGGATCCAAATTCAGCTTTACTCTGCCCAGACTATGAAATGTATCCGTGAGTATCCTTCAGCTTCATAATGAATGCCTGGCTCAATAGACGCTAAACAAGTCTTGTTTTCCAAAATTCTGCTTTGAATTAAGACTGGACGTTAATTGTTCCTCGACAATTCGAAGCACCGCATGAGCAACGTTTGCGATCTGAATGCAATGTAGACTCATAGTCAATTGTGATCTCGTCGCCCGGAAGGATATTACGCAAGGCAATGAACAAAATATGACCGTACAGGATTTTCATGAAGCTGTTCGGTTCACAGGAGTGATTAATGTAGTGCGTGCCGTTGCCACCGCGACTGCCGTCAAGACTCCAACG
Organism: Pyrinomonadaceae bacterium; assembly: GCA_035644135.1. Taxonomy (GTDB): domain Bacteria; phylum Acidobacteriota; class Blastocatellia; order Pyrinomonadales; family Pyrinomonadaceae; genus PSRF01. The sequence continues at coordinate 66,719 of DASQPD010000095.1, forward strand.
GTTGTTGACGGCACAAATTCTTAATCTTCGTCGTCCGGCCCGGCGATTTGCTTCGGTGTTGGAGATTCTTTCACCGGCGTATTCGGCGATTTTCATGCCTCGTCGAAACGGTTTGGTGGCAAAGCAGCCTCGGCCTTCAATTTGGGACCGGGCAATTTCCAAACCTGGAGCCAGTTTGAGTTGCATCAACTACCGGCGGCGCAGAAAGGTTCATCAAGCGTGTGATTATCTTAGCATCAAGAGTGAGGAAGCGGCGGAAAAAGTCTGACCGCCAACCCTAATACTAAGGTGCAGCGGCCGAGAGTCGTTCTGTTGAGTCAGATTTACTTCAACCGGAAACTTCGAGCTATCGAATCGGTCTGATTTCTTATCCGGGTGAGTTTGTCGCGCAAGCCGCTAAAACGCAAAGTGTAGATGGTTCGATTGTCGGCTTGAAGGTAGTAGATGCGGCCCATCATTGGCTTTCCAGTCTTAACAAACTCGTAGGAGATAGTTACGCCGTTCAAGCGGCCCACGAAGTTCTCCTGCTTGCCCTCAACAAAGCCTGGGATGTACCGGAGTTTTTGGTCCTGGTCCCGTCGAGCCAGATCGGCAGGAGTGGTCAAGGCGTCAACCACCTCTTTACGAATCTGCAAGTAGCCGTCCAGACGATCGCCATACACAAATTCCGCATGCTCGTGAACAGCGTCCGGTTCATTGATCACGCGCCAGGTCGGCGAGGGAAGTTCGATGGTGTATTCGACTTTGTCGCTGGTAAAGACCTCCTGTGCCGCCGCCAGGGACCAGGTCGAACAAAGCAGGGCAAAGACAAAAGCTGCAATCGCGCGTCGCATCATAGACTCCAGGATTAGAAGAAAGTACTGATTGGATGGGTAAGCTCGGAAATATTTTCCATACCTACCTGACGTTCAGATGCCAAAGTTATTGCACCTGTTGCTCAACGGGGCCAGCGTGGGAATCATTACTCTTGTTGAAAAAGGTAGGAATCACGCGGATTTCACCCAGGCTGACCGGTAATGGTTTCGCGCTGGATCGCGATCAATTCCTTGATTCCCTTGTCTGCCAATGACAGTAACTGGTTCATCTGCTCGTGACTGAACGGTTCACGTTCGGCTGTACCCTGCACTTCGATGAAACGCCCGTCCGCAGTGCAGATGATATTCATATCCACTTCAGCACGTGAATCTTCGTCGTACTTGAGATCCAGCAGAGGGGTTTGCTCCATAAGTCCAACACTGACCGCGGCTACCTCCATCTTCACCAGATTCCCCGACAACTTTCCGGACTTCATCAGACGCTGGCCCGCGAGCGCAACAGCTACATAAGCGCCGGTGATCGCGGCAGTGCGTGTGCCGCCGTCTGCCTGTAACACGTCGCAATCGACGGTTAAGGTTCGCTCGCCGAGAACCTTCATATCTGCGACTGCGCGCAGGCTGCGTCCAATCAAGCGCTGAATTTCGTGGGTGCGTCCGGAAGGGCCACCGCGGCCTGTTTCTCGTGGGGTTCGCTGCTGAGTTGCGCGCGGCAGCATTGCGTATTCAGCCGTAATCCAGCCCTGGCCGCTGTTGCGGAGAAACGGTGGCACACGATCCTCGAGCGATGCCGCGCACACCACCCTGGTCAAACCCATTTCGATCAGCACCGAGCCTTCTGCATACGGCAGATAGCCCGGCGTGATCTTGGCCGGCCGCAGTTCGTTGGCGGCGCGTCCGTCATTGCGTGCGAAGCTCATCGTGCCCCCAAATCTCCACCGCTTCCAATACAGATGGCGCAGCTCCCAGAAATCGTTCAGCCACACTGGCAAATCGCTGCGCGGCGTCGGTTACATAAAAATGATCCAGATCATCGCAAAGCTGCCTTTCCGTTTCTCCCCGCGCGCTGGGGGGACGTGACAGGTCCTTGCTCTTTAGCAGCAGTTCCACCTGATAAGCGGTCGCATCTCCTGAATCGATCAGCGTAACATTCGCACCCATTGTTTTGCTTATGACGAGTTGCAATATTGGATAATGCGTACAACCCAGGACCAGCGCGCTAGTCTCAAAACTTCGAAGATCGTGAAGGTAATGTTCGGCTACCGAAACGGCAACTTCGCTGTCTGCCCAACCCTCCTCGGCCAGCGGCACAAATAAGGGACACGCGCGTTCTACTACATCCGTCGAGGGATCGATCTTTCGTATCGCTCGTGAGTAAGCCCCGCTATGCACAGTTGCTTCGGTCGCAATGACGGCTATTGGTCGTCCCTTTGCAGCAGCCACAGCGGCCTGGGCGCCGGGCTCGATTACGCCGATTACTTCCACATCGACAGCTCGGCGAATGGCCGGCAGTGCCAGAGCGGAAGCGGTGTTACAAGCAACCACGAGCAGTTTTATGCTATGTGCTTCGAGAAATCTAGCATTTTCGACGGCATAGCGTTCCACCGTCGCCAGGGACTTGGTGCCATAAGGCACGCGAGCAGTGTCTCCGAGATAGACGAAATGCTCATCTGGTAAGCGTTCATGCAGCGCGCGATAGACGGTAAGACCGCCAACGCCGCTGTCAAAAATGCCGATGGGAAGGTCCGGATTTCGGATTGCGGATTTGGGATTGGGGATTGGGGATTCCAATTTTGGTCTCAGGTTTTATATCAATCCCAAATCCGCAATTCGAAATCCGCAATAAGGAATGGTGGAGGCGCCGAGATTTGAACTCGGATCCAGAAGCTAACCCCGAAAGACTCTACATGCTTATTCGCTTCTCTTTTTTGTCCGGACTAACCGGACAAGCTTTCGCTCGCGGCCGAGTAAGTGAAGCGACAAGACCTCAGCCAGAGCTAGTCCGGCTTGTTCTCGCCTGCTCTCACGGACCGAAAGAGCAGGCCAGCTCATCTGAGTGACATCTCGCTCCGCGCGCATGAGCAACTTGCGGTGAGACGCTCGGTGCCTAATTAGGCAGCGAGAGCCAATTCATTGTTATTGGCAGTTGTGTTTCCCTACGCTTTTTAACGGGCTGCATAGAGAGAGCCCGGCATGGCATCCGTCGGCTGTCAGAAACTCCTGTCGAAGCCTGTCGCCCCCGTTTGCAGACGGATTATAACAAGCTTGCGCTCTAATTCGCAGCGGCGGTGATGAGGGAGCTGGGGGCTTTCCCAGAAGTAACATTCGCGTAGTTCAAGCGCTTTTCGTGCGTTTTCTTGGCTCAGACTAATTCCGAGCCTTACCATCGATTCAAAACCAGGCCCGCTGAGCTATAATTTCCCAGCGCTCCTTATAATTATAGGGGTCACTGTGGATAGCCACGTTGTCCAGTGACCGCACCCTGGGGCAACTTCCTAATGAGGAAGGTTTCGAACTTATGGCTTCAAAATCACCTATTTCCGCTCTTAAATCGTTTTCACCACGCGCGATTGTGAATGCACCGCCGGAGGAACGACGTCATACGTTGCGCCGCCTGTGGTTGCCGGCTGTGCTTTTATTGGCACTCGCGGCCGGCGGATTGACCGGCATCATCGGCGCATACGAACTTAATTACTCGCGCGCAGCTAGCGAGGTTGCTTCCCTGGCAACGTATCGACCCAGCGTGGTCACGCGGGTCTATGCTGATGACGGCGAAACTGTGATTGGTGAGTTTGCGCTCGAAAAAAGGATCCCGTTGAAGTACGACGAGATTCCTCCAGTAATGAAGAATGCCATCCTGGCAGTTGAAGACGCTCGTTTTTACGATCACGTGGGCATCGATCCCATTCGCATCGTCGGAGCAGTCTGGAAAAACCTGACCACCGAAAAAGTCGAGGGTGGTTCAACCTTAACCCAGCAACTGGCCAAGAACCTTTTTCTTTCCAAGGAACAAACGCTAAAACGAAAGATGAATGAGTGGGCGCTGGCTCTCCAAATAGAACGGTACTACACCAAGAACCAGATCATGGAGCTCTACGCCAATCACATTTTCCTTGGCGCGAATGCTTACGGCGTTGAAGCAGGCGCCGAGACCTATTTTGGCAAACAAGCGAAAGATCTGACACTGGGTGAAGCAGCGCTCCTCGCCGGAGTGCCAAAAGCCCCGAGCGAATACTCGCCGACCTCCAACCCCTCCCGGGCCAAGGAAAGGCGTGACCTGGTTCTTGATTTGATGGCTAAGAACGGGTTTGCGACCCAGGCTGAAGTCGACGGAGCCAAAGCTAAACCAATCCAGCTCGCCGACACTGCCTACTACCAATCACAACCAAAGTCCACGCCGTTTGACTTTCCTGTCGAATTTATCCGCCAGGATTTGGAAGACAAGTACACCACGCGAGTGGCCCAGGGCGGGCTCTCGGTCTACACGACGATCAACGCGGAAGCTCAGAAGAGGGCTTATGAAGTTGTGCGGGCCGGACTTCGTCGCTATGACAAATCGCACAGCGGATGGCGTTCAAGTTATACGGTGATTCCCACCTCCACCAACAACGGAGTACCTACCCAGTCGGAGTTGGCAAACTACAAACATCCTGACTGGTACGGTAATGAATATGAGCCGGGTCGTTACCTGATGGGTTTGATTATGAAAGTGGACCGGAACCGCAAAGAGGCAACCGTCCGCTTTGGTAACTTTACGGCGATTGTTACCGCTGCCGACATGGGTTGGTCTCACCGGCAACCGGAGAGCGAATTCAAGCCCGGTTACCTCGCCGAGTTCACCATCAAGGAAGTGGACAAGAAGGCGCGCCGGTTGAAAGTTGAGCTTTCGCAAGTTCCAGCTGTGCAAGGCGCAATGATCACGCTGAACGCAAAGACGGGCGAGATCGTCACCATGGTCGGCGGATACGATTTTTACACGAGCAAGTTCAACAATGCCGTTCAGGCATACCGGCAGACCGGCTCAGCCTTTAAGCCCTTCGTTTATACCGCGGCAGTCGAATGGGGGATGACGCCTGATACGACTGTAAGTGGGGCGCCCATCAAGATCGGTGACTGGCAACCACATAACTACGACGGCTCGCTCGGCAACGGCGACTTGCCCCTGAAGATGGCCCTTGCCAAGTCGATGAACGTGCCCGCGGTCCATCTGCTGCAAACTGTCGGCATCCAGACCGGGGCCCAGATGGTCCGACGCTTTGGCATCAAGGTGCCGATGGCTCCATACCTTCCCTCGGCCCTGGGAGCAACAGAAGTACCGCTGGATCAGATGGTATCTGCATACTCCGCCTTTCCGAACAAAGGCATTCGCGTCGAGCCGCACATGATCCGGCGCGTACTGGATCGCGATGGGGCAATACTCCAGGAGTGGGAGAAAACCACCTATAAGGTGATGAACGAATACGTGGCGTTGACGATGGTATCGATGATGCGCGGTGTCGTCGAGTTCGGTACTGCGACCGCAGCTCGTTCGTTGGGAGTGCCTCTGGCAGGCAAGACAGGCACGGTTAACGATCACACGGATGTCTGGTTCCTCGGCTACACGCCTACGTATGTGACTGGCGTTTGGATGGGCTATCCCGGCAAGAAGAAGCCCTTAGGCAACGACATGACGGGCGGCGTTGGGGCTCTGCCGTTTTTCATCGACTTCATGAAGGACTTTCTCAAAGACAAGCCGAAGGAGGATTTTCCGAAGCCTCCGAACATGCCGGAAGATATGAAGGAGTTGTTCCGTCAGCGACAACGTGAGCTTGCGGCCGAGCGCGCAGAGTATGCTGACGAAGCCAAGGAAGAGTCGGGCGACGCAACCACAACGCCGGCGAGCACCACGGAACCGAAGATGGAACAGGTGACGATGCCTCCGCCGCCGAAGGCTGATGAGGCGCCGGCTCCGGCTCCAAAGTCAGAAACAGAAAAACCGAAGACAGAACCAACTCCTCCACCCGCCGCTACCCGGCCGCGCGAGGTTGATACACAGAAGAAGAAGGGGAAGAAAGGCGACGGCGAACCTTAGTCTTGGGCGGATAAGAAAAGATCATTTCCATTCGTCATTTTCCATTTCTCATTTTTCATTTGGTTTTGTGAAGGTCATAAATGCCCTGTTCTTGAGCACACTCTTGCTTGAGATGATCCACTAAACACACGAAGAAAGCACTTGCAAAATTTCTTCGTGTGTTTTCGTAGATAATTTCCAGGTAAGAGTTTACTCAGGAAAAACAGGAACCGAACCTTTCAAGAGAGCGCTGACATCATCGTGCGCCCACTGATTCGCCGGCTCGCTACAAATGAAAAATGGAAAATGGAAAATGATGAATGGAAAATGATCTTTCCTCTATAAAAGCTTCTCAAGCCAATAAGGAAGCATCTTCCGCCACCACGGCCAATCGTGATTAACATCCGGTCCCCACAGGTCCAATGTGTGAGGAATTCCTTTCGCGTTCAGGATGTCGGAAAGGGCCCGACTCCTTTCGGGCGCCTCGTAGGCGCCCTGGCCTGAAAGAATGACAATCGCATCCGCCTTGCGCAGTAAGGGCAGATGGAAGTCGTCGTTCAGATTAGCCAGGTAATCCGCCGGATTGTTGAAATAGACATTGTCGTCGTAGTGACCATGCAGATAGGAACGAATATCGTAGCTGCCACTCATGGCTATAACGCCGCGAAAAAGATCCGGATGCTTGAAATAGGTATTCGCAGCGAGAAACGCACCCAGACTCGCCCCGGTTGTTAAAGGACGCGCATCGTCCTGTCCGGCGTCCCTGCGAATCAGCGGCAGCACTTCATCAGTAAGATAGTGGTCATACTGCGTAAGCAGTTCTGCCTTTAGGTGCGGAGGCATCTGATCGTTCAGCAGGCTGTAGCGGTTCACACTGTTAACCGAGTAGGCGCGGATCTGGCCACGATCGATGAGCGGCAGGATCGCGTCAACCAGATGAAATCTTTCATACTCGAGGTAGTCGGCCGCCGCGGTCGGCAGCATCAACAGTGGGTAGCCGGAATGACCATAAGCTACCAGGGGCATTTCAATATTCAAGTTGGGACTAAACCAGGCTGTGGTCCGGCGTTCCATGCAAACCTTTCGGATGTTTCAGGAGAAGATAGGAGAACTTTTTAAGTGTTTTTGCAGTGCGAGATATTCTCGCAGTTCGCCCCGAAGAGCAAGCCTAAGAATTGCGGATTTGGGATTGCGGATTGCGGATTTCGTTTTGTGGGACTTGAAGGAAGAATTGCCTTAGGAGCTCAACGAACGATTTTTCCAAGTCGAAGATATAGGATTCAGGGCACGTTGGCACGAAATCCGCAATCCGCAATCCGAAATTTCCCCTCGCCTTGACGCTCTTGACCCCTTTTGTTATAAAAAACGCGCACGCAAGCGGACAGCTTGCGTTACTTTTTCTGCACTAAAAGCACGCTGTTCCGCAGTAGCTCAATGGCAGAGCATCCGGCTGTTAACCGGAGGGTTGTAGGTTCGAGTCCTACCTGCGGAGCCACTAATTGCTAAGAAAAGGCCACCCGAAAAAGGTGGCCTTGGTATTTTGTGACGTGGTTTGTGACGCAACCCTTCTGATTCAGTTGACTAACTCTGTCTCTGGCCGTGGTTTTGGTGTTGGTGGTTGCAGTGCACCAGCGGCTTGATCTAACGCCAGTCGTCGGACGTGTGAGTATGTCTTCATCATCTCGGGTGCGACGTGTCCAACCTGCGCTTGAATAACCCAGTCAGGTACGCCTTTCTCGCACAGTGTTGTAACGGCTGTGTGTCTGCCATCATGAAAGCGGACGTGCTGTAATGCAGGGTAGATCACTTCGCCTTCATCGTTCCTGGCGGCTTGTGGCGCATGGAACGCCACGCAGAGCGCCATGAAGTGATCGGGCGCGTTGCGTCGATCTTTTGTTCCCGGCCGTGCCACGGGAAGGCGTGATGCTCGGGGTCTATCGCTCCAATTAGGCTGGCCTTTGCATATAGGTTCGCTAGTGCCTGCCTGCAAACCTCGTTGAGTGTTGGCGTGCGCCATCCTGCGGGAGTCTTGGAGCGCCTTATTTCCACGAGGCCAGCGGTAAAGTCAACGTGTTTCCACTTTAATGCCTTTATCTCGCAGGCACGCATACCGCAATAGAAAGCTAGAGTTGCTGCGGTGTGCGCGTAAAGCCAATCAGAGCGACTTTGAGCTACTTCAAACAGTCTTGCCTGCTCTTCTTCCGTCAAAGCGCGTCCTCTTGGCGGTTTGTTGTTAGGGATAGGCTTGTAATCTTCGCGGAAGCGATACCACAAACGAGCGTGTTTCAATACTTGCCGAAGCACAGACACTTCGCCATTGATAGTTTTTGGTGCTCGGCCCGCGTCCAGGCGTGTGTTTTGATATTCAGCAATGTGAGCAGCCGTTATGTTCCGAAGTTTAGTGGTTTTGAAGAAGGCTTCGAGTTGCGGTTTTTGTTCCTTCCAGTAAGCAAACATTCGCGGCGATACCTGGGGCGCGACGTTCGGCGCTGTAGGCTTCGATTGCTGCGGCCACGGTCATTGAGCAGTACGACTTGCCACGTTTCTGTAGGTCTGGCGCACGCTTTTTCAACTGCTCGATGCGTTCAGGTTCAAGTCTTCGTGCTTCTCGCCAGTCAGTTGTGCCGAGAGACTGACGGTAACGGATGCCATTAACCACGGCGTCCACGTGCCACGTTTTGCGGCGTTTGTAGAGGCTCATTCGACACCTCCTTCACGGTTGCGCTTCTTTGGTATGGTATCTTTCTTTTGCATCGTTTTCGGTCCTTTCATTGGAAGGATTGTTAATGGTGAAGGGCCGACTCAGCGCCTTTTACGCGTTGTCTCGGCCCGCTTCGTTCTTGTGGTTTCGTTGTTTCTTTTTGCGATAAGCCTCACGGCATGTTTTGCAGGCGATTGAATTAACACGCGGTGCGAAGAAAAGTTTCCCGCACCGTGGACAGCTCTTTATGCAATCGAGTTCTTCACCGATAAGTGCGGCATATATAGGATCGTACAGCGCTATGCTTTTCCCGCTTCTTTTGTCCATGCGAATCATTAATGTTGTGGTGACGATGTCCTGAACAAAACTTCCTTGCTCGTTCTGGCTGGCTATGCGACGCAGGGCTTCGTTACCATTGAGAATTAGCCCGTAGCGGTTTCTCACAGCATCAGCCTGACAAGTCTGCCGCATTATTTCCAATACCACCTTATTCGCGCCAGGTCCTGCCAGAACACGATAATCCGATGGCCACTCGTCTGGTTGGTTCATTAGCGCGAGCAGGTGCACCTGGAGCGCAATAGTGCCTGTCGGAAGACGCTGAATAGCCGCAGTAATCTCCTCTGGTGTAGCTGGCTGTGGGACTCCTGCCTCGCGAAATATAGGGTCAGTTTCGATCAACTCTGGCGGCAACCGAACTCCCGGTGGCACAAGCGCAGCCAGACCAAGTAGCGCGTTCAATTGCGGACCAGGCGTTTTAATGCTCGGTTTTTCGCGAGGCGCGTATTTCCGCTTTTTCTGCTTCTTAGCCGGTTGCTTACTTATTTTTGAACCTGGCACGTGTCCTGCCTCTAAAGTGATTTCTTTTCCATATTTCGCTTGTCCGGGTGGCAATGACAGAGTAATCTTAGCATGGCGTATCAAGGAATACCACTCTAGTTTTGATGGAGGTTAGAGAAAAAGCCCATGCAGGAAGAGATCAAAGCAAGCTCCAGACTGGCTTGGGGCATAAGAGAAGCAGCCGAATCAATCGGAGTCTCAAAGGGACATATCCGCAACGCGATTGCGGCGGGGGAGCTTCGTGTTTCGCGCTTGGGTCGGCGGGTTGTTATTCCTGACGCGAACCTCCGTGCATGGATTGATCGAGGGTCGTCCGATGGTGATGAGCGCGAAGCTGCATAAAGAGAAGCGCCCAGGGTGATCTTCTTAGGCGCCTCTCTGCTTGAACGGATTTAGAGTTCAATGAAATGGACGGTGTAACTATAAGTGACACTCAAGATCCTGTCAAACGATGTTGCTTCTGCGGAGCGATACTAAAGACCGTCACATGTCGAGGCGTTACTGTCTGGGTTTGGTGTCTCCGCGTTCTACCTCTCGCGGTCAACGCGTTGCGGTTAGTTCCCGCAGGGGTTCAGAGGCGCTCGCCATGATTGATCCCGGGCTGATCCGCATCTTGGTCCTGAACGCTCTCGAGTGTCCGAGCGAGGTCACACACACACAACTGACAATAGCGAGCTACTTGTACGGCCGGCAATCTGCGAAATTAGGTTTAGAACCTCTCGCGGAGTTGATGGGCCATACTGGCAATCATCACAGCAAAGTGATGTTTGCATACAGACGTTTGAATAGCTTTGAAGCTTGGCAGAAGAAAGCGAATGTGCAGATATGCAAAGTTAAGCGTGGCAAGCGAAACGTGCGAGAAGTCATAGAGTTTCAATCAAATAATTTGAACGCAATTGCAAATTGGATTGCTCCGCAAATTCAGACCGGAAAGCCTCAACTACCACAGATCGACGAACTTTTGGAATCGGCAATCGCAAAATTCCTTCGTAAACCTCTCGCGGTCGTTGAATCTCCAATCCGAGAAAAGAAAGACAAGCCGCCTACAGATTCTCAAACCGTACAAGGTGCAGATTGCATGACCGCTGATAGTGTTTTCATCACAGTGGCCTACGGCTTAATCGATCAGTTTCGAGTGTTCCCGGTTGACATTGCCAGAAAACGCCCTTTGGTCTGGAAATGGATCCAATGTGCGACACGAAACCCAATCGTTATCAATCAATGGGGTGCACGGTTTCCAGATGCAGGGGTCGCAATTCTAACCGGAGTCTCTCTCGAAGGTGGCGGGTTTTTGACTGAGATCGATTTAGATAGGCATGGGAATAAATTCGGCGATGGGTTCAAGACTGTGGCGCAACGCTCTCAGGACTTTGGACCACTACCACCCACGTTCACTGTAACAACTCCTTCGGGTAATGGTGAGCATCGCCGATTCCGTTCACGCGCCCCACTACCTACAACAACATCGCTTCTTGGTCCGGGTCTCGATTGCAAGTCACGCTATGGCTATGTGATTGCTCCAGATTCCTATGGTTACACAGTCAGCCAGGATTTACCCATCGCGTGGTTGCCTGAAGCCTGGGAAACGGCTTTAGCACAACAACGCAAACGCGAGGAGTTAGTTCCAATCGGCGAGCGGCATGACTATCTGCGAGGCGTGTCCTACGCGATGGCGAAGGATGGCAAACACATAGATGAGATCCTGCCCACGCTCCGTCACAATCTGGTTTTTAGATGTGCTAAGGGTGGCAGAACGATTACCGATGAAGAATTGAAGTCGCTCGCGATCTCAGCGGTCAAAAAGATCGAGCAGGCTGATCGACTGTTGGAGGTGATCGTTGCATAAATGCGATCCGCAAGGGCCTGGAATGTGGGAGTTATACAAGGGAGGCAGCGCCAACAACACAGGGCTGAGAGACTGCGACGCTCAATTAAGATGAAGATATTGCGAGGTTTGATTCGGATCCTACGTCTAGCGGCGATTTATTCTCAACTTTGAGATTGTTAACTCGTTTTAGATGAGTCCCTTGTACAAAAAAGCGGGGCAACGGCGAGTGTGTAGCACAAATGGACTGGGAGAAAAGAGGCTCTTACGACTATTACTACCGCAAAGAGCGCGAGGGCTCGCGTGTGAAGTCTGTCTATGTTGGCCGTGGCGAGATTGCTCATATGATTTCACAGCTTCAATCGAGTTCGCCCGTGCTCGAGAGACTGGCTCGCGCAAACAATTCAGCAGATGCTCTCGAATCCGAGAAGGCGGAAGCTCTCCTAGAGCAGACTGTTGAACTCATTCGACTCTTCACGCAAGCTACACTGTTAACTGCGGGCTTTCATACTCACCATAGGGAATGGAGGCGCAAACGTAATGCCGGTAAATCTTGAGGGACCGATCACAGCCAAAGCCGAACAAATACGCGCAAAGTTTCGGGCTTTACTCGACAAGACCAACAAAGAGAATCCGCGACCGCAGGAAGTAAAGGCCCTTTCCGATCTTTTGAGCGACAACAGAAAGTTGGAGCTTTGGCGTGATGTCGCGAGCGCACGTTACCTGGCCGAACTAACGGTTATTGAGAACGCTCGAGCAACGCCGGCGGTCAAAGAGTGTTGGAAGCATCGACTTCAGAATTTAAAGAAAGAACTCGGTTCTGATGGAGCGCCTTTAATAGAGCAGCTTTTGATTCAGCAGGCTGCTTTGTGTTGGCTCAGACTAAATCTTGTCGAGTTGGCTTATTCTAGCGTGATGAGGCAATCAATTACGTTAACGCTCGGTATGTATTAAGAGAGGCGGCTGACGGCTGCTCAAAAGCGCTTTACTCGAGCCTGTGAGACGCTCACCCGAGTTAGAAAGCTCTCGCGAAACACACCAGCATTGCAAGTCAACATCGCGGCTGCTGGTGGGCAGCAGGTAAACGTCAATGGTGCGGTTTAGTCTAAACTTTTGGCTCACAACTCAATGCTACTCGTCGGCCCAAAGTGCTTCAGCATTTGAAATCGGCCGGCAAGTGGACTTTAGATGTTGCTACTAAGATTGGGACAAGCTTGGCCGTTGAGGTTCTCAAGCAAACAACTGGCTTAAAGTAACTTTGAACCCGGTCCGCGTGTGATCCTTAATGCGAGCGCGGGTTATCTTGCGGAACTAAGAGGAGACGTTAACTTGCTGACCGCCTTCGGTCGCAATGTTGAATTGTAGTGCTGGTGTATTGCGCGATAGTCTTCTAACACGAGTAAGAGTCTCACAAGCACGTGTGAATCGTTTCTGAGCAGCGGTCAAACGCTTTTTTCTTTAAAGCCCGCGCTTCAGAACTGGCTAACAACTCTTTGAGAAATTCCTGAGGACTTTCAGGAATCGATTTCTTATCCTCAACTTCGTTAACGAAAATTTTCATTGACAGCTAACTGGCCCAGGAGTAAATTGCCGGTCATCTCAGTTCTCTCAGCGTTCCTCGTTTACGTGCGACTCACCGACCCAGAGTAGGACTCGCGTCAACGACATCGACAATTCGACTCTATTGAAGTGGCTTTCGTCTGCTTCTGAAGGAGGCTGTCGTGTTAACCTATTCTGTTCGCCGTTCTCGCACCGTATCTCGCTCATTGGTTTTCGCGCTTGTTATCTCTACCGTGTCGCCATTTTTTGTGCGAACAACCATAGGGCAAGTTCCCGCGTCTTCGCCAACAGCTACGCCCGTGCCTTCCCCAGCACCCCAAGCAACGACAGTGCAAGGAGTTGGGATGCCACCATTGCCTCCACAGGGACCGAGTGTTGGTCCACAGCCAGTTCCAACCGCTGCGGATCTCCAGGCTAGAGTAGTTCGTCTGGATCTGAGTGCTGGCCCAAACATGACTCTTGAAGAAGGACGGCCAACACAACTAGCGGCTATCCCTGTCGATTCCGAAGGCAACGCTGTTCATGGATTAACAGCAGTTTGGCGAGCAATCACACCCGGAGCGGTTTCAGTGTCGTCAACAGGCGAAGTGATCGCCAACGCGACAGGTGTGTCCGTATTACAGGCGACAGTGGGTGCGAATACGGCGACCATAACAGTAACAGTGGTTGCGCGAGCCGGGAGTGCATTACGTCCAAGTCAATCGAGCGTGGGTGCAGGCACACATGCCACATTGAAGGCGACAACACGAAAGGCACGGTCGGTGTTGTTCGCTCACAGAATCCCGCCAGGTTCGCTTGCTATGCCCTTGGGAGGCGATGAGGCGGAATCTGTGTTTCGACCAGCAAACGCGATTGGAACACCACCAGGAAAGACGACGCCAGGGGCGCAAAAGCGAGGAGCAGCAGTAGAAAGCACCGAGACACCAGGAAGCGCAAACTTTAATTTCAATTTGCCAGTTGCGAGTCTGCCGGGCAGAGGAATAGATGTTGGCCTTAGCGCCGTCTACAACAGTCGCTTGTGGAACAAATCTTCCGGGGCTGGTGGTACGACGGTAATGACTTACAACATCGACAAGGGTTTTCCGGCTCCCGGCTTTAGTTTGGGATATGGGTATTGGGTCGATGCCAGTACTGACACTGTGAATCAAATAATGTTGACCGATCCCGATGGCACGCGGCACAGAATGGTTTATCGATCGAGTTCTGCGAGCTATGAATCGGATGACGGGACATTCATTCGGCTCAAATCCACTGGACCGCCTAGCTACGCGTTTGCGGCTACCTATCCTGATGGCACAACTGTGACCTACGGCACAAATGATACTACCGGGCGAAGCTACCCAACTCAAATGACTGACCGCCATGGCAATTACATCACTATCATTTACACCGGTGATTACAATCAGGGGAGGCGAATATTTTCCATTCAGGACACGTTAGGGCGATATATCAGATTTTATTACGCGGCAAATAATGAATTGGTGTGCATTACCGCACCAGGGATGGTTGGGCAAGCTGACCGTCAGGTAATGAGGTTCTACTACGAGACCTTATCCAACCTGACCTTGTCTAACCTGCCGCAGACCGGATCCGGGCATTTTCAAGCATCGGTTCAAGTCAATGGCCCAACCGATGCCAGAGTTATCAGATACATTTATTTGCCAAGCGCGACCGGAGGATCTGATCGAATAGGGTATCGGTATGACTATTCCAGCTACGGCATGATTTATCAAATCATCCAGTGGCGTGGAATGACAGTAAGCTCAACTTCCCTTACCGATCCTGGAACGGTCACAGCCTTCGGCAGTGGCGCAGCAAGCACGACATACAATTACCAAGGTACTCCGATAAACACCGCAACCGGCCTCTCTGATGCTCCCGTTTACACACAAAGGTCAGATGATTGGGCAGGGCGAATCCCTGCGATGCCTGTTTATCAGTTTAGTGTTAACCAGGCGACGGGTGTTTCCGCTGTGACAGCGCCCGACAACACGGTTACGGAAACAAGAACAGTTGCGAGTGGGGCGATATGGCAAATCGGTTTGATCAGTGACACCATAGTCAAGTTGGGGAGTACTGAACTATCACACACTGTTTACATGTGGGAGCCGGGGCCGTACACCGCGAATCCGCGACTGCAAAAGATTGAAACCACTAATGACGCGGCAGCAGGAGATCCGAATAAAACAAAAGCAATCACATTCGAGTACTACACTAGCTACAACAACGTCTCAAAGGTACACGAATGGGGCTTTGCTCCTACCGGCACTTTAGGCACCGAGCTTCGCCGGACTGAGACGACTTATGTCACGACTACGACCTATACTGATCGCGGCCTTATTCACTTGTCCGACACTGTGAAAATGCTTGGGCTCGTTTCTGGAACAATGACACTCGTTTCCCAAACCAGCTCTTTCTATGATGAAACGACTCCGACACCTTACGGCGACATTGGGACGATGAATTACACGGATCCCGGGACCACGGCGCGAGGGAACCTTACTCGGACAAGACAGTACCTAGACCTATCGACATTTAGCTCATGGGTCGATCATACGACTACATACGACGTTGCGGGAAACGCTTTAACTGCTAAGTTGGATTGTTGCCAGCAGAAGTCATACAGCTATCCGAGTTCTTATTTCCATGGCTATCCAACATCAGTCACCAGCGGATCAGGGCCGACGCTAACGACCAGTTCCGGCTATGATTTCAATACTGGTTTGACTACCAGCACGACGGCAGAAAACGGACAACAGCACTTTTATTACTACCTTGTTGGATCACTCAAGCCAGAGCATGTTGAGACGGGCGGAGTCCCTTTGCTTTCGTACAATTATAACGATGCATTGACCAACGACTTAGCAGGTCGTGGTCACTACTTTGTGGTAACCAACACTCGCTTGGACGCTACGCGAGTTATGGCCAGATATGATTTTTATGATGGGCTAGACCGCGTAACGCTGAGCTTTGATAACTGGACTACAGTTGATGGCTGGAGGACACAGGACATTGAATACAACGCAATGGGTCAGGCTTACCGTGCGAGTAATCCATACTATTGCGGCGGTTACGCCTGGGTTCCAATCAACCCCGATGGGTACTGGACCACCAAGTCATTTGACAGTCTTGGCCGGATCTATTCGGTATCGATGCCCACCGGCGATACCAGTCCCTCTTCCTTGACGACTGTGCAAACAACATACTCGGGCGTGTATACAACAGTCCAGGATCAAGGCGGAAAACAGCGCCGGCAAAAAGTCGATGCATTAGGTCGCGTCATTAGACTGGACGAACCGGATGCATCTGGCAACTTAGGATCTGTTGATAGTCCTACTCAAGCGACCAGCTATGAATATGACCCACTTGACAACTTAATTCACATTATTCAGGGATCACAGAACCGATACTTTAAGTACGACTCTCTGAGCCGCCTCACATACGAACGGCAAGTCGAACAGGATGCACCATTCACGACAACGGATTCCGTAGCAGGCAATAATCAGTGGTCGCGGAAGATTATCTACAACTCGCACGGTTTGGTAACCGACTCCTATGGCGCCCGGCAGGTCCGCACACAGATCGACTACGATGGCCTGAACCGCGTTTGGCACGTAAACTACTCTGGTGAGAATCCGGCTCTGACGCCAAACGTCACGTACACATACGATGAAGCTCGCACAGGTTTTTATAATCAGGGACAGCCTACAACCATCACTACGGCAGCTCTCGGCGGCGCTCCTCAAACCACGCTTGAGATTGACTACGAGATTTTCGGTCGTGTTGCATCCCATCGGCAAAAGATCGGTGCGACAACTTACACGATGACCTATGGCTACAATACCGTGGGATTGTTGACTAGCGAGACATATCCATCAGGGCGAGTGATAAACAATAACTACGACGAAGGTGGAAGATTATCTAGCATCACGGATGGAACAGGTGCAACCTATGCTAGTGGTCTAAAGTACGCGAAACATGGCGGCTTGAAAGAGGAAACATTTGGCAACTCTTTCGTCCATACAATGGATTACAACAGCCGCCTGCAACCCAGCAACGCTAAGCTAAGTTATGGCGGTAATGAACAACAACGGTTTGACTACTCTTATGGGCAAGTAAACCAATCAACTGGAAGCGTTGACATCACGAAGAACAACGGTCAGATCGGTCGCATCGATGGGTTTACCGGCGGCACGAAGCTATGGGACCAGCGATTCACCTATGATTCTTTGGCACGATTGTCGCAATCAGCGGAGTATCAGGGTACGAGCGGGCCTCTAACTTACCAGGCTCATTATGACTACGACATTTATGGCAATCGCTTCCAGTATCAACAGAACATCAACCTTGCGTATACAACCGTCCAGCCCGCAGATGTTGATTCGACGCGAAATCGCTTTATCTCAACAGGAACTTATCCCACCACCTACGATGCTGCTGGGAATATCACTGCAGATACGAAGTTCCGTGGCATGAATTACACCTACGACGCGAACAACCGGCAACGGTCCGCCTCAGGAACCTACACGAGCCAGACTTCGGTGTACGATGCCCGGGGTCAACGAGTCCAAACACTCGGAAATCCTGGAAGTCGGCAGATGGTTTATGACGCTTTTGGTCAACTGATTGCAGAGTACAAGGCGGGATCACTCGAAAGAGAGAACATTTACCGCGCCGGGCAATTACTGGCGACGCAGGAGTTTTATCCATCCTCCATCAATGTTGCCTTGTCGGCCAATGGGGGCACAGCAGTGGCATCATCCACAACAGCGCCTTACTATCCGAACTATGCCAACGACGGTGCTCGCATGGCGATCAATGGAAGGATTTGGGCAGACGGCACTTATCCGACGTTTCCGGATTGGCTGGAGATTGACTTCAATGGCAGTTATACGATCAGTGAGATCGATGTTGTCACTCAGCAAGACGACTACCAGAACCTGGTTGATCCCACATTGAGTCAAACCTTCAGCCTGTACGGCATTATTGCGTTTGACGTGCAATATTGGAATGGCTCTGCATGGACCAATGTCTCAGGCGGCAGTGTTACGGGAAACAACAAGGTGTGGCGGCAGTTTACCTTTGCCAACATTACCACTAGCAAGATAAGAATCGTGGTAAATGATGGGGCCGACCACATTCTAAGTCGCATTGTTGAAGTCGAGGCGTGGACATCTGCATCCGGTGTGGTTAACAACGTGGCCCTAAACAAATCCGCCACTCAATCGAGCACTAATGCGCCGGGAACCACAGATGCTTCAAAAGCAGTGGATGGAAACACGGATGGGGCGCTCTGGAATGGTCATACCTCCGCTACAAATTGGGAAAATCAAGGCCTGGTGGCAGGTTGATCTTGGAAGTGTGCAGAGCCTCAGTTCCGTGCAAGTGTGGGGCCGTACAGATTGCTGCACCGAGATGACGAGCAACTTCTATGTTCTTCTATCAGATGTTCCATTTACTTCGCAGGATCTTGCAACGACCTTGGCCCAGCCTGGCGTTTCCAATTACTACGTGTCGGGTTATAGCGGAGTACCGGGGACGATCAAGGTAAACCGAACTGCGCGATACGTGAGATTGCAATTCAATGGGGCGCAGTATCTTGTACTTGGTGAAGTGCAGATCTGGAGCGCAATACCCGGTGTTCAGAGGCAGAATGTGTCCTGGACGGGCGTAGTAGGCGCATCGTTGAGCGGCAACAGCCTTTCAAAACCCGGAGCTGCTGGATGGAATGCTGGGGCAGTGTCAGGCCAGACAATTGGTTCTGGCGATGGATACATGGAGTTCACAGCCACGGAGACGACTACGCATCGCCGGGCTGGGTTGAGCAACGGCGATTCAAGTCAAAGTTGGGACGACATCGACTACTGCGTCTATCTTCAAGCAAACGGGACAATCGATATTAACGAGGGGCCGAACCCGCGAGGAAGTTTCGGCACTTATGCTACAGGCGATTTATTTCGCGTAACGGTCGAGGGTGGCGTTGTGAAGTACTATAAGAATGGTGCTCTCATGTACACGAGTACGATTGCGCCAACCTATCCCTTGCTGGTAGACACGTCACTGTATTCCACCAACAGCACTCTGACAAATGTGGTGCTATCTGGGAATATCAGAGGAGAGTTGAAATATGTATTCCAGGATGTGCAAGGTTCCACGCGAGCGATAATGAGCGGTAACCAGATTGCGGCAAGGCACGATTACTTACCCTCTGGCGAGGAGATTGGTGCGGGCGTAGGACTGCGCACTATTGGGCTGGGATACGGAAATATAGATCGTGTTCGTCAGCGATATGGATCAACTGAGCGCGATGATTCGTCAGGCTTGGACCATACTTGGTGGCGGAAGTATGAGAATCTCGCGGGCCGTTGGACTTCACCAGATCCATATCGCGGCAGCATAACGACGGCGGATCCCCAGAGTCTCAATCTGTATGCGTACACCGAAAATGACCCTGTGAATCATGTCGATCCGTCGGGATTGTTGATCGCTTGGGTATGCGGGATCGGGATTTCGCCCTGGACTGGGGATCGAGCAGAGATCTGCGGTTTCTATCATGCTTGGAGTCCCTTTCCAGGGTTTCCGCAAGACAGGGAGCCTCGAAATTTGAGAGAACCGCAAGGACCTGAGAAGTACGATCCCAAGAAGATATTTGATGAAATCAGGAAGAAGCGAGAGACGAGGAAGCAGGCGTGGCAAGAATACCAAGACTGTATTCATAATAGTGCCGGATATGAAAAATACAGGAGCGGTCTACAGGGTGTTCCGCTGATGAGCAGCCCATTGCCCAGCCTTACGATCACTGGCCACAACGTCATGTTCAGACATTTCGTGCTTGGAGCCGCTATAGCGTCAAGAGCGAACGTCATTAGCTTGACAGGGAGTGTTCTTCTCTGGGGAGTGACTGGAACCGCTGAACACGACGCCATAGAAAAGCAGCTGTATAACGAGTTCTTAGCTCCGGTGGAGCAGGAATGTCGAAAAAATGTGCAGCAGAAATATGGGTTTGTTCCGAATTGGCATGATGCTTCATAGTCAAAAATCAAATAGGCAAGTTATGGAAATTTTAGTACAGATTTTGGCACTCCTCGTCATGATCGTCATCCACGAGGCCCTGTTCACCCGATGGTTGTCGCCTCTGGCATCAGCAATCGCATCATCCACCATCGTCACGCTTGCATTCATCCCGTTCTATGTTCGCCGTCGTCGGCTGTCAGCAAAGCGTGTGATAGTTGCTGTTATCTTGTCCGCAGTTTTGATCTACCTCCTTGAAATCTTTAGTCGCAAATGAACGTACGCTCAGGACCAAAAAGATGAAAAAAGTGGGACGTTATTTCCCCAACCGTGATTACAAGATTCTAATCGATTCTTAAACGGAGGTCAGGACTCGTGGGGAGATTTGCAATCTATTTCGCGGGTTGCGTTTGCGCGTCGCTATTGACAGTTGGTTGTTGGATCCAAAGAAAACCTGCCGTTTTTCTAACAACTGTTTCCCCAAATAAGACTTATATAGTCAATCTCAGGGGCGGGAAGGCGACGCTCCCGAGTCAGGTAACAGCCGATGTTTTAAAGACGGGGAAAGTATTTCTCTCCGACATCCGGTTACACACTAGAGGAGACGCGGTTGATTTACCTTTCGGAGCTGGCTATCCGGATGTCAGGTGGGTAAGTGATAACGTCTTAGAATTCTATCGAACCCAGAATTTCGATAACGGAGCTGATGCGGTGGAGATCCAAAACCAAACTACCCGGGCTATCCAATATCTGCACGTTGAATCACTTAACAAGTTTCTGATGTTCGGAATTGAACCTGGTACTTCGACAACTCTCGAAGTACCGGCACCGGGCGGTAATTCGCAGTGGATCGCTGTTGAGGGCAGCTTTTTTGATGGTCAGAAAGTTGAATTTAAGTCGAGAAGTTTCGATCGACGTTTTTCACAGCGAGATCGTTCCTTTTACCAGATAATCATTACTGATGTAGGCCCAATCATCAATCAATAGCGACTCCATTAAACGATGAGTTAGAGAGTCTCGGGATGGAATGGTTCGTCACTGCCTCTGACGATACATAACTGGCGAACAACTCTACCAAAATCAGCTCGAAAAGTAGCCATTTACATTCACCACTGGCGAACGCAGACAACAGTCCTTATTCACAAAATCCAACTCAAGTGTAGTGAATTTGCGAAGTTAACGCTGGTTTTTCAGCCTATGACCGCACGATCCGCCTGTCCCTACCAAAAACTCCGTCCACAGTGTAATCATTGAAGTTAGGAGCATCGGCTGCTAATCTCGCGCAGCCATGAAACCTGTCGCATCCTCGTTGCTTCTTATGCTGTGGTCGGGCTTGCGGACACGAGCAAGTATGCAAATCGAGATTCTTGCACTGCCCGTGCTGCAGGGGCGGAAGAGTAGGGCAGGGAAGTCGGGTAGACCTTGCGTAAGCCATAAAATACGAGAGCTAATCAGGCAGATGAGCACTGCGAATCCGCTTTGGGGCGCACCACGTATTCATGGTGAGTTGCTGAAACTGGGAATTCAGATCTCTCAAGCGACGGTGTCGAAGTACATGGTGCGTCAGCGAAAGCCACCTTCGCAGCCATGGCGCACTTTTCTTGAGAACCACTTTCAGCAGTTGGTTACAACAGATTTTATGGTGGTGCCGACAGTGAGCTTTCGCTTATTGTTTGTGTTCGTAGTATTGGGCCACCACCGGCGCCGCGCAATTCACTTCAACGTGACGGCCCATCCCACCGCCGAATGGACGGCGCAGCAAATCGCCGAAGCATTTCCGTGGGACAGCGCTCCGGGTTATCTGTTGCATGATCGGGATTGTATTTACGGAGCATCATTCCATCAGCGAGTTGGGGAAATGGGCATCCGTGAAGTGCTGACAGCGCCGAGATTTCCTTGGCAGAACCCTTATGCGGAGCGTTTCATCGGCTCCCTGCGACGGGAGTGCCTGGACCACATCATTGTCATCAACGAATCTTCCTTGCGGCGAATTCTGAAAGCATATTTCGAGTACTACGAACACTCACGGACACATCTAGCGCTGGAGAAAGACGCGCCAGCATTCAGAGCCATTCAACTTTCTTACCAGGGTGAAGTGGTTGAGTTACCGCAGGTCGGCGGGCTGCATCATCGCTACGAGCGAAGAGATGCCTGAGAGCCCTCATCCTTCCGCCGGTATGATGACTCCTGAATATATAGAGGATCCTGGCGTTGTCCTCAGTACTCTTGTCTCAAGCTGTTTGAGAAATCAAGCTGTAACGGTGTGTGATAAGGATCAAGAAGACTGCGGATAGTAAATTGGACCGGGAGTGTTTTTCTCTTGCGGCCCGAATTGAGCTTTTGGTAACCACAACTGAACCGCCAAGCGCACCTATGAAAGGTGAGGTTGCGCCAATAGCATCTAAAATCCCAAGTCCCCTTCTGTTTTGATGATTAATCACTATAACGGCTCTCTCCATAGCCTGACCCATGTGTTTAATGACCAAGACTTCTGGCAATGCCCGGTTGGGTAGTCCACCCTCCCGCAATCCAAATAGGATGGCGCCAGCCAGATGCGATTTTCTTTCATATTTTTCTGAAATAGCCAAAGCTTCTTCCCATTTAAGTTTCCTAATTGCGGAACTAAGCTGTGGGGCATATGTTCTACTAGTTTCCTTAGACCTCTTAAATTTAAGGTATCTTCCGACGATGATTACAGCAATGATTATTGACAGTACTAATAGGCTGATGGCGACGGTGTCTTCTAACCATTTTATTCCCGCCCAAGGAACCGATTGCAAGAACAATATATGTGGCATACTTTCTCTCCTTTCCTTACCAGTGTCGTAATACAATAACTCTGGTTCTCTAAACTAGATTGGGCGCTGAGCCACTACCTCCTCAAAGAGAGCGGTTAATTGGTGCATAAACGCCCTGTTCAGTGGAGCGGCCAATCAGCATTTAACCTCCGTGCTGCAAAGCCGCGCCGCAAGAATGTTGGCTTGTCGCTCTGCAATGACCATTGAATTTTTTAAGAGGACAGCCCTTACAGGCTCATCCCAGACTGCTCCATCGGCTATTCTAAGCGGTCTGACGATGAACGTCGTTCCCTCGCAGATTTCTGCTGAGCTTTCCGCTTGGTACTCCAACTAGATGTCGATCAACGCTGCGAAACTCTTGCCTGGATTCGCAAACTTTCACGGAACACTCCAGCTTTGCAGTTCAATATTGCTACCACTGGCGGACAGCAGGTGAATCTCACGAAATGAATACTTATTGTTCTGCCGACAGGCGGATGGCCGACCCCTCTATCTCTTCCGCCCGGTATTAGTTCCATCCGTTACCTAGCGAACATTGGCAGATCGGCACGGGAGTTGGCCTCTGAAATAGTCTTTGTCCATTAAGCATTCCAAAGCATCACAGCGTTGTGATATAAGCCCATGGTTCTCTCACATTCCGTTGGCGGAGGTTCTGCTTTCTAATGTCCTCATTAACTTCGCAGATTGATCGTGATAACAAAACATCATTTGCTGAGCGCGAAGATATAGTACTTACCTTTCATTCGGAGCAGCTCAAGTACTATAAGAATCGTGGAACAAGAAACCGAATCCAGTACTATTGGTCCCACACCGCAATGCTTATTTTAAGTGGGGCGATTCCAATCTTGATATATTCCAAGGTCGGCGAATTTCTTAGCGCAGTTCCAGCAGCAGTAGTGGGAATGCTCGCAGGGATGAACGGTTTTTTCCGGTTTCGAGAAAATTGGATCAAAAATAGCAACGCTGCCCACGCTCTTAGCATTGAACTAATTAAATACAAAGCTGGAACCCCTCCAGATTATTCCGCAAACCTAGAACCCCAAGCTACCCTCGATAATTTCATGATTCGGATCGAGGCTATAGCTGAATCTGCCTTGACCGAGTGGCGCACCCTCGTAAGCATGGCTCCAGACCCATCTGAGCTCCAAAGTCCTAAACGCTCCCGATAGTGCGGCGTCCGTCCTTTGTCCCCGGTAACATCGTTCCAGAGAAGCCGCGCTTATCTTAAACAGATATTCGGATTCCTGATTCTTCGACTTCTCCGTGAAGCTTTAAGAAGCTTAGCTGCGCTAAAAAAGCCGTGCTCATCTGACTGCAAGCTATTAGTGAGAGCTGATTTCCCTACCGGTGCGCGACAATGAAAAGGGCGGGTTGCGCTATTAGCTCTTGCTTCCGTTCTTACGAGAAACGTGATTGAAAGTATTGTGCGCTTCGTTTTTGTCGCTTTTCGATCACTTGATCCGCACGACTGCCCATCGAATATAAGCTAAAGCTTCATTGAATCCATAGACATCCCACGTATTATCAATAGGATAATCTTTCGGCCATTTATAGTATCTTGTGGTGACGGTCTTAGCTTTTGAAATGTTTGTCGGATGCTGGATCACAAATTGGGTCATTAACGCTTCAACTTTTTTAGTGCCTTGATAAAGTCTCGCGTGAGAAGCGCTGCGGCTGGCCTTATCGAGCTTTTGGTACGTGACCAAGCAACTCGATGGCGACCATCCTTAATTGTGTAAGCTGTCATTTCAAACGTCGGAAGCTCTTCAATAAGTCCGCCGACGGCTAGATGTCCCGTCTGAACGCACTCTAAAACAAATTGCCCGTCATCAACCAACGAAACAACTTCCAGGGCAGGGTACTTCTCTAGTTCGTCGAGTATAAGGCTTCGTGCGGCCGTTGAGTCCGCAGTTACGTAGACCTTAGCCATTCCCTTTAAGTCGGCAATGTCACCATACTCAGGCAGTTCCTTTTGAGCGATAACCGAGCTTAGGCACAGGGAAAAGCAGAACAGAAGCGCACAACGAACGAAGGGTTTGGTTTTCATGTCGCGGAGTCTATTCCTCACAGCCTTAGAGGGCAAACTGCCATCAGCCCCGTCAAAACTTGAGACTACTTGAGCAGGAAATTTAGGCTGGCTCAGCACCACAAACCAGCCAACCGGGACAAGCCCAACAAACTGGGGGGAAGCGTAATACTCATTCTACGTACACGTGCACTTGGACCACTGTTTTCCCGCTCTTGTGTGCCACTCGCCAGAAAAATAATTGTGCCGTGCTTTGTGACGTAACCCTGGCAACCTCGCATAGAAAAGCATGGAGTGGCACCTAGCACCACTCCTGCTAGTTGTTGGATTGAAGTTGTTGTGAGGTTTAGGCTTGGGTATTACTTCGTGGTACGTCATAGCAAGTCAGAGTTACTTCTGTTAACCGGAGGGTTGTAGGTTCGAGTCCTACCTGCGGAGCCAGGTTTTTTCCCATCTACTCCCACTTTAATCAACAATCCAGCACTCTATTTGAAGTCCTTGTCCGGGTTCTGGATTTCGTGTCCAACTCTCAGATATTCTTGAGACCGCGTGCGTTCCATTACGCAAAAACCTCAAGAAACCGCACTGGGTGATTTCTGGCCCGGTGTTTGCCACGATTAATCATCCCCCCTCTCAACCAGGAAACTGGTTCAAATCTGAACACTCGGGGTTACTAGATGAAAAAATCATTACCCGCGGTATTAACCCTCTTTGGAGGTCTGCTGATTGCGACTTTTCTGGCAGTCGCGCCGGTGCGAGCAGATGCTACCAGGGAATTAAACATACAGCCTGAGAATCATGGGAGTCGTCTAGATCTTCCCTTTAGTATGACGCGGGCGGACGAGCGTTTCTTCGCTGTGAAATCTGAGGGGAAGAATGCCGGCGGGGCATTTGGGCTTTCCACGTCCAGACAGACTATCGACTTGCATATTCCGCTTAACCAACCTCTTGGTCCTGCTCCAGTCCCGGAACCTGCCACAATGATCCTGCTGGGAACGGGTTTGGCTGGTTTAGGAGGTGTCATTCGAAAGCGACGAAGAGAAAGTAACCAGGAAAGCTTTGAGTAAATCTCGCCTACTCCCTGCCCCAATCCTGTGGAAGTGTCGCGGGATTTGAGCGCAAGGGACACCGAGGTTTTTGCCGAGTACCGCGAAGCAGTTTTGCTTCGCGGTACTTTGCGTCTTCAGATCTGTTCCGACTAAGCTGTCTTACGTTTCTTCCCTTGCAGACTTCGCTTGAGCACTTCCATCAGGTCTACTACCTTCTCTTCTTTCCGTTCTGGGACCTCAACCTCCACAACGTCTTTATGCCGCGCGCGCTTCTTCTCGACCAGCTTCAACAACTGATCCGTTTGCTGATCCTTCAGATGTGAGGTGGGCAGTTCTCTTTTCGTCTTTTTCTTAATGAGGTTTTCAAACTTTGTCACCATCAACCTTGAAACTTTCTTCTTCTCAGGCAGACCAACGCTCTTCGGTGTGCGCACTTCATCGGGGAAACGCATAGTTTCAGCTCGCAGGATTCCATTCTCAGGGAAGATTGCCACCAGGTACTCTTTGCCGCGCATCACGAAAGTGGCGATCCCCGCCAGGTCGTTTTGCTCGATCGTATCAACCAGCAGGCGATAGGCCTTTTCTGATCCGCTCGCAGGCACCAGGAAATAAGAACGATCGAAATAGAGCGGTGGTATTGTTTCTTGCTTTACGAATAAGCGCAGGTCTATGTCCCGGCTCTGCTTTGGCGCCAACCGTTCGAGCTCTTCATCCGTGACTACGACATACTTTTCCTTGTCAAGCTCGTAACCCCGGACCATCTCGTCCGACTCGAGATCTCGGCCGGTCTTTGGTGAGTAATAACGCCGCGCCAATGGCACTCCTTCCGGTCCCAGCATGCGCAACGGTGCGCGATTGCTGCGATTACCGGGATAGAGATCCACGGGAACGCTGACCAGGCCAAACGTTAAGGTGCCCGACCAAAACGGTCGCGTGGTCTGTTGCTCGTCATCCGGAGCTTCAGCTTGTCGTTTGCGCTTAGGCAGCTCGCTTCTCCTTCTTTAATGACTGGATACTCTTCGACAGAACGTTTTCCAACGAAGCGGTCGCTCGTTTAGTTTTGAGTGGTCGCAGTTTCGGCGCCCTGCCTTTGGCTTTTCGTTCAACAAACTCCATTACCCGTTCGCGATACTCGTCTTTGAAGTCGGCGGGATTGAATTCGCCTTCGAGCAACGCTACGAGCTGCTTGGCCATATTCACCTCACGCTTATCAGGGGCTCGACCTGCAGGCCGCGGAAGATCTCGCGCCGAAAGCACCTCTTCTGCGTTCCGCAGAGTGAAGAGCACGAGGTGATCGCCGATGGCTCCGAGAGCCCCGACGTACGGCTGATTTCGCATTACCCAGCGGGCGATGCCTTCCTTTTCCTGATTGCGCAACGCTTCGGCCAGGGCGAAGTAGGCCGACTCGTTACCGTCTGGTCCAAGATAGTATGGCCGATCGTAGAATTCAGGCGGGATCGCCTTGGCGGGAACAAACTCTGCAACCTCGATCTCCCGCGACGACTCAGGTTTTAGCTTTTCAAGTTCTTCGTCATCCAAAATGACAAACGTTCCCGGCTCGACTTCAAACCCTTTCTGAATCTCTTCGTTCGGAACTTCTTTCCCGCTGTCCGGATCGACCATGTGTTGCTTGACTCGCAGGTGAGAACCCTCATCCAGAATGTGAAATCGCACAGTTTGATCCTGAACGGCCGAGTACAACTTTACGGGAATCGTAGTTGAACCAACCTTAAGACTGCCTTTCCAGATTGCCCGTGCTGCCATGGTTTAATCTCAGTTCTCCGCCTCGGTGGATTCAACACAACTCGGACAGAGAAACTCTACCTCCGTCGTTTGCTCGACGCAGAAGGCGCAAACCGGACCATCACATCCAAAGCACCGATACTCCGTCTGGTATACATACGTGTGACTGCATGCCGGACATATTTCACCGCCTTGCTCCAGCCACCAGGGCAAATTAGCCTTAGATTTGCGCACCTCTCCTGGAGCTTAGCATTTTCAGTTCCACAGCCTGATCGCTTTGCCCTGACCAGACGAAACCTGCAACTCCATCGGCGCGTATTTCACCAAGTCATCGCGGCGGACAATCAACACACCAGTCAGGACCGGAAAACATTCCTAAGTTCTTGAAAGAAAAATCCGAATCGGAAATGGACGAATCGTTCGCCGCCGACCTGCGCGGATTCGGTCCGCTCGGCATAGGTGCTTTTCTTCTCATCACCTTCTCGGGCAATATCCCAGTTAGCAGCGTTCTTATTCCTCTTGGTGCTGTACTGGTCCTGTTTTGGGTCCACTTATCTCGCACCAGGTGGCCTGAGATTGGATACGTCCGACCGGCGAGCTGGCTCGGTACTCTCGCCGCCGGCATTGTTTTCGGTATTGTCTTCAAGTTCCTGATGAAGGCGATTGTGATGCCGCTTCTCGGTGCGGCGCCGATCAATCCTGCCTATCATTACCTGGCGGGAAACAGGGCAATGCTACCAGTTGCCGTATGGACTATGATGGCCGCAGGTTTCGGAGAAGAGACCGTCTTCCGAGGCTACATGTTCGAGCGGTTCGGCAAGCTTTTCGGGTCTGGCCTATGGGCCAGGACATTGATTGTGTTCCTTACTTCGGTTTGGTTTGGATTTGCTCACTATACGGGTCAGGGACTCTCCGGTACAGAACAGGCAGTGATCGTCGGGCTCGTGTTCGGAACAATCTTTTCGTTGACTGGAAGGATATTTTTGTTGATGGTCGCGCATGCCGTGTTCGACCTAACCGCGCTCGCAATCATCTATTGGAACCTCGAATCAAAGGTGGCTCACTTGATCTTCCAGTAACGCAGTCGCGTAAGCGGCCAACTGGGAGCGCGTCTATGAAGCGGGGACGGCCGCGTTCCCGGTGAAAGGATCGATAATGAATAACAAGCGAGAGATGTTACGTCACAACCTAGCCACCCTGGCCTACCGAGCTGCAAAGGTGCTGCGCGATGTACCTCCAGACTTTGCGACTTATCGCTCAAGTGAGACTACGAGAACCCCGGGGCAGATTCTTGCGCACCTTGGCGACCTCCTCGACTGGGCCCTGTCGCTTGCGGCAGGCCGGCAGGTATGGATCAATTCTGAGGTATTGCTTTGGGAGCAAGGGATGGATCGATTTTTCACCTCGCTGAAAAAATTCGATGATTACCTGGCATCAGGCGATGACTTACAGGCGAGTGAAGAGCAACTGTTTCAGGGACCAGTGGCTGACGCGCTTACTCATGTAGGACAGATCGGAATGTTGCGGCGCATGGCCGGCGCGCCGGTACGGGGTGAAAACTACTTCGTTGCAGACATCGAAGCAGGCAGCGTAAGCGCAGCGCAAAGGCCGGCGCGCCGCGAGTTTGACTGAGATAGCAAAAACCAGCCGCAGATTAACGCTGATAAGGCAGATCAGAACGCGACGGCAAACATTGGTTTGCGCACTTCCGATCCGCGTCATCCGCGTTTATCTGCGGCCAAATTCTCTTGGTGCCATCCATAGGCCGTTCCACCACTTTAATCGGCCACTTCGCAACAAAAAGATTGTCACGAAGGTGCCTAATGTAGCTAATTGCGCCTTGCTTCTGGTTCAGGTACGTGGTCGCGCTTCGGCGGGCGGGTTGGTGCCCTCCAGGCATCCTATCATCCGCAGCGATGCCCAGCTTCCGGCAGGAAAGAGCCCTTCTGCTTGTATTAATCATCCTCTGATGATCTATCATCTCTCTGAATGGTTCCACGCAGGCCGGCTGCCCCTCAATGATTGAAGAGATAGATCAGAAATTTGAAAACGGCGCGAGGTTCATACCGTGGTGGCGCCGGCGTTGGCCCCGGATCCTTATTATCTGGGGCATCTGGACCATTATCGGTATTGTTTTTACTCTCCAGTACTACTTCACATCCTTCCGATCTCAGCGTCCGGTCTTGTTTACCGACTCGCTTTACCTTCAGATGACCTGGAGTTACCTCTGGGCGCTCGCCACCCCGCTGGTACTCTGGCTGACCACCAGGATACCCATTGAGCGCCATAACTGGCTGCGGAGTTCTCTCATTCATCTTCCGCTCAGCATCTTGCTGAGTGTCGCTCTCACCGCAATTGGCCACGTAATTGTCTGGTTGCACTGGGATTGGGCAATGGGCAAGCCGTTCTCCTTTGAGCGAATGACCAGGTTTGTAATAGGGAACTTTAGCGAAGGCATGGGAATGTATCTATTGATTGCGCTCATCGCGTATGCCTTCAGTTATTACCGGCGCTTCCAGGCGGGCGAACTCCGAACGCTGAGGCTGGAAGCGCAGCTTTCACAGGCGCAATTGCAGGCTTTGAAGATGCAACTGCACCCTCATTTCCTTTTCAACACCCTTCATTCAATCTCCGCCCTGCTCAACCAGCAACCCGAAGCGGCCCGCACTATGATCACCCGTCTGGGCGACTTTCTTCGGCTTACGCTCGAGAATTCCGGTACTCAAGAGGTCACCCTGCAGAAGGAAATGGAGTTCTTGCAGTGTTATTTGGAGATCGAACGCGTTCGATTTCAAGACCGCCTCCGGACCCGCGTCGATGTGAGCCCTCCAGCCTTGGACGCAAAAGTGCCCAACCTTATTCTGCAACCAATCGTCGAAAATGCGATCCGTCACGGGATCGCACCCCGCTCAACTCCGGGCCTAATCGAAATTCTGGCGAAACCTCAAAACGGAAGCCTTCGTATCCAGATACGAGACAATGGACCGGGGCTGCCGGTTGACCGACCCCCTGAAAAGATTTTTACCAAGGGGTTAGGGCTGGCAAACACCGAGCGGCGGCTCGATCGACTCTACGGAGCAGCTCATCGGTTCGAATTGGTCAATGATCCTGAAGGCGGACTAGTAGTGACACTGGAGATTCCCTTCAGTACGAACGGTGCGCCCTCAGGCCCGAAAACTCCGTAGCCGGCCCAAGTCCAAAAAATCGAAAAAGTTTTTGCCAGAAAGTAACCGCCTGCGGTGTAACAGTTAGCAGGAGCCCCAGACCTCCACGAACGTCATCGTTTAAAGGCAGTCCGGAATGACTACAATCATCCGTGTGCTTATTGTAGATGACGAACCTTTGGCTCGCGGGGTCCTCCGCGAGATGTTGCAGTGTGATCCGGAAGTAGCCATCGTCGGCGAGTGTGCGAACGGTAAAGAGGCCGTTCAGGCGCTACAGCAATCAGCTCCGGATCTCCTCTTCCTGGATATCCAAATGCCCGAAATGGGTGGCTTTGAAGTGCTGGACGCGCTTCAGGGTCGTCCCATGCCTCATCTCGTTTTTGTTACCGCGTATGATCAGTACGCAGTACGAGCCTTTGAGGTGCACGCGCTCGATTACATCCTGAAGCCATTTGATCGCGAGCGGTTCGAAGCCTCGTGGCAGCGCGCCAAAGCGCAAGTGTTGCGCGAACGCAATGGCGGGGTAGAACAAAGAATCCTTTCGTTGCTCGAAGATCTCAAGGCGGGCACCAAGTATCTCGAGCGCCTGGTAATCAAGTCTTCAGGCCGCATTTACTTCCTCGAAACCAACGATATTGATTGGATTCAGGCGGAAGGAAACTATGTTTCCGTGCACGCCGGTAAGAAGGCTCATTTGTTGAGAGAAACCATCACCAGCCTCGAGTCCCAGCTGGATCCAAAAAAGTTCCTGCGCATTCATCGCTCCGCCATAGTCCGTATCGATCGCATCAAGGAACTGCAACCGTGGTTTCATGGTGAGTATCACATCGTCCTCCACGATGGCACCGAACTAACCTTGTCTCGCAACTACCGGGACCGTTTGCAGGAAGCTCTGGGTAAGCTCACCTGACGCGCTGTCACCCATCCAAGCCTGCTAGTCACAACCACTAGCCCGTTTGTCACAAAACCGGTCTTTCTTCCGAAAACTCCTCGTATACATTGCCTGTATGAAATCCGGGGCTTGATTTTTCACAGCCGGTTCGAAGGAAAGTAATTCTCCGGCGTTTTCGCGTTGCTCATCCAAGTGCTCTACCCAGAGAGCCAATCCATCCCGGATCACACTTCTTAAAGTGTCTTTTTCAGGAGGTGTTCGGATGAGAATGCGTGAATTTACTGCGGGTCTGCTTCTGATGTTGACTCTAGGACAAACAAGCGCTGCCAGGCTTACGGGAGCAGACCTTCCGGACGAGTCATGTCCATACCCGGAAGAAGGCAGGCGGTGGGTTCCTGAGAACCATCCGGTGTTGTCAATTCGCCAGCCTCCGCCGCTGGTAAAAAAGGACGGGACACTGGCGACGGCCTACTATGATGCGATGAAAATTCTCGGTTCGAATAATCAGTGCAGCGCGTTCTTTGGCGGTTCCAGGGCTTCGGTTGATGTTTTCGGTAATTTTATGGCGACCATCAGGAAGGACTTCTTGCCCGCGAGTGTCGGCTTAAAGATGTCCGGCGACTACACCAATGTGTTGAATGCCGCCACGCAGGTCAAGTACCGGCTTTTTGATAAAGCGTCATTGAATAGCGGCGGCCCCTTCTATAGGCGGAGCAACTCGCCAAACGGAGTTACGCTTTCAGGGGTCGGCAGCTTTCCGCCCAATTCGCGAGAAGCCCGCGTATTGATGTTGCTGCACGAGCTCGGTCACTTGATGAGAGGTGCGAATGGCAAGTGGCTCCTGCCGGATGATGGCAGAGATATGGCCGCGAGTCTGAGAAATACCCAAGTGGTCGAATCTGCTTGTGGTGAAGAGATTCGCGCCCTGGCCAAATACGGGTCCGGGAATGATCTCGCCCGGCAAAACAATTCAGAGCAAACGGTCTCCCCGGTCGCTGCAACTTCCAGCCATCAATGAATATGAATTTGGGAGCTGGGGCTTTCGAGGAGGTAGCAAACAATCTATGAGCTACGTAAAAACAGAAGGTGAATCATTAAATTCCGGTGCGCCGGCGAATGGCAATGAGGCTACTCGTTCAGAAGCGGTGCAGCCCGAGCAGACACGAAATACCGTCATGGCGTTAAAGTCGCTGGCTTCGAGGCTCATGCGGGAAGTGGAGTGCCTAAACGAAGTGCACACCGTTGACATTAATGATGGGATCGATTTCTACGACGAGGTCACAGAGTTCGAGATCGGTCTGATTCGTCGCGCCCTCTCGCACACACACGGACACCAGGGCCGCGCTGCGCGCTTGTTGAATCTGAAAGTAACGACGCTGAATTCGAAGATAAAGCAATACAAGATTCGGCTGGATGGATTCGCAAACGGGTATCCGTTGATGGACACGGGCGACTTATCAGTTCGTCAGCACGCCTGAGCGCGGAACAGTAAATTAGCCGCAGATGAACGCAGATAAACGCGGATCAGAAAAGTAAGAAGCGGGTAGGTCGTTGCGATTCTACCTGGATGCCAGTAATAGCATTTGCACCTCTTCTTATTTTTCTGATCCGCGTTTCTGTGCAAATACAAACACGCAGCTTCTTGTTTTCTTTACTCGGTTTTGTAAGCAAGACAATTGATCCACGAAAAGACACGAACCCAACCACACGAAGTAACACGAATATTTCTTGGTGTTACTTTGGTGTAATTTCGTGGATCGTCTTTTGGTTTGCTTCCGCTTTATCCGCGTTGCTGCAGCCTTAACCTTTCTGAATACGAAAATCTGGGATCCGATCCTCAGCTCGTCGAGCAACCCTACCCTCGAATCCATTTGCAGCAATCCTCTTCTCTCGGATCTCCAAATTTCGCAAGCATCCCTTTTCCGCCTCCTCCGTGAGGTGGCCTAAGTGAGGGATGAAACGTCCCATTTGGGGTGCGAGCAAGCGGGCATAACGGTTGCACATTCAGCCCTGCGAGAAAGCAGCGCGAGAGTGAGGGCGTTACGAATTTTTGGAAATCAATAACTGCTCGGAACGCTGCCAAATGTCTTTCAGGAAAGGGAGCAGTAAAATGAAAAAGTTCAAGTTCTTGTTTATGGTCCTGTCTCTCAGCCTGGCGGTAACGCAGGCGGCAGCGCAGGACCTTTCAACCACCGGCACGATCGGAGGCAAAGTAACGGACACTAATGGCGCTGCGGTTCCGGGCGCAACCGTTACGATAGAAGGCGCAACAGGCGAACGCTCGGTTGTCGCAAATAGTGACGGGTCTTTTGAAATTCAAAACCTCCTGCCCGGTGATTACAGCATGAAGGTCACTCAGAGCGGTTTCAAGACCGCAGTGCTTTCCAAGGTAACTGTATACGTCGGCAAGCAGGCTAACCTCAATTTGGTACTCGAGGCAGGCGAGGTTTCCGCCACCGTCAACATCACCGACGCTGCCACCACGATCGATCAGCAGAGCACCGCGGTGGGACAGAATCTGAATGATCAACTCTTTCAGAACATTCCAGTCCAGCGCAGTGTCTCGAGTCTTTTCTATCTCTCGCCCGGCGCGGCTGACAGCATCAATGGCGGTCGCGACAATCCGTCGATCGCCGGTGCGTCTGGTTTGGATAATCTCTACATCGCGGATGGTGTAAACATCACCGACTCCGCTTTTGGCGGTATTGGCACCTTCAACCGCTCTTATGGCGCCCTCGGTACCGGTATCAACACCTCGTTTATTAAAGAGGTGCAGGTCAAGACCGGTGGGTTCGAGCCCCAGTACGGACAGTCACAAGGCGGCATCATCAACATCACCACCCAGTCAGGCAGCAACTCTTTTCATGGAGCAGTTTATGGTTTTGCGCGACCGAAGGCCTTCGAGGCGACGCGGCGCCAACCCGATGACACGCGAGTAAACAAGCAGGGGAAACTGTTGCACGAAGAGACCTATGACGCCGGCGTGGACATCGGCGGCTATGTGCCTG
The DNA here is from genome assembly GCA_035644135.1 of Pyrinomonadaceae bacterium. Classification (GTDB taxonomy): domain Bacteria; phylum Acidobacteriota; class Blastocatellia; order Pyrinomonadales; family Pyrinomonadaceae; genus PSRF01. The sequence continues at coordinate 101,195 of DASQPD010000095.1, forward strand.
GTGCGCGCAACAATCTATTCTTCTTCGGCTCGTTCAATCCGACAGTGCGAAGAGAGATTGTCCGCGGGGTCGAGGGGAACGCTTCGGATATCGCGGCGGGCAACGGCACAATCATCAACACAGGGTTGTTCAATCTCCTCGGCGACCATACTCGTCGCTACCGTTCACTGAACTACGCTTTCAAGTTGGACTACAACATCAACCAGAATCACACTCTGGCGTTTTCGATTTTCGGCGATCCGACAAAAACGAACCTCTCGGATTTCCGCACACTGAATATCGATAACACAACGGGTCAGAGCCAGCTTGATTACGGCACTCGTAACATCGCCGTGCGTTACTTCGGTTCACCGAGTCCTAATTGGACCATCGCAGCCTCGTTCAGCCAGGGCAAGAACCACTTTAACGAAACGGGCTTTGCTGATCTGAACCTGATTCAAATCCGCTTGCCGATCGATCCGATTCGCGGCAATTACGCGTCCCAGGGGCTCGGTTTTTACGAACCTACGCAAAGCACAAACTACCGCACGTCGTTTGACGTCACGCGGCAACTCCACTTCCTGGGCTCGCATTCGTTCGGCGTGGGTTACCAGTTTCAACGCTCGCTTTATTCGGGCAGCCGCGAACGCAGTGGGCCTCGCTATTCGATTCCCGCTACAAACGCGGACGGAACTCCCATTACCGATATCGGTGGACAAGCGTTCGCGATTGGCCAGATGTTCAACACCCATCTTAGACTCCGGGCTCAGAACGCTGCTTGCACATTGTGTCCGCGTCTGAATGTGAGAGGAACGGATATTCCCGTTTCATTCCAGATTTATCGCGGTGAATTCGGTCCACCGAGCTTTAACACGTATGGCAACTACCATGCGGGTTACGGGCAGGACACTTGGCGAATAAACAAGTACATCTCGGCAATTCTGGGTCTGCGCTGGGAGCAGGAGCGCGTAATTGGCAGTCCGAGCGCTAGCGGCAGTCGATATGGTTACACCTTTACTGACCAGTGGGCACCCCGACTTGGTGTGACGATCGATCCGTTCGGCAAAGGCAAGACGAAGGTCTGGTACAACTACGGCCGGTTCTTTGAGTATCTGCCGCTGGACGCCGCCGAGAGATCGCTTTCGCAGGAACTTGACTTTACCGGCTTCCGGTTTGCACCGGCCTTTACGACCGATGCGGCGGGAGTTCGTCACGTAGTACTCAGTTCACTGGGATCGCCCATCCCCGCCATGGACGCTGCGCATCTGCTCACAGGAGCGGCCGGGTCAGGGAATGTCCCGGGTGCGGGCACCGTTTCGGCTTCGGACCTTAGCGCGATCACAGCGGGCACAAAGCTGGGCTTCTCTGATGAACACATCATCGGATTTGAACAGCAATTGCCGAACAACTTCGTTCTGTCAGTCCGTTATCAGGACCGGCGCGTCAAACGGATCATCGAAGACGCAGCGGTCTTGTCACCGGAAGCGGCAAACGCAGGTGTGACGCAAACCTATTTCATCGGCAACGTCAGTTCGCGTCTGGATGCAGCAACTAACTTGCAGGCTTTTCGCTATGCAGTGGGAGCTGCGGTTCCGACGGGCTGTCTGCAATCGACTGCGGGCGTGCCTGATTTTGGCACCGAAGTTTTCGATTCCAACGGCGCCAGCCTTGGCAATGTTTGTTTTAGCGGGGTTGGCATTGTGAATGGCGCATCCTTTAATTCACCCGATGGCATTCCGGATGGTTTCATCGATCCGGTGCGCATTTACCGGGCGGTTGAAGTGGAATTGAACAAGCGCTTTTCCAATGGCTGGCAGGTGCTGGCTAACAGCCGCTTCGCGCGGTTGAAAGGCAACTACGAAGGTCACTTGCGCAACGATAACGGTCAGACTGATCCCGGCATCAGTTCCCTGTTTGACTTCACCGCAGGCGACTTTAATCTGCTTGGTGACCAGTTCGCCGTCGGCCCACTCAACACAGAGCGGCGGTTCCTGGGAAACTTCTATGCCAGTTATTCGTTTGGCAAAGATCGTTTCGGCGGACGTCGATTAGACGGATTGAACATTGGCGCCGGCCTCCGCATGGAGTCGGGCTTGCCGATTAGTGAATTTCTACCGCATCCGGTGTATTTGAATGCGGGCGAGATTCCGGTCGGTGGCCGTGGAAAATTGGGGCGCACACCCTTCTTTACCACGCTCGACCTGCACGTGAACTACCCCTGGAAGATGAGTGAAAAGATGAAACTCAACTTCATCGCTGACTTTTTCAACGTCACCAACAGCCGCAAGGTATTGTTACCCGATCAGTTCAGCCAACTGGACCTCGGCGCTACCAATCCCGACTTTCTCCAGCCTCAGATAAACCTGACCACATTGAACCAGGGCTTCCGCCTGCCGTTCAACATGAGATTAGGGATGAGGTTTGAGTTCTAAGCTTTCCTTTCGTGGTGACTTCGTGGACGCTTTTTAGGTCCACGAAGCCACGCGAAGTTTTGATCCACGAAGTCACACAAAGGCGCTCGAGCTTTCCTGGCGTTTCGTGTGATTTCGTGGATTCTTGTTTCCCAAACCAGGATTTCGTGTGACTTCGTGGATCTGGTTTGTCTGAGAAGAGAGTAATCCAGTAGAGTAGGAGAGAAGGCGACAAAATGCGGCCCACTCTCCCCTCCTCGAACCGGACGTGCGGATTTCCCGCATCCGGCTCTCGCGTAGACTCTCGCCGCAGAGTTAGCAGGCAGTGCGTGACGCTCAGGGATAATGCAAGCCGAGGCGTTTGAAGTAAGCGTAGTAGCTTACATCCTGCGGCTTCCGAAAGCGTCGCTGGCTGCGTCGGTGCACGTGCTGGGTGAGTCGGTCGAGCAAGGTTTTGCGTATCTGCTTGCGAGCCTGGCTCGAATAGCCGTAACGGAAGTAAGCTTGCCACCCGCGCAAGTGCCGGTTCAGTTGGTCAATCAATACAGGTAGCGGCACATAGCAACGCCGATGGTTAGTCAGCTCATGCAACTTGGCCCGCTCCCGCTTGACCGACTGCTTCGCCGGTAACACGTTCAGGTAGCGATGCTCCCGGCCGAACCGGTCGTGGTCGTACCGAAACGTGTAGCCCAGGAAGTTTAGACTCGCTCCCGTTTCCTGGAGCTTGACGATTCGAGTCTTTTCTCGATTAATCTCCAGCCCCAACCATCCTTCCAGTTTCTGCTCAACGAAGCTAAGGAGCTGTTTGCCCTGATAGCGCGCCAACACCACCAGATCATCTGCATAGCGCACTAACTTCGCATTGGCCCAATGGGCGGGGCCGTCCTGCCGCTGAAACAGCCGGTCAAACCAGTGGAGGTAGATGTTCGCCAATAACGGCGAAATCACTCCCCCCTGCGGCGTGCCCTGCTTGCTTCGTCGATAGGTCGGTTTCCCATCCTCGTCTTCATCCACTATCACCGCCGCCAGCCATTGCTTAAGGAGTTTCAGCACACTGCTGTCTGTCACCCTCATCCGCACACAGGCCAGCAGCTTGTCATGGGGAATCGTGTCGAAGTAGTTTCGCAGATCCGCGTCGTACACCTCCTGATACCCGGCCTCTAGGTGCCCGCGTATCTTCTCCAGCGCTTGGTGCGCCGATCTTCCCGGCCGGAATCCGTAACTACAGTCCTCGAAGTCCGCCTCAAAAATTGGCTCCAGGATCAGCAGCACTGCGGTCTGCACCACCCGGTCGCGTACCGTTGGTATTCCCAACGGTCGCCTCTTCCCATTCGCCTTCGGGATGTATACCCGCTTGACCATCCCCGGCTTGTAGCGGTGGCGGCGCAAGGCTTCCTCAATCTCCTCCAGAAAGCCTTCTACTCCGGCCGCAGATTGCTCGACCATCTTTATGCTGATGCCATCGATGCCCGGCGCTCCTTGGTTTTCGCGCACCGCCGCCCAGGCCGCTGCCAACGTGTCCCGCCTCATTACCAAGCCATATAAACTATAGAACTTGAAACGAGGTTCCTGTTTCGCCTTTTGGCCCAGTCGCTGTCTCAGTTGTGAGAGTGACAGCGGCAGCTTTTGCTGCCGCGCCCCCTTTATAGGTGCTTCCACCAATCGGTCTCCACTTCTTCTTACCGCGACATGTCTACGCTCAGGCCCCTTTGCTCCACGGTCATTACCCGCTTCCTCGCTACTACGAGCCTGTCCGACTCCCGACCAGTGCACGCCATGTAGTTATGCATTCCCACATCACGCTTGTGCTCGCGATTGTTTACCAGCACCGCTCTGTCGGGTCTCCCAGGTCCCCCTCGGCTGTTCTTTCCACGCGCGCTGTCCCCTTTCACCCCGGCGAGCCCAGCGACTGCTCTCATCCGTTTCTTCATCGCTGGTGGCAGGCTTCCTCACTTTCGGCAGTCTGGCCGCTCACTTCTCACTATGTGTTAACGAGGCCGTTTCAGGTTTGCTTGCGCTACGGCTCGCGTGTTCGCGCGCGCGAGGCCCCACCAGTAGGATTGCTCCCACTCATGCTCGCACGCCCTACTTGCTGCACGGACAATTGACAAGGTGAACTCCTTCCAGTTCACTAGAACAGCCAGGCTTTGCCTGGCGCTACCGAAAATACACGAAGTGACACTAGTTTCTCCCAGTTGTAGTTAGCCGAGAGAATCGATGCGCTGTTTCTCAAGCGCTCGAAGCGCCTGATTACCGCATGCCTGCACTAACTGGTCGAGTTCTGAGAAACGTCGATCTTTTGTCAAGCCGGCCCGATAACGGAAATAGATCTGCTGCACAATGACGGCAATTTCAAGAGGCCATAAGCGTAATAAAAGACCGGGTCGCTAACGAGCCCTTCCCTGCGCTTCAAGTAGTGCTCGAAAACCTCGCGGCGGCGCAGATTGCCGGGCAGTCGGGTTAACCCAAACCCGAATCGCTGCCACTCTTCCGAGTCTTCCGGGTCCACCCAGTAGCCAAGCGTTGTTCCGAGATCCATCAGCGGATCCCCGATAGTAGCCATCTCCCAATCGAGCACTGCGAGCACCTCGGTCAAATCATTTGCCGCCAGTACCAGGTTGTCGTACTTATAGTCGTTATGGATCAGTGCGCTGACTTGCGAATCGGCGGGAAGATGGTTGCTAAGCCAGGCCGCTAGCCGTTCGATTTGCGGAACGTCATCGGTGCGAGCATTAACATATCTTTTGGTCCAGCCTTCGATCTGTCTCTGTACATAACCAGCGGGCTGTCCCAAATCTGACAATCCCGCCGCTTCATAGTTCACCTCATGAATCCCAACCAGGTTTTCAACAAAGGCCTCAGCAAGCGCGTGCATGACTGCGGCTGAAAGCTCAACTCCTTTGGGCGGTACGTTGCGCAGAATCACTCCTGTGATGCGCTCCATCACAAAGAACGGCGCCCCAAGTACGGATTCATTCTGGCAAAAGAAAAGAGGACGGGGAACCTTTTTGTAAACCGGGTGCAGAGCGGACAGGATGCGATATTCTCGCCCCATGTCGTGGGCTGTCTTGATCTTCGCGCCGCGTGGAGGCCGGCGCAGCACGAACTCACGGTCGCCAACGCGCAGCAAATACGTCAGGTTGGAAAAGCCGGCGGGAAACTGCTCGCTCGAGAAAGAGCCCTCCAGCCCGGGGATCCGCTCGCGCAAGTAGGAAAGCAACCGAAGTTCATTCAGTTCCTCACCGGGACGCACGCTTCCGGGTTGGTCTATCGAGTGGTTCCGATCTGCGATCACAGAACAATCATTTTCCATTCGTCATTTTCCATTTTTCATTTTCCATTTTGTCCCCTGAACATTCAGCCGCACCTCATGCTCTTTCTGCCAATGACAAATGAAAAATGGAAAATGACAAACGGAAAATGAGCTCTTTCGATCTATACTTCCGCTCCGTACCTTCGCAGCTCGCTCCTGGCAACGACCGTCTTGTGCACCTCGTCCGGTCCATCATAAATGCGCGCTCCGCGCTCGTGCCGGTACCAGTAAGAAAGTAATGTGGCATCGGTAAGTCCCACCGCGCCATGAACCTGAATAGCTCGATCGAGCACCCTTTGCAGGATTCCCGCCACAAAAAACTTGATGAGTGAAATATCCTCACGTACCGCAGCGGCACCCCGCACGTCAATGGCGCGCGCCGTCTCGAGCACCAATAACCGGCCTGCATTTATCTCGGCCCGACTCTCGGCGATCCATTCCTGAACGCTTTGCTTGCCGGCAAGCAGCACCCCAGGTGACAACTCGCGATGCGCTGCATAGTTGCACATCAAATCAAATGCGCGTTCGCAGATGCCAATCCAGCGCATGCAATGATGGATGCGCCCGGGGCCGAGGCGTTCCTGCGCTATCAGGAAGCCTTCGCCTTCACCTCCCAACAAATTGCGTTGGGGTATCCGGCAATTCACATATCGCACTTCAGCGTGGCTCGCATAGTCGCTTCCTTCCTCACCCATGACATTGATATTGCGAACCAGCTTAAAGCCCGCGGCGCTTGTCGGCACGATGATCTGGCTGGCTCGCTTATACCGGTTGGACGCGTCCGGATTGGTTATCGCCATCACAATTGCAAAGCTCGCGCCTTCGGCAGACGAGGTAAACCACTTGTGGCCATTGATGACGTAATCGTCTCTGTCCTTCACCGCGGTTGTGCTCAGCCAGGTTGGATTTGATCCTGGATGTTCAGGTTCCGTCATCGAGAAACAACTTCGCACATCACCACGAATTAACGGCGCCAGGCAGCCTTCTTTCTGATCCGGCGTTCCATGAGCCATCAGGATCTCCATATTTCCAATGTCCGGAGCCTGACAATTAAAAAGATAGTGACCAATTGGAGTGCGCCCCAATTCTTCACTTACAAGTGCAAACTCAGATAGGCTGAGACCCAGCCCGCCGTATTCTTTCGGCAGGTGTGGCGCCCACATACCACGAGCTTTTACCTGCTGACGTTTTTCATTTAGGACGGGTACCAGATCGCGAAACGGTCGACGCAGGAAGTCCTGCTCGAGCGGGTACACCTCTGTCCGCAGGAACTCCTGGATACCCGGCAGTAATTGGGCCAGCTCTTCTTTTGGAGAATCAGTCATGGAATTGAAGTGAAGCACAGCTCCGATAGGCATGCAAAGCACACGGCGGTCATGTCATGTTTCGGATGCTAGCCATCTCTGTGTCCTCCGTGCCTCCGTGGTGAGCGGTTTCCTAATCATATTCCACCACGGAGACACGGAGGACACGGAGTATAGGCTGGACACCAATATGGCACTCACGCGCCGCACTGAAGTATCAGAGGCCCGAGTCACCGTTTATTTGAAAAGATTCGGCTGCTTATCGGACGGGCGGGATCAGCCTTCTTCGATCGAGATGCTCAACCGGCGGGCGACTTTCCAGCTCGTTGAGCGGCAACTTCAGACGCGCTTCGCATCCAGGTGGGGTTCGTCGATTCACCAAAGTAAGCGTGCCGCCGTGAGCCTCGGCGATCTGACGCGACAAAACCAAGCCAATCCCGGACCCTTCAGCTTTAGTCGTAAAGAATGGGACGAAAAGATTGGCAGTGTTTGCCAATCCCGGCCCCTCATCGCTGACCCACAGATCAATTTGGCCATTACTCCGATTCCAGCCAACCTCCACCCCACCGCCGGTTTCCAGCGAAGCATCAACGGCGTTGCGGACCAGATTAATCAGTAGTTGCTCCAACTGGGCACTGTCCGCCTGCATGAAAATATCCGGACCTGATACGACCTTGACCGGCAAGCGAGTTTCTAAACTGGAAACTCGGCGCACGATCTCGTTAACGCTGACCAATTCAAATCGCGGCTGAGGCAGTCGAGCGAGTTTCGAATACGATTCAATAAATCGCGCCAGCGAATCCGCGCGCGATGAGATTACTTCCAGGCCATGCTGCATGTCTTCACGCCAATCAGCGGGAGGCAAGTCGCGCAGCAGCAAGTCGTTCAAACTTCCGGCAACTGACTTGATGGGAGCAAGCGAATTGTTTAGTTCGTGCCCGAGAACGCGGAGCAGTCTTTGCCAGGCGATTCGCTCCTCTTCTCGCAGTGTCTGGCTGAGATCGGTAAGTACCAGCAACTGGTGAGTCATGCCGCGCTCGCGAAAAGTGCTGCGGCTTACGCCCCACCGACCCACCCCACCGGGAAAGACCATTTGCATAGTATGGCTGTCATCGTCGGCATCAGGATCAAGACATGCCGCCAGGCCCAGTTCCTCGGCAGTTCGGCCTAACAAGCGAGCTGCGGGTTGGGCCAGTAATTTCTCACCGGCGCGATTTACCAGCCGTAATCGTTGTGCGCCATCAAAAGCGAACACCGCCACCTCGATCTTGGACATTACTGTGCGCAGCAGCGCGGTAGCCTCGAGTGCGCCCAGACGCTGTTCGCGCAGTGTTTGGCCGAGCTCATTGGCTTCCAAAAGCACTTCACCAAGCGCGTCGCCAAGCTTTGCGCGCCGGGCGCGAATGGAATAGTCGCCTTCGTGCAGGGCCGCCAGAATGTTCGCCAGAGTTTGCAAGGGTCGGATGACACGTTGCCTGAGATTCGAGACAACGCTGAGCCAGATCACTACGAGGATGAGATCGACGGTCCACTGAACTCGCGCCGAATAGTCATCCAGCCATAACAGCAGCATGCACAAGCCGACTGCAGGCAGACCGGCGAAAAGGGCAAGCATCGTTATCCGTCGCTCAAAACTCATCTTGCCGCCACGCTTCAGATCAGGATCGAGCGTGGAGAATGTTGGCTTAACGGGTAAACTCACGGCGATATAATATCCAGACTAGGGGTCGGAAGCTCAGTTTGCGAAGAAAGTGATAGAAGTGTCGGGATCTCTAAATATTTTCCATTTCCCATTTTTCATTTTTCATTTTGTTTTTCTTTCGTGTAATTTCGTGGATCCATTTCTTGTTGTGGGCTAATACGATCCACTAAATCACACGAAAGAAAAACAAAATGAAAAATGGAAAATGACGAATGGAAAATCCTTTAGTTACGCAATTCACGCAAACGCACCGTCCACACACTAAAGCGCCTTTACGACAAGCCATACTTTTGCAGCCGCCGGTACAAAGCACTGCGGCTGAGGCCCAGGGCTTCGGCGGCGCGATTGGCGTTGCCGCCAAATCTCGCCAGTGCTTTTTTGATGAGCAGACGTTCCACCTCTTCCAAACTCATTTCATCGATTCGCGACGACACTCCGGCATCACGGCCAGGCTGCAAGGCGAGATCAAACGCGGTCACAATGCTGCCCGAAGACATCAGCGCCGCTCGTTCAATTACATGGTCCAATTCGCGAACGTTTCCAGGCCACGAATGCTGCATGAGGGCATCGATCGCTCCGGAGCCAAGGCCCTCGAGCTTCCGTCGATAGCGATTGCAATGTTGCCGCAGGAAATGCTCTGCGAGAGGACGGATGTCTTCCCGGCGTTCACGCAGAGGGGGAAGGTGAATCTCTACGGTGTTGAGACGAAAAAGTAGATCCTGGCGAAACTTTCCCTGCGCCACCTCAGCATGCAGGTCGGCGTTAGTTGCAGACAAAAGACGTGCGTCTACTTTGTGGGTTTTGGATGAACCGACCCGCTCAAACTCCCCGGTTTCCAGCACTCGCAGCAATTTGGCTTGCAGGTTTAGCGGCACATTCGCTATCTCGTCCAGGAATAACGTGCCTCCATCTGCCAGTTCAAACCGTCCCACGCGGTCCGCCTTAGCATCCGTAAAGGCTCCGCGAACGTGGCCGAAGAGTTCGCTTTCAAAGACACCCTCAGCAAGCGCCCCGGCATTCACCGAAACCATTGGCTTTGTCGCGCGAGACGAGAGTGAGTGAAGCGTGCGCGCAACAACTTCTTTGCCCGTGCCGTTGTCACCAGTGATCAGGACGTTGGCGTCCGCAGGACCGAAACGCGTCATCAGGTTGACGACGTTTTTCATCGCCGGCGATTCGGCAATCAGACTGATTCCCCGCGTGCTCCCGCTATCCGCGCTGTCTCGCAGGGCCATGTTTTCAGCTTCCAGGCGCTCTCCGCGGCGCAGCGCCTGACTCAGTTCAACCTGAATGCGTAAGACTGTAAGCAATCGGGCATTGTCCCAGGGCTTTTGAATAAAGTCTCGCGCCCCCCGACGCATGGCCTCGACCGCGAGGTCGACACTTCCCCAGGCAGTCATGACAACCACGGGCAGGGCTGGATCTTTGCTTTGGATTTTCGTTAACAAGTCGAGGCCTTCATCGCCTGAAGTTGTATCGCGGGCGTAGTTAAGATCGATAAGGACTACGTCGAGATCCTGCGAATCAACGGACCTGAGCACCCCTGCCGGCGAAGAAGCAGTTTCTATCGTGAAACCTTCGCTCTTTAATAGCAGACGCAGCGCTGCCAATACGTCCGTTTGATCGTCAGCAACAAGAATTCTGGGCATAAGTAAGATTTAGAAATTATAGAATTTAGAATTTTGAATTTTGTTTAGCGTTAGTCAGGCTGCGTTGGGATTAGTTCCGTTGCATAACACAAAATTCTAAATTCTAAATTCTATAATTTCTAATTTCTTCATTCGTATCTCAAGGCAATCAGGGGATCGACCCGGGTGGCGCGCCGTGATGGAATCACGCATGCGACTATCGCCACAATCGTCAACAGGATTGCGACGATAACATAGATCGCCGGATCCGTAGGCTTGACTTCGAACAACAACCCACTCAGAAATCTTGTCAACGCCAGCGCACCAGCCAATCCGAATATTAAGCCGCCCAGCGTCAATAAGATTCCCTGTTTCATAACCATCGTCAAAATGTCCCGGGCCTGCGCTCCGAGTGCCATACGAACGCCGATCTCGCTGGTGCGCTGCGTTACGTCATAACTGATTACGCCATAAATTCCGATCGCCGCGAGCACGAAAGCAAGTGCAGCAAAGAGCCCAATTAGAAAAGTGTTGAAGCGCGGCTGGGCGACCGATTCGGAGATCAGCCGAGTCATCGGTGCGATTCGGGTCGGTCCCTCTTCGCTGTCGATCGATTGAATCTGGCTACTAATACCGGGCGCAAGACTCAACGGATCGACGGTGGTTCTGACTACGATGCGCAGGCCGGGAAACGGACTTTGCGCCAGGGGCACATAAACTTGTGGAGCTGCCGGCGTGCCCAAACCCTCGTACTTTGCATCCCCTGCAACACCCACGATGGAGCGCAACACGCCGCCGACAGTTAATCGGCGCCCCACCGGGTCATCGTTCGAAAAATACTGGCGGGCAAGCGCCTGGTTGATAACCACCACACCGGGCGCCTGGGCAGTATCACTGTCCGCGACGTTCCGACCTCGAATGAGCGGCACACCCAACGCCTCCAAATATCCTGGAGTTGCCGGCATGTAAAGCGCACTTGGCGGTTGACTGCCGGGATCCGTCGTACGCCCCTCAATCTCAAACCCTGTTCCCTGTTGAATGTACGTCGGCGGCAGGCTGGTGCACGCGCCGGCGGCAACGACGCCCGGCAAGGCGCGAATGCGTCGCAAAGCTTCGTCAAAAAACGCGACCTGTTTGACGGGATCCTGGTAACGAACAAATTGTAAGGCAACAGCCATAGTCAGCAAGCGATCGGGGTCAAAGCCAGGATTAACGTCTGTCAGGCGCTGGAAACTCTTTAGCATCAGGCCTGATCCGATCAATAGCATCACGGCGAGCGCGATCTCGCCCACAACGAGGAAGCTGCGAACGCGCTTCACCCGGACGTGACCGGCAATCCCACGGGAGCCTTCACGCAGTGATTCATTCAGACTGAGCCGGCGCGCGTGCCATGCTGGAGCCAGGCCGAAGAGAAGACCGGTACCGATTGAGATCAGAAATGTGAAAAGCAGCGCCCAGCGATCTACACTCACGCCTTCAAGTCGGGGAATGTCTTTGGGAGTTAACCCAAGCAGGACCTGGACACCCCACGTAGCCAGCAAGAGTCCCAGCGCGCCACCGCAACTCCCAAGCAGGACGCTCTCCGTCAGCATCTGACGAATCAGACGCCACTGGCCGGCGCCCATGGCGCGGCGAATAGCGATCTCCCGGTCTCGTGCTGCTGTTCGAGTCATGATCAGACTAGCAACATTGGCACAGGCTATCAGCAGGATAAAACCTACAGCGACCAGCAAGACCATCAATGGCCTGCGATAGGCACCGACCATCTGGTCGCGTAAGGGCACCAGGACAACACCCGTACCAGCATCTGAATCGGGATAGGCTTTTGCGAGCCGTTCAGCAATGGTATTCATCTCCGCCTGCGCTTGCTCGGGAGAAATAGAGCTCTGAAGACGGCCCACGACTCGATACCCATGCAACGAGCGGTTATTCACCCAATCACCAACCGACGAACGGCCACCCGCCGAAAGGTTGTAAATGGAGGCCATGCTGGTCCAAAGCTCGATATCCGGTGTGGGAAAGCGAAACGACGGCGGCATCACACCGATGACCGTGAAGGTTTCGGAATTCAGATTAATGGTTTTGCCAAGCACGTTTTGATCGCCATGGAAGCGGCGACGCCAAAGCTCGTCGCCCAAAACAACCACGAATTCGCGATCATCCGCAGGCTGCAGAACTCGGCCAAGCGCCGGCGTGACTCCCATTACCTGAAAAAAATTCGGCGTGGTGAAGACTCCGCGAGTCTCGTCCGGCCCTTCGTTTCCGGATACGTGAAAACGATTAAAGGCATACGCCGTAACGCCGCTAAAAACATGCGACTGTTGTTCCCAGTCTCGAAAAGTGGGCAATGAAGTTGGATACTGCGTGCCCGGTCTTTTAAGATCGCGAGTCCACACCCCAACCAGTCGTTCAGGTGCGGAATAAGGCAGCGGACGAAACACGATTGCGTTTACGATACTGAAAATCGCCGTGTTTGCGCCGATACCCAGGGCTAATGTCAGCAGGGCAACAAACGTGAACGCCGGATTTTTCGTCAGCATCCGAATGGCGTAACGAACGTCTTGTAATAGGGTTTGCATAATCACTCCCCAAGTCGGATTGCGAATTTAGAATTGCGAATTGCGAATTTCGTGTGATTTAGTGGATGGTGTTTTATTGCAACCAAGAACGATCCACGAAATAACACTAACGTCTATTCGTATTTCAAAGTCACAATCGGATCCACCTTCATCGCGCGGCGCGCCGGAATGTAGCAGGCCAGCAGGGCTACAATGAGCGAACAGGAAGACACAGCGAGGTAAGTAAGCGGATCCGTCGCTGAGACTTCAAACAACAAACTTGATAGCAGTCTTGTTAGAGCGAAGGCCCCCGCCAGGCCGATAATCATGCCCATCAGGGCGAGCGTCATTCCTTTCTTAAGCACCAAACTCAGCACGTTCACACCGCGAGCCCCTAGTGCCATTCGAATGCCAATTTCCTGTGTGCGTAGAGTGACTGAGTAAGAAATGACACTGAAGATCCCGAGCCCAGCGAGTGTGAGAGCCAGGACTGCGAAAACGCCCAGCAGCCAGGTATTGAACCGGCGCGGGGCGATCGTTCGGCTCACTACCGCGTTCATGGTGCTGACGTTAGTCAGCGGCTGATCACGATCCAGAGTCGAAACTGCGGTTACTACAGCATTTGCAACGGCAGTCGGATTCCCGCCGGTACGCACAAGCAGATAGCGGTTTAGTTGCGGGCCCAGCGCCCGCGACAAATACCAATCCGGCGACGCCTTTGAATCCACTCCGCGGTGAGGAATGTCCCTGGCGATGCCGACAATAGTGACCCAGGGATTGTCCGGTCTTGGCAAACCAAGCGAGATCCGGTGTCCGATCGGGTCCTGATTGGGCCAATAGCGGCTGGCCATCTGCTCGTTGATTACGCACACTACCGGAGCCGTTGGACCGAGGTCTGATGGCGCCAGATCTCTGCCTCTGATGAGAGGGACGCCAAGAGTTCGAAAATAGTTTGGCCCAACCATCTGCCATCCGGCAGACATCAGGTTAATCGGATCAAGGGGACGCCCCTCAATGGCGAATGGATCATTGCGCGCTATGCCACTCAGAGGTTGTATCGTGCTGAACGTTGCGGATTGCACTCCCGGCAATGACCCAATCTGCTGCGCTAGCTCCTGGTAAAAGGCCGAGGCCTGCTCCGGTTCACGGTAACGTGAGGCCGACAGGTTGATCTCAGCGGTCATTAAATGATCAACGGCAATACCCGGATTGACCCGTTGCAAGCGCAGAAGACTGTTTACGAAAAGCCCCGCGCCGATCAACAGCAACAGCGAAAGCGCGACTTCGCCAATCACCAGAACATTACTCCAATACTGGCGGGGCCACCCCGTAACCGTGTTTGAGCCCTTAAGAGCGGCTTGCAGATCAAGTCTTGACGCCTGCAAGGCCGGAACCAGACCAAAGACGATTCCTGTGACGATCGACACGATGGCGGTGAATGCCAGCACGCGCGAGTCAATATCGATCTCCTGTGCTCGCGGCAGGTTGGCGGGGCTTAGGACCGCCAGCAGATCCACTCCCCAGCGGGCAAGCAACAATCCTAAAGCACCGCCGATCATCGTCAAGACCAGGGCCTCGATCAGCAACTGGCGCAGTATTCTCGAGCGGTTCGCACCGAGCGCGCCGCGAATTGCCAATTCTCTGCGGCGCGCGGCGCCGCGCAGCAGCAGCAGATTTGCCACGTTTGCGCAGGCAATCAAAAGCACCATGCCAACCGCGCCAAACAAAACGAACAATGCGCGGCGACTGGCGCCAACAATCTCTTCCTGGAGGGGAACGACGTTTATTCGCCAACCGCCATCCTCTCCGTTCGGACCGCGATAGCCGCGCTTCTCTTTCTCGAACCGCTTGGCCAGCGCAGCCATCGCCGTGCTTGCCTGAGTGAGAGTGACTCCTGACTTCAGACGTGCCAACACGTTCAGAAAATAAGGTCCCCGTCGCTCAGTGACTTGCTCAGTTGTATAAGTCAGGGGCAACCAAATTTCCGCCGGTTCGGCCGAGGGAAAGTTTTGGTGGGGAAACTGAAAAGCCCCAGCCATCACGCCAATGACCGTGTAGGATCGATCATCCAAAGTGATCGTCTGGTTGATTACGTTATTATCGCCAGCGAAATGCTGCTGCCAGAACCTGTAACTTAGGATTACAACATTGTCTCTGCCAATTTGATCCTCTCCGTCAGCGAACGTTCTCCCTTGCACCGGTTGTGCTCCGAGCAAAGTAAAGAGATTTCGGGTGACGCGAGAGCCTTTGATGCGTTCCGCTCGCTCACCCCCCGTGAGATTGAAGCTCTGATTGTCGAAGGCCGCGACCGCCTCAAAAGTGTCAGACTGTTCGGCATAGTCGTTGTATTCGGCAACCTTTGCCTGAAGATGTTCAATGTTTAGTTTGAGGAAGTTGCCCCAGATGAGCACCAGCTGGTCAGACTCTCGATAAGGCAGCGGGCGCAACAGCACGGCATTCACGACGCTGAAGATAGCGGTGTTGGCGCCAATACCGAGCGCCAGTGTGATTACGGCGACGGCGGTAAAACCCGGGTGCTTGAGAAGACCTCGAAAGGCGTAGCGTATCTCTTTCAGCAGGGTAGCCATTAGCCTTACTCGTACCTCAGGCTCTTCAGCGGATCGACTTTTGTCGCCCGCCGCGCCGGTACATAACACGCAAGCAAGGCAACGACTAGCAGGAAAGCAGAAACTGAACCGAACGTGAGCGCATCTGTTGGCGTGACTCCGAAAAGCAAAGTCGTCATCACTCGCGTTAGCGCAAACGCTCCGGCAAGACCGAGCAAAACCCCTATTCCGGCCAGCATCATTCCGCTTCTCAAAATGAGCTTTACTACATCGCCACTCTGGGCGCCCAGCGCCATCCGCACGCCAATCTCATGCCCACGCTGGGCCACTGCGTATGAGATAACTCCGTAGATACCGATGGCGGACAAAGCCACCGCCAAGCCCGCAAAGATCGCCAGCAGCAATGCGCTGAAACGAGCGCGAGCAATTGAGTTTGCCAGCAGGCTGTCCAGCGTGCGCACATCGGCAACCGGCTGTTCGCTGTCGAGACTTTGGATCACATTCCGCGCACCTGCTGCAACGCTGGTGGCATCACCTCGAGTTCTTATGACAAGAGTCATGAACGGATAGACCAGTTCCGGATGCGGCCAGTAGGCCATCGGATCAGGCTCGTCATCGAGGCGCTTGTGCTTGGCATCGCCGACGATGCCGATGATCTCGGTCGGGACATCTTGATCCTTCATACCGATGGTAATGCGTTTGCCGATAGCTTCCTCATTGGGAAAGTATTTCCGGACCAGCGCTTCATTCACCACCACTACATGCCTCATTTCCGTGGTTTCCTGCGCGGTGAACAAACGCCCTCGCTTGAGAGGAATTTGCAAGGTTTGAAAGAAATTTGCATCTGTGACGCAGACCCCGGTAGTTGGATACTCTCCTGGGAGCGGCTTCGGGCGACCTTCGATCTCAAATCTTGTCCCGGCGCCCGGACCGGCAAACGGCAGGAAATTTATTGCCCCGGCCGCCTCAACTCCCGGTAGCGCGCGCAAGCGTTCTATCACCTGCTGGAAGAAGCTAATTACTTTCGGGTCTTCCTGATATTTCCCGGGTGGCAGGGCTACCCGCATAGTCAACACATTCCTGGTGTTGAACCCAGGATCGACCGACTGGAGGCGCGCGAAGCTTCTAAGCAACAATCCGGCGCCCACAAGCAGAATCAAAGCAAGTGCTACTTCGGCAACTACGAACAGGCTGCGCACTCGGTGGCTGCCACTGCCGGCCCCGCTGCCTTTGACTCCCTCTTTCAGAGATTCATTGAGATTGATCCGAGTTGAGGCGAAGGCCGGTGCCAGGCTGAAGATCATGCCGGTCAACAAAGACACGGCAAAAGTAAACCCGAGGACTGTCAGATTGATTCTTACCTGCGACAAATCCAAAAGCTCCGCGGGACTGAGCGAAACCAGTAGACTTGTGCCCCACCAGGCCAGGAGCAAACCAAAGGTGCCACCCAGCGCAGCCAACGGCACTCCTTCAATCAGCAGTTGTTTGATCACCCTCGAACGCCTGGCGCCGAGTGCCACGCGAACGGCGATTTCTCGATGCCTGGCTGCGGCACGCGCCAGCAGAAGGTTGGCTACATTCGCACAGGCAATCAGCAACACGAAGCCAACCGCACCGAGAAGCACCAAAAGCGCCGGTCTGACCTCGCCCGTAACCTGTGTTCGCAGGGGAACTACATTGACGCCCCAATTGGCGTTAAAGTCGTGGTACTGCTGTTGCAGCGTCGCGCCGATAGTGTTCATTTCGGCTTGTGCCTGCTGCAGTGGGACACCCGGCTTAAGCCGCGCAACAACCGTCATGAAGCGACCGCGCCTAATACGGTTCTCGCTCGTGATGACATACGGGGACCATATTTCCGCAGGCTTAGCAGTGAGCGAGCCTTTCTTGATGAACCACTGAAAGTTTGGCGGCATGACGCCGACTACCGTCACGTCGCGGCTATTGATATTCAGATGGCGGCCAATGATGTTTCCATCACCGCCAAAGCGCCGTTGCCACAACCCGTAGCTGATGACTACAACCGGTGGCTGATTGGGTTGGCCGTCGCTGACCATAAGGGTGCGACCGCGAAGTGCTTCCACGCCCAGCACCGAAAAAAGATTGGGCGTCGCAAGCTGCAGTGGGATCTCTTCGGGTTCGCCATCGCCAATTACGATCGCACGAAAGTCGACAATGGCTGCCATGTCTGCGAACACCGTATTCTGCTCTTTCCAGTCCATGAAGTTCGCGGGATTGGCAACGTTCTGATTTTCTTTGGCTCGGGCTTCCCAAACTATCGCAAGCCGGTCGGCGTCTTTGTAAGGCAGTGGTCCAAGCAGCACCGAGTTGACCACGCTGAAGATGGCCGTGTTCGCGCCGATGCCGAGCGCCAGAGTCAAAACAGCTACGGCGGTAAACCCCGGATTCTTTGCGAGCATGCGCAGCCCATAACGCAGGTCTTGCCAAAAAGTGTGCATCTCGATTCACTCCATGTTATTTCGAATTGCCTTTTTTCGTGTGTGATTTAGTGGTTCTTGGTTTGTGTGATTTAGTGGACCGTTTTCCGCCGCAACCAAAAGGCAGATCCACCAAATCACACGAAATTTGGCAATCGGCAATCGGCAATTCCTTCATTCATACCTGAGCGCCACCAACGGATCTACCTTGGTTGCGCGGCGCGCGGGAATGACGCACGCCACGAGCGCGACCAGGATCAAACATGCCGGCACCGTTATGAACGTGACGGCATCCGTCGGCGTTACTCCGAACAATAACGCTGCCATCCAACGAGTCAGAATGAAAGCCCCTCCTACCCCGGCGATTACGCCCGCCAGCACGAGAATCAACCCCTCACGCAGCACCAGCTTGAGCACATGCGGAACTTGAGCACCGAGGGCCATCCTGATTCCAATTTCCCGAGTTCTTTGTGTTACCGAATAGCTCATTACTCCGTAGATGCCAATGATCGCAAGCGACAGGGCCACTCCGGCAAAGATGCCGAGCAGCAGCATGGAAAAGCGCCTTGGAGCTACCGACCGGGAAATCAATTGCGGCATGGTACTGACGGTTGAAAGCGGGATTTCACTGTCGACTGCGCGAATTTCGTTGCGCACAGTCGCCGCCAGCTCGCCTGGCGCTCCGCTGGTTCGAACAACAAAAATCGGCGAGCCGAGGGGATTGACGAGATAGGGCCGATAAACTTCGGGACGAGGGTCAGTATCCAACCGAAAGTGCCGCACATCACCCACAATACCGACGATGGTCCACCAGGGATCCTGGGCGGAGCTTGCGCCCCACTTGATTCGCTTGCCAATGGCTTCTTCTCCCGGCCAAAAATGACGCGCCATCGATTCGTTGATCAAAGCGGTGAGCGGACGACCCATGCTATCGCGCGGTTCGTCCTGCCAACCAAAGATCCGCCCTTTAACCAGGGGGATTTTCATCGCGTCGAAGTAACTGGGACTGGCCACGCGATAGTCGGCTTCCGGCAGGTCGCCTTCCGGAACGTTGCGTCCCTCAACCATAATCGTGCTGGTGATGTTGGACCGACCGGTGGTGATGTCACCTGCAAACATTGGCATGCGACTGATCGCCCCGACCGCTTGAACTCCCGGCAAAGCTTTAAGCCGCTGTTCAAGCTGCTGGTACAACTGAGCGCGTGTCGGTTGCTGGGAATATCTGGTTGAAGGAAGCGTCAACTGCACTGCCAGAATGTTTTGTGTCTCGAACCCTGCATTAACATTCAACAAGCGTGCGAAGCTTTTGATAAGGAGCCCGGACCCTGTTAGCAGCACCAACGCCAGCGCTACTTGCGAGACAACGAGGATGTTTTGCAGACTCCGATGACGCACAGTGCCGCCGTGAAGTTGACCGGATTCTTTCAACGTTTCATTGAGATCGCTCTGCCCGGCTTTCCAGGCTGGAATCAGACCACAGATCAGACCCGTGAGCAGGGAAACGCCAAGCGTAAACAGGAGCACACGCGAGTCGAGACCTATTGATTCGTGGCGTGGGACACTGTCAGGGCTCAGCGATAAAAGGAGGTCAACGCCCCAGGAAGCGAGCAGCAATCCCAGCGTACCGCCGAGCAACGACAGCAGGACGCTTTCGGTAAGCAGCTGACGCAGCAATCTCTTTCGGCCCGCGCCCAGCGCTGTTCGAATGGCAAACTCTTTACGACGGGCTATCGCTCGCGCCAGGGTAAGATTGGCAACGTTCGCGCACGCAATCAATAGGACCAAACCTACCGAACCCAGTAATACCAGCAAAGCCGGCCTTACCTTTCCGACAACGTCTTCATGCAACGAAGCGACCTGAACTCCAAAGCCTTTGTTGGTATCCGGATATTGCTGCTCAAGCTGTTTGGCGATGAGTGCCAGATCGCTCTGCGCCGCCGCCGGCGTGACGCCGGTTTTGAGTCGTCCGATCACTGACAGGTAACGGACGAGTCGCCCGCGGCTGTTAATCGGGTTCAGCGCGAGCGGCACCCATAAATCGCTGTCGTCACCAATCTTGAAGTGTGGAGGTGCTATGCCCACGACGATAAAGTTTTGACTGTCAAGATTAAGCGAGCGACCCAGGACCGTTTTGTCTCCGCCAAGTTGGCGTTGCCAAAAGCCATAACTCAGGATTACCACACGCTCTTGCGCGCCATTTTTGTCTTCGTCTTTAGTGAAGACACGACCTTCCGCCAGCGTCACACCCAGAGTGGAAAGCAGGTTGGCCGATACCCATTGACCATTGACCTGAATCGGTTCACCTGCGCCAACGACATTAAAGATCCACGGGGCTGAGAACGCCGCCGCCTGCTCGAATGATTGTTGGCGATCGCGAAAGTCGTTGAAGTCATCGTAGGAAACCGTGGACCAGGAGTTTCCTTCTTTGAGCTCATGAACAATCATCAAACGTGAAGGATCTTTATAAGGCAGTGGGCGGAGCAAGACCGCGTTAACAACGCTGAAAATCGCTGTATTGGCACCGATGCCCAGCGCGAGGGTGATGACGACAATCGCTGTGAAAACAGGATGT
Organism: Pyrinomonadaceae bacterium; assembly: GCA_035644135.1. GTDB lineage: Bacteria > Acidobacteriota > Blastocatellia > Pyrinomonadales > Pyrinomonadaceae > PSRF01. The sequence continues at coordinate 121,664 of DASQPD010000095.1, forward strand.
TGAAGGAGCGCCCGTATTCCGTAACGGATGTCTTTCACTAGTGTATCCATAGCCCAACCTTTCGTGTGATTTCGAGGATCATGTTCATCGCAACTAAAAAGACGATCCACGAAATAACACTAACTAAGAGAAACTAATTCAATTTCAAGCAATGCCAACCAAAATCCCAAATCCGCAATCCGCAATTCCCTATTCATAGCGAAGCGAGATGACGGGATCCACCTTGGTGGCCCTTCGGCCAGGAATCAGACAAGCGACGAGTGCGACCCCGGTCAGCAAAGCAGCGATCGATGCAAAGGTTGCTGGATCTGTCGGCTGAACGCCGAAGAGCATCGTCGCCATCAAGCGAGTCAAGGCAAAAGCCCCAACCAGGCCCAACACCACCCCAATCAGGGCCAGGGTCATTCCCTGCCCCAAAATCATTCGGAACACATCTCGCGGTTGAGCGCCAATTGCCATGCGTATTCCTATCTCGTGGGTCCGCTGAGTGACTGCGTAAGACATGACTCCGTAGATCCCCACAATCGCGAGTACCAGGGCTATGCCGGCGAAGATACTCAGCAGCATTAGATTCAACCGCTCGGCAGCCACCGATTCGCCGCGAATCTCGTCCATGGTGCGAATGTTATAGATTGGCTGCTCCGGATCGATTGCTTTGATTTGATCTCGCACAGCGGCGATCAACTGATTTGGATCGCGCGAAGCTTTGATGATGACGGTCATCCCGTTGAAAGGGAGTTGGGAAAACGCGAAGTAGCCCTGAACGCGATTTGAATCCTGGCTAAGGCCTTCCATCTTGACGCGACCGACCACCCCAACCACTGTCAGTGCAGGCGCTTTAGAATCAGGGCCAAATTTGATCCGCTTGCCGACTGCGTCCTCGTTGGGCCAATACCGGCGGGCAAACTCTTCGTCAACAACGATCACGTTGGTTCCGGAGATCATTCGTTCGCCTTCGTCCAGCTTGCTTAAATCACGCCCTGCCAGAAAAGATCGATTGTCCTGATCGGTGAAGAATCGACCACTCAACAAGGGGATATTCATAGCCCGAAAGTAATCGGGAGTGACCGTGCAGGCTTCCATCAACGGAGTCTCGTTGCGCGGAGGTACTGGTCTGCCCTCAATCACGAAGGACGTTTGCCAGCCATTGTTCCCCAGCGGCAGGCCCGAGGCAGCGGCCACCATCTGCACACCAGGCAAGCCACGAGTGTTTTCAATGAGCCGCCGGAAGAATTCGCTGCGTTGTTCTTCGCTTGCATACTTCTTCTGCGGCAGGCTGACACTGAAGCTTGTCAGGTGTTCGTACGAGAACCCGGGATTGACCTGCTGCAAACGATAAAAGCTGCGGGTCATCAAACCGGCGCCGATCAGCAGCACCATCGTGGTGGCAACCTCGACGACTACCAGTGAACTACGAAGCCAATGCCTCCGCGAGGTGCCACGCCCGGTTTCTTTCAGCGTTTCATGAACATCAACTTCACCCGCTTGAACTGCGGGCAGGAGCCCGAACAGGATGCCAGTCAGAAAAGATACGCCAAGGGTGAAGACCAGGACTTTCCAATCAAGATCGATTTCGCGAGAGCGGGGAATGGCGTCGGGACTGATATAAAGAATGAACTGAATACCCCAGCGCGCAATCAGTAATCCCAGGCCGCCGCCGATAATCGCGAGTAGAACGCTCTCAGTCAGTAATTGGCGGGCAATGCGCCAACGACCCGCGCCCATGGCCGCCCTGATGGCCATCTCTTTTCGGCGCGCAGTGGCACGAGCCAGCAAAAGATTTGCGATATTTGCGCAGGCAATCAACAGCACAAAACCTACGGCGCCAAAAAGTACCCACAGCGTGCCGCGCACTTCACTGACAAACACTTCGAGCAGCGGCTGCAACCGCACGCGATTACCCGCGTTCGAGTCTGGATATTGTTTCTCGAGATTGGCGGCAATGTTGTCCATGTCGGACTGAGCTTGCGCCAGCGTTGCGCCTGGCTTCAGACGAGCGACCCCGTAGAGTCCGGGATGATTGCCGCGCTCTTGCCAATTTGGATCGGCGGATAGCTGACCAACCGGCACCCACATCTCGACTCGACTCGGATACAGATAAGTCCGCGGCATTATTCCGATCACGGTATAGCTTTTTCCGTTAAGCGTGATTGGCTGGTTGAGAATGCTTGCCTGACCGCCAAAGCGGCGCTGCCACAGGCCGTAACTCAAGACCACGACCGGCGTGCCGCCCGGTTTATCTTCTTCATTGGTAAAAACGCGCCCGAGCGAGGCGCCGACTCGCAGTGCTGAAAAGAGATCTGCCGATACCTGGGCCGTTGGAATACGCTCGACCTCGCCAGCTCCGGTTAGGTTGTAACTGTTCCGGTTGTAAACGCCGATGTACTCAAAGAAATGGTTCTGATTGCGCCAGTCGGTGAAGTTCGGGTACGAGATGGACATTTCGTCCAGCACCTGACTGGCTTCGTTTAAGAACACGAGCCGATTAGCCTGATCGTAAGGCAGTGGACGCAGCAGGACGGCATTAACGACACTGAAGATGGCAGTGTTCGCGCCGATACCAAGGGCTAGCGCCAGAATCACGACGAATGTGATCGCCGGATTTTTGCGCAACATTCGCGCGCCATAGCGCAAGTCATGCCAAAGTGTTTGCATCGCGATTCCCTCCGCGGTGGAATTTAGAATTTAGAAGTTAGAATTTAGAATTTACGTCCTATAGAGACTGCGTTGGTACGGGTTCATCTGCGTATCCACGAAATTCTAAATTCTAATTTCTAAATTCTAATTTCTAATTTCTAAATTCCTTTCACTCACACCGCAAGGCCACCAACGGATCGACCTTCGTTGCTCGCCGCGCCGGCAGATAGCTGGCAAGGACTGCAACGGCGGCGAGCAGAAACGAAAATGTGACGAACGTAAACGGATCAGTCGGCGTCACTTCGAATAACAGACTTCGTAGTACTCGCGTAGCCAGCAAGGCGCCGCCCAGTCCAAGTCCGACACCGACTGCCGTCAATTTGAAGGCCTCACCCAAGACCAGTTTCAGGACGTCACTCTCGCTGGCTCCCAGGGCCATGCGAATACCAACCTCCCGGCGGCGCTGGGTCACCGAGTATGAGACGACGCCATAAATGCCAACTGCGGCAAGAACGAACGCCAAAGTCGCAAATGTGCCGAGCAGCTGCATGTAGAAACTTCGTGGCGCAATAGAAGTCCTTACAACAGAACGCATGGTGGTTATTTTGTCGACGGGTTGATCCTTATCGAGGGTTTGAACCTCGCGGCGAACCGCCGCCGCCAAATTGATGGGATCTATTTTCGCGCGCACCACAATGCGCAAGAACGGCCAGGGTTTCTGCGAAAGTGGGGCATACATTTCTGGCTTACTCTCTTTATCGAGGCCTGCGTATTTCACGTCGCCCACCACGCCTACAACCTCAGCGATCTGATTCTTAAAACCATGCTTGATGTGCTTGCCGATCGCTTCCCCAGCAGGTGAGATTTGCCTCGCCATGGTTTCATTAATCACAATTACTGACGGACTCGAGGCTTTGTCGCGATCGTCAATGGCACGACCTTTCAGTAGCGGAATGCCCATAGTCTGAAAGTAATCGGGAGTAATGGAGCGATAGCTCGCAGGAAACTCAGCGTTCATTCCTTCGACCGCGGCCAGGAAAACCATATTTGTGCCACTCAACGGTAGATTGGACGTACCGCCAACTGAAACGACGTCCGGAAGCGACTTGAGTCGGTCAATTAGCTGTTGAAAAAAAGCTGACTGGCGAGTGTCGTCGGGATATTTGGTTTTTGGCAGGACGACTTCTGCGACGAGGAGCTTTTCTGGATCAAATCCAGGACGAACGGCATTGAGGCGCCAAAGACTCTTAATTAACAATCCTGCACCACACAACAAAACGAGCGCGAGGGTAACCTCTGAAATCACCAGTGCCTTGCGCAACTTCTGACGCGGAGCCAACGCGCTCCTGCCCTCTCCCTCTTTCAGGGTTGAATGCAACTCAGGCGATGAGGAACGCCAGGCTGGAACAAGACCAAAAAGTACGCCGGTTACAAAAGACACCAGGAGAGCAAACCCGAGCACCCAGACATTAAGCTGAGCTGTTTGCAGTCGCGGCACATCAGAAGGTGCAATACTGAGCAACAGGTCGGTACCCCAGGCAGCCAGTAAAGTTCCGGCGATGCCTCCCGCCAGTGACAACATGAGGCTCTCTGCGAGTAGTTGCCTCAGTAGCCGCGACCGGGTAGCTCCGAGCGCGGAGCGCAGAGCTACTTCCTTTTGACGTTCAGCAGCCCGGGCCAACATCAAGCTCGCAACGTTTGCCGTGGCGATGAGCAATACCAGACCGGCGGCCCCTGCCAGCATCAGAAGATAAGGTTGAATCTCACCCACCAGGTCTTTCTTTAAAGGAACTACAGTTGTCTTTCCTGAAACGAGTTTTGGGAATTGCCGGGCGATGCGCGCCGCAATGCTTTCCAGGTCAAAATGGACTTGTGCCACCGATACGCCGGTCTTGATTCGACCTATGACATCAAGATAGTGAGCGCCCCGGAGTTGGCTCAGGTCGCTCGGTAAAGACAATGGCACCCAGATTTCAACTCGATCACTTTGGATGGGAAACTCAAAGTCTCGGGGCATGACACCAATAACAGAATACGTCTTGCCGTCCAGGGTGAGGTCTTTACCTACCAGAGCAGGATCGGCGCCGAAGCGCCGATTCCATAGACCGTAACTGAGAATACAAACGTGATTCTGTCCCTCTCGTTCATCCTCTTCACTAAATGGCCGGCCCAGCAGAGGATTGACTTTCAAGACAGCAGAGAGACTGTGAGTGACTTCGGCGGCCTCGATACGCTGTGGCTCACTTGCACCGGTTAGTATGAAGCTGCCGCTCGAAAAGGCAGCGAGGCTTTCGAGCGTCTGATTCTGCTGTTGAAAATCGAAAAAGTTCGGAGGCGAGACTCCCATACCGCCTTCCCCTTCGGTCTCATTAATCCGAACGATGCGATCGGCCTGCGGATACGGCAGAGGGCTCAGCAACACGGCATAAAGCACACTGAAGATGGCGGTGTTTGCACCAATGCCTAACGCCAAAGTTGCGACTGCAACCAAAGTGAATCCCGGGTTCTTACGGAGCATTCGCAGCGCATAGCGCAAGTCTTTGATGAACGTTTCCATGAGCGTCTCTCTTGTTCTTACCTTTGGGTAGTGTCATGTTTTGGGTTTTTGCCGGTACTCCGTGGTCTCCGTGTCTCCGTGTCTCCGTGGCGGAATATGACGAGGAAACCTTTAACCACGGAGACATGGAGAACACAGAGATGGTACCGACAACCGAAAATATGACCCTACATACTTTTGCAGATCGTTGTATTGATCAATCTTCGTGTGATGCGCGTGGATCTGCCTGTTGGTCGGGACGGGACACGATCCACTAAATCACACGAAAGCACGGACCAAAACGCAGATCCACGCGCATCAGTCGAAGTCAAGCCTCGTACAAATTGGCAATCGGCAATCGGGAATTCTTATCACTCATATCTCAATGCAATCAACGGATCGACCTTCGTCGCTCGCCAGGCCGGGATCCACGCCGCCAGCAATGCCGTCCCAATCAACACCAGCGAAATCACAAAAAACGTTAGCGGGTCAGTTGCACTCACACCAAACAGCAAACTCTTTATTGTGCGGGTCAAAACGAATGAGGCTGCCAATCCGATGGCGACTCCAACGAGCACCAGCGTGAGACCATGACCGATGATCAAGCGCAGCACATCACTTGCCTGCGCACCCAGCGCGAGACGCACACCTATCTCATTCGTTCGCTGCCTCACCGAATAACTGATGGATCCATAAATGCCGATGCAGGCCAGTACCAGGGCAAGCATCGCGAACAATCCCAGCAGAAACAGATTGAAGCGGCGTTGTTTGAGCGAGTCGCCGATGAGTTCCTCCATGGTCGCAGTCTTCGCGAACGTCTGATTGCTGTTGACCCCGCGGATAGCACTCTTGATCGCAGGCAGCATTGCCGCCCCGTCCGCAGTTGTCTTCACCACAAAGGTTAATTGCGAGCTCGGGCTCTGCTGATAAGGCACGAACATTTCCGGACGTGGCTCGGCATCAAGTCCCTTGTGCAGCACGTTACCGATGACCCCAATGATTTCTCGAGTTGAGGTCTTAGCGAACAACACGGCCAACTCTTTCCCGAGCGGATCTTCATTTTGAAAATAGCGCCTGGCCATCGCCTGGTTAATCACCACCACTAACGGCGAGTCACCTTTGTCGAACTTCGTCAAGAAGCGGCCGCGTAGCAAAGGAACGCTCAACGTGTTGAGATAATCAGTTGAGACTTCGGAATAAAAAGCGCTCGGTTCGCTTCCCGAAGGCGGAGCTGGCCGGCCATCGATAGTGAACGGAGCATCCTGCTCCAGGTTGATGAACGGGGGACTGGAGACAACCGCGGCGGACTGCACACCAGGTACATTGCGAATTTTTTCCAGCGCCTGATCGAAGAAGCCGGTGAGCTGGTCAGGTTTTTGGTAGTTTCTACTCAAGAAGACCTGAAGGGCCAGTACATTCTGCTTCTCAAAGCCCGGGTCCACTCGTAGCAGAGTGATGAAGCTCCTAACGAGCAGCCCTGCACCGGTCAACAACACCAGCGCGACCGCCACCTCCCCAACAACCAGCGAACTGCGCGCTTTGTGGCGCACGGGAGCGGTCGCTGTGCCGCGTCCCCCTTCTTTGAGGGTTGATTGGAGATCGTGCCGCCAGAATTGAGCTGCGGGTACGATACCGAAGATTATTGACGTGAGAACCGAGACGCCGAGCGCGAAGAGTAAGACTTTCAAGTCAATGGTGACCTGCTCGAGGCGTGGAATCTTAGCCGAGGTAAGAGTGGGGATCAGTTTGACCCCCCACGAGGCCAGCAACACGCCACCGGCGCCGCCTGCCAGGGCCAGCAACAAACTCTCTGTAAGCGTCTGGCGCAGCAGACGAGAGCGCTCGGCACCCAACGCTCGCCGAATCGCAAACTCTCGCTGTCTCTCGGCACCGCGTACAAGCAGCAGATTGGCAACGTTGGCGCAGGCGATCAAGAGAACGAATGCTACAGCTCCGGCCAGCACCCACAGAGCTGACTTCGCCTGGCCAGTCATCTGGTCATAGAGCGGCACCACCGTCGCTCCCATGCCGCCATTCGTATCCGGATATTGGGCGGCAAGTCTCATCGCGATCCCGCTCATTTCTACCTGGGCCTGTCTGACAGTTACTCCCGGCTTCAAACGCGCGATCACATTCCAGTAGGTCGGGCCGCGCAATTGACGTTGAGTTTCTCCAAGGACTCTCGGCGCCCAGATTTCTCGGTCAGGTGGAAGTTGAAACTGCGGCGGCATGATTCCCACGACCACATATGGCTGTCCGTTTAGCGTCAATTTCCTTCCCACAAGACTTTCGTCGCCGCCAAAGCGACGCTGCCACAGGCCATGACCGATAACAAGGACATGATCCTTGCCGGGCTGGTAATCATCGGCAGCGAAAGTCCTTCCCCGGAATGCGCTCACGCCACCGGCCTCGAAGAAGCCGGAAGTCACCAGCCAGGCTGGAAATCTTTCGGGCTCACCCTCGCCCAGGAGAGAGAAACCGAAGGGCTCTATTCCTGCGATCGCCTCGAACGATTTGCTCTGTTCGCTCCAGTCGATGAAATTTGCGGGCGAGACATCGTTGCGCGGGATGCCGGCCTTTGTATCGTTTTGCCAAAGTGTGACAATCCGATCAGCCTCGCGATAAGGCAGCGGGCGCAGGAGGACAGCGTTGATTACACTGAATACTGCCGCGTTTGCGCCGATGCCCAGGGCGAGCGTGATCACGACAATTGCGGTAAAGCCCGGCCGCTTCAATAAGCTTCTAGTCGCATAGCGGAGATCTCTGATTAGTGTATCCATGTGGACCTCTCAGCTCACCCGGTAATCTACTCCCGGCAAAGTCTTTATCTCTTCGTGTGATTTAGTGGGTCGTGTTCACTACACTCAACCTTTTCGTGTGATTTAGTGGATCGTGTTTCACTGCAACCAAAAAACTGATCCACGAACGCACACCAAAACAAAACGAGAAAGTCGACCTTTGGAGTGCTGCGACTTGTCGCAGCTTTCCAAGCGTGAATGCCACCCAACCCAAAACGGTGACAAACCACCGCAGTCCAAAGAAATCGGCAATCGTCAATCGTCAATCGCCAATCGGCAATTCCTTCACTCGTACCTCAGGGCCACCAACGGATCGACTTTCGTGGCGCGGCGCGCGGGGATGTAACACGCCAAAAGCGCTACGGCTATAAGCAGCAGCGAAATAAACAGAAACGTCAGCGGATCGGTGGCGCTCACGCCGAAGAGCAAACTGGTCATCAACCGTGTGAGACCAAAGGCCGCAGCCAAACCAATCACTACGCCCACTAACACAAGCGTCATCCCCTTCTTGAAAATGAGCCCGAGAATGTTTATTCGTTGAGCGCCCAGGGCCATACGCACACCGATTTCGGGGGTCTGCTGCTGGACCAAGTAAGAAAGCACTCCATATAGGCCCAGGGAAGAAAGCAGCAAGGCAAAACCAGCAAAGGCGCCCAGCAGAATCATACCCAGACGACGCGGTCCCGTTTCTTCAGTCAACAACTGGTCCATTGAAGCAATGTTCGAGATCGGCTGATCCGGATCAACCAGGTGAACCTGCTGACGCACCGCGGCCACCAGACTCATTGGGTCGCCGGATGTCCTAACAATCAGATCGCGCGGTGCATAACCGAAGTGGCTGGTAATTTGACGGTAAGGAAAATACATTTCCGCCTTCACGGGATCATCCATTCCCATTTGGCGCACGTCGTTTACTATTCCGACGACTGTGACCCAGGGCGCCTTTGGTACACCTAACTTGAAGCGCTTCCCTAAAGGATCTTCGTTGGGCCAATACTGTCGCGCAAATGTCTCGTTGATGATTGCGACGGGTGTCGACTGCGGCTGGTCACTGTCGTCAAAGTAGCGCCCTCGACGAAGACCAATGCCCATTACCTGCAAATACTCCGTACTAACCTGGCGGTGAATGGCGTTGGGAAAACCGCGCGGTTGGGTTTGGCCTTCGATCGTGAAGCCGTTGGCCCCACCCTTCCATTGCAATGGCACCGAGGTGGTATAGCCCGCTCCGCTTACACCCGGCAACTCTTTCACTCGCTCGAGCACCTGATCATAAAAGACGACGCGTCGGAAGGGCTCGTCATATTTGTAAGCCGGCAACACGGTGCGCATGGTTAGTAATCTGTCCGGCTGAAAGCCTGAGTATTGTTCGCGAAGATGAAAGACGGTTTGCATCAACAGGCCTGCGCCCACCAGCAGCACCAGGGCCAGAGCCACCTGAGCAACGATAAAGGTCCCTCGCAGCCTTTGTGATGCGGCGCTCAAGCCGGTCCGGCCGCCACCCTGTTTCAATGCTTCAGTCAGATCTATTTTCGAGAGCTGCAGAGCAGGAGCCAGTCCGAAAATGATCCCCGTAATCACGGAAACTGCGACGGCGTAGACGAGCACTGGAAGGTCGATCTTCAGTGTGGTCGCCACAACCATACCCTCGGGAATCAGTTGCCCGAGCAGGGCAAAACTCCAGGTTGAAACCAACAAACCCAGTCCGCCGCCAAAGCCGGCTAGCATGATGCTTTCGGTGAGCAACTGCCGCACGATGCGCCGTCGACTGGCGCCCAGGGCGGTGCGGACGGCAATTTCTCGGCGGCGTGCGGCCGCGCGCGAAAGCAACAGACTGGCGATGTTCGCGCAGGCGATTAGCAAGACCATGCCCACGGAAACCAGTAAGAGAATCAGTGGCCTGCGGACGTTTCCGGCCAGTTGTTCGCGCAAAGGGACGATTACTGATCCCATTCCCGCCGCTTCCTCCGGATTAGCGAGAACGATGTGCTGAGTGATGGCCTTGATATCCGCTCGCGCTTGTTCCAGCGACACACCACGCTTCATCCGGCCCACCACGGTGATGTAATGGTTGTCGTGATCCGCAAGTTGCTGTGCTGTGAATGCGGCAGGCGTCCACAGTCCGACGTAGCTTTGCAAAAACTGAAACCCTTTGGGCATCACCCCGATGACGGAATACTTTTCACCATTGAGCAAAATGTCGCGAGTGAGAATTTCGCGGTCGCCGCCGTATCGACGTTGCCACAAACCATAGCTGAGAATCGCAACCTTTCCTGCTTCGGGCTTGTCCTCAGCCGGTGAGAAATTGCGGCCGAGGGCCGGCTGAATTCCGAGCAGTGGAAAGAAGTTTGCGGTCACTCCATAGGACGAAATCTTCTCGGGCTCTCCGTCACCGGTGATGTTGAAGGAATGCCAATCGAGCGCTGCCATGCCCTCGAAGACTGATTGCTCGGCTCTCCAGTCATTGAATGTGCCCGGGGCAACATCGCTACGAGGGAAGCCGGCAGCCGATTGGTCCTCCCATACCATCACCAAACGATCAGGCTCGGGAAAGGAAAGCGGTTTAAGCAGCACTGCGTTCACGAGACTGAAGATGGCAGCATTGGCTCCGATGCCGAGGGCCAGAGTAAGAACGGTGATAGCCGTAAAAGCCGGATGCTTCATCAGGCTACGAAGACCGTAGCGAACGTCTTTAATCAAAGTTTCCATGCATCCTTCGCCTTTACTTCTCTACGTTCAGAGTTCAATCGTTCGTGTGATTTAATGTCGTAGTGTTCACTACCCTCAACCTTTCGTGTGATTTAGTGGATCGTGTTTCACCGCAACCACAAACCGATCCACGCGCATCACACTAAAGCTGCGCACAAACACAATCCGCAATCCCAAATTTGCAATTCGCAATTCGCAATCCGCAATCCCTTATTCGTACCGCAACGCCACTAACGGATCGACCTTCGTTGCGCGGCGGGCTGGAATGTAACAAGCCAGCAAAGCTACAAAGGCCAGTAAGAACGCTTCACCAAAAAAGGTCACCGGGTCAGTTGGACTGACGCCATAGAGCAACGTCGACATCACGCGCGTCGCTACAAAAGCAACCGCGAGCCCAATGGCAATGCCGATTAGCGCCAGGCCCAGACCATTTCGCAGCACCAGCTTCAAAACGTCACCGCTCTTTGCCCCGAGCGCCATGCGGATGCCGATCTCATGTGTTCGTTGGCCCACCGAAAAAGCCATAATCCCGTAGATGCCAATAGCCGCCAGGATCAAAGCCAAGGCCGCGAACAGTCCCAACAGAAACATGTTAAAACGCCGCGGCGCCACGGAGTCGGAGATCCTTTGCTCCATCGTCATCAGGCTCGAGACCGGTTGGTCGCGATCGAGCGCCGCGACTTCGCTGCGCACAACCGGGGCCGCCGAGAGAGGCTCGGCTGCGGTACGCGCCACTACGTACATCGGCTGCACATTTGCATTCGCAAACAACGGTTGTAGAAACGGAACGTAGAATTCCGGTTTGTCTTCAAGATCGAGTCCACGATGCTTGACGTTTCCCACCACGCCGACAATCTCGTACCACTTCGGACTCCGGCTAGAGAACGAAACACGCTTTCCGAGAGCATCGTCGTTGGGCCAATACTTGCGGACGAGTGCTTCATTTGCGATTACGACCTGAGGCGTGTCGGGTAGATCGTGCGAGGTAAAATCGCGACCTCTCAATAAAGGTATCCCCATCGTGATGAAGTATCCGGCGCTGACAAAGCGGATCTGTTCGTCAGGATGCGGTTGACCTGGAGCTACTGGCTGATCTTCAAGGGTAAAACTGCGGTCACCGCCTGAGCCGCCAAAGGGCAGGAGATTAATAGCGCCTACCGACTTCACTTCAGGCCGGGCTTTCAGCCGCTCGAAAAGTTGCTCGTAGAAAGCCCGGCTCTTTTGAAACTCCGGGTATTTCGCGTCTGGCAAAGCCACCCGCATTGTTAACAAGCCAGCCGGTTCAAACCCCGGTTTGATTTCCTGCACGCGCTTAAAACTCTTGATCATCAGTCCGGCGCCTATTAGCAGTACCAACGCGAGGGCAAACTCGGAAATCACCAGCAAGTTTCGCAGACGCACTCGCCGCCCACCTTCTGTTCCGCTGCGGCCGCCTTCCTTAAGTGCGTCACTCAAATCCGTTTTTGTCGTTTGCCAGGCGGGAGCGAGGCCAAACAGCACCCCGGTGAGAATTGATGTGCCAAAGGTAAACAACAACACAGGTACATCCAGCCGAATCTCTTCAACTCGAGGAGTTTCCTTCGGAATCAACGCCACCAGTGTCACTACACCCCAGATGGCGAGCAAAAGACCGACGCCGCCACCCAGCAAAGACAGCAACAGGCTCTCAGTCAGAAACTGGCGGATCAGCCGAATCCGGTTTGCTCCCAGTGCCGATCGAATCGCAACTTCCCGGAAACGAGCCGCAGCGTTGGCCAACAACAGATGAGCGACATTGGCGCAAGCTACAACCAGCACCAGACCCACCGCACCCAGCAACACGAACAAAGCTTTCCGCAAATTGCCGACGAGATCCTCGTGCAGCGAACGCACTTTTGTGCTAAAGCCGCTTGGGTATGTCGTGCGGTGCTCCTGAGACAATCGAGCCGTCACGGTATCGATATCGGCCTGCGCCTGCGGGACGCTGACGCCCGGTTTGAGAAGCCCAATCACATTCAGAAAATGTGAGCCGCGATTGTTTTCGGTTAGCAAATCCGGATCGAATGCTAAGGGTCTCCAGACCTCAACATCTTTATTGGGGAAATGAAAGCCCGCCGGCATGATGCCTACGACCGTTACCGGCTGACCGTCCAGGCTGATCGTCTTGTTAACGATTCCAGGGTCAGCAGCAAACCGCCTCCGCCACAACGCATTACTCAAGATCGCAACTTGATCGTGGCCAAACTGATCTTCCTCAGACAGGAAAGTACGACCTTGCTGCGCTTCCTGGCCCAGTGTTGGGAAAAGACTCGCGGAGACCAGGGCCCCGGGCAGGCGTTCCGGCTCGGAGACGCCTGTGAGGTTGAAGCCCTGTGTCGCATAGGCGGCGATTTGATCGAAAGCTTTGCACTGTTGTCTGAAGTCGGTGAACTCAGGGGCAGAGATCTCGATCTCCTCCAATCCGGTCTTATGAAGATTGCCCCAGATTGCCACCAGCCGATCCGCATCTCGGTATGGTAATGGCCGCAATACGATGGCGTTGACGACGCTGAAGATTGCACTGTTCGCACCGATGCCTAATGCAAGCGTGATGATCGCGATGGCTGTTAGGCCAGGACGTTTCAACAGGCTTCGGATTCCGTAGCGAATGTCTTTAAGTAGCGTTTCCATAATATGGCCTTTGGCTTTTGGTCTTTGGTCTTGGGCTTTTGGTTTTCTGGTCTTTGTTTCGTGTGATTTAGTGGATCTTGTTTCACTGCAACCAAAAAACCGATCCACGCGCATCACCCGAAATCAATCCGAAAGCACACTAAAGAAACCGACTTGCCAATCACACAACTTACTCATATCTCAACGCCACTAACGGATCGACTTTCGTTGCGCGGCGCGCCGGGAGATAACAAGCGAGCAGCGCCACCGCGATCAGCAACAACGCAATCACACTGAACGTCAACGGATCCGTGGCGCTCACACCAAAGAGCAAGGTCTTCAGCACTCGCGTCAGCGCCAGCGCGAGACCGAGACCGAGCGCCGTGCCAATCAGAACCAGCATCAATCCCTGCATGACGATCAGTTTGAGGATGTCTCTCTGCTCAGCACCCAAAGCGATCCGTATTCCTATTTCATGCCTGCGTTGTGCAACCGAATAGCCAATCACGCCGTAAATGCCGATCGCCGCCAGCAACAGGGCCGCGCCGCCGAAGATGCTTAGCAGCACTGCGATCATGCGGTCGGCGGCGAGTTGCGCTCCGATATGTTCCGTCATCGTCTGTATCGCGAAGACCGGCACGTCTTTGTTCAAGGCCCGGATTTCGTTGCGCAGCGCTGGCGGTAACGAAACCGGATCACCCTCCGCGCGCACGACGAGCGTCATGCCCGCCTGGTATTCCTGGGCGAGCGGAATGTAGACGAACGGCAACGGCTGTTCGCGCAGCTTTCGGTACTTTGCCGAGCGCGCTATACCGACAATTTCAAGGTAGGGGCGATTCGATCCGAAACGCAGACGCCTGCCGACGGCGCTTTGACCCTGAAAGTAACGCCGCGCTAGTTCATCATTCACGATCACTACGCCGGGGCCACCTTCTCTGTCCTGAACGTTGAAGTCGCGGCCTTGCGTGATGGGGATGCCCATCGTGTTGAAGTAATCGAACCCGACGACATTTGTGTTTAGTTCCGTATCTTCGTTCGGTTGCGGTTGATATCCTTCGAGTTCGACTCCGCGCCGCTGTCCGCCCCCGCTAATCGGGATTACGCGGGTCAGGCTGACGGCTCGCACTCCCGGAAGTCCTCCGACGCGTTCCAGCACATCATGGTAAAAAACCTGTCCCTGCTCTTTGTTCAAGCTTGCACCGCGCGTCTCCATTGAGGCGAGCAGCAGATTTTGCGAAGCGAAGCCCGGATCGAACTCGAGCGCGTGTCTAAGGCTGCGTACGAACAACGCGCCGCCAATCAACACCACAAGCGAGAGCGCTAGCTGTGAAATGACCAATGCATCGCGCAGACTCAGACGCCGGCGCCGGCTGTCACTGCCGGCATCGTCTTTCAACGACGCCACGAGATCGGGACGCGTGGCTTTGAGCGCAGGCGCAAGACCGAAAAGCACGGCAGTTGCCAGCACGACCCCAACGGTGAACATGAGGACACGCAAGTCGAGACTGAGATCAAGGCCGCTCGCTTCGGTTGGCGGGAAAAAGTTTGGCAGCGACCCAGCGGTCCAGATCGTCACAATCAAACCGACTGTGCCTCCAAGGATGGCAAGCAAAAGACTCTCGGTCAGCAACTGCCTCACGAGTCGACTGCGTCTTGCCCCGAGGGCCATGCGCGTTGCAATCTCCCGTCGTCGAACAGAGGCACGCGCCAGCAGCAGGTTTGCGACATTTGCGCACGCGATCAGCAACACCAGACCAACTACCGCGAACAGCAGAAGTGAAACTCGCCAGACACTAACTTGCGCACGGGGCTCGATTCTCGCTTCGCGGATGACCGTCATGGGGCGCGGCTCGTAGGGGCGATCCAGCGTGCCCATGTTGCTTTCGGGATATGTTTGCGCGAGACGCGCGGCGATGGTTGTTAATTGTGCCTGTGCCTGAGCGACGCTAACATCCGGTTTGAGCCGGCCTACGAGTTCAAGTCCGCGGCTGCCACGCTTGTCCGAGGTCAGGCCAGACTCATCATTCATAGCGAGCCAGAAGTCGGGAGGAGTCCCCAGGCGCAGCCCACGAAAGTTCGCCGGGGTCAGACCGACAATTGTGTAGCCTCGCCCGTTGAGTTTTAGCGTTTGTCCAACTATCGCCGGATCACTGTTGAAGCGCCGCTGCCAGAGTCCGTTGCTGATCACGACTGGCTGGGAGCCTGCCGAGTCGTCTGAAGGTTGAAGCGTGCGACCCATCTGTGCCGTGACCCCAAGCACTTCGAAAAAATTGCCAGTGGCAAACACTCCTCTGAGCCGTTCCGCTTCAGCGCCTCCTGTCAGGTTGAGCACAGTTTCCTCGTATGCTGCAAGACCAACAAAGGCGTCAGCCTGATTGCGAAAGTCCAGGTAGTCAGGGTAGGACGATGCGCCGTACAGCCCGCTGCTGTAATCACTCGTGTAGACGGCGACCAGCCGCTCTGGTTCTTTGACGCCGACTAGTGGGCGGAGGAGCAGCGCGTTGATGAAGCTGAAGATCGTTGTGTTTGCGCAGATGCCCAAAGCAAGAGCCAGAACCGCCAGCAGAGTGAAGCCGGGATTCTTTGCAATCATGCGCAGGCCGTAGCGGATGTCCTTTAATAAGCTTTCCATATCTTTCACCGGAATTTCGGATTTCGAATTGCGGATTGCGGATTTCGTTTGACCTAGCTTGAAACGACACCCGGTAATCCACTGAGGGTTCGAACCTCGATCCGCGGGTTGACAAAATCCGCAATCCGCAATCCGAAATCCGAAATTGTTTTACTCATATCGCAGCGCTTTCAACGGATCGACCTTGGTTGCGCGGCGTGCCGGCACGTATGAAGCGATCAACGCAACAGCTATCATCACGATCGAGACAACAATGAAGGTCGCCGGATCGGTTGCACTCACACCGCTAAGCAAGCTCGTAAGTGCTCGAGTCAACAAAAACGCTCCGGCCAATCCCAGAGCAACTCCGATTATCGTAAGTTTGACGCCGTTACTAAGGATCATCTTGAGCACGTCGCTCAGCTGTGCACCCAGCGCCATTCGGATACCGATTTCGCGCGTGCGTTGAGAAACGGCGTAGGACGTCACACCGTAGATGCCGATGGCCGCCAGCGTAAGCGCAACCAAACCAAAACCACCTAGCACTGTCGCCGCTACCCGGGCTGGAAACAGCGCGAACCGCATATGCTCGGTGAAAGTCTTGACATCAAAGAGTGGGAGGTTTGGATCGAGCCCTTGAATTGCGACTCGCGTAGTGGCAAAAGCCGCTTCGGGATTGCCGTCGGTTCGGATGACCAGACTAGCACTGCTCTGGTAGTTCTGGCTCAACGGCCCCCAGATGAACGAGCGAGGTTCTTCTGAGATGTTGAAATACTTGCCGTCTTTCGCGACTCCGACGATCCGAGCGAATGGCCCCTTGGTCCCTCTGAAACTGACCCGGTGGTCCAGGGCATCAGCAATCGACTTCGTTTCAGGAATAATGCGATGCACGAATGTTTCATTCACGATGACCACCTGCTCCGTATCTTCCTTCTCACGATCAGTGAACTCTCGCCCGTGCAAAATGGGAGTGCCCATGGTCTCGAAGTACCTGGGCCCAATTGATGCCGTCATTGTTATGGGCAAGTTGCTGAAACGCTCCTGAGGTTGGCCCTCAACGTAGATGTTGTTACTTGAATAGTTCAGAGAAAGCGGAAGGGAGCTGGTCAAGGCGGCCGACTTTACACCTGGCAGGGACTCAATGCGCTCAACTACCTGACGATAGAACTGTTGCCCTTTGGCTTGATCGTAGCCTTGAAGACCGACATCGAATGACAGCGTCAGCGCGTTTCGCGGCTCAAACCCGGGGTTCATTGTTCGCAACTGCTGCAGCGAGCGCGCGACGAGGCCCGCGGCAATCAGTATCATCAACGACAGAGCCAACTGTGCGACAACTAAAGTACTTCGCAGTCGAGAACGTGAATGCCCGGCCTGAGCAGTAGTGTCTTTCAGTGCAGAAGTTAGCGCGGGTCGTGTTGACTGTAACGCGGGAACTAAACCGAACATCGCGGCGGTTACAAAGGAAACGCCGGCAGTGAAAAGCAGCACGCGCCAATCGACTCCGATTTCAACCGTGAGTGGAAAGTCAATCGGAGGCCGGAAAGCCAGCAATGCGTTGATTATCCAAAGGGCAAACCAAAAGCCGATGGTCCCGCCAATGATCGAGAGCAAAAGATTTTCCGTGAGTAACTGTCGTATCAGACGTCTGCGATTCGCTCCCATCGCCAGTCTGATGGCAATCTCTTTCCTGCGATCAGAGGCACGCGCGAGCAAAAGTCCGGCCAGGTTTATGCAGGTAATCAGCAAAACAATCCCGACAGCAGCCATCAAGATCCATGTAAAGGTGACTACAGATCCGCGGAGATTCGGGATGATGAAACCAGGTGGCGTGAGTGTTATTGACTGCCCCTCATTGGTATCGGGATACTCTTTGGCGAGTTGCTGCGCCAACAAATTGAGCGAAGTTTCGGCTTGACTCATCGAGACGCCGTTCTTCAGACGACCAATCGCAAGTAGATTTGCCGCCCGGCGGTTGTCAAGCCATTGAGATCCAGGTTCGATCCACTCAAACATGGACACCGGCACCCAAAGTTCGGGCGTATAGACAACTTCGGTTCCTTTGAAGCCTTCCGGCGCAACCCCGATGATTTTGAATGGATGGTTATTGAGCAGGACTTCTTTTCCGACGATATTGGGGTCCGCGCCGAAACGTCTTTGCCAGGCTCCGTAACTGATCACCGCTACGGGATGAGAGAGACGAGTGCGATCTTCCTCAGGTAAAAACGTTCGCCCCTTGAAGGCTTGCACGCCGAGCATGTCAAAGTAGTTACCGGAAACCTCATAGCCCCACACCCGCTCGTTATTGCCATCGCGACTGAAGCTAACCGGCACAAAGCGATAGATCAGCAAGCCTGACAACACCTGATTGCGGTCGCGAAAGTCTTTATAGTTGGGATATGAGAAAGCGAGAATCGGATCGCTCTTGCCGCGCAACGCCACCGAAACGATCTGTCCGGGATTGGATACTGGCAACTGGCGCAACAACACCGTATTCACGAGACTGAATATGGCGGTATTCGCGCCAATACCAAGTGCGAGGGTGACCACGGCGATTGCCGTGAAAGCCGGCCGTTTAAAAAGGCCTCGTATCGCATAGCGAATATCCTTAAATAGACTCTCCATAAAGTTACCTCGGATGGCCGGAGACTCAACCTTTCGTGTGCTTTAGGGGTTCAACTTCGTGTGATTTCGTGGATTGGTTTTCACTCGGATAAAAGCAGAAACCACGAAGTCAGACGAAACCGATCCACGAAATCACACGAACGAAAACAGACTAACTCACACAAACTTTACTCGTACCGCAACGCCACTAACGGATCGACTTTCGTCGCCCGCCGCGCGGGTATAAAGCAAGCAAACAAAGCAACTGCCAGGAGAGCCAGTGCAACAGTAGCGAATGTCGCAAGATCAGTGGGAGTCACCCCAAACAACAAACTGGCCATTAAACGCGTAAGGGCGAATGCGCCGATCAGCCCAACAAGCACGCCGACCAGCGCGGGCGTCATTCCATTCTTCAGGACCAGTCTGATCACATCGCTCGTCCTGGCCCCAAGTGCCATTCTTAATCCAATTTCATGTGTTCGTTGACTGACCGAATGCGAGATCACCCCGTATATCCCGATGGCTGCCAGCAGCATCGCCACACCAGCAAAGAGTCCCAGCAACAACATATTGAGACGCCGGTCGGCAAGCGATCGAGAAACCAGCAGGTCCATAGTGACGATCTCGGGAATGGGCTCGTCGCGATCAACGCGCCAAATTGCGGTTCTGATCTCGTTACTCAGATTTGCACCGTTTCTGGAACGAGTGACGATCGACATGAACGGCCAGGGGAGCTTTCGATAGGAAACGTAGATTTCCGAATGTTCGGAAGCATCGAGGCCAAAGTGCCGCACGTTTCCGCTTACTCCTACAATCTCCAGCCAGCCTTCGTCTCCGTCGACTCGGAGCCTTTTGCCAATCGGATCTTCACCCGCGAACACACTTTGGGCCAGGTGCTCGTTAATGATCACTGTGCCCGGCGCATTTGCGTCATCCTGATCGTTAAAGTCACGGCCTCGCAGAAAGGAAATACCCATCACCCGGAAATAGTTCGGGCTGACTACTCGATAGTCAGCCACGGGTCCGCCGCCCGACGCTTCGTTTGTTCGTCCCTCGATTTCGAGACTACGGTTGCTATTGCCGGGCGTTAACGGCAACCGGGAAATTGCCGCAACCAGCTCGACACCGGGCGACGGCTTGAGCTCATCAATTACTCTGCGAAAGAACTCAGCCTGGCGGCTCTTTTCCGGATACTTTGCCGGCGGAAGCGTTAGCCGAACTGTTTGAATTGCAGTTGTCTGGAAGCCCGGGTTGACTTGATGAACCCTTATAAAGCTTTTGACCATCAGCCCGGCCCCCACCAGCAGCACCAGCGAGAGCGAGACCTCGGACACAATCAAGAAACTGCGCGCGCGATTGCGAGACGGAGCTGCGCCGGAGCCCCGCCCTCCCTCCTTGAGAGATTCACTTAAACTGCTTTTTGAGGCTTGGAGGGCCGGCAAGAGGCCAAAGAAGATACCGGTTAGTATTGAGAGCCCAAGAGTGAACAGTAGTACTGCCGTATCAAACCTGGTTTCAGTTAATTTGTGAGCCCCCAATGGAACAAGCGCCAACAAGGGCCGCATGGCCCACTGGGCCAGCAGCAATCCGAGACTCCCGCCAACGAATGTCAGCAACACGCTTTCTGTCAGCAGTTGCCGAACCAATCGTCTGCGGCTGGCTCCGAGGGCTCGGCGAATGGCAATCTCTTTGTGACGCGAGGCGCCGCGTGCGAGGAGTAGGTTTGCTACGTTGGCTCCGGAGATCAGCAATACAAAGCCAACCGCGCCAAAGAGGATTAGCAGTGTTCGCCTTACATCTCCTACTACTTGCTCGCGCAGGAAGATGAGCTTTACTCCCCTTCCTTTGTTGGAATCCGGGTACTGCTGTGCGAGCCGGTTCGCAACTGTGTTCAGATCTGCTTGCGCCTGCTCAATGTTTAGTCCGGCGTTTAGCCGCGCTATCACATCCAGGTAGCCGCTGCCGCGATCATGGGTCATGTCCGAGGTGGGTTTGAGCAGATGCTCGGGAACAGCGGATCTTGCGGGCACCCACAGCTCGGCTTCTCCCGGAAAGTCAAAGGCTGGGGGCATAACGCCAATAACCATCAAATCTCTTCCATTGATTGTCAGCTTACGGCTGGTGACTTCGGGATCAGATGCGAAACGCCGCAACCACACGCCATAACCAATGACTGCGACTCGGGCATCTCCAGATCCTTCATCGTCTGGCACGAACGTCCGCCCCAACAAAGGCTGTACCTTCAAAACAGAGAACAGATTGCTATTCGCTATCACACCGGATATTCGTTCTGGCTGGTCAACTCCCGTGACGCTGAACGCTTCGTACCGGTAAGCAGCCATGCTCTCGAATGACTTGGTTTGGGCACGCCAATCCAGATAATTACCGGCCGTCACTGATTCTTGACTTCCTGACTGAAGATTGCTTTCCCGAAGAGTTACCAGTTGCGCCGGCTCGGGATAGGGCAGCGGCCGCAGCAGCACTGAGTTGACCACACTGAAAATTGCGGTGTTCGCGCCGATACCAAGCGCCACAGTGATGACTGCGATTGCCGTAAAGACTGGCTGCTTGAGCAAGCCGCGAATGCCGTAATGGATGTCTTTGATCAGTGATTCCATATTTTCCAATTCGCCCTTTGCGAACACCGCAGTTCGTGTGATTTAGTGGATCATTTTTCTACTCGCAGTAAGAAGACGATCCACGAAACCACACGAAACGGCACGGAAACTACTCGTAACGGAGCGCCACCAGGGGATCGACCCTGGTGGCACGACGTGCCGGGAGATAGGAAGCAACAAGCGCGGTCACTGCCAGTAACAATGCAGTAATAGCGAATGTGGAAAGATCCGTTGCTTTCACTTCGAAGAGCAGGCTGCTCATCAATCTCGTCAATGCGAACGATGCGGCCAAACCAATCGCTACACCTGTTGCGGTCAAACCCAATCCCTGCTTGATTACCATGTGCAACACATCTGTCGTCTGGGCTCCCAGCGCCATCCTGATGCCGATTTCGTGAGTACGCTGGCTAACTGAATAGGAAATGACGCCGTAGACACCGACGCACGCAAGGATCAAAGCGACCGCAGCGAACAATGCAATTAGCATAGTGCGAAAGCGTGGTTGGGCCATCGCGCTATAGATGCAATCGTCAAGCGTGCTTACCTCCGCAACTGGTAACTCAGGATCAAGTCTCTTTACCTCGTTGCGCACCGCGGGAGTAAGGCCCAATGGATCGGCAACGTCGGTCTTAATGATCAGCGACATTTCCCACGATGGTGCCTGTGCTACAGGCTGATAGAGTGCGGGCTGTACCCCTTCTGCGACACCGTTGTATTTCACGTCGTCAACAACGCCGACGACCTGGTTCCAATCAGGCTCGCGCTCGTTGCCAATATTGATTCGCTTGCCGATGGGGTTCTCACCGGAAAAAAAGCGACGCTCGAATGTTTCGTTAATGAGCATCACATTCGGCGCGTCACTGGTGTCAGAGCCATTGAACAGACGGCCGCTGCGTAGAGGAATACCCAGGGTGCGAAAATAATCAGGACTCACTCGAATAAAGTAAGCAACCCGCTGTCCCTGATCTTCTGCGCTACTGTGACCTTCGATCGCAAAGTTGCTCGAGAAATCAGTGGTATTGGGTGGCAGGCTATTGCTGACGGCCACACCCCGGACTCCCGGTAAATTCTGAGTCTGCTCGACCAGGCGCGAGTAGAATTCCCGCACTTGCTGCGACTCGTTATACCGTTGCCCTCGGAGGACTAACTGCATGGTAAGGACACGTTCGGGATTGACACCCACATCTACGTGCTGCAAGCGCCAAAGACTCTTGACGAGCAAACCGGCTCCGGTTACCAGCATCACGGCGAGTGCCAGTTCAGTAACCACCAGTAATTTGCGCCAGCGCTGCCGGCCCTGCATTGAGCTGCGTCCACCCTCCTTGAGCGATTCATTCAGGTCCAACCGCGAACTCTGCCACGCGGGAGCAAGACCGAAGATCAAGCCACTGAGCATGGAGACCAACGCCGTCCACCCCAACACACGAGCGTCAATACCGATCTGCTCTAAACGAGGCAGACCTGCGGGCGCAAGTTTCAGGACCAGGTCAATCCCCAAAGAGGCCAGCAATAGTGCGAGCGCGCCGCCCGCGATTGCGAGCATCAAGCTTTCCGTCATCGATTGGGCGATGATGCGTTTGCGGCTTGCCCCCAGTGCGGTTCGAATAGAAATCTCCTTCACTCGACTTTCGGCGCGCACGAGCGTGAGGTTGGCGACATTTACAGTTGCAATCAGCAACACAAGCGTGACGGAAACCCACAACGCTATGAGTGCTAAACGCACATCTCCAACAATAAAGTCGTTTACAGAGAGCAGGTTGAAATTGAAGTTGTGCTTGTCGAAACTGGACTTCATCGTCCGGGTTTCGGCACGTGCCTGTTCGATCGTCACGCCTTGCTTTAAGCGGGCCACACCGTTGAGGAAGTAAGGTCCTCGACGCGTAGGCTGGGCCAGTTGCATGGCGCTCAACAGTTCTACTTCTTTAGAGGGAAAAGCGAACTTCGCCGGCAGCACGCCAATGATGACACCACTGATACCGCTGAGGGTGATGGGCCGTCCCACCACTGAGGGATCGGCATTGAAGCGGGTTCGCCAAAAATGATCGCTCAGTAGTACGACTCGCGGCGCTCCGGCGCGTTCATCTTCCGCGGTGAAGTCCCGGCCTAGTTGAACCGGCAGTCCGAGCAACGACAAGAAGTTTGCCGTTACAGCTGTGCCTCGAACCTGCTCGGGGATATCGCCGCCGGCGTAGTTATATTGAGCATTCTGAAAAGCCCCTATGCTTTCAAATGAGCGGCTTTGGGCGCGCCAATCGAGCAAGTCAGCGAATGCTAGTGGCGTGCGATCGCCGCCGGCTGCCTCAACGCCTTTGTTCCAAACCATCACCAATTGCTTTGCGTCTTTGAAAGGCAAAGGCCGCAATAGCACCGCGTTGACGACAGAAAAGATCGCGGTGTTGGCGCCAATTCCCAGGGCCAGGGTGCCAACGGCTACCACGGTAAAACCTGGCCGCTTCAACAAGCTCCTAATCCCGTAGCGGATGTCTTTAATTAAGTTGTCCATTGCTTAAGTCCATTAAGTCTCGGTTCATTTGACGTTTGAGGTTTGACATCTGACATCGATATGTGAGCGCCTCCGTGGAGTGTGGTTCTTCACTCCGGAGGAGTGAGATGTCTATAGACCGGAACTTCAGAAGAATCATGCGCGGTTCGGAAAGGCGGAATGAAACTAGATAAATACTTGTCAAGTTGTGTTCCGCCTTTCCGAACCGCGCCGGAGGTTCTAGTGCCGAGGAAGCTATAAACATGTCACCCCTCCGGGGTGAAACTTGACTTGGCTTTCGAGTCAAATCTCAAACTCTGTCCTAACGTCATTCGTACCGTAGGGCCACCAACGGATCCACTCTCGTGGCGCGCGCGCCGGGAGATAACAAGCCAACAAACCAACTAACAGCAGTCCAAAGGCCACCAGAGCAAACGTCGCAGGTCTTTGCATTCAACCTTTCGTGTGATTTCGTGGATCGTGTTTCACCGCGACCAAAAACCGATCCACGAAATAACACTAAACCAACTCAACGATCAGCGATTCAGCCACCGCGCGACCGGCTGTTATTCAAGTACACTAAACGAAATCCGAAATCCGCAATCCGCAATCTCTTCTTCATTCGTACCTGAGCGCTATCAGTGGATCCACCCGGCTCGCTCGTCGCGCGGGCAAATAACAAGCGAGTACGGCAACAAAAGCCAGAATTCCGGCGACTGCGACAAAGGTCAACGGATCCTTCGTGCCGACGTCAAAGAGCAAACTCGCAAGCAAACGTGTTAACGCAAAGGCCCCCACCAAACCAATCGCCAGCCCAATCAGCACCAGCTTGAACCCCTGCCCGACGATCAAACGCAAAACGTCTCGCGTTTGCGCCCCGAGAGCCATGCGAATCCCGATCTCGTTCGTGCGTTGCGCAACCGAGTAACTCATCACTCCGTAAAGACCAACCATCGTGAGAACCAACGCCACCGCAGCAAAAAGGGTGAGCAGCGTTGTATTGAACCGCGGAGCAGCAACTGAAGCAGCCAAATATTCCTCGAGTGTTTTGACGCTAAACACGGGCAGGTCCGCATCCATAGACGTCACTTCCTTGTTGATTGCCGAAATCAGGCTGTGCGGATCGTTGGTTGTCTTAACCACTACAGTCGTCTGGGAAAACGGCGTCTGTGTTTGCGGAACGTAATAGGTGGGTCTCGGTTCAACGTTCAGACTTCGATTTCGGACATCTCCCACGACACCCACAATCTCGCGCATAGCCGGTTTCTCGTCGTCAAAGGTCGAGATACCAATCTTGATATGCTTGCCAACGGCATCTTCGTTCGGAAAGAACCGGCGAGCGAAAGTGTCCGTGACTATGATTACCTGCGTCGACTTGTGCTGATCTCGGTCGTTAAAGTCACGCCCCTTTAGCAGCGGGATGCCCAACGTTCGAAAATAATTAAGGCCGATATTGAAAAAATCAGCGGAGGGTTGATCGCCTTTCGGAACCGGACGTCCCTCTACTTCAAACGAAAGACTAAACCGATCCCCACTAAGAGGCAGCGGCAGTACAGCACTTGCAGATTGCACACCCGGTAGCGAACTGATGCGAGATGTTAAGTCCGCAAAGAACTGGCTCTGCTTCTCAGTCGGATATCTCACTTCGGGGACCGCTATGCTGAAAGTCAAAACATTCTGCGGTACGAATCCGGGACTGACCTGCCGCAGTCGCCAGAGACTTTGAATCAGGAGACCGGCGCTAACGAGAAGAACAACCGCAATGGCCAATTCAGTTACCACGAGCAAATTGCGGACACGGTTGCGGCGCGCGCCCTCGCTGGAGCTCCGTCCCCCTTCTTTGAGAGATTCGGTCAATTGAGGCTTGGAAGAGTGAAGGGCCGGGACCAGACCAAAAACCACTCCAGTCATTACGGACAGCGCCAAGGTAAAACCGAATACTCGCCAGTCAAGACCAACTTGCATGGCACGCGGAATATCCTGCTTACCGAGACTCACCAGCACATCTGACCACCACACCGCGAGTAACAATCCGAGAGCTCCGCCAGCCAGGGCGAGCAGCACACTCTCCGTCAGCAACTGGCGCAGCACACGCGAACGACTCGCACCGAGCGCTGAACGAATAGCCATCTCTTTGTGTCGCGACATCGCGCGCGCCAAAAGCAGGTTCGCCACGTTCGCGCAAGCGATCAGCAGGACGCAGCCCACTGCGCCTAAAAGAATCAACAGTGCCGGCCTTACATCACCAACCAGAGCCGTCAGGGCTGGTTCAACCTGGATACCTTTGTGAGAATTTGTGTCCGGATATTGTTGTTCGAGCCGGGTTGCCAGTGCATTCATTTCAGCCTGCGCCTGGGCCTCGGTTACGCTCGGTTTTAGACGCCCAATTACCTTCATGTAGTGCGCGCCGCGCTGACCGGTTATAGGAGAGTTTCCTGACGCATCGATAGCCACTGTGGTCCATAAATCAACCGGGTCGTTTTGAATAGGAAACTCAAAAGCGCCAGGCATTACGCCGATGACGCTGTAGCTCTTCCCGTCGAGAGTGATCGACTGAGTCAAGATCGACGCATCTCCGTTAAAGCGTTTCTGAAAAAACGCCTGGCTCAGCACTACCACCCGACCGGTATCACTCGGCTTGTCCTCGTCAGCCAGAAATCCACGTCCCAATGCCGGGGCGACACCCAATAGCGAAAAGAGGTTTGCGTTCACCACTGCACCCAGCAATCGCGCCGGCTCGCCGCGCCCGGTCATGATGAAGTCGGTGTCGTGAAATGTGGACATGTGCTCGAAAACGTGGTTCTGATCGCGCCAGTCAACAAAGTTTGGATATGAAGACGAACCCCGCACCTGACCGCGCTGATAGTCTGTCTCCCAGACACTCATCAGCTGATCAGAATCTGGAAACGGCAGCGGCCGGAGCAGGACAGCATTAACAACGCTGAAAATGGCGGTGTTTGCCCCAATGCCTAATGCCAAAGCGATGGTTGCTACGATGCTGACGCCCGGCGACTTTAACAACATTCTTAGACCGTAGCGCACGTCCTGCCAGAGAGTCTCCATTGCAAAATCTCCAATCTTTATTCGTGATTCTGGTTAGGAAAAAACTGTTCTCAACTTCGTCTTGCTCGGTTTCGTGTGATTTCGTGGATCATCTTTTTCCCGCGCCCAAGTGAATCCTGACGATACAGCACTACAGTGGCCGGCTTGCCTGTACACTGATCGTGACCTTCAACTTTCGCCCGATAACTCCGCGCCAGTAGTCAATTCCCCAATCACACCGGTCAAGCACGGTGGCCGCGGTGTAATAGATCACTTCCTCTCCCTGAGGCGACCGGCTTCGATCGACTTCAGTAACGTCAAGGACTACTTCGCCGCTCTTCTCTTTGATCGTCAACAGGCCAGTGATGGAGAGCATGTCTCGATCTTTTCCGGATCCAACTTTCGAGCTTTGGAACTGAATGTTTGGGTGGTCCTGCGCCGCCAGAAAGTGCGACGACCGCAAGTGCGCGTCACGGCGGCGATTACCTGTACTAATGCTGTCAGCCTTGAAAGTGGCGGTGACTGACGAGCGCTCGATCTCGGTTTCATCGAGCACGATCGTTCCTTCGAGAGGGGTCAAGCGACCAATGACAGTCAAGAAGAGACAGTTCCTGATACTGAATTCAGCGACACTATGCGAAGGATCAAACCGCCACACCGTCGGACCAACTCGGGCTTTTTTCTCTGTTCGAACTTGCATGTATCAACTCATCATCTTTGGGATTTCACTCCGACTTCTTTGTTTAGCCAGTTCGTGTGATGCGCGTGGAAGGTCTTTCATCGACGAAATCACAAATCCACGAAATCAAAGAAAAGCAATCGGCAATTGTCAATCGGCAATCTTCAATGTCTTCACTCGTAACGAATTGCTACCAGGGGATCCGTTTTCGCCGCCCGGCGCGCCGGAATCCAGCACGCCAAACCCGACACACTTAGCAGTAATACCGGCACCGCAAAAAAGGTGACCGGATCGGCTGCGTTCACACCGAACAGCAACGATGTCATCAGTCGGGTCAACACAAATGACGCTGCAAGGCCTGTCGCCACGCCGAGCAGTGTCAAACCCATTCCCTTCCTCAGTACCAGACCAACGATATTTCTCGGCGTCGCGCCCAGCGCCAGCCGTACCCCTATCTCATTCGTGTGCTGCACAACGAAGTAAGCCAGCACCCCATAAATACCCAGCGAAGCCAGCAGCAAAGCGAGCGCCGCAAATGTCGACAGCAGAATCATGCCAACACGACGCTTCGCTGTTTCTTCGCCCAGCAGTTCTTCCATCGTGGCCACATTCGAAACTGGTTGGTTTGGATCGACCGCGCGAACGGCAGCCCGCACCGCAGTCACAATGCTCATGGGATCGCCCACTGCTCGAATTGCCAGATCGCGGGGCGCGAACCATACCTGGTCGGTGACTTGCTGGTACGGAAGATACATTTCTGCTTTTACCGGAAGCTCCAACCCTATCTGACGAATATCAGCCGCGATGCCTACGATGGTGAACCAGGGCAGGTCGTCGTTGTGGTCTCCGAGCTTGAACCGTTTGCCCAACACGCTTTCGCCGGGCCAATACTGCCGGGCCATCGTCTCGTTGATGATCGCGACGGGCGTCGTTTGCGCGTTGTCGTGTTCATCGAAGTAGCGTCCCTGGCGCAGCGCAATCTTCATTGTCTTGAGGTAATCGGCGCTCACCTGGCGGTGACAGGCGTCATAGGACATTCCCGGCATTGGCTGTTTGGTGCCTTCGGGATAAAAGCCGCTTGTCCCACCTTTCCACGAGAGCGGAACCGAAGTGCTGTATTCTGCTGAAACTACTCCCGGCAGGTTTTGCACGCGCTCGAGAACCTGCTGGTAAAAGGCGGTCCGTTGCGCGGCCTCCTTATAGTTGTCGCGTGGTAGCTCGGTGCGCAGGGTGAGGATCTTTTCCGGCTCGAGGACTGAATACTGATTGTGCAACTGAAAGAGCGTCTGGATCAGAAGTCCGGCGCCAATCAGCAACACCAGGGAAAGGGCCACCTCCGCAACAACCATGATCCGCCGCAACTTGTTGCCACCCATGGTTGTGCCACGACCGCCGCTTTGTTTCAGCGCTTCGTTTAGATCGAAGTGCGCTGCGTGAAGTGCAGGCGCCAATCCAAAAACGATAGCCGTTAGGATGGAGATCGACAGTGCGAACAGCATCATCCGGCCGTCCGGCTCAAGACTGACGGAAAGAGTCATCGCAGGCGGGATCAACTTCTTCAGGAACTGAAAACTCCAGGAGGCGAGAAGTAGGCCGACCATTCCCCCGCATGAGGCCAGCAGGACGCTTTCGGTCAGGAGCTGCCTAACGATGCGCATTCGACTTGCGCCAAGAGCCGTCCGCACAGCGATTTCGCGCCGGCGACTAGCAGCTCGTGACAGCATCAGGCTGGCCATGTTTGCGCACGCGATGAGCAGGACAAAGCCAACCGCAATCAGCAGCACTGACAGTGGCCTACGCGAGTCTCCGGACAGTTGTTCGCGCAAAGGGACGACAACTGCTCCCAGCTTGCCGTTGAATGTTTCATTTGGATGGTCTTTCGCAATACCCGCCATTATGGTCTGCATGTCCGCCTGCGCCTGCGCCACGCCGATGCCTGGCTTTGTTCGCGCCAATACTCTCAGGTAGTGAGAGCCGCGATTAGCCAATGCTTCCTGGTCGAAAGCAATGGGCACCCATAACCGGACCGCGCTTTCAAGAAACTGAAAGCCCGCCGGCATCACACCGACGACAGTGTGGGGTTCACCGTTGAGCAGGATGTCTCGACCGATAATGCTTCGCTCGCCTCCATAACGGGATTGCCAGAGCGAGTAGCTCAGGATCGCTACTTTGTTAGCTTCCGGCCGGTCATCTTCTGGTAGGAAAGCTCGACCCAGTAGAGGCTGCACGCCCAGTAGCGGGAAGAAGTTGGCTGTTACTCCGCGCGCGGAAACATACTCGGGCTCTCCATCCGCTGTAAGGCTAAAGTTCTGCTCATCTATAGCCGCCATATCTTCGAAGGAATGACTCAGCGCTTTCCAATCAGCGTAATTGGCTGCGGCCGGAGTGTTGCGTGGGAATCCGGCGAACGAAGCTTCTTCCCACAACATGACCAGGCGTTCCGGATTCTTGAAACTAAGTGGCCTTAGCAGCACAGCATTCACGACACTGAAGATTGCCGTGTTGGCGCCAATCCCCAGGGCGAGCGTGATCACTGCAACGGCGGTGAAGCCCGGATGCTTTACTAAGCTTCTCACTCCGTAGCGAATGTCTTTAAAGAGTGTGTCCATCTCGGTTTATCTCGGTTGTTTTCGTGTTTGTTTTCGTGTGATTTCGTGGATCGCTTTAGTTGTGAAGTATTCAAACGGATCCACGCGCATCACACTAATCAAACACGAACACTGCGACAGCAAATTTCAACTGGACCAATCGAGTATGATCCGTCGCTCCACTATTCATAACGCAGCGCTACCAGCGGATCGACTTTCGTCGCGCGTCGAGCCGGCAGATAACAAGCCAATAACGCAACCAAAGTTAGCAACAACGCGATCCCGGTAAAGGTGAGCGGGTCGGTGGCGCTCACCTGATAAAGCAAACGTGTCATCAACCTCGTTAGAAGCAATGACGCACCTAGACCAAGCGCAATTCCCATCAACACCAGAGTCATGCCCTGCTTTAGGACCATTCTCAGGATGTCGCTAAGCTGCGCCCCTAGTGCCATGCGAACACCGATTTCCTGCGTGCGCTGGTTAACCAGATAGCTGATAACTCCGTAGAGTCCGACAATTGTCAGCACTAACGCCAAAGAGGCGAAGATACCCATTAGCGCCATAAGAAACTGGCGATCGGCGACACTGCGGCTCACCAGGAATTCAACTGTTCGCATCTTCCACATCGGTTGATCAGCGTCGACTTTCCACACGGCCTGGCGCACCGGCTCGGCCAAACTCATCGGCTCGACCGTCGTTCGGATCACTACGGTGGCAAAGATACCCGGGCTCTGACTGTACGCCACATACATCTGCGGTTTTTTCTCTTCCTCGATCAGGTATTGCTTCGCGTCGCCCACCACACCGATGACGGTCCCGGTGGTATCGTCGTCAACCATCTTGACCTGCCTTCCAATCGGATCCTGGTTAGGCCAGAACTTGCGGGCCATGGTTTGGTTGACAATGAAAACGGCGGGTGTGTTTGCCTGGTCCCCATCGTTGAAAAGGCGACCGGCGATGAAAGGTATTCCGATCGTTTCGAAATAATTGGGAGTCGCCGTATTGAACATAACCTGCGGTTCGGTACCCTTCGCTGGGAGTTCGCGATCGGGAAGGACTATCGGCGTTGTGCCACCGTTCCCACTGAACGGAAGACCGCGGATCAAGGCGACGGTTTTTACTCCAGGGATTTCGCCAACTCGATCCACGACCTGGCGGTGAAAATTCCATTGCGCCGCCGGGTCGCGATACTTGCCGCGCGGTAAGCGATACTCCAGACTCAAGAGCTTTTCTGGTTTGAATCCGAGATCAACTCGGAGAAGTTTGTTGAAGCTTCTAAGAAGCAAACCGGCGCTGACCAAAAGGAGAAGAGAGAGCGCCACCTGGACCACTACGAAACCTCCGCGCACACGATTCCAGCGCGCGCCTTCTCCGCTTCCTCGCGCCCCTTCTTTGAGCGACGAATGCAGCTCGGGTCTTGACAGCTGCAGCGCCGGCAACAATCCAAACAACCATCCGGTCAACACAGAAACAGCGAAGGCAAAAAGCAGCACGCGCGAGTCAAGAGTGGCTTCTTCAGCGCGCACGAAGTTTTGCGGCAGCTTAAGGAGCGCGTACAAACCCCAATACGCCAGGAGCAAACCGCCTGCGCCGCCCGCCAAACTGATCAAAGTGGTTTCCGTTAAGAGTTGCCGGATAAGCCGCCACTTGCTCGCCCCCAACGCCGCGCGCACCGCAATCTCTCGTTGTCTTGCAAGGCCCCGCGCCAACAACAGGTTCGCAAGATTTGCGCAGGCAATGAGAAGGATCACGCCAACCGCAGCAAACAAAAGCCAAAGCATCGGCCGAATGTCGCTCACCATCAGGTCGCGGTAATATTCGACCTTCGCGCCCCGCCCCGTGTTCTCTTTCGGATAACTTTGGGCCAACTGGCTGGCGATCGTTACAGCCTCTGCTTGAGCCTGCGACAAACTTGCGCCGGGCGTGAGATGCCCTAAGCCAAATAGGAAGCGAGACTCGCGCTGCCCGGTATTGCCCGGGTAGTTGGTCATCGGCATCCATACCTCGACATCCGAATCAAAGGGGTGCTTGAAGCTTGCCGGCACGACACCAATGACGCTGAACGGCTCGCCGTTAAGAATCAGCTTTTTCCCATCCAGATTCGGATCGCCCTTCAAGCGCTCTTGCCACGTTTTCTCGCTGACGACTGCGAGCCTTTCTCCTCCTTGCCGGTCTTCGCCTTCTGCGAATGTGCGCCCCAGCACCGGCAAGAGGTTGAGGGCCTTGAAGAAATTTGCCGACACGAAAGCGCCGCGCACCCGGTCAGGCCGGTCGCCTCCGGTCAGATTTACACTCTGAGATTGAATGGCCATCAGGTCTTCCAGCGAGTGCAGCTGCCTTTGAAAGTCCTGAACTTCAAGAATGGAAAGACCATCGCGCTCTCCACTCGAATCGGTACTCCAAAGGACAATCAACCGGCTGGCGTTGTGATACGGCAGAGCTCGCAGAAGAACCGCATTGACGACGCTAAAGATTGCCGTATTAGCCCCGATGCCCAGCGCCAGAGTGATCACCGCGATGATGGTAAAGACCGGCTTCTTAGCCAGCATGCGCGCGCCATAACGAACGTCCTGAATTAGTATTTCCATAATTCCATTTCCGATTGCCGATTGCCGATTGCCATTGGTCTTCAGAGCAACACACCCAAACGACCCTCTTTCAATCGGCAATCGGCAATCGGCATTTGGCAATCCCTTCATTCGTATCTGAGGGCCACCAACGGATCCACTTTCGTTGCGCGCCGGGCCGGGATGTAACAGGCAAGTAAAGCGATTCCCGTTAACAAGGCGACCACGCCTGAGTAGGTCAAAGGATCCGTGGCCGTGACTTCAAAAAGCAGCGTGCGCATTAACCGCGTCAGAGCAAAGGCCCCGCCTAGTCCAATCACGATGCCAATCACGAGCAGGAAAAATCCTTGCCCAAACACAAGTCGCAGCACATGCAAACGCTGCGCTCCAAGGGCCATTCGCACTCCTATCTCCTGGGTGCGCTGCGCTACCGAATACGCCATCACGCCGTATATGCCGATGGCTGCGAGAAACAGCGCA
>DASQPD010000096.1:0-64815 GCA_035644135.1 Pyrinomonadaceae bacterium
GCAGATCTCACCGAGTACGCCCTGTGGAACTGGCTGAAAATTCGAGTCGAGAATGTAAACGTCTGTGTTGGCGATTGGCCGCCCAAGGGGAATGGTGCTGAGCCCGTCTGTATCGCCTACTTCGTAGCACGTGACGTCTGCCGCGATTTCAGAAGAGCCATAAAGATTGATTAATGTCGCCTGCGGGATCTGCTCGCGAAAGTTCCTCGCCAACTCGACTGGCAGGGTCTCGCCACTACAAACGCAATAACGTAAGTGGCAGAGCTTTTGCGCCAGCTCCGCACCTGTCTCAAGCATGACCCGAAGCAGCGAGGGCACCAGCACGAGGCGAGTTACTTTGTTGGCTGCTAACGCACTAACGAACAGTTGCGGATCTTTCACCACTTCGTCAGTAAAGATCACCAACGGCACGCCCTGTAGTAGTGGTCCAAATACTTCCCAAATCGAGTCGACGAAGCTCAGCGCAGTCTTTTGACAACAAACTTCGCCCTCCACAAAGGGATATGCGCGCCACATCCAGGTAAAACGATTGATCGAGGCGCGATGTGAACTCACGACCCCTTTTGGCTGGCCCGTAGAGCCCGAGGTGTAAATCACATGGGCGGAGTTCTCGGCTGAAGCTGCGTCTGTCGGGGCCTCGCTACTCTCGCGGGCGATTTCCGGCCAGTCGCTATCGAGATAGATAGTTTTTACTCCGCCAAACGGCAACGAATTCCCGAGGGCCTGCTGCGTCAACAGGAGGTGAGCCTGGGAATCGGCGAGTATGAACGCAAGGCGTTCCGCAGGATACGCCGGCTCCAACGGCACATATGCGCCTCCCGCTTTCAATATCCCAAGCAGACCCAGCAGCATTTCGACAGACCGTTCCACGCAGATCGCGACGCGGACTTCTGGCCCTACTCCGCGCCGTCGCAGATGTTGGGCCAACTGATTAGCGCGCGCGTTTAATTCGCCAAAGGTTAAAAGCTCACGGCCAAAGACGACCGCCGGGTCATGAGGAGCGCGGGTTGCTTGCTCCTGGAATAGCTGATGAATGGTTTCCTGGTTGGGAAACTCAGCTTGTGTCGTGTTCCATTCAGTCAATACCTGTCTTCGTTGGGCGTTCGTAAGCAGCGGCAGATCCGCAACAAGACTGTCTGGATTGGCCACGATAGATTCCAGCAGAGTCGCGTAGTGACCCAACATGCGCTCAATCGTCTCGCCGTCAAACAGGCCGGTGTTGTACTCCAGCAGGCACATCAGACCGGCATCTTGCTCTCGTGTCAGCAGCATCAGGTCAAACTTAGCCGACTCAGTGGGCGCCTCCAATTTACTTGTGCTCAGACCGTTCAGGTTCATCTTTGAAGGTGCTGTATTCTGAAACTGAAACATCACCTGGAACAGAGGATTGCGACGCAGATCACGTTCGGGTTGCAGTTCTTCTACAAGCTTTTCGAAAGGTAAATCCTGATGAGCATAGGCACCCACCGCCGTTTCTTTCACCTGGTCCAATAATGCCCGGAATGTTGGATTGCCGGAGAAGTTTGTACGAAGGACCAGAGTGTTGATAAAAAACCCGATTAGACCTTCGATTTCCACACGGCTTCGCCCCGCGATTGGAGAGCCAACTACGATGTCGTCCTGATTGGAATAACGCCACAGCAGGGTCTGAAACGCGGCGAGCAAAGTCATGAACAGAGTAATGCCTTCGCGCTTGCTCAGTTCCGCTAACCGACTGGACAAAGCTTTTGAAAGGATTTGATATTTGTAAGCGCCACGAGATGTTTGGGCCGCGGACCGTGGACGATCGGTTGGCAACTCGAGGATGCCGGTCACACCGTGAAGCTTGCTTTTCCAGTACGAGAGTTGGCGCTCCAAAACATCGCCTTGCAACCACTTTCTTTGCCACTCGGCGTAATCCGCATACTGGATCGCCAGCGGAGCAAGCGGCGAAGGCTGTCCGCTCGCGAATGCGTTGTAAAGCGTTTCTAATTCCCTGAAAAGTATTCCCGCCGACCAGGCATCGCTGACGATGTGGTGTGTGCTGAGCAGCAGGATGTGCTCCTGCTCAGCCAGCCTTAGCAGACTGGCGCGAATCATTGGACCGTGCGCGAGTTCAAAAGGCCGTGCCGCCTCTTCTCGGATTGTCTGCTTCGCGTGCTCTTCTCTTTCTTCAGGCGGCAGGTGATCAAGATCGGTCTGCGCCAAACTGATTTCCATCTTCTCGGTAATGATTTGCCGCAACGTCCCGTCGACCGAAGCGAAGTAAGTGCGAAACGGCTCATGGCGAGAAACAAGCTCGTTCAATGTCCTCTGCAGAGCTTCAATGTCGAGCGCGCCGCTTAGGCGCACTGCGCGCGGAACGTTATAGAGTGCACGATTCTCTTCGAGCTGATCGAGAAACCACAAGCGCTGCTGGGCGAAGGAGACCACTGCCGAGGTCCGGTTCACTCGTGGGACGATCACCTGCTCCAGCATCGCGCGCGCACTGCCTTCCTTGAGCCGCAGCTCGAGCAGGGCTCGCTTGGCGGGAGAAAGGTTTGCTATCCGTTTGCTTAATTCTTCCATTGGGGCGTTCGTTTCGACCAACGGCTCCGGGCTAATGAGCTAATGTTGCAGTACTACTGAATATAGAGAGAAAATACTAATGTAGGTGCGAAGTCCCGAGCTTTTCGAAGTGTTTTGGGAGTCTATGGCCAGCCACGCATTGCTCATCGACCGGCGTTGGTAGGCTCAAGGAACACCAATTGCTACGGCACTGAATGATAGCACTCGGATTATCGAGCATCAATCGGGATGAGGTTTGGATAATAGTGTATTTTCGAGCCCTAACAGGCGGGTTGCTTCGTCGTCTGAAAGCTGCTCGAGTTCGGTGAGCAAGCGGGCAGTATCGTCGGCCATAGCCCCCTCGATCTTCTCAGCCAGAGCCGCCACTGTGGGCGACTCGAACAAACTCCGGAGGGGAATTTCCATCTGAAATTCTTTGCGCATGCGCGAGACAACTTGTGTCGCCAGTAGCGAGTGGCCGCCAAGATCAAAGAAGTTGTCGTGCACCCCCACAATCTTTAGTTTAAGCAGGTCAGCCCACAAACCGGCCAGTTTTTCTTCAGCGGGGGTGCGTGGAGCGACAAAATCATCCTGCAAGCCGGATCGCGTGTCCTCGGGCGCAGGCAGTGCTGCGCGATCGACTTTACCGTTCGGTGTTAGCGGGAACGACTTGAGAAAGACAAAAGCCGAAGGAATCATATAGTCAGGCAGCTTTTGTCTCAGCATAGCGCGCAGTTCATCCTGAGAGCCCGGAGCAGACACCACGTAAGCCACGATGCGCTGATCGCCGGATTGATCGCGATTGACAGTCACAACGGCCTGGCGCACGCCAGGGTGCGCGGAAAGGACGGTTTCGATCTCGCCCAGCTCGACGCGGTAGCCGCGCACCTTTACCTGGTGATCGGCGCGCCCGAGAAACTCGATGTTGCCGTCCGCTAAATAGCGCGCCAGATCGCCCGTGCGGTACAAGCGAGAACCAGACTCCTGGGCGAAAGGATCGACAACAAATCGCGCTGCGGTTTCTGCAGGTTGATTGAGATAGCCTGCGGCGACTCCCGCCCCGCCGATGTACAACTCGCCAATCGCACCAGGGACCACTAGCCGCTGCCGCCGATCAAGGATGTAACAGCGCGTGTTCGCGAGGGGGCGGCCGATAGGCACAGTGTAGGAATGGCACGATAAGTTTTGGTCGTCAACACTGAAAGTCAGCGACCCGACTGTCGTTTCGGTTGGACCATAGTGGTTTATGATACGACACGAGTGATCCAAGCGGGAGATCCGCTGAACCAGATCCCATGACAGCGCTTCACCGCCAAGAATCAAATACTTCGCCGGCAAAATCAGGCCGGCAGCCTGCGAAGAGAGGAGGGCGTTTAAGTGCGACGGCACGATCTTCAAAACGTCGATCGGCTGCCTGGCGATGTAGTCGCGGAGCAGGTCGCCTTCCATGGCGACGTCATAACCGAGAACGTGCAGACATCCGCCCGAAAGCAGCGCCGGAAAAATACACGTATTTCCCAGATCGGCGCTGATGGGTGAGACCGTCGCGAAAGCCAACGGTCCATCGACGTCAAGACGCTGCAACATAGATTGCGTATAGTTGACCAGATTTCGGTGACGAACCGCTACGCCCTTCGGGATGCCGGTTGAGCCTGACGTGTAAATTACGTAAACAAGATTTTCTGCTGTCGTGATCGATTGCGGATTGTGTTTAGGCTCAGCTGCCAGCGAGGAACTCTCGCGCTGGAGGTCGATCGTCTCGCCCGCGAAGGCCAACGCCTGATCAAGACCGCCATTAGTGATCAAAGCGGACGATTTGCTTTCGGCAAGTTGCATTGCCAATCGCTCTTGCGGATGATCGGGATTGAGCGGCACGCAGGCTCCGCCGGCTTTGAGTATGCCGAGCATTCCGACAATCATTTCTGCCGAGCGCCTCACGCAAAGACCCACACAGACGTCCGGGCCAACACCACGCCGGCGCAGGAGGTGGGCCAGTTGGTTGGCCCTTGTATTCAGCTCGTCATACGTCAGCTCCTGATCACCCGACACAAGTGCCGGCGCCGCAGGTGTGCCGGCCGCCTGTGCCTCAAATAGTTGGTGAACGCATTTGGTTATAGGGAATTCAGGAGCGAATTCAGTAGCCGTCTGATTCAGATCGACCAGCAATCGACGCAGTTCGGTCGCGCCCACTATTTCGATCTCGCCAATATTGCGTTTAGGATCCTGCAAGACGCCGGAGAGAAAGCGCTCAACGTAGCCGGCAATTTGTTTGACTGCTTCCCGGTCGAAGACCTGCTTGTCGTAATACAATTCAGCCGAAAGCGTCGCGCCGGAACGCACGCAGGACAATTTAAGCTTAAAGGGACTGAAGCAAACGTATTGCTCGAGCACGGAAAAGGACAGCCCGCCCCCACCGTATCTTGACTGGCGCTCTTCAAAGTCGAACGCCACTGAGTTGCCAACTGTGCCGGCAGTTGCGCCGGGATCGAAGTACTCCTGCCATTCATCAACTTCGTTCAGCGCATTACTGGCCCGTCGTAAGTGTGCGACAAAAGACTCATCTTCGACCTGACAGGCAATCGGCAAATACTTCGCATAAAGGCCCAGCGCATCAGTCAGATCGTCAAATTTCCGTCCCGCAGACAGGTTGTAGAGAGCAAATCCAGACTTCGTCTCGCCGGCAAGCCGCCAAAGGAGTGCCTGCCAACCAGCGAAGAGCACTGCCGAGACTGAGGTCGCCTGTTCCTGCGCCAGCGCCTCGATCTTTGCCAGGAGGGAATCGAGATTAATTGCAATCGAATCGGATAGAAACTCTTGCGCCTGGACCACTCGCTTCTCCATTGGCATCACCGGCGATGGAGCACCAGCAGCCTGCTGGTCCCGCCAGTGGCCTTTACCCTTCAAGGCGTGTTCATCGTCCGCTTCGAACAACTCGAGTTGCCATTCGGCGAAGTCCGCGTATTGCATCGGTTCCGGGGCAAGCTCTTCCTGATTCAGGCCGGAGGCGTAAGCACGGCTGAATTCGCTCGTGAAATTCGCGAGCGTTGCTGACTCACCGCAAAGCGCCGGCAGCGAAACCAATAGGACGTGGCCAGCCTCGGACTGTTTAATTAACGTAACGCGCAGTAGAGGGCCCTGAAAGAAATCGAAAGGACGCTCCCGCTCGCGAGCTATGTATTCCGCAATTCTCTCTTTCTGGTCTGTAGCATCCAGGCTGCTTACATCAGCGCTCTGCCAGGAAAATCTCGCCGTCTCGGCGACTATTTGAAAGGGCATCTTTATTCCTGGTGGGCGGTGAAAGGTTGTGCGTAGGATCTCGTGGCGCTGAACGACGTCGGTGATCGCCCTTTCCAATGCCGAGTATGGCAGCACACCCTCAACTGAGATCGCGAGGAAAGCACGATACGGATGACCCTTACCGGACTGCTGGAGCACCCACAAACTTTTCTGTTGCGGGGATAAGCGGAAACCTTCAGTGGAGTTTTGCATTGATTCGGTTAACAGGCCCACAAACCTTTGCCGAACAGGAGCCGCACCACAAGTCTAAGCGAGGCGATTGGGCTGCTCAATCTGCTCTTTGCTGATCAAGTTTCCCATGGCCACGACGATCTTGCGCTCGCCGACAAATGGATTGCGCGAATGCGCTACCAACATGTTGTTGAGCATCAAGATGTCGTGCACTTGCCAGGGAAAACTCACGCAGATTTTTCGAGACAACTCACGCAGATATTCCA
Organism: Pyrinomonadaceae bacterium; assembly: GCA_035644135.1. GTDB lineage: Bacteria > Acidobacteriota > Blastocatellia > Pyrinomonadales > Pyrinomonadaceae > PSRF01. The sequence goes on from DASQPD010000096.1 coordinate 6,261, forward strand.
TCACTGAATTTTCGATCGGTGAGCCGTCTCCGTAATATACGTTACGGGGTAGATCCTCTTCTTTCATTATCGAGAGCAGCGACTCGCGCACCGCCGGCGCAAGACATGAGATATGATGCAACTGCAACTGATTGAAAAAGACCAGTTCATTTGTTTGCGGATGCCGGACGACGGCAGGGCAGATCTGGCGCGTGCGCAAGCCATTATCACTTTTCCATTCAAAGTCGATTGAATCCCGGCGGCAAAATTGCTCAACCTTCGATTTGTCACTCGTGCGAAAGAACTCCTGCCAGCTTACATCCAGGCCGTCGGTAAAGTTCCTGACGTACATCAGCCCCTCTTGTTCGAACCGTTCCCTGATCGCCGCCTCCATCAGGCGATATAGCTGGCGACAATCTACGATCGGCGACTCACCTCCTTGATCCGCAGCTTTGACGCAATAGAACCAGATTAGCATCGGCCAGCGGTACAAGTGTGAACTCTCATTGTGAAACAGGATGGTCTCATCGGCCGGGTAAGGAGTTGAGCCATAGACTTTACCGCCTAACTCCTCACGGGGCAGGTCTCCATATTCCCCGAACAGCTCAGGGCAAATAGCTGAGGCCGTCCGCTCGAATTCATTCACCGAATCCACGGCAAAGCCGCGAAACAAGATTGCTCCGTGCCGCAGTAGATATTGTTCGATTACTTCTCTATTGTTCGTCGCCCACTCGCCCAAATCCACATCGCCGGCTGCCGGTTCAATCACCAGTGGCAATGTTTGAGCGGGATCCAGGAAAGCAGTTTTTACCCTGCTAACCTGCGACAAATCGACGCCCTTCCGCCTCGTGGCGCGCAGCCGCTTAATCTCAGATTCTTTCCTTTGACTCTGTTCCATAGTCTTGAGCCTTTTCTGCGCATTTGTGAGCATGTCGAATGTGTTAAGCCGTGCGGAGGGATTCGCGACAATGCTCGCCAAAAGCGCTTGAAACTGATCGGCCATTCTCGCAACTGTCGTCGCTTCGAAAAGGTCCGGGTTATAGCGCCACAAGCCTGACAACTCCTCCTCAGATTCACTCATAAAAAGTGCCAAATCAAAACGAGAGCTCGCGTCGCGGAATTTGAAAGGCGCGATATTCAACCCGGGAAGTTGGAGCTCATGCTGGGTAATATTTTGCATGACGAACAACACCTGCACGACGGGGTTCCGCCGAAGGTCCCGCTCGGGCCTGAGCTCCTCGACCAACTTCTCAAACGGGAATTCCTGATGAGCGTATACGTCAAGCATCGTGTGTCGGACCCGTGCCAGGAGTTCAATAAATGTCGGATTGCGCGAGAGATCGATTCTCAGCGGTAGGAGGTTAACAAAAAAGCCGATTAGCTCTTCCAACTCCACGCGATCTCTGTTGGCGAGATCGGTTCCCACGACGATATCCTCGCGACCGCAATAGCGTGAGAGGAATAGTTGATACGCGGCCATCAAGGTCATGAAAGCGGTGACGCCTTCTTGCCGACTCAAAGCTTTAAGAGCACTCGTCAGGTTATTCGGAAGCTTCAAATATACGTCGGCTCCGCTGAAGGTTTGGGCCTGCGGTCGAGGCTTGTCAGCGGGCAGCTCCAGTACCAAAGGCGCACCGGCCAGATGCTGCTTCCAAAATGGGAGGTGGCCCGCCAATCGCTCTTCCCGGAGCCAATTTCTTTGCCAAACGGCGTAGTCAGCATATTGAATCCTCAACTCGGGTAAGGGCGAAGGCTTCTGACTGGAGTAAGCTTCATAAAGCGCTCCCAGCTCCCGGAGCAGGATTGCAGCGGACCAACCGTCACTAACGATGTGGTGAGTGCAAAGCAACAGAATGTGTTCAGCTTCGTCGAGTCGGACGAGCATCGCCCTGAACAAAGGACCCTGTTTAAGGTCGAAGTGACGCTCAGCTTCTGATTTCAGTAGTTTTCGGGCTTCTTGCTTACGATCAAGTGGGCCGCCGGTAAGATCAATTGACTTCAGACTGAGGGGCTGGGTTGCAAGAATTCGCTGAACAGGCTCGTCGTCCACGGTGTCAAAAACTGTGCGCAGAGCCTCATGGCGAGCGACAATCATCTCAAAGGCGCGTGCCAACGCGGCGTGATCGAGAGCGCCGCCGCTCAAGTGGAAAGCGAACGCGACATTATAGAACGGACTTTCCGGCTGAAGCTGAGTGAGAAACCACAGTCGTTGCTGAGCGAATGACAACGGCACCCGGTCCCGCTTTCCTGGTACGACCGGTATAACTCCTGGTCTGTTGCTGTCGACGGTGGCCTTCTCAATCCGTGCAGCCAGTTCTCCAACAATTGGTGACTCGAAAATCCAGCGAAGGGGGAATTCCATGTCGAATGCTTTGCGCAGACGAGAAACTACCTGTGTTGCCAGAAGTGAATGTCCACCTAACTCAAAGAAGTTGTCGTGAATTCCTGTTCGGTCAAGCCCGAGCACCTCACTCAAAATGTTTGCCACGACCTGTTCTGCTTGCGTGCGGGGTGTGGTGAACGCGTTTTCCACCTCCGGTCGTAAATGATCGGGTGCAGGCAGCGCACCACGGTCTATTTTTCCGTTGATTGTAAGTGGCAGCGCTTCCATTACCACCAGAGCAGATGGAATCATGTAATCGGGAACACGCTCTCGGAGGAATGACTGAAGCTGAAGGGTCAGGCCACGCGCAAGCTTTCCCTGTAATGGATTGTTCGCATAGTGGCTCCAGGGTTTAAGAGGGGGACCGGCCTTTCTTTCACCCCCGAGGACGGAACCTGACTCGATGGATTCTCTCATTCCAGCTTTCTTAAACAGCACGTCAAAACGATCCGGGGCGCCGCCTCTCGCCCAGCTGATCTCAGCGTGATAACCAAGGGTGGCCGCAAGGGCCCAGACATCTTCCGGTTCAACGCCATCGTCGAGCATGCCTGGCAGCAGCTCACGCAGCTCACCTACGGTTTCAACCTCAACTTCGCTTGTCAGGAGATTATTGGTCCTCAGATCAGCGCGCAGCCGCGCGTTGGGCACTTGTCTTACTATCAATAACTCTGCTTGGTCTTCTATCAAATGCTGTCGCAGGGACGGAAGCGTCAAGCTTTCCTTGTCCCAATCTAACAATTGCCCCTGAGACACGGGAGATGTTTTTCTTTTTTCGTTGTCGCGTCGGGTTCTAATAACTACGTCATAACGAAATTTCGTTAGCTCATTTTCAGAGCGACCTCGTTTAAGTTGGATCTGCACACTCGCAATCTCTGGCAGCCGTTCCTTCAGGGCGCTAAAGAAAGCCGGGTCAACCGCCAGTTCTCCCTCCCTGAGAACCTGGTTGCGAATGCGTTCTCGTAGCTCTGAAATTTTGACTTTTTCGTCGGCCTGGCTGAACTGAACGGAGGAGTGAAAGACTCTCAGGAGAGTAAGACTCCGCAAGTCGCCAAGAAAAACTGCTCCCCCAGGTTTTACCGCACGAATAGCTCCCTGCAAAACTCTCAACAGATAACCTATGCCCGGAAAGTATTGGGCTACTGAGTTGAGGATCACCGCGTCAAAAGATCCGGAGTCCACACCTTCGAAATCGTCGGCGGTCCTTTGCTCAACGCTGACCTGCGGTAATGACGGGTTACCATTGTTCAGCGTCTTGCTTAGTCGTTCGATTGCTGCCTGAGAAAAGTCTGTGCCGACATATCGATCACAGTGGGGAGCGATTCGAAAGAGGAGCAAGCCACTGCCGCAACCGATCTCCATAACGCGCCGAGGTTCGAGACTGAGAATACGTGCAACGGTTTGCTCGACCCATTCACGCATTTCCTCGATGGGAATCGCCATGCCCGTGTAGCTGCTGTTCCACCCAACCAGGTTAAAAGTAGGATCAGCAACTTCAGCGCGGTACATTTCTTCATAAAGCAAACGCCACTGCGAAACATGCTCGGCGCTCCAGTTCTGGTCCGTTGCCTCTTTCGTAACCGTCTCCGATTCCGGGACTACATAGGCCACCAGACGTTTGTCCGACGGGCCATCTTCTCTTACAACGACTACACAGTCTCGAATCAGTGGATGCTCTTTCAGCGAGAATTCGATCTCTTCCGGTTCAATCCGGAAGCCGCGAATTTTGACCTGGTGATCAAGACGCCCCAGGAATTCGATATTGCCACCCTCTAAATAAACGACCTTGTCACCGGTCTTATACAGGCGGGAACCCGCTTCGCGTCCGAATGGATCAGGAACAAAGCGCTCAGCCGTAAGTTCCGGCTGCTTCAGGTAGCCACGAGCCAACCCAGCCCCGCCGATATACAACTCTCCCGGCACACCCACCGGCAGGGGTTGTATGGCTGGGCTAAGCACATAAAGCTGCGTATTCGCGATGGGCCGGCCTATCGGAATTGAGACCGGCCACCGGTCACCTTTGGCGACCGTATAGACGCAACACCCGACCACAGTTTCAGTCGGTCCGTACTCATTGATGAGAATTGTTTTAGGGGCGCAGTCTTGCCAGAATTTGACACTGTCCGCTGAGAGGTTCTCGCCGCCAATTACCAGGGCTGCTGTACAATCATTCGCCTCCTCCCGCGTTAACTCCTGGCTCAATAAATCCAAATGAGCAGGAGTGATCTTTGTCAGACTAAACCCTCGCTCGGCTCTCAGCGCAGCGCTGAGCGCTATGACTCCCGGGCTGTCTTTCAGAATATATGCAGTGCGACCAACCACGAGCGGCGCAAACAGTCCTGTGATGGTTAGATCAAAGGAGATCGAAGAATGGACAGGAGCACCTTTTCCCTGGGTTAGCGGATAGGATTGAATGGCCCAACTGAGATAATTCGTCAGTCCCCGATGTGCTATGAGCGTGCCTTTGGGTTTGCCTGTTGATCCTGACGTGTAAATCGCGTAAACAAGATTTTCCCGAGTCACCAGGCTGACCGGGTTCTCACTGTTCGCTTTAGCGATATCAACCCATTGCGTATCCAGAAACACAATCCGAGTGTTTCCTCCCGGTTGGGGAAGTCTGTCGCCCAAGGTTTTCTGCGTAACCAATATCGGCGCGCCCGCGTCTTCAATAATGAATCGGAGACGGTCTGCCGGATAATCCGGTTCCAGTGGCAAGTAAGCCGCTCCGGCTTTCAGAATTCCCAGCAGCGCCACAAGTAGTTCTACAGACCGCTCGATGCAGACGCCTACCAAAACATCAGCGCGCGCACCGGCGGCTCTTAAATAATGCGCTAATTGATTTGCACGACAATTCAACTCACGGTACGTTAGCCGAGTCTCCTCAAACACCACCGCTACCGCTTCGGGCGTCCGCTCGACCTGTTGCTCAAACATTTCATGAATGCACCGACTCTCAGGAAAAGCCGTCACAGTCTGGTTCCATTCCAGTAGAATCTGCTCTTGCTCGGCCGCGGTTAACAACGATAGGTCCGATATACGCCGCGCGGGATCAGCCGCAATTCCTTCGAGCAATACCTGAAAGTGATCGGCCATGCGTGACATTCGCGGGGTGTCGAAGAGATCAGTGTCATATTCCCAGGTCGCCTTCAACCCATCAGCGCCTTCAAGAATCGAAAGCGACAAGTCAAACTTTGAAGTGCTGCTGTGGACTTCCAGCGGCAACAAAGTCAGGCCTGAAAGTTCAAGCCTGGCTCTCGTTGCATTCTGGAGAGCAAACGACACCTGGAAAAGTGGATTGCGGCTGGGATCGCGATCTGGTCTCAAATCCTCGACCAGTTTTTCGAATGGGACATCTTGGTGATCATAGGCTCCCAGGGCCACTTCCTTTATTCGTTTGAGCATGTCGCGAAAGCTTGGATTTCCCGACAGATTTGTGCGCAGTACGAGCGTGTTAACGAAAAACCCAATCAGATCTTCCGTTTCCGCACGGGTTCGGTTTGCTATGGGCGAACCGACCACGACGTCGTCCTGATTCGTGTAGCGCCAGAGCAACACCTTGAAGGCAGCCAGCAGGGTCATGAAAAGCGTAACTCGCTCCTGCAGACTGAGCTGTTTCAGGCTCTCTGTGAGCTTCAGCGGCAAGTGACGAACCAGCTTAGCGCCGTGAAATTGCTGAATTGCCGGACGAGGTCTATCGGTTGGCAGTTCCAGTATTGGAGGGGCGTCAGCAAGTTTTGTCTTCCAGTAAGCGATTTGGCCCTGGAGAGTTTCTCCCGGTAACCACTCTCGCTGCCATACGGCATAGTCCGCGTATTGAATCGGCAGCTCCGGCAGTGGCGAAGGCTTTCCCCCCGCAAATGCTTCGTAGATTACGCCAAGCTCGCGAAACAATACTCCCATCGACCACCCATCACTAACTATGTGATGCATCGTGAAAAGAAGAACATAAGCATCACGGCTGACTGCCACCAATCGCCCCCGCACTAACGGGCCGCTGTTCAAGTCAAAGGGTTCCTCAGCCTCTTCCTTAGCCAGTCGTGACGCTTCGGTCTCGCGCTCAAATTCAGGTAGCGCCGTTAGATCGATGAGGGGCAGGTCCAGCGTGAGGGTCTTGGCGACGACCTGGACGGGACTGCCCTCGCTCAACGAGAAAGTCGTACGGAGTGCCTCGTGGCGACGAACGATTTCCGCGAATGTGCGTCCCAGAGCGGGAACATTGAGATTGCCCTTAATACTGATCGCCTGAGGGATATTATAAAAAGGGCTGCCCGGCTCCAGTTGATCTAAAAACAAGAGTCGTTGTTGGGCAAAGGAGGCGGGAAATACGTAAGTAACGGTCTCCATATCTAAACTGGCCCTCGGTATTGACGCGAGCCGCGCTGCAAAACGTGATCAAAACATCTATTCATTTTGCTCGGCGTTGATTCAACTCGACGGGCCCCACAATGCGAGAAGGAATACTAGTTGTGCCGAGTGATTGGAACTTCAGATAACATTTAAATGGCCTTCGGGCCTGGCCACTAAAAAGGGGAAAGCATTGGTTGTCAGATACAAGCGCAACCTGTTCGTAAGGGAGAATTTAGCTTCCACCCCAAGTTGCTCCAGAATATCTCGTAACCGTGTGGCCGGCTGATTGGCTATCAAGGCGACAATTTTGCTGCACAGATTGTCTATGTGAAGGCCGGGATAAGGCCGGAGTCTGTCACTCAGCACATAGTTGCCATCGTCTGATTTGATAAAGACCTTCTTCTTTGTATTACTCTTCATAAACTTTTGTTCAAGAAACTCTTCGCATAGTTGCTTTTCGGATTTTCTCTGACGGTTGGAGTCAGTCCGTTGAAGATAGAACCAAAGCATTGGCGATCTCTCGAGCATCAGGTAGTTCGAGACTTGCCAGCGATGCGAATCAGATAACGAGTCGTAGAGTGTTTGTACACTACTGTCATCGAACTCCAAATTCCAGGTGAAATTCCGACTTCCAATGTCGAACTGATTAATGCATGGTGCAAGCAACTCCAGGTTGCAACTTGCGGCTAACGATTCCAGCGATCGAATGGTAAAGCTATATTCAATCGGCTGAAGCAGCGAATCCGCCAATCTTGATTCCGGGCATTCCTTATAGTTCTCGAGAAACCGGGCCATATTGTTCGGCATCTTAAACCCGGCGATGATTGCTTGAGCGATCTGCATCTCGACTTCGAAATTAGCTTCTGTAGCAGTGCCTGCGAGGATCCTTATAGCTTTCTGAAATGCGGTGGTCTCTATGCGATGGTATCGGTTGTACACCATTAGCTCTAAGATGCCGCTTGGCTTTAGGGCCTTGGATAGTTTGGCCAGGGACGCTTTCGGATCAGCGTTATGATGTATTACCCCTGTGCAAATTACGTAATCAAACTCGTGTTCGAAGGTAGCGTGATTGATGCTCTCCCGGCTGAATTCCACATTTGATATGCCCAGTTGCCTGGCCGTGATCGTGGATGTTTCTAAAGATGTGGTTGATAGATCTGTGCCCAGTATAGTTGCATTTGGAAATCGAAGGGCAGTGAAAATCGCCTGATTAGTACCGCAACCGGCAACCCAAATCTTTGGCTTAGCTGGAATGAGTGATTGGTCCCAACTGCCCAGGCTCTGATTAAGCATGACAGTTTCAAACGCTGGATCCGTCGGGGTGTCAAAGGCGGCTGGTATCCAGGGAAACTGAAATCTCCCATAAAAGTTTGCATTCAGTGCGTCAGTCGACTCGATCGATTGGGCGAAGTCAATATTGTTTTCATCTTTGCTGGTCATTGGTAAATCGTCAATCGCTGGATGTCCGATAAGCTTCAGCTTGTCGTAACTTGCGCAAGCTAAAGCTTCGACATCAAATGTCAGTTTCGCTGCAAGTGTCCGATAAACTTTAGTTTGTCGCACGTTACGACAAGCTAAAGCTTATCGGACATCAGACTGACCAGTACCAAATGCCTCTATGCCTTGGCCGGGTATGATTATCTCTCAGTTTCTCGGGACTGCTCTGATAGGCCCGATAGCTGTGTCTCCCAGCCTCTTACCCGGGGATTTAAAACTGCGGGCCAGCTCGGCCACGGTGGGCATTTCAAATAAACTCGCCGGTGACAACTCAACCTGCAACACGCTGCGTACCTGCGAGATGACTTGCGTAGCCAGAATCGAGTCTCCCCCCAATCGGAAAAAGTCGTCGTGAATACCAACCAATTTCAGTCCCAGTACGCGAGCCCAAATCTCAACCAGCCTCGTCTCCTCCCACGTCCCAGGCGGCGTATATTCTACTTCGTTCTTTGAGGGCAATTGGTCACAAGGTTCCACACCGAGTAGTTTCGCCAGTCGATTGCGCTGTATTTTGCCAAAGGCCCCTTTGGGAATCTCACCCACGATCACCACCTGACGGGGAACCTTAAAGTCAGCGAGCCGTTTGGTAACGAATTCACGAATCTCCTTCTCGGTTGCAGTGCACTGTGGGCGCAAGACTACAGCGGCCGCCACTTCCTCGCCCAGTAGTTCATTAGGTACTGCGAAGGTTACAGCCTGTTCCACAGCGGGATGGTTCATGACAGCCTGGTCGACTTCCTGGGGGGCAATCTTTTCACCACCTCGATTGATAATCTCTTTAAGTCTTCCGGTGAGGAATAGATAGCCATCAGTATCCCGAAATCCTAGATCGCCAGTTCTAAACCATTCTCCCCTAAACGACTCTTCATTCACCGTGCTGCCCTCATAACCTCCCATTACGCATTCGCCGCGGACCACAACCTCGCCTGTCTGATGAGGCTCCAATAACGCACCAGCCTCATCCATGACCGCAAGATCTACCAATGTTGGAACTCCGACCGACCCCACCTTTCGCTTTCCGGGTGGGAGTGGGTTGCAAGCGATCATTCCGCATTCCGTCAAACCGTACGATTCGATTACGGGTGCGTTAAAGGTCGCCTCCAGCTCATGCAAAACGGTTGTGGGCAATGCTGACGATGATGAGCGTATGAACCGCAAACGATTCTGAGATACGCGCTCTCTCTCGTCGGCTGCGCGTAACAGGACGGCCTGATGAATACTGGGTACGGCGGTATACCAGGTGGGGCGAAATTCCTGAAACCATTCAAGGAACTTCGGCGCATAAAAACCCGGCGGGCAAACAACGCCAGCTCCACTTATCACCGACGAAAGCGTGACGCCAATGAGACCGGTCGAATGGAACAGAGGCATCACGTTGAGGCAAAGATCATCGCCGGTTAGCTCAAGAAACATCTGGTTGTTGCTAGCCATGCTGCAGATATTGTTTTGGGTCAACGGAACGATCTTCGGTGACGATGTTGTGCCGGAGGTATAAAGCAGCAGGGCCAGGTCCTCAGGTTGCGCGAAACCACCTCGCTGGTTGGTCAGAGGGCGGCCGCCGGCTAGCTTGAAAATACCAGCTTCGGCATCTCGCTCAGGCGCGAGCTCGATGATCGAAAGGCCGAGAGCCATCCCTACAGCTTTTGCCGGCGGGCTACTCTCTAAGTCGACTACCAGCGCAGCGGCGTTTAGCCGTGACATGTAAAACTCAACTTCATCGGCACGGTAGCCTGGATTGAGTGGAACGCAGGTTACGCACGAGGCCATGGCTACGAAGGCCACAGCCATTCCAGGTCCGTTGCCGAGAGCCATCACAACCCGGTCATTACGGCCAATGCCCATAGAATTGAGCGCGGCCCTTACATCATGAGTCTGGGCAAGCAGACCCTCATAAGTCAGAGGTCGCCGCCCGGGCGCCGCGATGGCTAATGCGTGCGGTGTCCGCTCCGCTTGCGCTGCCAACCGGTCGTAAACGCAGGAGGCTTTATTTTGAGTCGTGGTTGACCTCATTTGGCATCTTCGAGCTAAGCAAATAGCACCCGACTAACTCACCGGCGCGGTCCAGCCGATAAAAATCTTCAACGATATACCCGGCAGCGAGTGCCTCTATAAACGCCGCGCGAGTAGCGTTACGCCAGGCAACTGCCAACTGCGGGTTTTGTTGTTGCAATAATCCAATATCAGCCGGAATATCGATTAAAAGCTTCTCCCCGGCCAGTGCCGCTACCGGCTGGCTCTGAGGCCATCCCTCAGGACCCGTCTTTACCAATGATTCAAGTTTGCCCAAATCGGCCTGGGAAGGCTCGGCGCCAAATCCGCATTCGAGACGCCGCTTAACGCGTTTGCTCTCGAGAAACCAACTGACCCAAAGTCGATCTGTGCCAATGTACCGGTGCAGCGTGCTTGAAGTCTGCTCGCCATAGAAATTAACTTTGTACTTACTTGCTATCACACCCAGTTTGCTGAAATTGAGATAGGCGTTAGGGCTCTGCAGGGGATCGAAAGTCCACGTGATGCAGCTATATCCTTTTCCGAGCGCATGCTCGCGTTGAGCGAGCTTCAGCTTGCGACCAATGCCGTGCTCTCGAAAGCTCGGGAGTACCGCGAGCATATGCGAATGAAAAACAATCTGACCCTCATCATAGCCAACGAACCCGAAGACGAATCCAACCGGCACATTCCCCTCAAAGGCTCCTATCAAGACCCCGCCAACCTCCTTCGTGACAATGAAGTTCATCAAAGGCATTGTGTCGAGATCGTCCCAACCCCAGACTTCCTTCTGAAGTTTTTCGAGAGCCTTCATCTCCGAAATTGAATCTATTTCTCGTATGATTATAGTGGAAGTCATCAAAGAGCCCATCGGGCAACTACTCGCATTTTCCAAGGTCTCAATAATCAGTTCCCATCTGTCATAGTATCAAAAACGCATAGTTGTTGGAGAATTCCATCGCGGCTCTATTCGGACAGACCCCACAGCGCGGCCCGGCGCCGCAACCAAACCAAAACCAAGAGACGATCCACGAAATTACACCAAGTAACACCAGGATTCGTGTTACTTCGTGTGGCTGGATTCGTGTCTTTTCGTGGATCAATTGTCTTGCTTACAAAACCTGGTCAAGAAACAAGAAGTTCACAATTATTTCGTGGATGCTTGGTGGGTACCTTTGACCTTGCTTTGAGGACTCTCAGGAAAATCCAGCCTCAATGTTTTTGGCTCCTCGGGTCCCGTTCCTGGGCGATCCGAAGACATGATATGAATTTGTCGGCGAGCCCGGCCACGTCGGGTTCGTCGATTATGGTACTGTGCCGGCCGGGGATAACATGAAGGTCGAATTCGGCGACCCAGTTCTTCCAACGGCGCCGATCATCGTCCTCTCCTGGTCCGTATTTGTTGTCTCGAGCGAAAAAATAGGTGAGGCGGCCGGGAAACCGCTCCTGAGGAGGCTGATAGTTTACGTGCGTTGCCAGGTAAATTGCCCATTCAGTACGTTGCAATGCGTTACCTGAGGCTGAGATTCCTTCAGCATAGTCTTGCTCCTCAGCCGTCATACGAATCGAGGTTGAGTCTTCGGAAAGCTTTTCGGAGAGCCTTACTCCAAGCTTCTTCGCCAGTGAGTGGCTGGCGGCATGAAAATATTTTCTTGGCCCCTGTTGTTTAAGATGCGAAAGATGAGAAAGCACCCTCGGACCAAACGAGAGTGGCAGGGGACAAAAAGTGTCAAACATCGCCAGCAAGGCGACGTCTTCACCTTGCCTCATTAGTTGTTGGGCGGTCTCAAACGCGAACAGTCCACCAAGAGTATCGCCCACCAGGTAATATGGCCCATGAGGTTCGAAATCACGAATCTCCCGAATGTAATGTGCCGCCATGTCCTCAATATGACTGTAAGGTTCCTGGGTGCCATTAATTCCCTGTGCCTGGAGTCCATAGACCGGCTGATCGTCACCGAGATAGGCTACCAATGGTCGATATATGAATACATGTGCGCCGCACGCATGAACACAAAAAAGAGGAGGCTTCGTCCCATGTGGCTGGATTGGCACAAGCGAAGACCACGAGGGGCTGGTGTCCCGCTGCAGAATCGCTGCAAGCTGCGAGATCGTGGGCGCTTCGAATAGACTCGACAGCGGAAGCTTTATGCCAAACTCATTCTCAATCTCAGCGAACAAATGAACAGCAACCAACGAGTGACCACCTAAATGGAAAAAGTTGTCGTTGACGCCAACCTGATCGAGCTTCAAAACCTCTCGCCAGATCGTGGCCAGCCTTTCCTCCGCTGGCGTTCGCGAAGCGACGTAATCGGTCTCCAGGCCTGACCGCGACTCAGATGGGGCCGGCAAGGCACGACGGTCAACTTTGCCATTGGGCATCAGCGGCAGGGCGCTAAGCAGAACAAAAGCTGAAGGCATCATGTGCTCTGGCAGCTTCTCCGTAAGGAATCGCCTTAACTCAGGAACAAGATTGCGAGTGATCTCGGACTCCATTGGATTGTTGGCATAACGGCTCCATGAGTTCTCAGCTGACGCCGGTTCTTCCCGCCTTTCGTCCGGCGGCGCAAGTTCGACAACCGTACCATTCCTCCTCCTGAGCACAAGATCACATTCGTCACTAGAACCAGTTCCCCAGGTCAACTCCACTTCGTAACCAAGCTCTTCGCCAAATTCCCAGAGATCCTCGGGTTCCACCGAGCCGGAAACACCGAAATCTGCCATGTCTTTCTGCAAATCAGCCACGTTTTCCGGCGCCGCTGCAGAGGCCATCAATTTCAGCACCTGAACGTCCTGCGCGCAGCGAGCATTTAGCAGCCCTGTGATGCCCAATATCTCGGGTTTCGTGTCTTCGAGCAGCCGGCGCAGCTCGCTGATGTCCGAGGAACCTTTCGGCCATCGCAGCCAGCGGCCTTCGACGCGTGGCGCCGGGGCCTTGTCGATATGAAGGATCACATCGTAGCGAAACTTTGTGAGCTCGTTGCGAGCGCGCCCGCGCTTGAGCTGAATCTCGACGCGGCTGATCTGCGGCAAATGACTTTTGAGAGCCACGAACAGATCCGGGTCGATCACCAGTTCTTTCTCGCGGCCGGCCTCCTTTAAGGCTCTTTGTCGCAACTCAGCTAGCGCAAGTGATGGTGAAGCATGATACAACTGCACCGAAGTGTGGAAGGCATCCAGCAGCCTTAATGCGCGCAGGTCTCCGAGGAAGATTGAACCTCCGGGCTTCGTCACGCCGACGGCTCCTTCCAACACACGTACGAGATAGTCTACGCTGGGAAAGTACTGGGCCACTGAGTTCAGAATCACGGTGTCATAGGAACCTGCCTTCAGGCCGGCAAAGTCATCCGCTACCCTTTGGGAAAAAGTGACATTTTGCTTGCCATCTGACGATGCGGCTATCTGCTGTTTGCAATAGTCCAGAGCCTGTTGCGACAGATCAGTGCCATGATAACTTGCGCAGTGGCGCGCGATGGGGAACAACAACAAGCCGGCGCCGCAACCGATCTCTAACACGCAATTCGGTCTTAACGATAATATCCGCTCAACTGTGTGGTCGACCCATTCCCTCATCTCAAGCGGGTCGATTGGCTCTCCCGTATACTTGCTGTTCCAACCAACAAGATTGAAGCCGGGATCTCGCAACTGAGCTTTTTCTCGATAGGTTTCGTCCCAGACCGCCTGCCACTGTGAGATCTGCTTTGACTGCAACGGTTCGTTTCCTGAGAACTCGACGCCATCTTTCGACCCGGGAACCACATAGGCCACCAGGCGCTTGTCTCCCGATTCATCTTCCCGAGCCATGACAACAGCCTCGCGCACATTCGGGTGCTGGCTGATGACTGTCTCGATTTCACCCAGCTCGATTCTGTAACCACGAATCTTCACCTGATGGTCAATTCGTCCCAGGTACTCGATGTCGCCATTGGCCAGATAACGTCCAAGGTCGCCCGTTCTATAAAGTCTAGTGGACGGCGCCGAACTGAAAGGATTGGGCAGGAATCTATCCGCGGTGATTTCGGGTCTGTTCAAGTAACCGCGCGCCAATCCCTGGCCACCGAGATAAATCTCTCCGGCAACGCCTTCCGCGACGGGCTTGAAATTGGAATCGAGCAGATAGGCTTCTGTGTTACTTATCGGTCGTCCAATAGTGGCGGGTCCATCAGGGAGCCTCAAAGCAAAAGTTGAGTAAGTGGTGTCTTCGGATGGTCCATAAAGGTCAAAGACTCGCTGAACATGAGGCAGTTCATAAATCTGCTTAACCAGACTAGTCTTCAAGGGCTCACCCGCTAGATTCACGGTCCTGACACTTTCAGGAATTGCGCCCATCCTCAACAAGGCGGTCATCGCCGAAGGCACCGTGTTGATCAGCGTAACTCGTTTCGCCGCGTTCAGATTCGCCAGATGCAAGGCGTCGTCAGCCAGAATCAGGCAGCCTCCGAGGCTGAGAGTAACGAAAATCTCGAATACCGAGAGGTCAAAACAGATCGAAGTTGAGGCCAGCACCCCTTGCAACTCCTCTGGCGAGAAGACTGTGCTTGCCCAATTCACCAGGGCGGCTACGCTCTGGTGTTGAATTGCGACCCCTTTGGGCTTCCCTGTTGATCCCGAAGTATAGATTACGTATGAGAGGTTCTCCGCGACAGCTGTCGAGCAAGGATCTTCCTCGCTTTCTAATCCGATGCTTTCCCAGTCATTCAAACAGATGGTGTGCGCACTTGTAGCCGGAAGCCTCGCAAGCAGATCTTGCTGAGTAATAAACACGGGCGCCGCTGCGTCATCCAGCATGAATCCCAAACGCTCGTGAGGGTATGTGGGGTCCAAGGGAACGTACGCTCCTCCCGCTTTCAGTATCCCAAGCAGGCCGATTAGCATCAGCGGCGATCGCTCCGTGCAGATTCCCACCAACACTTCCGGGCCGACGCCCAGTTTTCGCAGATAGTGCGCGAGCTGATTTGATCGGGCGTTAAGTTCCCTAAAGGTGAGCTGCTGTCCTTCGAAGACTACCGCGACCGAGTTCGGAGCGCATACAACCTGTTGCTGAAACAACTCGTGAAGACACTTTTCCCCCGCTGCGCCGACCCTGCTATTGTTCAAATCGGGGTACATGCGTGTTGCTGGTTGCATCGGATTCGTATCAGGGGTTGCTAAGGGTAACGCAAGCTCGTTTGTCACCTTTTAAGGACCCCCCGTTTTCAAAGGTTTCATTAAGCACCTCGTTCAAGCGTTCAAGCGAGGCTAGTGAAATTAAGACTAATCATGGTGGCAAGATCAGAAATCCGGAAACCAAAGGAGGTTGCTTCCCGCACGAATTGTTTTGCATTATATGAGACGTTCTATCGATCAGACGAGCAAGCGCCGGTCAGAGCTGAAGAATTGTACACCGAAATAACGGAAGACAATACTGGGAAACACGGTTTAAAGCTGGTCTGGGACTATTAAGAACCGCAAAGTTCGCCGCACGGGCATTGATTTCAATTCAGCGAAGAGGAGCGACGAAGATGGAGCGTGAAGAACGCGAGGACAACACGATTTATAAAGTAGTGGTTAACCACGAGGAGCAGTACTCAATCTGGCCGGCTGATCGAGAGAATGCGCTGGGCTGGAAAGATGCGGGCAAGACCGGCCCTAAAGCGGAGTGTCTGGCTTACATCAAGGAAGTCTGGACTGACATGCGGCCACTCAGCCTGCGTAAGAAAATGGAGGAGGCCGCAAAGAAGAGTTAATGGAGAAAAGGGAAATTTAATTCAGATAGCACTCAAGTAGGGAAAATTTGCAGGGCGGGAAGGGGGCAAGCGCATTCTCAACTATGGTGACACTCAACCTGCAGCGCGCCCCGCTGAGCTTCATCAGCATCAACTTTCAAAGTCATCAAAGAACTTTGAGTTACATCAGCATCAACTTTCAAAGTCATCAATCAAGTTTGAATCGAACAAGTTGAATGGCTTTGCCTCAAAAGTCAGAAATCCCACCAACCGCACAGTTGGTGGATGCTTCATACTTAGCCTACAGAAAATGACGAGCCCAGCTGGGCCTTAAATCCCGCCGACCGCACAGACTGTGTCGAAAGTAGCAAATTCCCAACACGGCAGTGTGGGGATGGTTCAGATCCTTTCTACAAGATTTCCGTCTAATGCCTCCGGCGCGCTGCGCGCGTAGGGTACTTATGGCGCGACTCATCGTAGATAGGACTTGAACCATCCCCACACTGCCGTGTGGGGAATTTTTCCACTGTCGACACAGTCTCCGCAGTCCGTGGATAGTTCATATCCAACCCAATGCAAACGCTTTTTCTCTTCACAAATTCCATTTACCCTAGTCTGTTGGTGTATACCCAGCCACAAAGTAACGTCCACTCAATGAAGTTTCAGCGGTTCGTGCTTGGCTCGGAGGCTGGATATGAACGAATGGGATTTAAGGCTCAGCTGCGCTCGTCATCTGTAGGCTAAGTATTAAACATCCACCAACTCTGCGGTTGGTGGGATTTCTGACTTTTGAGGCAAAGCGAAGTTGAGTCACAGTCGTGGTGGCGGGTCAAATTCAAATGGCACGTCAATTCTGTGGGTGGAAACGGGAAGGCCTTTAAAGAACTCCAACATAACCTGCTCGATCTGTGGCGAGCCATTGAAAAGGCGATCTTTGTGCCCGACTCCTTCGATGATTACACTCGCGCTGTTTCTAAATCCTTTCTGGATTTCTTCGGCGTTGCCTGGCGGTGTTCGAGGATCAAGCGTGCCACTAATAAAGAGCACGGGTACCTCTGAAGTCAGCTGCGATCGATAAGCTGGTTCGAGATTCGGCACACCCCAAGCCTCACAAACTTCAGGGAAGGGAAAGTCCATGTCTCGCCCCAAAGTGGTCTCATTCTCCTGGTCCTTGATTCGACCCCAGCGCTCAGGAGAAACGCCTGAGGCACAATCCATCGCTGCAGCCATGGCCGACATTCCCTGACGACGGTAATCTAATGCCCATTCGGCCAGCGAGGAAAAGTCTCCCCGTGACATGGAATACAGTTGCGCCGGGAATCTAGCGATTCCCGGTTCTCGAGAGATTTGCTCCAGAGCCATCAACCTCAAATCAAAGTCGCCAAGCGTAATAGTGACTTGCCGTTTCGTTGTGGCATCGGTTACTGCAATAGTTGCTGGGTGGTTCCGGAGGCCCTCGGATACACTCTCCAGCAACTTGATCAGATCTGGAATCGCTGCGCCAAGTCTCGAGTCATCTCGGCACCGCCGCGCAAGCTCAATCAAGGCCTTTTGAATATTATTCGGTAATTTCAGGGTTTGGTCCGGCGCTTCCGTGCCGACCATGATCGCACGCTGAATATGCTGGCCATGTCGCCTAATGATCGTCAGAGCGACGGTTGTGCCGTAGCTGTTTGCCAGGAGTGCGATTTTGTCTACTCCAAGGGCCTGTCGCAGGGCCTCAACATCGTCGGCGCTCTCATTTGTGTTGTAAGCTGAAAGATCCGTGCCCTGACGCTTCCAGTAGTCTGCGCAAGCACGCGCGCGCTGTTTAAAGAGACTCAGCAAGGCTTCACGACTTGCCGGCTGGTCCAGGGGAAAGTCGAGCGTTTGATTGCAAGACAGCTCGGGCTGACTCAATCCGACCCCTCGCTGGTCGATTGCTATTACATCGCCGATTTCGCGCATCGCTAGTATTACACTTGAACGCGGGCCTTTCGCCTGCTCGATGCCCGACTGACCCGGCCCGCCGGGCAGAAAAACTATTGGCGGACCGGGATTCCTGGCTGCGCTCCTCAGCCGAACGAAAGCCAGTTGGATCAATCTGCTATGCGCGCTATTCCGAGTTTCAGGCACTATTAAACGTCCCAGTTCGGCATCGATCTTTTGCCCGTCCCGCGTTTCGAGAAGATAAGGCTCGAAACTGAGGTCGCCCGGCTTGCGGATGAACCCGCATGATGACAGGCTCATTACGAACAGAGACGCGAGCAGAATCAGTTTTTGGTGCTTCAAATTAATTGGACGAGATCGTGCGATTGCGCGTACCACCTATTGATCGATGTACGCTGTGGAAAAACTCTTGAATGCCTTGAGTCTAGTTTATAACATACGAGTCTGGAGTCGAGAGTCTGGAGTCCAGACTCCAGACTCCAGACTCAGAAATTCCGGCGCGCAGGTGTTTCAGAGAATGGAGGGAAAGCTGATGAGCAAGATGGGGAAGTATTGCAAAGCATATATGATTCCGCGCTTTCGGGAGTTTAGCGGTTGGACTGAAAATTCTGAGAATGCCAGAAAGGAGAACGACTTTCCGCGGCCATTGACTGACGCCGATTTTCTTTATCTTCAGGAGAATTTCGTTGTAACTGATGGAATATCCATTGACGAGAACGTGATCTTTGCCAACGTCACGCCTGAATGGATCCACTTTTGTGAGAACGTACTCAAGTTTGAAATTCCCAAATATGATTCCGCACCGAGCCAGAAGACCGAAGGTACAGGATCCGAATAACGTATCTCGATCATGGCTCACATGGCCAACCAATTAACACTCGGAGTAAAAGACGTTCACGTCTGGCGCGCTTCTCTAGACCAGACGCCCGCGATTGTCGAGCAACTTCGTCAACTGCTTTCTGCCGACGAGCGCATCAGGGCCGACCGTTTCCATTTCGAAAATGATCGTCAACATTTCGTCGTAGGGCGCGGCTGTCTCAGGATGCTTCTCTCGCGCTACCTGGAAATTCCTCCTGGGGAAATTCAGTTTAGTTACGGCGCTCAAGGAAAGCCGCAACTGGCAACTGCAAATGCGCAGTTACACCCGTTCCACTTTAATTTGGCTCACTCAGGCACTCTCGCGCTTTACGCCTTTACACGCGTGGGCGAAATTGGCGTTGACCTGGAACGGATCCGGCCCGAATTCACCGGTGATGACATTGCAAAGCGATTTTTTTCTCCGGGCGAGGTGGCTTGTCTGAACGAACTCTCGCGGGAGTTACGCCACGAGGCGTTCTTCAACTGCTGGACCCGCAAGGAGGCTTTCATTAAGGCGATAGGGATGGGACTATCATTATCACTGGATCAATTTGACGTAACGCTGGGCCCGGCTGAACCAGCAGAGCTCTTACGGACCAGATGGGATGAAAAAGAGGCTGCTCGCTGGTCATTGAAGGCTTTGGACGTGGGCCCGGGTTATGTCGCAGCAGTGGCCGTTGCCGGACGCGACTGGCAACTGACCTTCTTGGATGTTGACAAGGTCACAATAGAACAAGTTGGGAAGGGTAGCTTGCCCCGCTGAGTTGCATCAGCATTCTCTATTGAAAATCATCATTCAATTTGAAATAGAACAAGTTGGGAAGGGTGGCTTGCCCCCGCTGAGTTACATCAGCATTCTCTATTGAAATCATCAGTCCAGGGGCAAGCCACCTTTCCCAACTTGTTCCTATACAGACTTGATTGATTTCCTGAAAGTGATGCTGATGTAACTCAGCGGGGGCAAGCCACCCTTCCCAACTTGTTCTAATGTGACTTCATTGATTCTTTGAAAGTTGATGCTGATGACCTTCCTGACTCGCCAGATGTTCTGATCAGTTTCATCTGCAGAAAACCCTACTTACCGCTTCGGCGGTTGTAAGCGGCGTACGCCAGTTTTTTGCGACTCATTTTATCTTTGAGACGATCATTCATTGACTTTGCAGCGTCTTCCAACGAGGCACACTCCTCCACCACTGACGACAAAGAACCAAAACTCGCACATGCCACCTGAGTTGCCCCCAGGGCACTGCCCAAAATACTCTCAGCCCCGAAGTAGTCTCCCTGGTCCATACGCTTCATTGCCTCGTTACGCGCTCGGGCATTCATCAAAAACTGCACCGCCTTAACCACTTCATGATTCGGGGGCAGGCTTTCGACCTCCGCGCGAGCAGCAAACTCAACCGTATGCGCTTGCTTCAACACTTCGGCATTCCGCGCCTCCTGTGGCGTGAAGCCCAGACGCAAATCGAGCAGGCGGATCTGTGTGCCAACTTGCTGAGGCCCAAACTTTAGTTGCACAACGATCTCGAGCGGTGAACCAGCCTGGAGATTCGGCAGTCGATAACGTCCCGTTTCGGTCAACTCGAAGTCATTTAGCACATCGGCAATGCGCACGCCATCCGCCGGAATCAACGACAGCGAAACTGTATGGGCAAACTGGGCAATAAGACCCTCGAGTTCGACCTGAAAAAGGTGTTGCATTTCTTCGGGCTCAACCACGTGCCAGGCATTGCCGCCGCCGGATTGGGCCATCGGCATCAGCAAGTCTTCGTTGAAGTCAGCACCGATACCAATTGTCGATGTACTGACCCCACGTTGGAACAAGCCCATGGCCTGCGTAACAATCTCATCGGTACTGGTGACGCCGACATTTGCGAGGCCGTCTGTTATGAGGACAACACGATTGATGCCCTTATCGACGATCTGTTCGCTGACGGTCAAACCGCCGCGCACCCATGCTTCATGTAATGCCGTCGAACCCCTGGCGCCAACGCGCGAAATCAGGTCTTTCATTGACTGCTTATTCGTAACCGGCTCGTTCGGACAGAGCACATCGATCCGATCGTCAAAGGTGACAATGCTCAGGCGATCTGTCGCGAGCATTTGGTCGACGCAATACATTGCCGCCTCGCGAGCGCGGACCATCTTCTCGCCTTCCATCGAGCCGGAACGATCCAGCACCAGACTGAGATTCAGATCAGGCCGACCCTTCCAATCCGGGCGAGTTGAATTGTCGGGGTTAAGTGTTGGAGGTCTAATGCGAATAAGCACGTCTACTGTCTGCTCTCGCCCTGCTTCAAGCTTCGCGCGCGTGGTAATAAACTCTACCTTTGGATTTTCCTGCGTCATCGTCTATCTCCTTGTCTTCCTGACGTTACTTTGTTTCCTAATTTGCCCAACTTTCTCCCCTTCCCCCCTTCACCGCCTCTCCCCATCACCCCTTCCCTTTATCTCCCTTTCCTTCTTCCAATCCGCGTAATCTGCGAAGCAAAGTGACAATTTCTTGTTTTCTTGAGCAGGTTTTTTTGCGAGTAAACAAATCGATCCACGCGCATCACACGAACCGAAAAACAAAGTCACACGAAATATTCCTCTATTTATTTCGTGTAATGCGCGTGGATCATGTCTTAGGTTTTCGGTTGCCGCTCTGCTGCGCTGCGTAATCCGCGGATCACTCTCTCTCCCAAACTTCTGGTTCTTGCACTCGTCGTTGGCGGTGTGTAGTCGGAACGAATGTGCAACTCCAGCCCCGGTTCAATCTCCAGTCTTTGCCATGACGGAGTCTGATCCGCTTCCTGAGCCGGCGCCGCGGCCTTAGGCGCGGCCAGTTGGCTGGGACTTGATATTCCGGTTGCTCCAACCGATCCGAACGTCTGGAACATCGGGGGGGCCAGCAACGACTCGAGATACCGTTTAGCCTCGTTCTCTCGCTGCTTCTTTCCGGCGGGACCTCCGATGCCCAGGAGCGATTCGAGTTCCTGCTCACTTTTTCCTGCCACCAGCTCCCGGATCTTGCGGATGGGCAAATGGTCAGCTTGCAGCCTCTTGATAGTTACAAGTTGCAACAGATTCCGGTAGCCAAATACCGAAGCCGTCCCCTGTTTTTCCTCTGGCGGCTGAATCAGGCCTTCGGAGAGGTAGTAGCGGATCGTCCGTTCATCAGGAACGTTTGTAACCGTGCCGCGTTCCTGCTCCAGTTGCAGTTCCGAGAGGATTCTCTCGGCGGTCTGGGCAAACTCAGGCAAGCCGACGTATTTGCGGCCTCTTTCTTTTTCCACCGGATGTTTCATGGAAGGGAGAATACTCCTGCCAGTAGTTACTGTCAACAGTAAATGAAGTTAAAAACCGGAAGTACTCGAAATGGAAGGGTTAGGGGGTTTTGGTAATCGCTGCCACCTCTGTGCAAAACTATTTCTTGTTTTCTTGAGCAGGTTTTTTGCGAGTAAACAAATCGATCCACGAAATCACACGAACCGAAAAACAAAGAACACGAAATGCCTCCATTTATTTCGTGTAATTTCGTGGATCATGTCTTAGGTTTTTGGTTGCGGCCCACGCCACGCTGCGTCCTCCGTGTCTCGGTGGTGGAGCGGGTTTACCGGCAGATCGCGTTTTTTTGCCACTGAGTTTATAGTCCTCTCCGTTCATCTCTTGCGATCAACACATCAACTGGAGCTCTTTTCATGAAAATGATTCTTGGCGTCGTGTTCGTTGCTCTCTGCATGCTCATCACACCGGCTCAAGCGCAGCAGCAGAATCCATTAATTACCAATATCGACGGACGGCACACAATTAACCTCGATGGGCGGTGGCAAACCATCATCGACCCGTATGAGACCGGCTACTACGACTACCGCTACGAACCCAGCCCGAATGGCTATTTCAAGAATGCCAAGCCTAAGAGCCCGAGCGATTTGATCGAGTATGACTTTGACAATTCCGCCCAGCTGAGTGTGCCCGGTGACTGGAACTCTCAAGATCAACGACTACTCTTCTACGAAGGCACGATCTGGTACAAAAAGTCCTTTGATTATAAAAAGAAAGATCGCACTCGTTTGTTCGTCTATTTCGGCGCGGCGAATTATCTTGCCGACGTTTACCTGAATGGCGAGAAGCTAGGCCGCCATGAAGGAGGCTTCACACCCTTCAATTTTGAGATCACGAATCTGGTTCGCGAGAAGGACAACTTTCTCATCGTCAAGGTGGATAACAAGCGCCGGCGCGACGCTGTGCCGACTCTCAATACTGACTGGTGGAACTACGGCGGACTGACGCGCGAAGTCGATCTGGTTGAAGTGCCGGATACTTTTATCCAGGACTATTTTCTTCAATTAAGAAAAGGTTCAACTGATGAAATCGATGGCTGGATCAGGGTGACCGGCGCCGAGACTGGGAAAGCTGTCATGCTCGAAATCCCCGAAGCGGGAGTAAAGCAGTCAGTTCCGATTGATGCGAGTGGTTACGCACGAACAAGCTTCAAGATCCGTCTCAGCCTCTGGTCACCTGATAATCCCAAACTCTATCTCGTCAGGCTCACGACCGGCTCTGATTCCGTCGTTGATCGCATTGGGTTCAGGAGTATCGAAACGCGGGGAACCGAGATTCTGTTAAATGGGAAGCCAATCTTTTTGCGCGGTATCTGTATCCACGAAGAGTCGCCTTTGCGCGGCGGTCGTGCCTTCAGTGAGGACGACGCGCGTTTGCTATTGACCTGGGCTAAAGAGTTAGGCTGCAATTTCGTGCGTCTGGCCCACTATCCACACAACGAACACATGACCAGGATGGCGGATGAGATGGGGATCATGGTTTGGTCCGAGATCCCCGTCTATTGGACCATCCTCTGGCAGAATCCCGAAACCTTTGCAAACGCGCGAAACCAACTCGAAGAAAACATCACCCGAGATAAAAACAAGGCATCAGTAATCCTCTGGTCTGTAGCCAATGAGACGCCGGTTGAAGCAGACCGTGTGAAGTTTCTTAAAGGCCTAATCGATCGTGCGCGCCAGTTAGATCCAACGCGGCTGCTGACGGCGGCCAACGAGCGGCATTACGCGGACGCTAATACACAAGTAATCGATGATCCGCTGGGCGAATATCTGGACGTGCTCGGCTGCAACGAGTATGTGGGTTGGTACGATGGGTTGCCGGAGAAAGCGGACGGCTTGCAATGGAAAATAACGCTCAACAAACCACTCATCATCAGCGAATTTGGCGGCAGCGCACTCTTCGGCTACCACGGCGAACCGAACGTAAGATTTACCGAAGAGTACCAGAAGAATTTGTATGAGCATCAGCTCAGGATGTTGAAGAAGATTCCGTCTCTGCGAGGCATGACGCCCTGGATCCTCACTGATTTTCGCTCTCCAAGAAGACCGCTGCCGCGCATACAGGATTTCTATAA
This sequence comes from Pyrinomonadaceae bacterium, assembly GCA_035644135.1. Lineage (GTDB taxonomy): Bacteria > Acidobacteriota > Blastocatellia > Pyrinomonadales > Pyrinomonadaceae > PSRF01. The sequence goes on from DASQPD010000096.1 coordinate 30,346, forward strand.
TCGCAAAGGCTTGATCTCGAGTCGGGGTGACAGGAAGCAGGCCTTTTATGTTTTGCAGAGCTTTTACCGGCAGTTGATGAACGAATCAACAAGCCGGCCTTAAGGCAGTGTCCTGGTTTTGGCTTTCCTCTTTTGCAACCTCTGTGTTCTCAGTGTCTCAGTGGTGAATTACTATGCAAACACTCACCACGGAGTCACGGAGATCACAGAGGACGTACCAAGATTCTCAATTTAGGACACCGCCGGCCTTAACCATTGCTTGACAGGAGGGTCACTAAGCAAATGCGCAAATATCTGCTGCCGGTGCTTCTCTTGTTACCGATAAGCGCTCAAGCTCAAGAGACGAAGGTGCATCCCATCGACAAGTTTTTCGAATCGTGCACCGACAAGAATCCTTCCACTGCCGGCATGGTGGACTGCACAAGCCGGGCTTACAAGATGTGGGACCAACCACGGATCCACGAAGACACACAAATATTTCGTGTGATTTCGTGGATCAAATTCTTTCAACCAATCAAGACCTGACGAAAAACACACGAAAAAGACATTCCTGGTTGATCCACGCTAAAGGTCTCCCTACTGACAAAAAGAACATCCGCGTCATCTGCGTAGATGTGTGGCTAAAGTCTTCCTCTCACGGCGGGTTGCAGCATGAACCACGCAGGCATAGAATGCCGCCGGAAAACCCCAGTCTAAACTCTTTCTTTTCATTGGAGGGACGAAATGAAATCAAGAACTATTGTGTTGACTGTCGCGTCGGTTCTTATCGCGGTGACTGTGTGTCTGGCTCAAAGCCCGCAGATGGGCACGTGGAAGCTGAATGAGGCGAAATCAAAATTCGCTCCGGGTGCACCAAAAAACACGACAGTTGTTTACGAGGCCGCAGGTGACAGTATTAAGGTTACCACGGATGGCGTTGATGTTACCGGAGCCGCTACGCACAGCGAGTGGACAGGAAAGTTTGATGGAGCGGATTACCCGGTCACCGGCGACGCGAATGCAGACACGCGCGCGTATAAGCAAGTTAATGATCACACCCTGGAGCTAACCAACAAGAAGGCCGGAAAGGTTGTTCTTACGGGGAAAATTGTAGTGTCGGCCGATGGCAAGTCTCGCACCCTCACCACAAACAGCACCGACTCGAAGGGCATGAAAATGAAGAACATGGCCGTTTATGACAAGCAGTGACGCGCTTCAGTTAGTGTGATACGCGTGGATGGATAACTTGGCCGAGAGTTCAAGATCCGTTATGGCCAGGCAATACTCGGCAAGTCGCAAGTCAGGAAGGGGGCAAGGCGCTAAGGTGCCTTGCCCCCTTCTCCACTTGGCTTGGGTAGAACAAGTAACCGCAGTTTTCATTGATCCTTTCAAAAGTGATGCTAATGGGAGTTAGCCTTTAATCTGCGGCTTAAAACTTCCTTTTTTCTAATTCAGCGCCACTGCTAACAAAGCGGCCAGCCGCCACCCAGCTTTATGCATTTCCATCTCAACAATTCTTGCCGCCCACAATTGGTAGGCCACACCATCGACGGGGCTGGCCTCTCTGGCCCGGCCCGTTGCTATTGTTGATGAATGAGGTTGAAAGACGATATTCGAGAAGATCAGACGCTGATGGGCCTGGCGCGCCAGCGGCATAATATCGTTTGCCCAGGACTCGGCCCAACTTGATACCGGGACCTGTGCTGGGAGTCTCCAGTTTGCAGGCTCGTGAGTCGCAAGCCACGTCTCGACCTGATCGCTATTCGGATTAACAGGATTATGGGTTGCCGCCTGAATCTCTCTGCTAATCAGAACCCGCGCACGGGCCACTGTGTCATTGTCCCAGTAGGCATGAAATTGTCCGGCATTTGTGAAATGACCATGGTTCAGCAAGAACAGTGTGAGCTGATTGCCGCCGCGATCACCAAAGCCCTTGTTGGCCGGCGTTGGCTCGAAAATCTGCCCCGCTGAATTGAAATACTCTGCTCCCACGTGTAACGGTTGATGAATGTCTCCGACGTAGTGTGCCAGCAGAATGATCGCCACGGGTTTGGTAATTCTTCGAGCATTGTTTTCGCTTATGTGCCCCTGCAAGACGGCGATGCAGAAGTTCATCATGTGAACGATGTCCGTATCGCTTCGACCGACGGTACCCCCGGAGTAGGTTTCATTGCCCACGACCGGAACGTCTGTGAAGTGGAAGTTGCGATGAAAGAATTGTGCGGAGGACGGCTGATTAGCCTGCCAAAAGGCGCGCATCTGCGATTCGATGGCGGCAAACTCCGGCACCAAATGAAAAGGTCCGGGAGGTTGGTTGTCCAGATTCTTTATATCATCCGCCAGGACGGCGGCCTGGGCCAGGCTCATACCATTGAGCAGGGTGGAAACCTTAGTCGCTGTTGGGTGGCCGGCGAGCAGTTTGTCAGCCACCCTGCCAATCAGGGCATGCCCGGGACTGCCATAGCCGAAACAGTTAACCGACAGGAGTGTGATCAGTAGCAGAGTGCCCGTGAGTTTTTTCATGTTTGGTCCTTTCATGGGAGTTGAGGTATTGCCAAAGGATTCATCCGAAGAACGCGAGGAACATTTCCAACCTTGGCTCGATCGAGGTCTGTAGTGAGACGTACGAGTAAAACGTTAAACCATTCCGCGGTAAGTCTGCTTGCCTATCTTAAAGCATACCAGCAATCTCGAATGGGGGTGCTGAGCCAGATTATAACAAGTGGGAAGGGGGCAAGCGGAGCTACACGTCTTGAGCAGGTTTTTTTGCGAATAAACAAATCGATCCACGCGCATTACACTAACCGAAAAACAAAGTCACACGAAATGTTTCTTTATTTATTTCGTGTGATGCGCGTGGATCATGCCTTAGGTTTTCTGGTTGCGGCTCCGCTGCGCTGTGTTAACCTGTGGCGTAAAAAAGTATGACGCAACTATTCTCTCAAGCTAAACCCGTCATCGGTGTGATTCACGTCGGCGCTCTACCCGGGACTCCACTGAACACTCAAAAAGTGGCTGAATTGGTGACGTCAGCCAAACGCGAGGCAAAGCTCTACCGAGAAGCCGGCGTCGACGGCGTGATGATAGAAAACATGCACGACGTACCCTACCTCCGCGCTGAGGTTGGTCCGGAGATCGTGGCGGCAATGACCATGATTGCCAGTGAAGTGAAAAGCGAAGCGAAAAGCGAAGTGAAAAGTGAGAGCCATTTGCCGGTGGGTATTCAGATTCTGGCGGGCGCAAACATCGAGGCCATGGCCGTCGCGCACGCTGCCGGCCTGGATTTCATCCGCGCCGAAGGCTACGCATACGCGCACGTAGCTGACGAGGGACTGATTCAAGCCTCAGCGGCAAGGCTGTTGCGCTATCGTCGCCTGATCGGAGCCACGCGCATACAGGTGTGGGCTGACGTGAAGAAGAAACACTCAGCTCACGCTATTACGGCAGATGTCAGTCTGGGAGCCACAGCCGAGACGATTGAGTTCATGGGGGCCGACTGTGTGATTGTCACCGGCAGCGTCACCGGCGAAGCGCCCAAGGTGGATGACATGAAAGAGGCCAAGACCCATTGTCATCTCCCGGTGATCCTCGGTTCCGGGATTAGTGCGGACAACATTGCAGAATTCTACAACGAGGCCGACGGCTTCATTATCGGTTCATCTTTCAAAGTGGACGGCCACTGGTCCAACACAGTCGATCCCTCGCGAGTCGCGACGTTGATGAGGAGTTTGAATAAACTGCGTGAGTCGGATTAGAACAATTTCTTTCGTGTAATTTCGTGGATCCATTTCTTCTGTGTGAGCCAATGCTATCCACGAAATTACACGAAAGAAAAACAAAGCTACGATGACCGCAATTACCGGCCCTAATCGATTCAAACACTGGCTCTCGGACGGGATGTTGATGGTAGTTGCTATCGCGGCCGCGTTACTCCTTTTTCACTGCTACTTCAACAATCGTTACGGCTACTTCCGCGACGAGTTTGACTACCTCTCGTGCGGTGATCATCTGGCCTGGGGCTACGTCGACCAGCCGCCACTCTTGCCTTTTCTTGTCAGGGTCAGCCGAGCGGTTCTGGGTGACTCGCTCCGCAGCATTCGCTTTCTTCCCGCGCTCGCGATTTCAGCGGTAGTTGTTCTGACTGCACTGATTGCACGCGAATTCGGTGGGCGCCGCTTCGCACTTGTCCTTAGCGCGACGGCGGTTGTGATTGCGCCAATCTACCTTTCTGACGGCAGTCTGTTGACCACAAATTGTCTCGAGCCGCTGTTGTGGATGGGCTGTGTTTACTTTGCGATTCTTGCAGTCAAACGCGACGCTCGTTACTGGCTTTTGTTCGGGGTGGTCGCCGGTTTAGGTCTTGAAGAGAAGTACTCGATTACCGTTCTCGGTTTTAGCATCGTCGTCGGACTGCTTCTAACTAAGGAACGGAAGAACCTTTTGAGCAAGTGGTTTTGGCTCGGTGGCCTCGCAGCATTTCTGATCTTTCTCCCAAACTTAGTCTGGAACACTCGTAATCACTGGCCTTTCCTCGAGCTGATGCACAACATCAGGGCTGATGGCCGGGATGTTCAGCTCTCGCCTTTGGAATTCTTTGCTCAACAAGTTCTCCTGCTCCATCCCTTGACGGCGGCAATCTGGATAACGGGTTTGATCGGCTTGCTCTTGGCCAGGCGACTTAGGCAGTTTCGTTCGCTTGGTTGGTGTTATCTGGTTGCCTTCGTCGCCTTCGTGCTACTAAAGGGGAAGAACTATTACCTGGCGCCAATCTATCCGATGCTCCTCGCGGCCGGCGCCGTCATGATTGAAAACGCCATCGAGCGAACGCGCCATGGGTTTTTTGTAACGCAAGCTGTTAGCTTACGAATGCAAACTAACAGCTTGCGATACGCGAGGTGGTTGAAACCAGCAATAATTGTTCTGCTCCTTGCCGGCGGAGCGTGGCTCGCACCACTGATCGTCCCTGTCTTTTCCGTCGATCACTTCGTTAGGTACATGAACAGTTTGCCGTTCAAGGTGCCGCGCAGCGAGCACAGTCATGAACGTGCTGTCTTACCTCAGCACTACGCCGACCAGTTTGGCTGGGAAGAGATGACCGCCGTGACGGCGCAGGCATGGTCGCGTTTGAAGCCGGAAGAGAAAGGCGATTGCGCAGTATTTGCTCAGGACTATGGCCAGGCTGGAGCTATTGATTTCTTTGGCAGGCGCTATGGTCTGCCGCCGGCATTGAGCGGCCATCAGACTTATTTCTTATGGGGACCGCGCGGTTACTCCGGCAACTGCCTGATTGTGCTGGACGATCGAAAGGAAGTGTTGGACCAGCTTTTCGATCATGTCGAGTTAGTGGGCGTTTCCGATAATCCTTACGCGCTCGAACGCAATATCCCGGTCTTCCTCTGCAAAGGAGCGAAGTTTGGCTCGCTCTTAGCTCTCTGGCCCAAACTAAAGAAATGGCGTTAAAGCACGTTCGTGTGATTTCGTGAGTGCATTTTCGTGTAATTTCGTGGATCGGCTTTCTTTTTGCGGTGACGATCTGAGAAATGGCTGCTGTCGCTGCAGCTCCACATCCGGCGGCAAACCTAACCACGGAGTCACACGAATAAAAACCCTAAGACACACGAACTCGTGTGGATGCGCGTGGATGCGGGCGGCTGCACGATCAAAGTGTTCTCTTCGCATCCTCAGCGTTCTCAACGTCTCGGCGGCGAGTGTTTTAATTTAGAGCGGCCTTAGTTCGTGATGGACATCTTAGTTTCCGAGTGCCAAGCGAAGGCATTCAAGAACCGATTGCCGGTCTCGCGCTGAAAGCGTTTCCGATACGACGGCGAATCGCCCTACGAGGAACGGTAACGAGAAATGTTCTGTAAGCCGATGGGTGAGTAAGACCCACCTGTATCCAATCTTCAAGTACATGATCCGTTGCTGCCGTGGCGGAGTCGATCTGACTCGTAATCAGCCTAACTATGACATCGGCTCGCTGTCGATGATAGAGGGTTGACGAAACAATAACAGCGGGCCGTTGCTTCGTTTGCTTCACTCCAGGAAAGTCGAGCAGGACTACATCACCGGTCCCGGGAATTCTTTTTCTTTTTGGGTGCATGAGGATTCTCGCTGTGAGAAAGCGTGAACGCGGTCAAATCTTGGAGGTCCTCCTCACTCCAGGAATCGCTGAATTCGACTCCTTCGGGAGTGCTTGTAAGATCATTTAATATTAACGCTGCCAGCCGCAGCCGTTCTTTGGGCGAGAGGCTGCGAACGGTTTTGTCATAGAACTCTTTAGCATTGGCCGCCATGATTCTTGATTCCAAAGTAATGATAGGACAAGTATTCAGCGGAAGAAAGCTTAAACCTGGATTTTCCCTACGGGCCCGGACTTTTTTGTGTAATTTTGTGGATCAGTTTTCACTGCGCGCAGTCTTACGTGTGATTTCGTGGATCGTTTGTTCTTGCAGCTTTAAAATGTCCATCCACGAACACACACTAAATTCGCGTGATTTCGTGGATCTACTCGTTTCGTGTAATTTGGTGGATCGGTTTTTCTTGCGACAAAACCTTCTCTTTCGATTAGATGCGGTACTACCGTGTGAAGTTCTTAAATACCCCCAACCGCAGTTGGGGGATGTTTCAGATCTAGCCTACCACTGAAACGCCTAACGAAGATTCGCGCGTAGCGCGTAATCCAGCCTCGCGTTTATGTTCGCGGCAAGCGCGCATAAATATTTTTCGCTGTGTTCAGTAGGTAGGATATGAACAATCCCCCAACTGCGGTTGGCGGGATTTAAGAAATGTTCACGCATTAGTAAGACTGTCTGATCCGCGTCATCTGCGTTCATCTGTGGCCAAAATCTTCAGCCCTGCCTATTACTTCTGACGGGGGAACGCACCGGTCGGAAAGTTCCAAAGAATAAATCAAAGAGTGGAGACGATACTCCAAACCGCTGGTCAGGAGTCCGATAGTGATGCAGGAGGTGGTACTTCCTGAGGTACCTGAAGAGAGGCAAACGAGACTTACCGTGATGCGCCAGGAAATGTAACCATTCGTAGCAGAAGTAACCTGCCACCAGACCAATGAACAAATAAGACGCGGCCCGCCAGGTGCCCGCCGCGGCCCATGCCAACAACCAGTAGGTCGTGGCGATGGGTAGGCTGATTTTCAGGTTTGCAAAAAGGTCATCCGTTGCCTTCGGATTTTCGTGGTGCGCCAGGTGCGAGGAGTAGGCGAAATTGCGGCCGAAAAATGAGATTGCGTCGACGTGAAAAACGAAGCGATGCAGGATGTACTCAACCAATCCCCAGCTTAGAAACCCAAGCGCTACCAGGATCAAAATGGTACTCCTGGAGGGAGCATTGCCTCTTCCGGCAGCACCCAGCAAAAGAACTACTACAGCAGTGTAGAAATAAAAAGGAGCAAATTGTCTCCAACCCTTGATCGGCATTTCCACGTCCCGCCTTACTGCTCCAGGGCGCTACTCCGAGCCTAACAATTCGATAATATTTATTGCAGAAAAGTTGCTTCGCTTGCAAATTATTCTTTGCAGAGCAGATCCACGAAATCACACGAACGAAAATCACACGAATTTCGTGGATTCCGAGCTTCGTGTTATTTCGTGGATCGTATCCTATTCGTGTAACTTCGTGGACCTGTCTTTCGCTGCAAAGCCACTCAATATGGATTAATAGTCTCCCTGCAATTATCACTTCTCCGGCATGATGCTCAACTCGGGAATAAACCGCGAGATTGAGCGCTCGAGATGCGTGACAGTGCCTGCCGGCAGTTTCTGAAGCAGTTTGTCTGATGCTTCCTGGCCCAGCACCTGCACGATCACCGGACCCTTGTCCAAATCCGCGAAGCTCTGGCGCATCGTAAGCGCCACGTACTCGTTGGGATCACCGCCGAAGATCGTCTGCGACACCAGGTAGCTGACCTGTGCCTGTTTCATGACGGGCAGGTAATCGTTCTTGACGAAATTCTCGAAATCGTTATTGCGATTTGGCGCCACGTGTATCGAGGTAACAACTGCGATTTTCGGCGGCGCAGAGCTGTTAACTTCGAAGCTCAGATCGGGACGCGTGCGGACTAGATATCTGTGAACGCTGCTCACAAGGATACCTGCTTTGGCCTGCCAGGCCGCGAGCCCCTGAGCACCCAGACCTTTTTCGATTGGACTTGGGCCATCAAAGTCCGCAAACTTTTCCACTGGAGCCACGAGAACGAACTCAAATGCATCGCCGGCGGCTAGTGTGCTCTGCCAAACCCCGCGCCACTTGAGCCCACCCTTCTTCAGGGCGGGATTGGTGGTGTTTTTCATGTAGTTCTGAAACTCGGTCATCATGTCGGGCTTCACGATTACGATCGTAATGGACAGCCACTGGGGACCGGGGGCTGCTGCTGGTGCTGGTGTTGGCGTTGGGGTTGGAGTTTGCGCCACTGCCGGGTGCGACTGAGCAAAACCGAACAGCAAAGCAGCTATACAGAGTACCTGGAGCATTCTCATTTTGATTTGGTTCATGATCTGATCCTCTTTTCTGGGGAAGGGATGGGGAAGAGCATTAAACAGATGCTCAACGGAATCACTTGTGAATTACAGACCTAACTGCGAATAAGCCCAAAAAATGATCTGCTTTGAAATAAAAACTTAGAGCGGCGAGTAAATCTCCAAGCTGATGTGGAAAAAAAGACCTTTCACTTAACCCGTGGATCGCTGTCGGCGTGTTAACTGGGGCGGATGCTATAACAGGTCCTGCTTACAATCAAGACCACCACGTTCGTGTTATTTTGTGGTTTTACGTTTCGTGTTACTTCGTGGATACTTCCTATCTTCCCATCAATACGCTCAAAGAGTTGCTTTCAGCATTCCCCGCGACGATATCGATCTTTCCATCTCCGTTAAGATCGCCGACATCGAGTCGCCAGACGCCTTTGCCGGCCGGAACCACCGGTCCCGCGGCAAACCCGCCCCGGCCATCACCGAGTATGATGCGCACGCTGTCACCGCCTGCCGCAACCACATCCATTTTGCCATCGCGATTCACGTCCGTCACGACTGCATGGAAGAGGTGATGCCCAAGATCGAATGGTGATGCTGGTGCTTCAACGAACCCGCCGCGGCCGTCGCCAAGTAGTACGCTTAAATCATTGAGTTCATGATGAGTCGCCACGATGTCGGGTTTTCGGTCGTTGTTGAGGTCACCGATAACCACAAACCACGGCTCGCCGGTGCGCAGCGGGACTCGGGTCGAGTGAAGACTGCCCTTGCCATCCGACAAGAGCAAGGTCAACGCGCGGCTCTGCGGCAGTTGTTGGGCTCGTAATGGACCGGTTGCAGTAGCGGTTGCGACGATATCGAGCTGTCCGTCGCCATTGAGGTCACCGACGGCAAGCGGATACGGGCTTGGACCAACAGCGAATGGCGAGCCGGGTGCGCGAGTAAAGCTCCCATGCCCATCGCCCAAAGCGATCGACACGTCGTTGTCTGCATTATTGACGGTAATGAGATCGAGTTTGTTGTCGCGGTTCATATCGGCCACAGCCAGGCCATGGGTGTGTGGATGATCTCCAACCTTCATGATGATAGGAGAGCTTGGAGCTACACTTAGTCCTCCTTTTCCATCTCCCATGAGCAGCTGTACGCCGTAACTGTCGTGAGTGGCGACAGCAACGTCCAGCTTGTCATCGCCGTTCACATCACCGAGCGCAATTTCTCCAGGACTGTCCGTGACTGTTGTCGTGCTGATTGGCGAGGCAAATTGTCCGTCGCCTTTGCCTGGCAGGACGATGATGCTGCGACTCTTCTCGCACGCAACAACGAGGTCCAGTTTTTTATCGTTATTCATGTCCCCGAGCACTACATTGCCCGGAGCATCCGCGAGTGAAATCGGCGACCCGAGTGCCGGCGTGAATAACGACTGTTGCTCCTGAGTATCGGTAGCGATTCCATTGGCGCTTCCCGATTTGCATGATGTGAAGAAGAGCAAGCAGAGGACGGTTGAAAGTAGAAACAACCCGGAGCGCCTGGCGGCAGTGTGTTTCAAAGCAGTTTCCTTTCGACTGTGGTTTTGCTCGATCCGGTGGCAATCAACTAGTAGACGGACGAAAGACGTTTTTTCTTCCCAGGTGGATTCGTGATCAGGCTTTAGCTGCAGATTAACGCAGATGACGCGGATCAGAACACAAGAGTTTCGTGTTCTTTAGTGGATTTCATTTCGTGTAATTTCGTGGATCCAGTTTGTGATGGCCACTCAATAGAGTACCGGGAGCGTAGCGACCGGATGCCGGCACTCGATGGACGCAAGAACCCTTAAAACGCTGGATGAGTGCTGGCATCCGGTCGCTAAGCTCCCGGTACTGTATCGAGTGGCGACACCAATCCAATATTCATGCTCAATTGCCAGGTTTTCACACAATCTCAAAAGCTCAAAAGAAGTAGTTTCCAGCTGGACCCACTCGGGCATCGTCGCCACATGTTCTGACTTAGCTGGCCCAGTTTCAATAGAACAGGTTGGGAAGGGGGCAAGCGGAATTACACACTTCTCACCCCAACAGCCCTGAGCCCCCGCTGAGTTCCATCAGCTCAACCTTCAGAGTCATCAAATCAAGTTTTAATCGAACAGGTGGGAAGGGGCGCTCAGGGCTGCTAGGGTAAGAAGTGTGTTTAGGTCCGCTTGCCGCCGCTGAGATACATGAGCATCACTTTTCAAAAGATCCATGAATCCTTTGAAGGTTGCTACTGATGTATCTCAGCGGGGGCGCGCTCAGGGCTGCTGGCGTGAGAAGAGTGTTTGGTCCGCTTGCCCCCTTCCCAACCTGTTCCATTGAAACGTGATTAATGACTTTGAAAGTGACTTTTTTTCGGTTTCGTGTGATTTAGTGGATCGGACTGCCGTCGGGGACGATCACTCTAAGGATCAAGCGGTTGTTAAGCCTTGCACAAAAAGATGCGATGGTCTGTACAGTACCGCGAGCGAAGCGACCGGGTGTTACACTCGACTTCCGGATGTGATTCTCATAATTGGCGGCCAGTCAATTAGTTAGTTGAAGCGCAACATCCGGTCGCTTCGCTTGCAGTACTGTACTGATCGCGCTCCACGTGGCGGTAGTCAGGACTTTTCAGATGGACGACGAAAACGACGATCTCATTCCACAAAAACAATCACTCTTTCCTCTATCTGCTGACGACATTGTCGACAACGCCTTACAAAGTTTGGATGAGCATCAGGCGAGGGAAGTAACAAAGAAAGCTGCGGATGAACTGGTTAGAATCGCGGTGGAGAAGCGAAAGGCTGAATACCGCAGCGACCGCGCCCAGGACGAGATGCGGAATCTCATCAGCAACGCAAACCTGTTGGACGAAAAAGTTGGTGACTACAAGATCAACAGCACCTTCGAAACCGCCACGGGAACCACCAGCGTCGAGATCAAAAAATCTCGCAGAACACACTGATTCTGATTTTCGTCATAGCCGCTTTCCTAGTCCTGGCTTTGGTTCTTGTGCTACTAAGGTTTTGAGTACGTCATAGCTACTCGCATCCGACCGAATATCAGCTAATGCACTCTTGTGCTTTTTGTGCCTCTTTTATGGCTTTTGAGGCAAAGGCCCTGGCAGGCTAGCTAGTCTACAAACGGTAAAGATTGCCCCACACGATAATTTATCTGGAATCAAGCCGGGATTGAGCATTTCCGATTATTACATAAGAAATCCGCGCTCCAATGGGTCGGACTCTGCTGTGTCGGGCGACGTAGGACGTACTGTGAGAGAGGTCTCTATCTCCAGTTGGGTTACTGCTCTAAATCTGAACGCTTTGGAGTTACTATGATGAAAATATCGGGATTAGCCATTCTTGGAGGTCTGCTGGTTGCGACTTTTCCGGCGGTCGCACCGGTGCGGGCAGATTCAACCAGGGTAGCAAACATACAGCCTGCGAATCACGAACACGCTGTAAATCTTTCTTTGGATGTTACACAGCCGAGCGAACGTCTCTTTGCAGTCAGATCGGACGGCAAGAATACTGGGGGGACCTTTGGTCTTCCCAGGTTTAGACCGACTATTGACCTGCATTACGGTAATCAGCCTCTTGGCACAGCTCCGGTTCCCGAGCCTGCAACGATGGCGTTGCTCGGAACGGGTTTAGCTGGTTTAGTGGGTATGATGCGAAAAAGGCGAAACTAAACGAAGTACAGAGCTTAGCAGTAAATCAGCAAAGCAAAGAAAAAGACCGTCGTTCGAACGACGGTCTTTTTCCTTGACAAACGACGTGAGCATTCGAGATTCTCGTCGTCAATCATCATTTGTGCCGCAATATCTCTCCATGATACAAGTGCGCTGGCGCATAGACCGACTTTCACGGCTGTGCTAGAGGTGACAGCCGCAGCACGACCCCTTCTTCCAGAAATCAGAACTCGCCAGCTTAAAGAAAATCGTCTGACTATCTGTCCGGATTACCGCAGTCAGGATATACGCTCGGGGAAGGCAATGACTGAATAGCTGACTCTCAACGGACTTCACTGCCGCGTTAAGGAGATAACCAATCATGACGAGAATGTTTTTCGAAAAATGCCCGTTAGTTCCCTTGTCTGCTCTCTTTTTACTCATGACCGTGACCTCTGCTTTGGCGCAAAACACGATGTTCACTTACCAGGGCCGGTTACAGGATGGCGGCACACCGGCGAATGCCAGCTACGACTTGCAGTTCACGGCTTGGGATGCGCTGACTGGCGGCACGCAGCAGCCGCAACCGTCGCCGGTGACAGTCACGCGTCTGAGTGTGCTGGTCACTGGCGGCATATTCACCGTGCCGCTGGATTTTGGCGCGACCGCGTTTCCAGGTGCTGACCGATTTCTGGAGATAAGTGTGCGGCCCGCGGGTGGTGGCGCGTTTACGGTTCTTTCACAAGCCGAGGTCTGGCGCGTGGCCTTCCTTCCAGTCGCGGGTCAACGTTAGTGAAAATTTCGTGTGCTTTCGTGGCTTTGATTTCGTGTAATTTCGTGGATCGGTATGTTTGCGGGTCATCAAGAATCAGCGATAGCACCCGCCTTCTGCGCGACTATCTGCTAACCTCTACTCCGCATGGAATTCATTCTGTTGAGACTGACAGGTTCGTGTGATTCCGTGTATCCGCCGTTTTCGTGCAATTTCGTGGATCTGTTCAAACGACCCGCTAACGAAACTGCAAAAAAATCAAATTAGCCACAGACTAACGCGGATAACACAGATCAAAACCGAATAATAAACCAGATCAACTACTTATCTGCTTCTGATCCGCGTCATCCGCGTTAATCTGTGGCTGATTTGGTTTTCGTTACAACGTGACACTGGAAACCTAGGCAACTCATCGTTATTGTCAAGTCAGATAATAATCAGACAGAATTGATGGGTATGAGTCCAAGTGTGAGGCACATAATCTCGACACGGCAATTTAGTTCAACTCTTCTGGTGGCACTGGCCCTGATCCCCGCTGCAGTCCGCGGTCAGGAAGTTCTCAGCAGAAAACCGGGAGAGTCGATTGAAACCTTTGCCAACAGAGTGTTGCCCCCAAATATAGAAATGGCGCATAAGGTGTTAATCGGTTCCTTTGGACCATCGAGTAATAATATTCTTCTGCTATTTCGCGGCGCCCTGGATACCAATTCAAATTACACAGGTTGGGTTTTGATCCCTCAGGACGATTCAGTTCTCACGGAACTCGTCCAAATGTACTAGGATTAGGCCGAGGTCCTTCATCACGAACGCACAAACCTCGTGTGCTTTCGTGCATTTGATTTCGTGTAATTTCGTGGATTGGTTTGGTAGGTGGTCGCAAATTGCGACCACCTACAGAAGCGGTAGACGCAGACAAGAACCACAGCTTCTGTCGCTCGCTCGCGCGGGCTCACATTATTCATTTCGCGCGCGTGATCCTGAGGGTTGCAGCCGGTGTGTGGGGTTTGACCTTGACGAGCTCCGCGCGCTGGAAATAAGAAGGGGAAACTCGCTATGCCCAGCTCAAATTCAATCGTGGTTTTGATCCTCGTCCTCATTGCACCTGGTCTCAGAGCCGCAGCCCAGGACAGACCATTAACGTCAACTGCGAATGGACAGGCCTCGACAACATTCCGGGCGCGTCGTGATCGGGCGATGCACACAGCTCCAAATGCGCTCGTGCTTGTTCGCTCACGGTCATCCGCTATGGCAGACAATCAGGACGGCTTTCGCCAGGATGCGGCGTTCTATTATTTAACTGGACTGGAGAACGCCGCAGGCGCGCTGCTGTTGATGGACTCGCGACGGCACGAGTCGTGGCTGTTTGTCCCACCGCCTGGTCAACTCCGCCGCTTCGGTGGTTTGATGCACCCGCCCTACGGTTACGTGGAGACCGGACAGGCGTCGGCAGACCGCCTTGGGTTGGACCATGTCGTGTTCTGGGACGAGTTTGCCGCCTTCGTTGATCGCCGCCTCGCAGAGGATCCCAGCCTAACTATTCTTGGTCCATTCTCAAGCGGTACGTTCAGCATGCCACCGGCCGCGCTCACAGGCCATAACGAAGTGCGACTTTGGGAGAGTACAGTAAGAGCTCGCTGGCCAAAGGCGCAATTCGGACCGATGCCTGATCCAATTGCTCTGCGAGCAATCAAGGACCCAGACGAAGTGGCAGCGCTGCGGCGCGTCGCCGGTAGTAGTTCGGCGGCGCTGCGTGCGGGGCTCGCTGCGCTGCGACCGGGCCGGCGCCAGCGTGATGCCGAGGTCGATGTTGTAGCAGCGTGTGTGCGTGCGGGTGCGGAAGGTGTCTCGTTCTGGCCATGGCTAATGACAGGAAGCAATTCAGATATAGCATCGGCCATTCAATCGCTCGCGGATTATCGTTTTCTCGATCGCACGATGCGAGCAGGTGAACTGGCTCGCGTCGATGTGGGTTGCGCGCAGGATCATTATGAAGGTGACGTCGGTCGCACGGCACCGGTGAATGGACGTTTTGATCAGGGTCAACGCGAAGCGTGGGACATGTTCATTGCGGCATATCGTGCGGGACTGGATGCGATGAAGCCCGGACGAACATCAAAAGATGTCTTTGCTGCATGGCAACACGAGTTTGAACGGCAACGGCTCCAGTTAAAGACTTCGTTTGGCAAGCGAACGGCGGAAGTCGCTCTGTCAACGGAAG
The DNA here is from genome assembly GCA_035644135.1 of Pyrinomonadaceae bacterium. Classification (GTDB taxonomy): domain Bacteria; phylum Acidobacteriota; class Blastocatellia; order Pyrinomonadales; family Pyrinomonadaceae; genus PSRF01. The sequence continues at coordinate 45,461 of DASQPD010000096.1, forward strand.
GATCAAAGTTCTGGCAGATGCATGGCGTTGGTCTTCAGAACGCCGAAGGTTTGATCGAAACCCTGACTCCGGGGCAGGTCCTGGCATTTGAACCGATTCTAACGGTGAATGGGGTTGGTCTATATCTCGAAGACATGATCCTCGTCACACCAGGTGGGGCAGAAGTGCTGACGAAGGGCTTGCCCTACACATCTTTTGAAATCGAAGCTTCTATGCGACGTCGTAGGTGAGTTTTCAAACTGCATCAGTACCAATAATCAGACAGAATTGATGGGTATGGGTCCAGGTGTGAGGCAGATAATCTCGACACGGCAATTTAGTTCAACTCTTCTGGTGGCACTGGCCCTGATCCCCGCTGCAGTCCGCGGTCAGGAAGTTCTGAGCAGAAAACCGGAGCACTTCACTCCGTAGGAGTGAGATGTTTATAGGATGAACCTCTAATCGCCACGAAAGCAGTTCCTGGATCGTCAAGCTTTGATTCCGCCTCGCATGCCTGTGCAGTAATTGCATTTAGATGAAATGGATCCACCCACATGTTCATTTAGGTATGAAGGGCATGATCTTTCATTCTTTGGAGAAAAAATTAACTTCAGGAGCAACTGGACGTTCACACCTTGAAGGTGACTTGACTCTTTCGATATTTCTTCCAGCGAAACCCATAGCCCCTACTACAGCTGGTGACCGGCTATCGAAAGACTTCGGTAAAATCCACGGTGGCGGATTTTCGTTGACTAGTCTCCCTCAGCAAATCTAAAGTTGCGCCGTCTTCGATACCTCGAATTGCCTGGCCAACCTTGGCTGGAAGATCTATTGGAGACGCAACCCAATAATCTTTCCACTTAACAACTAAGGAGGTCCCATGCGAATTAATCGATCCGTTGCGCTTACTGCTCTCTTACCAGCAGTGTTTTTGCTGACCGCTTGCCCCCAGGGAAAGACAGTCGTTGTTAAGATGCCGTCGAAAACCTCGAATGGAAGAATGGACGGTGTTTTCTATGCATTACCACTTACTATTGTCAGTGCTAACGTTCCCCTCAAGCGAACGGATTCCAAGCCCGCTCAGTTTCAGGTATTTGCCAGATGCTTTTTCTCACCGGATATTGCCGACGAGCGAATCATTCTTCCGAGCACATCCTTTTCTGTCGAGACCCCATTGTTTAGTTCGCATGGTGAGCCTGACCCTGCGGAGATCTACATGGTGAAGTTCGACAGCGGTCTGTTTGAATCAAAGTCCCTGTTCCTGAGCCTCAATGAGAGCGGTCAGTTAACAAAGGCTGAAGCCGCAGCGGAGAACACCACAGCCGATTTTGTCACGGGGGTTATTAAGACTGCGGTCACGGTCGGCGCGGCTGGGGCGACCTCCGGCCTGTTTAGCGCGAACGTAGAAATCCCTGAATTTCGTACTCTCAAACAGACGTTTCCGAAAAGCGAAGAGAGTGCCGCCCAAGCGAAGAAGAGGCTGAATGATGCTTGCCAACTGTGCCTGGCTGCTATGGCAGACGACGCGGCAACCAGATCATTGCGAGCTGCGAAAGCAGTTGGGGATCCCGAGATCGAAAGGTTAGCCAACGTCGCCAAAGACGCAGCAAACAAGGCGTCCGCAGCCGCTCGCAAAGGCGTTGGCAAAAAGCTGGTGGAAAAGGATGCGGAGCCCAGCCCAAGTGCTTCGCCGACGGAAAATAATCCTGATTTCACCAAGCCTTCGGAATCGACTATTGATGTTAATGATGCGGATGACGTTTACAATTTTGCGATCATCGCAGTCGTGCTTGCAAAACAAGCCGCAGACGAGGCCGGCATTCGAGCTGGCGCGCTTCAGCAAAGACCAAATCAGCAACAGCAAGCACTGGACAAAGCTCGAGATGCAGAAGCTAAGGCCCGCATTGCAAGTGAGGTAGCGAATGCTGCAATGAACGCACTTTCGGTCACTAAGAAGCAAAAAGAGGAAGTAGAAAAACATCAGCTTGAGAGTAAGTTAGACGTGTCTCTAAATATCGAGCAATTCAAGGCCCGTTTCGAAGAGGCCGCGACCCTTAATAACAAAATCGAAGATCTTCAAACTGAGCGAGACAACATCGTCAGTGGCAGACAGTCGACCAACGGCTTATCGGCCGAAGCTCTCAAGACGCTGCTGAGTGAGCTGGACGATACGATCAAGGAATACAAAGATGGCAATTTCCTGGGTACAACCACTGAAGCAATCTGGAGCGCAGATTTTGAATTTGTTCCACCTCCAAGGAAACACTTTTTTGTCGGCCAATCCGTTTCGAAGAGCGAGGTTATATCTCATCTGCGCAAGATAGGATTTCGCGACGCGAGCCAGGGACAAAGTCCGGGCACCTATGTCGAACTGGATGACGCTTTAAGCATCTACCCAAAGACACAAAACTTCTCCAACGTACAAATAACGTTCAAGAAGCATGCGATTGCTGCGATTAGTGTTGGAAACAACGTTTGGTATGACGTAGAGCTTAGCCCCGAAATGATTGGTCCCCTCTCGTTGGATCTCTTTGAATTCTCGCCTGACAACGGAGTATGCAAGTTGCTTGCGACCGACCAGGGAGTAAAGGTGAAGTCCAAGTTCAGTCTGATGAAGGCGTGTCCCAAAGAGAATCCAAATTGCGAAGAGGACGAAATGATCGATTTCCCTTGCGATCCTGCGAATACCACTTCAGTTTCACTCAACATTGCCTTAGGAAGACGCGGCCAGAACGAGTATCAATTTGCCGACCGAGTGAAATCCAGCCGGTTAGCTGAAACGGGAGAAAGAGGTTTTTATTACAGAATTCCTGCCACCAGTCTTGCCACCCTGAAGATTGGAAAAAATGAAAAGGCACGGCAAAATGTTGCAATCGCGCAACTTGGGTTGACGGCCTCTTTACCGGCATCAACAGGTGGTCGCAAGACGGAATATAAGATCGATCTCTTTGAAGCATCAGGCGCGCTGAAGAATTTCACGCTGGGGTCCGATACAGCGATTCAAAAGTCCAACCTTGACGATTTACAAACGGCGGCAACTACGGCAATCGAAGCACAAGACCAGTTGAAGAAATTGGAAAGACGACAGCAGATCTTGACCAAGCTTAAAGAAATCAGGGAACTCGAAAAGGAGCTCAGCAAACCTTCTGAGTCCCCGTCACCCGAGCCGCAGTAGTAAAAGAGGGCGGTATGATAGAGACTTAGGACTGGGCATCTCACACCAGCTCACACATGATTTTCGTGTGCTTTCGTGATCTTCGTTTAGTGTGATTTCGTGGATGATGTATTTCATGCCTTCCGCTCAAACAATGCCCGCCCACGCGCCGACTCAATGCTTTGCTTTCTTTTGCGGCAACTGCTCGCGAGCGAACACTCACCCCAATCATAAAACTGGAAAAACCCGCGTATTAAACATCATGAACCACCCGGCATGAGCCTTGCTGCGTCTTTCCGCGCGTATTTATGTGTAGAGCTTTCAGTTCCTCCACCCTCGCCAAGCAATTCGGTGGATGTTTGCGTTAGCAACAGTTAAATAAACACGTGTCCTCGTACTCAGGTGTGCGGTGCTTGACGCTTTCCCGAAGTGTATCTGCGTCGACTCCCTGCGGAAACTAAAACCCTTGTTCTCGAAAGGATCCTCCTGTGCCCAAATCGTTCTTGTCCGTTCTCCTTGCCCTCGCTCTTTGTGTTTCATTTGTCCCGCTCACTTTTGCCCAGGAAGGTTTCATCAGTCTTACCAACGCAGACATCCTGACGATGGTGAGGGCGAAGCTCTCTCCGACCCTCATTGTAGAAAAGATAAATACTTCATCGTGCAACTTCGACACCTTTCCTTCCGTGCTGGCGGAACTGAAGGACAGGGGAGTGCCCGATGAGGTTCTGATGGCCATGGTCCAGGCCCCTCACGGTATTCGAAAAGCAATGGTGACAGCTCGGAACCGATCGCAGGCGACCGAGGTCAACGACGCTCCATCCGTAGTCACGGCGATCACCGTTCCCGACGGTACTGCGCTCGAAGTTGAAGTGGCTTATACAGTCTCTTCGGCTGATGTCGAGGAAGGCACGCCAATAAGTTTCAATGTAGTTCAGCCAATCAAGATCAATGGCGTGATTGTGATCGCCAGAGGAGCGCGAGCTACGGCTCGCGTCACGAAGGCGAAGAAGGGTGGCAGCTGGGGCCGCGCAGGCCAGCTCGCATGGACCATGCAGGATGTGATTGCAGTCGATGGTTCACGTATACCACTACAATTTGGGAAGAGCACAAAAGGGGACAGCAAAGGTGGAACAGTAGCCACAGCTATGGTAGTCACAGGATTAATCTTCTTGCCGGCCGCTCCGCTCTGGGGTTTCAAGAAAGGCAAAGATGCGAAAGTCCCCGCCGGCCGGCGCTTCGACGTGATGGTCCACGGTGACACGGTGGTGAACGTCACAACAACCCAAAGCGAGGACGCAGTTCGCCAATGATGATTGTAAACCTCATCTGTCAAATCGAGCCAAGTCAACATGGAATTTAAGCGCGCGATCTGTCCAAGTTGTGGTGGCGATCTTCAACTCCCTCCCGATCGCAAGACGGCATCCTGTCTTTATTGCAGCGGCCAGGTTGTCGTCCGTGAAGCAATAAACGCAGCCGCGCAAAAGGCAGTTCCTAATTTGCTTTCTCTTGCTCATGCTGCTCAGCAGGCACGGAATTTCAACGAGGCTTACCAGTACTACACGCTGGCTCTCGAATATGACGCCGATGATAATCGGGCCTGGCTCGGGAAAGCTCTCGCCGCAGGCGAGATGTCCACTGCTGAAGCGTCAAGAATTCCCGAGATGATTGTTGGGATGCAGAATGCCTTGCGCGTAACCACGGAGAACGACAAGGGCAGATTTCGCGAAGAGCTTACAGTTGCTTTGGTGCCCTTTGCGGATCGCTTTCTAAAACTTTGTCGAGATCATCGAGACAAAACTATTGAATGGGCGAACTACCTCAACCGGTGTTCTGAGATCCTGAAAGCTTTAGAGTTTGCCTACAACGTCAGTCCTGACAAGAAACCTATTGTAGAGCGCATTCTTGCCATTCTTGAGGAAAACCGCGCGAGCTACAAATCTCGAAGGCTTGGTGTGACTAGCGAATTCTGGGTGGAACGCGAAAATTGGCTCAAGTATTATCGTGAACGATTGCGTGAACTCACGCCTCCGTCGCCGTTGCCCGCAGAATTAACCACTCGCACTCCGATTGACCTGGGTGATTTGAAAGCAGTTTGGATAATCGGCGGACTCGTGTTAGGAGGCTTTGTTTTGTTCATGTTGTTTGTGGCGATTGTATCAAGCGGAAACCCTCCATCATCGAGCGTGAACCAACCGATTAGTGCCGAGACACCGCAAGCGTCGCCATCTATCGCGCCGAGGGCATCACCTGTTCCGACAGTTGATGAGGAAGCTCTTGCTAGAAAAAAAGCGGCAGCTGATGTCGCCAGCTATGTAAAGCAACTACGTGCGGTTGGTATCGACAACTCTTTCATTGTGAATGCCAAGACTGGAATTACACCAGATACGCTCAAGATCACGGTGTCGAATGGCTGGCACTATGAACCATATCAGATGCGCTTTCAGGCCGCGCAGAAACTCTGGGAAACATGGGCCGAACAACATTCTCCGCACGATCCAGACAAGTCACGCATTTCGCTCGTCGATCTCAACGGTAATGAGGTGGGCGGCTCCCGAGCTTGGGCGGGCTCGCTCATTTGGGTACAGGAGAATTGACGTGAGCGCTTGGAAAGCGCGCAAGGCCGTTTTGCAGAGACTCTTGATGCGTCTATAATTCGCCCGAGTCTTGCACGTTCTGTCGTCCCGAAATCGCCGGCCTCGAATCTCCAGCTAAGGCGATTTGTGAGCGTGCCATAGCTCAATCCCAGTAAGCTTTGCCTAGAAACCGTAGAATGATCACGGATTACCATGCGAAGGATTTCGCGTGCGAAATGACGAGGCATTGCCGGAAAAGAGGAAGGTAAACAAGAATAACCCATCCAGGACACGACTCACATGACGAAAACCGCCCCCACAGGCTCGCTAAAACTCGATGGCGATTTTTACCCTAGATTCATTGAAGACAGCTACTACTCCTCTGAGGCCCTGACAGCAATTAAGAGTACGGTTGAAAATCTACTTGCGCAGCCAACAACTGCGCATAGGCCTGGAATGCTTCTTGGAAAAGTTCAGAGCGGCAAGACCAAGACTTTCATGGGTATCATGGCTCTCGCCTTCGACAATGGCTTTGGCGTCTGTGTCGTACTAACAAAAGGCACAAAAGCACTTACGAAACAGACATACGAGCGCCTTGAAAAAGAATTTGCAACGTTCAGTGCCGAAGATCTCGTGCAGGCCTACGACATTATGACGATGCCTTCGGGGTTGACGGCTTATGAGCTTAATCAGAAGCTCATCTTTGTCGTGAAAAAGCAGGCCGACAATCTGAACCGCCTCAGTAAAGCCTTTTTTGAAACCTATCCTGTATTAGGCAAGAAGAAAATGCTCATAATCGATGATGAAGCCGACTATGCCAGCATTGGCTTTAAAAACACAAAAGAAGAAGGGGTCTTGATAAACAAGATTGCTGGACAAATTGATCACTTGCGAAAGGACCTTGCGGATTCATCGTTCTTGCAAGTCACGGCTACGCCTTACTCGCTTTACCTTCAACCCGAAAATCTAGAAATTCCAGCAACTCAGCAGGCGTTCAAACCTATCAGGCCGGCATTCACCGAACTTGTTCCTGTTCATGGCCAGTACATTGGCGGTGACTATTACTTCTATGAGAGCCAAGAACAGGGATCGATCGCGTCCTTTCTTCACGAGCCAGTCACACGCGATGAGTTAGAAGTTTTCAAGAAGGAAGATCGACGAAGCTTTAAGATCGAAGACTGTCTCACTAGTCAAAAAATCAAATCTGTGCGTGATGCTATTGTGAACTTCGTGGTCGGCGGCTGCATCCGAAGATTGCAAAACGCACACGAAGGGAAACCGAAATCGAAATTTAGCTTCATCATTCATACTGAAGCCGCACAGGCTGCCCATCGCTGGCAGCAAAGAGTTGTAAACACCCTCAAGGAACAACTTGAAGAATCGACGAAGAACAACAAAAAGCTACTCGATCTGCTAATCGAAGCGGCCTACAAGAACCTTTCGCAATCGATTCTTGTAGCCAAACACTACTTGCCATCGCTGGCCGAGGTCCGCACCGAAGTCTATGAAGCGCTGCGCCCGGACAGAGGCCAATTGATGATTACGAAGGTGAATTCGGAAGATGACGTGATGAAGCAGCTTGACGAACAAGGTCAATTGAAGCTGCGTACACCTTTGAATATCTTCATCGGCGGACAGATTCTCGATCGCGGCATCACAGTGCAAAACCTTATCGGATTCTTCTACGGTCGGCGCCCAAATCGTTTCCAGCAGGATACCGTTCTTCAACACTCGCGAATGTTTGGCTTTCGGCCGCTTCAGGACCTGACGGTAACTCGCTTTTACACGTCGCCCGAGATTTATGATGCGATGCGCAGAATCCAGGACAGCGACTCAGCATTGCGTGAATCGATTGCCAAGGGCGACCAGGAGGTAATCTTTATTAGAAAGGATGACGCCGGCAAAGTTATTCCGTGTTCACCCAACAAGATTCTTCTTTCGACTACGACAACGCTGAAGCCATTCAAGCGCCTTCTGCCCGTGGGCTTTCAAACCGACTACAAGACCCGCGTCACGCCAATCACGAAAGAGATCGACGAAATGCTCGACGATGCCGCCGATCATAACCTCGGCGACAAGACATTTCTGATCCCTTGGTCACTGGCAAAGCAAATCATAAAGAAGATTGAAAGCACACTGACCTTCGAAGCCGGATATAGTTGGGATGTGTCTGCGTTTATTGCGTGCATGCAGTACCTTAGCAAGAGCGACGATGCCGGGACTCAAGCGGGCAGTGTCTGGTGCCTTGTGCGTAAGGACAGGAAGGCAAGACGCTTTCTTCAGAGCAGTCCGACTGAATTCTACGATGCACCCGATACTTCCCACATCGAAGGGGAAATAGCCAAGAAGGTTGCCACTCAAATCCCTATGCTAATGCTGTTTCGTCAGAACGGAGCAGAAGTGCAAGGGTGGATGGGTGCGCCGTTTTATTGGCCGGTTTTGTATTCTCCTAAAAACACGAAAACAGCGATCTTCGCCAGTGATGTGGTTGATGAGGATTAGCGACTCATTAATTTGATCGTACGGATACTCTTAGGATTCTCAAATGCCAAAGCGGAGAAGCGGGACCAAGGCAAAACCAAAGACCGAAGTTTATAAGCATCCGGAAGCGGAGCTGTTACTGCGTCCCGAGGTCGGAACGCAGGCGCAATTCCGTAAAAAGAAACTGCCGAAGAAGTATCGCTATGACGACTCACTCTCGCCGGTGATGGAGTGGGATGGACAAAACTCTGCGCGAGTTATGGGTGAGTGGCTGCTCGCGATGATCGAGCAGGCGTCACGACTCGAACCACCGCACACTTTCAGCGAGCCTCAACAACTTAAGGACAGTTCGGGCTCAATAATCGCTTTGGTGACGGGATTACAAGATGCGGTCGAACAATTAAAGCGAATTGTGCGGCCGTTTTTGGATTGGGCGGGCAAGGCTGAGCGGTTGTCGTTCGATGTCCCAACACTGCCGCTGTTCGTACATGAACGACTTTCTACCAAAGCTATTCTCGAAACACTCAAAGGACACAAGCGCGATCGCCAGTTCTCAATGTTCGATCTATATGGTACTGAGGAGCATTCGATTACCGATCAGGTACTCCGTGCTTACGAACACAAGGACAACTGGATTAACCGGATGATTCTTGGCGATTCGCTTGTCGTGATGAACTCACTTTTGCAGTACGAAGGTTTGGGCGGACAGGTGCAGATGATCTACATGGACCCCCCCTATGGTGTTAAGTTCGGATCAAATTTTCAGCCATTCGTGCGTAAGCGCGCGGTCAAGCATAACGACGACGCCGATATGACGCGGGAACCCGAAATGGTACAAGCCTACCGGGACACGTGGGAGCTGGGACTTCATTCTTATCTTACCTATATGCGAGATAGGCTCCTAGTTGCACGCGAGCTGCTAAGTTCTAGTGGAAGCATCTTTGTTCAGATTAGCGCCGACAACCTTCATCATGTTAGAGAACTTCTTGACGAAATCTTCGACACCAAGAACTTCGTTAGCTTAATTAGCTACGCAACGTCCGGTGGGTTTGAAACGAGCACACTGAGTCGGGCTGGTGATTATTTGCTCTGGTACGCAAAGGATAAGGATCGAATCCGATATCAAAATCTATTTGAGCAAAAGAAAGACCCGCTTGAAGATCCAAAATCCAAATATGACCAATTAGAACTTGCCGATGGGACCAGAAGAGCGCTCCTTCCAGATGAGAAAGATGGAACTGTTGCACTGCCAGCCAACTCTCGAATATTCCGAGTGGACACAATTGTTTCGCAGGGTTCAAGCAAGAATGCGACGAGGGAATACGTTTTCGAAGGAGAAACCTATGACTGTGGACCTAACAATCATTGGAAGGCGAGCGTGCCGAAAGGAATGGATCGTCTCGCTTCAGAGGAAAGAATAGTAGTTAGCGCGAAGGGAAAGCTCGGATATGTTAGATATTATGATGACTTTCCGTTCGTTACACACACTAACATTTGGACAGACATTGGCGGCGCGGTGCAGAGCCGGTCCGATCCTAAAATATATTCAGTGCAAACGGGGACTTCTCTCATTCAGAGATGTATGTTGATGACAACGAGGCCCGGTGACCTTGTGCTTGATCCGACATCCGGTTCCGGCACGACAGCGTTTGTTGCGGAGCAGTGGGGTCGTCGTTGGATTATGATCGACACTAGCCGCGTACCTTTGGCATTGAGCAGACAGCGACTTCTTACAGCGACTTTCCCCTATTATCAGCTGATAGATGAAGTGCGTGGGCCCATAGCTGGTCTCGTTTATTTACCTGAGGATCAGAGTACAAACCCAAAGAGTTTAGGACCTGGAATCGTTCCACACGTTAAGCTTGAGACCGTCGCAAACGAGGAACCACCCGCAGAAGAAGTGCTTGTTGACCATCCTGAATTAAATTCAAAGATCACCAGGGTAACGGGACCGTTTTGTTTCGAAGCGACTATTCCCACACCGATTGATTGGGAAGGCGATGGCGTCGAGGACTCGGGTGCTGGTGTCGAATATGCCGACTTCGTCGCCCGAATGCTGGAAGTGTTGCGACGGTCACCGATATTGCGAGTCGATGGCGGCAAGACAATCACACTGAAAAACGTCCGCCCGCCGGCGAAGACGCTTTCGCTCTCAGCCGAAGCGATGGTTGATGCCACCGCTCCAGGCCAATCGCCAACGATTGCAGAGGCTTTCGCTGAAGCCGATGAAAAGAACCGCCGGATGTTACCAGTTTCGCAAAAGCTGGTTGCCTTGGTCTTCGGACCCGAGAACGGAGCAATCAGTGAAAAGCTCGTCTTCGAAGCCGCAAAGGAGGCAGGAGGGAAGAGCTATTCACATCTTTACGTCATTGGATTCGCCATTCAACCAAACGCTCGCAAGCTGGTCCAGGAATGCGAGGAGGCGATGGGCATCGCGGCGACTTATATCCAAGCAACGCCGGATCTAATGATGGGTGATTTGCTGAAGAACATGAGATCGAGCCAAATTTTCAGTGTCTGTGGCTTACCCGAAATCAAAATCAAGCGCGCGGATCGCAAAGCAAACAAGGACGCCGACGAACCAGACAAGTATCAGGTGTCGTTGTTAGGTCTCGACACATTCGACCCGGCGACAATGGAGACGGTGCACCGCGATGGGAACGATGTTCCGGCTTGGTTTCTGGATACCGATTACAACGGGCTTTGTTTCCATGTGAGCCAAGCGTTTTTCCCGCGCACGAGTGCTTGGGATGATCTGAAGCGCATGCTGAAGACTGAATACGAACAATCGGTATGGCAGCACCTCGCCGGCACCACGAGTGCGCCATTCGAGGCGGCTGAGCATGCACAGGTTGCCGTGAAAGTGATCGACGATCGCGGCAATGAATTACTAGTGGTGAAGAGTCTGAAAGAGATTCAGTAGATGGCCGAGTACGAAGTTCCAGAACCAATTCTGAATTCGCCGTACGAGAAGCCGGCGTCTCATTGGCTTATTAAAGAAGGCGAATCACCCGTTCAAGAAGAAGGGCGCCGCCGCGCCGGCTATTTCTATCGAGACCCCAAAGCTCCAGCTACGGGTGATGAACACGAGGCCCGGGGACGGTGGGTTGATCTCGCGTTAGTCAATCTGGTTCGCGAGCGGGTTGATGCCTGGCGACCATTGGCGCTTAAAGGCGAAGGCGGCGTCACGCGCACCACGATGGAGTTGCTCAATTACTGGCGACGCGAGGGAAGGAAATTTCGACTCTTCTTTGCCCAAATGGAAGCGCTCGAAACGATCATCTTTCTGAAAGAAGCACGCGCGGATTTTTTGCAGGGCATCAATGTTCCGTTAGATGAACCAAGCGACGATCAGAAGAAGACACAAGAGTATTCAGCATTTCGCCGGTATGCGTGCAAGATGGCGACCGGAACCGGCAAGACAACGGTAATGGGAATGCTTGCGGCTTGGAGCATTCTCAATAAGGTGAACAATCGAAACGACGCGCGTTTCTCAGATGTCGTATTAATTGTCTGTCCCAATGTCACGATTCGCAATCGGCTGCGCGAGCTTGATCCCAACGAAGACGAGGCGAGTCTCTATCGGACCCGCGATCTCGTCCCAACCGATCTCATGCCTAGGCTTCGACAGGGCCGCGTGCTGGTGACGAATTGGCATGTCTTCGAACCCCAATCAGTCCAAGTTGGCGGTATTAGTGCGAAGGTTGCCAAAGCGGGCGTGCGCGTGCGCGTGACAGAGAAAATCAGAATCGGAGAGAAGACAACAACTGCACGCGGAAAACGATACCTGACGACTGACGAATTGGAGCGGCAAGTAAATGTTGGGTTGTTGACAGTAGTGGACCAGAAATTCGATCGCGACGGAAGTCTAAAATACGTCATCGTCGAGTCAGTCAAGCATGTGGAAAGCGATACGGCCCTTATTAATCGAGTAGTAGGCAGGGAGATTGGCAGCAAGCAGAACCTACTGGTTTTCAACGACGAAGCACACCACGCATATCGTATCCGACGCGAAGAACCGAACGAGGAAGAGGAAGAACTCGAGGAGCAGACGATCGGAGAAGAAGAAGAGGATAGAGATATTTTCTTCAAAGAGGCGACAGTCTGGATTGAGGGCTTGGACCGAATTAACAAACTTAGAGGGATCAATTTCTGTGTAGATCTGTCCGCAACTCCTTATTACCTCGGAAGGGTTGGACAAGAGACCAATAGAACATTTCCCTGGGTTGTTAGTGATTTTGGATTGACGGATGCCATTGAATCGGGTCTCGTGAAAATTCCTCAGCTCGCAGTGCGTGACACCACTGGCGCAGAGGTTCCCGGCTATTTCAATGTCTGGCGCTGGATTATGGGGAAACTGACTCCTGCGGAGCGGGGCGGAAAGAAGGGTAGTCCTAAGCCTGAAGCGATCCTGAAGTGGGCCAACACTCCGATAGTCATGCTCGCTGGTTTGTGGGCGGAATTACGAGATGAATGGGAGCGTAAAAAGGAAGACGACCCACGTGAACCAGTCTTCATCGTCGTCTGCAAGAACACTAAGATTGCTAAGGCACTTTACGACTGGTTGGCTGATGACAAACCGCCCTCAGGCATTCCATCAGTAGGAATCGAGGAGTTTCGAAATAATGGAAGACTCAACACGATTCGAGTCGATTCCAAAGTAGTGCGTGAGACGGATACGGGTGAGGCGAAGTCCGACGAGAACAAGTGGATGCGTCTAACACTTGATACAGTCGGAAGACTGGGATGGCCAAAGGATCGCCAAGGCCGTCCGATTTATCCAGAAGGGTTCGAAGAGTTAGCGAAGAAACTTGACCGACCGTTACATCCCCCTGGACGAGATGTGAGATGCATCGTTAGCGTCGGTATGCTAACTGAGGGCTGGGATTGCAATACGGTGACTCATATTGTCGGGTTGCGTCCTTTCATGTCACAGCTTCTGTGCGAGCAAGTAGTAGGCAGAGGGTTAAGGCGGAGGAGTTATGACATCAATGAAAAGGGAAGGCTAAGTGAGGAAGTAGCGAAGATCTTCGGAGTGCCTTTCGAGATCATTCCATTCAAGGCAAATCCAGTTGGTCCCACACCTCCGCCGGTGAAGCGGAATCATATTCACTCCGTTCCACAGAAGTCTGACTTCAAGATCACGCTTCCGCGGGTCGAAGGGTACCAACAAGCGATAAGAAACCGCGTGACGGTAGAATGGCGAAACATCGCAACACTGCTTCTCGACCCTCTCAATATTCCACCCGAAGTTCAAATGAAGGCGAGCCTGCCTGATAACCAAGGCAGGCCATCACTTGTCGGACCTGGACGTCTCGAAACCGTAGACCTGAATCCGTTCCGTTCAGGAAGACGCTTCCAGGAGCTCGTGTTTGAACTGGCGCGCGATTTGACTCGATCGTATGTAGCTCAACCTGGCTGTGAAGTACCTGCCCATGTTTTGTTTCCGCAGATTGTCGAAATCGTTCGACGCTATCTAAGAGAGAGGGTCAGCCCGCGCTCACCTGCGAATACCCTCGATGTCTTTTGTTCGCCATATTACGGTTGGGTCATTGAACGCCTAACAGAAGCTATCAAGCCAGACACAAGTAGCGGAGAGGCACCTGAAGTACCTCGGTATGAACGAAATCGTGAGCCGATATCTACGTCAGAAGTCGATTTTTGGACGAGTCGGGAAGTACGTGAGGTTATTAACTCGCATTTGAATTACGTAGTCGCCGATACGAAGAAATGGGAACAATCAGCTGCATACTACATAGATAATCATAGAGCGATCGAGGCTTTCGTGAAGAATGAGGGCCTGGGCTTCGCTATACCTTATTTCCACAATGGCCAGCCTCACGATTACATGCCGGACTTCATAATTCGTCTCAGTTCTGATCCGCTGAGCCATTTGATCCTCGAGACGAAAGGTTACGATTCACTCGTTGAGATTAAGAGACAGGCCGCCGAGCGTTGGATTGCAGCGGTGAACGTCGATAGGACGTTTGGGCTATGGGTTTACAAAGTTTGTAATCGCCCCGATGAGGTTGGCGGAGCGATCGATGATGCTATTGTCTCTTTAACTGAGACTTTCTCCGATCGTCCGGTTTGGATAGGAAAGGCGCGAGCGCTAGTAAGACGCCAGTTCGGAATTGACAGTAAATGGCAGAACATCAATGAGGCCTTATGGATCTACTTCGAACAACATAAAAACGGACGAATGGGCTTATCTGAGATTATTACAATGGCTTCTGCTTTGAGTGTCGATGTAGATGACATTTTGGCAGTCCTTAGTCTTCTAACCGGGCCAAACAAGGACTTTATAAGGTCGGTATTTTATCGTCAGCTGAAATCTGGGAATACTGAGACACTAACACCGACGGAGGTCATTGCCGAAACCCGACGTTGGTGGTTTGACCATGAGGTGACTGAGGAACAGTGGCGAAATTGGGCTTCGAATATCTTAGTTGGCTGGGAATCGACGCAACGAGACGATGGAAAACGACGCCAATAGTCTGCTGGCTTATTTTGATTTAACAAGCAAGCCCGCTATCGGGCTTTTTTGCGCTCGTTCGGAAGAGGAATTCGACCGATGCCTCGAAAGTATTCTGGAGCGCGCTGTTGACCATATCGAGAAAAATGCAAATTTTCTTTGCGAACAAAGAGAAGAAGGCATCTCCGCGTACCTTGTTGCTTATCTCAATATTCCCGGTGTGATACGAGCGATTCAAGAAGCCCACTCAAACGGGCACGTAGACATAACAGTTGAAGCCGAACACCACGTGCCTATACGACGGCGTTTAGGTGAGGCAAAGATTTACAACGGTGCCTCCTACCATGTTAAGGGTTTAGAACAACTGCTACAGCGGTATATGACCGGTAGGGAGGGCGGCAGTTTTCTGGTCGAGTATGTGAAACTAGCCGGCATCGCAAGTCTAGTACAAAAACTTCGAGAATACTTGGATTCAAATCTGCCCTGTTCACAAGATGGAGCTTGTGAGAATTCAGACATTCGCTGGGCATTTTCAAGCAAGCATCTTCACCGTAGCGGCGAGCTGTTGCGAGTCTTACACTTGAATTGCAATGTGAATGGGTCGCTAGCCAAAGCGTGAGGAGTACGCGAGTACGCACAGCATGCCGAAGATTTGGCAGAAGCCTCTTTACGAACTCACCGCCAAAAGCGGAAAGAAGGTGATTATCGATGTCACTTCATCAGTCAGTCCTGGCCTCCCGCCGAACAAGGTAGTTGCAGACTTAGTTGGATTTCTCAATCAGAAAAAAGTAGAAAAAGTTATTGACTTTGGTGCCGGAGCACTGCGCCACACATTTCCACTATTGGATGCTGGATTCCAGGTCTGCGCAGTAGAATTTGAGGAGTGTTTTTCCCGCCCCACCTCGGCTAAAACACTATTGCAAGCAAGGGGATATCCAAACTTTAGCACGTTGATCTATCCAAAGGATTTCATTCAGGATAATCGCAAATTCGACGCTGCACTTCTCTGCTATGTGTTGCAGACCATGCCCATCCCAGAGGAACGCAAAGCCGTACTGAAGCACCTTTACAAGAAACTCAACGAAGACTCTTATCTCTTGTACATGTCGAGATTTAATCAGATGGAGGGTGCTTCAGCCGCTCATAGAGTGACGGACGGCTACTATAAATGGCCTGAGCGCGAACAGCACTCCTTTTACAGAGAATTCACTACTGAAGAGACCCACGACTTCATGAAGAGGTTTCGCTTGAAAAGAGTGAAGAGTTTATCTGCAAGAGGAACTGATCAGATCTTTCTCTATGCAAAAGGAAGCGCTAAATGGATATAAGTGATCCAGTGGTCACAGAGAGCAAGCCGCCTGAGTCAACCAAAGCTGATGAAGCGGCACTTGAGCTTATGAAGCAACTCATTACACTTGCTTCCGGTGTTTTAGCTCTTGGGGCTGCCTTCGTTGATAAACTACCCAAGACGCCCGTTTATTTGCTTGTGCTCCTTTTTCTCTCTTGGACAGCACTAATCATTTCTCTCATATACGGTATAAGGACCATTTCAACAATAGTAAAGAGCCGGTTGAACAGTGATGACGAATGGAGTCGGGGTGAAGGAAGGACATTTGGTCGTCGTTGCCAGACCAGCTTTCTAATCGGTATTGGATTATTTGCAGCTTTTGCGTTTGTTTCATTGGCTTGGCCTTCATCCAATAAAGAAGCGACTAGGGTACACATCGAAGCAGTCGATCAGCGGGTAATCGAGGGTTTAAAATCTAGCAAGCCTGATCAATCATCTCCGTCGTCGGGTCGATGAGCTCAGACAGTAAGTCACTAACGTATCGGAAGGAACATCTGCGAGATCATCAATGGCAAATAAGGTCCTCTACTTTCCTTATATCGACGTTCCTCAATCTACCTGGCTAACTGGGATGCTTCTTTATTGGGATGCGGTTGCGTATTCCGGTGATTGTGAGCAGTGATTCCGGACCAACGTGAGCAGGGGTTCCGGTTGATTGTGAGCAGTCCACCGTCGCCTGATGCTGGCGGATGATTATTTACTCTTCGACTCGTTAGCCGTCAAGGCTTTTTCTCGTTTGCGCATGGATTCGCCTTTCAGTTCCAGCCGATGGGCCGTGCTCAAGAGGCGATCCAACAAGGCGTCAGCCACGGTTGGGTCATCGCCCAGCTAAAGCATGCCAATGAGCGATCGGCAGCTGGCTAGTCAGCAGGGTTGAACGCCGGGCGTGGCGGTCATCGATTAGTTCCAAGAGGTCAAGACGCTCGGGTTGGGTTAACGGTTTCAGGCCAAAGTCATCAAGGATGAGCAAGTCAACTTTGGCCAGGGCGGAGAGTCGCTTGTGGTAAGAGCCATCACCGCGAGCGATGCGCAACGAATCGAGCACACGGGCCACGCGCTCATGGCGCACCGAGAGACCCTGGCGACAAGCCTGTTGGCCGAGGGCGCAGGCGAGCCAGGATTTACCGGTGCCGGTTGGTCCGGTCAGGTGCAGGTTGTGATGAGAACGGATCCAATCACAGGTGATGAGCGTCACCATCAGGCTGCGTTCGAGGCCGCGCCGGTGTTTGGTAATCGATATCTTGGACACAGGCTTGCTGGCGTAGTCGGGCCAGGACCAGGAGCCGGTTGAGGCGCCGGTTCTCGCGCTGCGTGAGTTCGCGATCGAGCAGCAGGGCGAAGCGCTCCTCGAAAGAGAGGGCCTGCAGTTCCGGTTGTTCGAGTTGTTGGGCAAAGGCGGCGGCCATGCCGCTGAGTCGTAAGCGACGGAGTTGGTCCAGAGTTTGATTATCAAGCATGTCATCTCCTTTGGGTTTAGTGGTCTGGCGCTGCTAAAGAGAGAGGCCATAAAAGTTTGTCCGTTTGAGACGAAACTGGGGATAGAGCAAGCTGGCCCCGTTGCGGAAAATCGCCTGAAGGGCAAATCTGGGGCAAACTTTTTGGCGGCGGCCGTCTGGAATCGATTTTTTCGCCGTTTTTGCAAACGGGGAGCGGCAGCTCCCCATAACTACCTCCGAGCCGCAGCGAGGCGGCAGTCAAGGGCGCGCCGCAGTTTTTTGCGGCGCGTTCATCGCAGCGTAGCGGAGACCCTTGACGGCTGCCGCAGCGGAGGCTATCTGCGTCGGTAGCAGTACTCATTGGTAATAACCCGGGCCGCGAATGTTCTCGTGTATCAGCAACGGTTGGGTGGGCGCAGTTTCTGGCAGGGGCAACTGATCCAGTCCTTGTTCCAGCAGTGAGACCACACTGCGACGGTTGGGTGAGCCGAGTTGCAAGGCCCTTTGACAAGCGGCTTCGAGACGCTCGCGACCAAAGCGCTTGGCCAGGTTAAGCAAGCCCAGAGAACTGCGATAACCCATCTCCGGGTGCGGTCTGTTCCAGAGCAAATGTTTGACCAGCTCACGAGTATGTGGTCCGACCTCTACGGCCCAGTTAAGCAAGCGTCCAGGAGTCCATTCCATGTGTGCGCGATGCGGTTTGGGCATGTGTTCCGCATTAGTGGAATGCGAACCCTGCCGCCGTGAGCGAACATGTACGGCGACGCGTTGACCGCGCTGAAAGAGTTCGATGGTCTTTTCGGTCAGACGCACGTCGAGCTGCTGGCGCAAGAGGGAATGCGGCACGCTGTAATAGTGCTTGTCGACTTCCACTTGATAGTCGAGGCTTACTCGGGCCTTGCGCCATTCGGCATATTCGTAAGCTTGGTCAGGTAAGGGGCGTAAATGCCGGTTGGTCCAGCGCCTCGAACTGGGAGCGCCGGGAGCCGGGCAGTTTCTTGAACGGACGCTGGTTGAGGGCGGTGAGTAGTGCGCGAATCGCCAGATTCAAGGCAAAGAGCGAGAAGAAGGTTTGTTGCCGCAAGCGCGCCAGGATCCAGCGCTCCACGACCTGCACCGCGACTTCCACTTTGGCTTTGTCTCTGGGTTTGTAGGGACGGGCAGGCAGCGCCCGCCGTGCCATAGTGGGCCAACATTTGATAGTAGGAAGTGTTCACAAGCGGCCCGTAGCGGCAGGCTTTACTAACGGCACTGAGCAGATTGTCAGGCACTACCAGTTCGGTCACGCCGCCAAAGAAAGTGAAGGCGCGGGTATGCGAGCCGATCCAATCGGGCAGTCCCTGGGTCCAGGTTGCTTCGGCGTAGGTGTAATTGGAAGCGCCGAGAACGGCCACGAAGATCTGGGCTTCACGCACTTCACCGGTCGCGGCGTTGACGAACGAGACTGTCGGCCCGGCGTAATCAATGAAGAGCTTCTCGCCGGCGCGATGCGTCTGGCGCATCACCAGTTTGAGATGCGACTGCCACTCCTGGTAATGAAAGCAGAACTGGGTGTAACCGTAGCCATCGCCCGGATGCGCGGCCCGATATTCTTCCCAGAGCAAGAGCCGCGTGACGCCCTTCTGTTTCAGTTGTTCATGGATGGAGACAAAGTCTGGTGGGGTGCGGCGCGCGTTGGCTCGGGTAACGGAGCTCTCGTCGGTTCTGGTTCCAAGGCGATCTGCTAGCGCGGCATCGTCCAGCTCTTCAGACAAAGGCCAGCTGAGAGCAGTTCGCTGAGCCGCCGCCTGGTATTTGCCAACCACGCCATGGCTGAGATGAAGACTGCGGCCAATCTGTCGCTGGCTGAGGCCCGCGGCCGTTAAACGTAAGACTTCTTTGATCAGATGCATGGAGACCCTCGGGGCTG
>DASQPD010000097.1:0-37637 GCA_035644135.1 Pyrinomonadaceae bacterium
GCGCGTAATCTGTGAAGCTAACCGGCAATTTCTTGTTTTCTTGAGCAGATCTCGTGTTGGTTCGTGTGATTCGGCTTCGTGTGATTCGTGGATCGCGTTTTTGTGACGCGGAAAAACGGATCCACGAAGAAACACGAAACAAGCATGCAGAATCGTGTTTTTGGATCAAGAAATTACCTTGGGTTGCGGAAGAGCCGCGCTGTGTAATCTGCGTAATCTGTGGACCTTGCTTGGGATTGTAAGCAAGAATTGCCTCTCCACCCTCCACGCCGCGTTCGTAATTCCCCGAAAATACACACCTCGCTTGGGATACTAAGCAGAAATGAATGTTTTTTCCTGCTTGTGCAGGGGAAGCGTAGAGTGCGCTGCGAAACGAAAACTCAACTTTGTTAAAGACATCAACTCAGTAACCAGGCTTCCCCCTAAGCCTCACGATCAACGCTTGTGAAAAGTCACCGGGTAACGGAGAGCTAACCCACACACTGAGATTCTCCGCAATGTCAAAGAAGAGCCATTTTGGTACGAGAACAACTCCTGCGAGCGCGCCTGCCGGCACACTCAGACTCGACAGAGCGGTCGCGCTGAGACATACGCAGGCGCGCAGGCCACCCGCGCTGGCTGGGTCCAACCGGCGTCTCCCAGTGATCTTGCTTGCTGAAGACCGCGAGTCGACGCGGGTGGCCTTGAAAAATGTGCTCGAGGCATCCGGATACGATGTGATTGCTGTCGAACGCCCCTCCCAGGCATTGGCCTTCGGCGTCGTGTACAACGAGTGCATCGACTTTCTAATTACCGATGTAGAGTTTCCCGGAATAAATGGCGGACTGCTCGCCCATCTCTTCCAGGCTAGGCACCCGGAAACACGAGCGCTATTCCTCTCGGGCAGTGCAGAAGAGGTTTTGATCTGCGACGGCGCGCTGGATCAGAAAATGGATCAGAAAATCGCGGTTCTGGAACAACCCGTTCGTCTGGATGTCTTCGCGAGCAAGGTCAGCGAGGTTTTAGAGACGCAGCGCTCCAAAGAACAGGCAGAGAATCCGCCGCACAAAAGCTCTGCACGCGACTTTCAGAACGAGGTAGAGAAATGATGACTCAATTAAAGATCCATCCAGAGGTTCGCACGACGCCCAGTGATGAGGACGGAAGTGTACTCATCAATCTGGAAAGCGGAAAGGTCTTTAGTTTAAACGGGGCCGGCGCGAAGGTGTGGATCATGCTGGAACAGGGAATTACTTTCGAAGGCCTTCTTGATTCGCTCGCCCGAGAGTATGACGTGCCGCGTCAACAGCTACAAGACGACACGGAAACTTTCATTCACGAACTTAAATGCAAGGGTCTAGTGCAAGCGTCAGCTTAGGCCTTATCGACCAGAACTGGGGAGGTAAGAAATGGCATCGCAGCTTGAAACAGCCAGCACTCCCATTTTACGCGGGAGACCTCACGTCTCTGTGAGCTTTGCGTTTCTGGGGCTCGCGGCGGCAGACATCATCATGAAGCTCGCCGGCTTTCGTCAGCTCCATCAGACAGTGAGGCGCTGGCCTACCTCGACGAAGGCGAACAACGATCAAGAGACAATAGCCGACGTCTGCGCTGCGGTTGATCGAGCCGGGAGATACTACCTTAAGCATGCTTTATGTTTGCAGCGCTCCGCGGTGATCACGTGTTTATTACGTCGGAAGGGTATCCCTGCACTGATGGTGATCGGCTGCCGCAAGATCCCTTTTCGTGGGCATGCCTGGGTGGAGGTTGATGGTTTAGTCGTCAACGACAACCCGAAGGTACAGACGCACTACCGAGTCTTAGAACGATGTTAAGTGTTCTTAATACCTCGCAAGTGTTTAGAGATCGGTCTCTGTAACTAAGGATTAAGTGACATGACTCTGGTCCCGGAATCTCCACCATACACGCATGTTGACGTTGTCACGCAAATCTTTCATGGCGTGGAAGTGATTGACCCTTATCGTTGGCTTGAGGACCAAAACTCGAAGCGCACAAGGCGCTGGATCGTAGAGCAAACTGGTTATGCACGGGCCGTGCTCGACTCTCTACCAGTGCGTAAGCCGGTGCGAAGCCGAGTCGTTGAACTGTTGGCCGTGAAAATGATTGGTCCGCCATTCAGAATTAGAAATCGATATTTCTTTCTGAAGCGGCAGGAGCGTCAAAATCACCCGATTATTTGCATGAGGGAAGGGAGAAACGGCAAGGACCGTATCTTAGTCGATCCAAGTGTTCGCTGGCCTGACGGCCAAATGTCCGTCCACATTGTAACCGTCTCGCCTGATGCAAGGCTTCTGGCTTACGGCGTCAGGCATGGCTCAGAGGACTACCAGACTGTAGAGATACTGGATATAGCCAGCCTTGAGGTGTTTCCCGACGGTCTTCCCCGAGGGTTTTTGGGAGGTTTCGTCTTCTCTGTTGACACAAAAAGTTATTACTACGTTCACGAGGCGATCAGTGGACCACGCGCTCATTATTGCGCGGCCTTCCAACACATAATCGGCACTGATCCGATTGAAGATCGAGAAATGTTCTCGGCCGGCGAGTATCCGCACATCAGATTAGCGATGCAATTTTCTGATGACAGACATTACGTCGCATATTCGGTGATTCGCTCTCATAGAACGAAGACTATTGATTTATACGTACAAGATCTGTCTCAGGGTCTTCCCGCCCGGTTGATCGCTGATGGAATGACAGCTCCATTTTATCCGCTCTTTATAAGAAAAGAGTTAATAGTAGTTACAAGTTTTCAGGCTCCGAATAGAAAGATTATTGGCATCAATTTGGATTCAACTGACAGGATGAACTGGCGGGATGTTGTCCCTGAATCCACACTGCCTATCAAGGGTTTTACTATTAGGAACAACCTAATTTTCGTCAGCTACGTTGAGAATCTCTCAATACGAACGGATATTTTTGACCTGTCTGGCAGGAAAAGGGGTAGCCTCCCCGTTCCAGATCGA
Organism: Pyrinomonadaceae bacterium; assembly: GCA_035644135.1. Classification (GTDB taxonomy): domain Bacteria; phylum Acidobacteriota; class Blastocatellia; order Pyrinomonadales; family Pyrinomonadaceae; genus PSRF01. Next base: position 2,964 of record DASQPD010000097.1, read on the forward strand.
GGAAGTGTATCGCTAATACCAAATCCTGTAGACACTGACGAGTTGTTCTATACGTTCAGCTCATTCGTTTATCCAGAAACCGTTTTCTCATATCAAATCGAAACAGGTGAGCAGAAAGTATGGAGTCGAAAGAACGTACCATTTGACCCGACTTCGATAGAGATCACCCAAACTTGGTATCGCTCTAAAGATGGTACAGCCGTACCGATTTCTCTCATAGGTAAGAAGGGGCTTCGGAAAAACAGAAACACTCCCACCATCCTCACCGGCTATGGTGGATTTGGAAAAAGCGTGACTCCACAATTTAGCGCCTTTGCGACGTTCATTGTCGAGCAAGGCTGCTTGTTTGCCGTTGCAAACGTGCGCGGTGGCTTAGAACTTGGTGCGATATGGCATCTTGAGGCGAAACGTGAAAAACGACAAAACGCATTTAATGACTTCATTGCAGCAGCTGAGTGGCTAATTGAAAATGGCTTCACACTTCCTGAAAAACTCGCAATTGCGGGGGGGTCAAACGGTGGCCTCTTGGTGGGGGCAGCTTTAACACAACGACCCGAACTCTTCCGAGTTGCGGTATGCATTGGACCGTTGCTCGATATGCTCAGTTACCACCAGTTCTCAATTGCCAAATCCTGGATTGAGGAATACGGAACCGCGGACGACCCTGAGGACTTTCGCCATCTGTACGCTTATTCGCCGTATCACCGTGTTCAAGAGGGCACCTCGTATCCCGCAGTTCTTCTCGTCTCAGGGGATTCCGATACTCGCTGCAGTCCAATGCACGCCCTTAAGATGACAGCCAAGCTACAGGCTGCCACGAGTTCCGAAAGGCCGATTCTGCTTGAGTATCGGGCGCTTCGCGGACACATACCCTCACTGCCTCTGGATGAACGCACTGAGTCTTTGACGGACCGCTTGGCCTTTATCTGTGATCAGCTTTGTGTCCCTGTCTACGTCAGTTGTTTAGACCATGTTTAATGTTTTGTTCTCGAATGATTTTGAGGAATAAATCGCATGAGCCTCATAGGTGGAATTCACCACTTCGACAATATGCCCGTTGACTCGGATGTAATTATCAACTTTGGTGTGAGCCTCGACAGCAATGACCCGGACGAAGTGCGCGATGTCAGGACTGCATCCGTGAGGATGGTCTATCGACCGTTTCATACTACACGTGAATCACATTTAGAGACACAGCCTTTTGTCTCATCCGAAGGTCACGTCCTCGCTTGGGACGGACGGCTCGACAACCGCCGAGAGCTGCTTGCGCTGCTTCACAACGAACTCAATACGGATCATACGGACGTTGCAATCGTCATGGCAGCGTACCTTAAATTAGGTATTGAGTTCCTGCCTCGATTGATCGGCGATTTTGCAATTTCACTATGGGACGCAAAAAGACGAACACTGCTACTGGCTCGTGACGCCATTGGCCCTCGTCCACTTTACTACCACGCTGACAGTGACAGAGTAATTTGGTCTTCGGAACTTAAGCCTCTGCTAGACGCCTCCCGGACCACTTTAGAGGTAAATGATGAGTATGTTGCCGGTTATATAACTCGTGGACCGGATCCCAAGCTAACACCTTACAAAAATATCTTTTCAGTGCCGCCTGGTGAGGTTGCGATTATTCGAAACGGTCAGCTAAGGGTTCAAAGGTTTTGGGCACTTAATCCAAATTATGAGATTCGATATAAAACTGATGCGCAATATGAGGAGCATTTCTACCAATTATTCAGGGAATCCGTTCGAAGCCGTCTTCGCGTACAAGGTCCCGTATGGGCCATGCTTAGCGGGGGATTAGACTCGTCGGCGATTGTATGTATGGCTGACGATATTCTGCAAAGCGGTGAGGGCGAGGCTTCCAAACTCGAAACAGTTTCCTTTGTCTATGACGCATCCAGAAGTTCGGACGAACGCAATTACATCAGTAGCGTGGAAGATAAAAGGAGGCGACAAGGGCTCCATTTGCGAGATGAAGATTACCCGCCCCTAGCTTCATTTCCTGAGCTGAATCAATTAGATTTTCCCGATTTTCTCGATTGCTTTCCTGACCTCCACACCGGTTTGTGTGCCGCTATGCGCTCCGACGGGGCGCGCGTTCTTCTAACGGGTCATGGTGGGGATGAAATGCTTGGAAGCAACCCAAGTCCTTCCCCAGAGATAGGCGATCTCCTGGTCCAGTGGAGATTCTTAGGCTTGCATCATTCTCTTAGAAAATGGAGCGCGGCTTTGAATAGGCCTTACTTAGAACTTCTGTGGCGTGACGGCATCATGTCTGTCCTGCCGGCGAAGATTCAACTAAGTTGCAGGGCGAAGCCTTATGCGTCTCTTCCACCGTGGTTCGACACGAATTTTGTAAAGAGGATGAACTTGGAAGAGCGTAATCTTGGGCCCAAGGACGTTTTCGGTTTTTCCCTTCCAAGCGAGCGTGACCAAGTGGTCGGCTTCCTATCAATACTAAGAATGACATCAAAGGCTGCATACAGAGCGCGGGGCGGTATTGAGGCAAGTCATCCCTACCTTCACCGCCCGCTTATTGAATTTCTACAGGCAATTCCGTTCCAGCAGAGGGTGCAGCCGGGAGAAACTCGAGTACTGATGCGTCGAGCGTTGCGTAATTTACTACCTGACAAGGTTCTGAAACGCAAGGGAAAAAAGGGGCCAGACGAAGCGTTATTTCGTGCACTAGCCCGCCAGTGGCCCCGACTCCGACCGATTTTTGAAAATGCCAGAGTTTGTTCTAACGGTTATATGAATCCTCAAGCTTTACTAAAAGCACTCGAGAGAGCCAGACACGGCTGCGAACCTTACTCGTTCGCAATCATACAAACGCTTTCATTAGAGTGTTGGCTGCGAGCTTTGGAGCGGCGAAATTCAATAGCCACAAATCCTTTGATCTCAATGTTGGAAGGACCGAAAGTACAGCAAACCACCTGGATACCCAATTCCCAGCCTGCGAAAGAAATCCGTGTCCATCAAGGCACGCCTTAAGTCGCTCACGTTTTGAACTGAGCGATCATCCTCAATGTTGAAAGGAGAGTCAGATGAAAAACGAATACACAGCGCCCGAAGTCGTCGATGTCGGGAATGCCGTTGACGTAATTCACGGGGCCAAAGACACAACCGAATCCGACAACGGTGTGCAGGGTCTTATGCCAGACAATGATCTGGATGATTAAAGTCACCCGGTATTACGACGGACGTCGTAACAAGAACCGCGCATGCGGTCAGTCAGAATGGTGTCTTAACAGGACATCTCAACCACCGCTCTACTGAAAATCTGAGCGGTAATTCTCAAACGGAAAGGAGAGTCAAAATGAAAAACGAATACACAGCACCAGAAGTCATCGAGGTCGGAAGTGCGATCGATGTAATCCATGGAGCGAAGGATACATTCGAATCCGACAACGGTGTGCAGGGTCTTATTCCTGACAATGACCTGGATGACTAGTTAACAGACGACTAGTTAGCAGACTTTGGTCTAGAGTTCTTATGGCTCTATGCCTAAGCTCTTGTTCCCGAGTGGCGGATAGCGGGTGCCTACTTGTAACGTGACTTGCGCTGTTGAAACTCAATGCTGTGCAAGACGTCAGGTCCTGCTATCCACCACGAGGCCCTATGGCAAGGGTTTCGTAAACACACGCAAGCTATCAGATAAAAAGCAGGCTCGCAGGACGGCTCAAGGCGTACTAGTGGTATCGCTTTTCCGGCTACCCGTCGTTGACCGATCCTCGTTGAGCACTTTTCTCATTTCTCTCCAACGCGTGTATTGTTCGCTTTTGGCTGGGTCATGGTCTTCCTTGTCGTGTAACCAGAAGTTGAACCAATCCACATTACGCTTATATATTTCGTATCTGTGCTTGGGTTGGTTCATGATATGTCCTTCATCCGCGTAAATGATCAGTTCTACCGGCTTATGCAACTCTTTCATTGATGTGTAAAACTGAAGCCCTTGAATGTATTCGCTGTCTGCTGAGTGAATCAAGATTGGAGCCCATACACGGTTTGCGTTAAGCGCGGGAGACAATTGCCGCCAGCGGTCCGCGGCTTTGCCGTCAGGAAAACCATTAAGCCCCCATTGGGCGAATTGCCGATGCCACCAGGCATTGGCAAGGTAATAAAAAATCGGGTCTTGCGCGTTCCCGCCGCTAGCCACTGCTGCCTGAAAAAGATCAGAGTGACTGATTGTGAAGTGGACGACCTCAGAGCCATAACTCAAACCCGTTACTCCCTTACGTTGAGGGTCAATGATCCCCATCTCATCAACCACACTCTTAGTAGCTTGTTCTAAACTCGCCATCGCCGACTTCCAGCGCAGCATCGCCGCTTCAAAATCCCCCGCTTTTGAACTAAGCACCTTTCCATGCAATAAATCTAGACACAACACGGCAAAGTTATTGGCAGCGAACACTTGGAGCGGATATTCGTCACCCACGCCTCCCCGAAGGAAGTTACGACAGTAATACGTGTTAACAATCAATGGGTAGCGCTTCTCCGGCTCAAAGCTGAGGGGTTTGATAAGGTAGCCGAAAGCATGGTCGCCGTACTTGTTTGTCCACTCCAGCTTTCTTGCCGGACTCAACTTGAGGTTCTCAAACTCCGTGTTAACATTTACTAAAGTACGTACTACCCCGTCCTTCAAATCAATCACAGCAACTTCCGGCGGCAATATAGGGGATTCTCGAAGGCATGCTACCCGCGACCTACTTTCATCTAACGAGAATGCTGAGAGCATGTCTTTATTACCCTTAATTATCTCGCGCACCGGTCCGCCGACTGCAGGCACTGCGAAAAGAGCCCTCCCTTTGTCATCGGTTAACCGTGTAAAGTAAACCTCATTACCTGCTCTGTCCCACCATAGATCACCAATATACTCCGTAGACGGAGTTACTATCTCGTATGAACGGCTTCCAATAGGTTCTTTTATAGAAATCGACCACTCATATGTGGATGATTTATTAGAGTCATTAAGCATTGACGCATAAGCAATCAGTTTTCCGTTCGGAGAGGATCTCGTCATTGTGATAGAAGATTTTTGACTTGAAGTCCAGATATCCGGTGGCTGATGCAACTTCCTGTATTCCGACTCCTCCTCTGGGGTAACTCTCCTTTCTATCCTGGTTGAAAAATCGTAAATCCATGTTTGCCTCTTTCTAGGTTTCGCTTCCAACGCAGCATAAGCGATTGGTCTATTCTGCCAAGCTCTTATTGAACCGTAAAAATCGGCACTGGCATCGCTGTCGTAAAGGATTCCTTGCTCCGATACGCTCTTGATTTCTTCTGCGCTTATCGGCTCAACCGTCGAGAAAATGATCCGCTTACCATCGGGTTGCCATTCATAGCTTTCTACGTCAGCGTTGTTATGCGTCAATTGCTCCGGTTTGCCACCTGATCGTGACCACATCCACACCTGCCTCCTGTCCTTCTTGCCCTTCAGGTAAGTTATGTATCTGCTATCCGGCGACCATTGCGGATCGATTCGCTTATATTCCCCAGCAATATTCCATTGTGGGGGACCTCCGCTTCCAAGATTAGTGGGTATGTTGCCAGGATTGGTGCCGACAACGAACAACGCGGTTCGGTAGCCGTTGGAAATATAAACTACCTGACTAACTACATAGGCCACGCTCTTGCCATCAGGTGAGATCTGAATTCCAGTTATGTCCCGGATCGTTAAGAGGTCCATGCTGGTGATGATGTGCGGCGCAGTTTTCGCTACGGGCTTGATTTCGAGGGGTGATGGATCAAAGCCTGGTGAAGTTACCTGTGCATGGCCTGATGATGCCGACGAAATCAGCAACAATGGAAGCACGATTCTCACCCAGGAGTTCCTCATAAGTCGGTTGATCAGTCTTGAAATTTGAATGAATTTCGTGTGAAACGCGTCGACTTCAAAACTCTAATTTGACCGCCAACTGGAAGGAACGGGGCCCCCCAATCTGGTAAAGCGGATTGAATCCGCCTGCGAATCCTCCGCCAGCACCCAGGCTTCTACCAAGCATTTGAGTGGACCGTCCGAATTGATTGTTGGGAATTAGTTGATTGACAAAGGTGCCCAAGTTTCCATCTGGATCGGCGAAGTTTGGATGATTGAAAACATTAAATACCTCAGCTCTCAACTGCAAACCAACGTTCTCTGAAAGCTTGAATCGACGGCGCAATGCAAAATCAACTTGCTTGAGAGCAAAACCTCTGAGTTCGTTGCGACCGAGTGTTCCTTGGCGATTCTGGGGCCGAACGACAAAGGCAGCAGAATTGAACCGCTTTCCGCCGGCGAAAGAAGGATCATTAAGGTAGAGTGGTACTCCCGAAACAAGGTCAGGACGAATTCGGAAAAAACCAAATCCTACGTTCCTGATAGTAGTTACATTCACGGGTCTCGGAGACTGAACTGTAATTATGGAATCAATCGCCCAGCCTCCGAGGATGGTCCTGCTCAGAGAACTGGTGCGAAGCGTTGGCAAGTTATATGTGACTGCGGCGGTAAACGCATGTCGAACATCAAAATCTGATGATCCGCGGTTAGTGGTAGGGTCGATAAACTGACCAGGCGCATTCGGCGCAAGATCATTGGAGAGGTTATCAATCGAATGCGACCACGTAAACGAGGCCAAAGCCTGTAGACCTCTCGATAGCCGGCGCTGCAATTGGAGTTGAAGCGCGTGATAGTCGGAAGTTGCAGTGTTTTTCGTTAAATTTATTGCTGAAAATGTCGGATTTGGATTTTGAATTTGTTCCTTACTCAAAAGCCGACGACCCAGCGCGCCCACGTACGAAGCTGTCAGAGTCTGCTTAGCTCCCAGAGCTTGTTCTACAGCCAAGTTGAATTGATAGACACGCGGCAGTTTGAGATTTGGGTCGGTCGCGAAAACGTTGCTCAGTGGCGGGACGAGGCTCAAGGAAGGGGGTGCGGCCCTACTAGCGTCTAGCGGCAGTGGAATTGCCCCAGATTGAAATCTATTGGCTCCATAAGGGGGAGCCCCTGCGCTTGCGACGCTCCCAGCAGTGCTACTGCCGAGATCGAAGAAGACTCCAAATCCTCCTCGGAGGACCATCTCTCTGCCCTGGTTCTGAAACAACTGGTAAGCCAAACCGACACGTGGAGCAAAATTGTTATAAGTCATCTTGTAGAGCGGCGTGCCTTGCGGAGCGAGTGCTAGAGTGGCCAGGTTGTCCACTCCCGTAACAGCAAGCGGGTCATTTCCGTGCGCCTCTGAAGGCGGTGGATTTAACTCCCAGCGCAGACCGTATGTCAGTGTGAGGCGCCGTGTAACGTTCCACGTATCTTGTCCGTATAAAGATAGGTTAGTAAATAAGAGGTTAACTCCGAAGATATTGCCTTGAGTTTGGACAGAGGTTGCGTTTCCCGATTGAGCTGCTGTGAGATTGGTTTGTACGAATTGAAGATACTTACGCAGGCCAGTAATCGGCGATAGCCTGCGGTAGTCAACACCGAATTTGAGTTGATGTGACCCATTAACAAACGATAAGTTCTCAACCGCATTGATTTGGCGTTGCAGGTTCCTCGCATTTATTCCTTTTTGATAAAACGCCCCAGTTGCTCCATTCAATAAAAAGGCAAAATTCGAGTTTTCCGGGGATCCAAATTGAGCTGGGAACATCAGAGAATCGGGTGGCGGAACTGCGCCACCAAAATCATCAAGCAAGAAGGAGATGCCTCCAAGATTCCGGCTGTAATTGAATCGGAAGTCGTTCATCATGCTGCTCGTCAGAGACCATGTCATTCCGAGCGTAAGTGTTTGAGTTTTAGTGTGTGTGACAGTTACGGTATTTAGTGACAAACCGTTGGCGCCACGAAGGCCAGCATCTGAAGGTGCGTAGTTATACCTGCCAAACAGAGATAGTCTGCTATTGATTACGTGATCGACACGTATGCTGGTTGCGTTCAAGGAAGATGGATTAGAATAACTCGCGTTGAATTGGGCCACTCCGGTCCTAACGTTTGGTCCGTTTGGCTGTGGTAAACCATTAAAAAATGGCTGAACCTGCGCTGGTAGGGCTTGCCGAGCTGCTAATGTCGGGACTTCCATCAAGCCAACTTGTGGCTGACGTAATCGCAGCCCCTCATACGAGAAAAAGAAGAGAGTTCTGTTTCGACCGTTATACCATGGTTGCCGACCACCTTCGCCGAACCGTGGTAATAGGACTGGACCACTAATCACTCCACCGAAATCATTCTGTCGTTCGGCAGGTTTAGGGAGACGATTAGCGTTAGCGAACCAGTCACTCGCATCGAGTGCGTCATTGCGGAAGTATTCGAAGAGGGTACCACGTAACTCGTTCGTTCCCGAGCGCGTCACTATTGATATTTGGCCTCCGGGCGTGCGCCCGAACTCTGGGGCATAGGTGGACGTTTGAATCTTGAACTCCTGCAACGCATCGACCGAAACTAGGTTATTTGTGCCGCCGGAAGCGCTTAGTCCTGGCAACGCACCACCCGTAGCCTGACTGGGATTTCCACTCGTGTTGACACCAATGTTGGCGCTGACACCATCGACGGTAAAGTAATTTGCGTCACCCCGCTGTCCATTGATGCTGAACTGACCTTGTTCCTGTCCCTCAGCAGTCTTTGTCAGCACAGATCCTGGTGTAAGTCCAAACAAGGATTGAAAGCTCCGTCCGTTAAGTGGCAAGTTTTCAACGAACTGCCGGTCGATGATCGTGGCGACCGATGGCGATTCATTAATGAGCGAAGCACCGTCAACAATATCAACAGTCTGGCCAGCCAAGGCACCCACCTTCAATTGAATCTTTAAAGCGACGCGGTCGTTGACATTCAAGACAACCTCTCTAACCTCGGCGGGAGTAAAACCTTCATGTTCAGCCTTAAGGGTGTAGGTGCCAGGGGGAAGCAGGGCAACTACAAACGTCCCGTCGCCATTGGTGGTGGCGGATCTTTGAAAGCCGCTGGCGATGCTAATTACCGCGATATTAACGCTAGGGACTACTGCGCCGTTTTGATCAGTAACTGTGCCGCTCAATGTGGCAGTTGCGCTCTGCGCACAAACCGTAAGGAGTGATGAGAAATACGTCACGGATAAAATGGAAACGCAGAAGGTAGAAAGCAGAAGACTCAAGAAAAAGGATGCAGGAGGAAGGAAGCATGAGGCAGAAGGTCTGGTGCGTAGTGCTGAAGGTCCAATGTCTGAAGCGTGAGGACAGACGACAGACAGACAGACTTCTGGGGGTCTGGGCATGGGAGTTCTCCTGTGGTTAGGACACGCTCCCTGGGCAAAGAGCGTGTGAGCTTAACCGCTTGAGCTTTTCGTCATTGCCCTGGAGCGCACGTCACGAAAAGCCTGATTCTCGCACCTGAAACTCGCTGGAACGGCCTCTAAGAACAGAAAAACCTAATTGCTCGACTATTCAAGAGGCATTGGTAAAAAGGCAGACGAACCCCTGAGAGTGGCGCAGTCGCAACCCGAATTAATCCATCGTTAAACTGGTTTATCTGCTGGTCGCTAGCGCTGGGGCAGCTAGCCTCGATCAATCACCTAAAGTCGTCGTTATTCGAAACCCCTCGTTCTGTTCAGTGTGCAATTTCCCTGGGTAATGTGCTTCGTTTCACTCTGTGAGGAGTGAAATGTTCATAAACCGGCCTTCAATCTCCGACCTGGCTGCGTTCGGTGGAGCAGACGTCAGCGAGACCTGTCGCAGTCCACAATCGTTCCGCTCTTTCGGACGGAGCCGGAGGCGAGTTTTTGGTGCTCAGCTATAACATCTCACTCCTGATGGAGTGAAAAGTGTTTCCCCTCGGTCTTGGTTGTCAAAAAACGCGATGCTGAAATCTTGACATTTGAGATTTGAGATCTGACATTTGACATCTGAAATCCACGATCTGGAAATCTCACGATCTGAAATTTAAGATTTAAGATTATTTAAGATCTGAGATCAGAAATCAAAATCCAGACCAAAACTCAGAAATCAAAGATCTGAAATCAAAGATCGAAGTCAAAGATCAAAGCCAAGAATCTAAAATCAAAAATCTAAAATGCGCCGTATTCCTTCACCTGCGCGGCGAGCTTTTCGGCGCCGATGAGCGAACGCCAGAACTGCGGCGACCTGACCGCGTTCGAACTCTGCGAAGAGATTGTAAAGGCCGCGCGAATCGCCTCGTTGTTAGCCAGCGCCAACCTGTGAAGTTTTTCAACCGCGCGAGCCAAGTCAGCATCGCTGGTAGCCTCAGGCTCGTCGGCCGCATTCAAAGACGCACCTGGGGAGAAGATTGGTTCAATCTCCTGACGTAAGACTGCGGTTTCGCGCCCTAGAGCCGCCGCGTGCTCACGCACCATCTGGAGCCACTTGGCCCGCGCATCGGGGGTAACTGTGCGCATATCTACATTATTGAAGCGATTCACGAGTCGCTTCAGCTCGATCGCATGAAACAGCGCACGGTAGGCTCGATTCACTACTCGCGAAGAGAAAGACCGCACTGCTTCATCGAGACCTTCACCCGTTCTCGAGCTCGAGTCTTTTTTCGAAAGGTACTCGCGGAGTTCGCGATCTACCGCAACCTCATCGACAGTATCCTCGGCCTCGCGCACTGTGATCGGGCCTGATGGACCACGTTGTCGCTGCGCTGCTTCAGTAATCGTACAAATCTCGATTTTCACAGCCGGGTTGTTGCTGACCGGCGCTAATGCGCTTAGCAACTCTTGTTTGCGCTGTTCGCTGTCGACGACACCTTCGACCCGCAACAAACCAGTCGACGTGCGCGTAAGCGTCACCTGCTCGCTGCGGTCAGCCTTTGCCTGGTTCAGCAGGTAAGCCACGTCGACTTCCAACTCGGCCGACGCTGAACGAACCGCAGACGAGTCAGTTGACGAGGGGCCGGGGAGGGAAGCGACGTTGGGACTCGCCTCTTCCTTCAGTCGCCCAGACGACGCCCCGGTCTTCCCCATCAGTTCCGGTTCGGGCATAAAGACTGCCGGAGCCACACTTTTTTGGGGCAGTCGTTCAAAGCTTGCCTCGACGAACCGGTACTCGCGTACTTCACCATTGCGTTCGACCAGCACCGTCTGCTCGATCGCATGAAGGTCAGTCCTGCTCAAAGTGAGCGTGGCTTTTATCAAACGACTCGAGCCAACCGCTCGCTCTTTGCCGCTGCTGATAACGTAACCTGCCGGTCTCTCTTCAACTTTTGACTCCTCAATACCAGCGATGAGCGAGCTGAACTCTTTTGCTGAAGGCTCGAGCTGCCAGATATCGTCAAGGTTGAGGAGCAAATTGTCTGCCTGCGCCGGCGTAGGTTGAGCATGTGCTCCAGCGCCGTGATGGTAGACGGTGCGTGAGCCGTCGCCCTTTTGCCACACTCCGGCAATCAGGTGGTTGCTTTCGTCATAGAGTCGCTGTGCGCGCTCGCCCCGAGTTGAGTTTTGCCAGATCTCGATCCGTCGCCGCGAGACCACCGCGCCTTCCGCGGATCGGCGTTCTTCAAGATTAATGAACCGATGAGTGACCTCGTCGGGTACACGGGCAGTCATCTCTTCAGCGACCCTGGCCTGGTCGAGCAGCTTCGCAGCAGTAACAGCAGGCGCGATTCTGTCCTTGAAAACCAGGAAGGCGCCAACTAGTAAGATCGAGACGAGGACAGTCAACCATTCGGGACGTGTCCAAAAAGGCTTGCGAGTCAACGGTGAGGCCAGCCCCAGAAGAGCTATTTCTTTTGACTCAGAGCGGTTCTCCCCGGTGTTTCCGCCATTGATTGTCGGCAGCGTTCCGATGGTATCGCGGTCGGGGGCCCTGTGATGAGCGAGACTTCCTAGCATTCGGAGCAGCCGGCCAAACCGGGAGCGAGCGGCTGCGGCGGACACTTGGGGTGAGGACAAAGGCTCTTCTTTGACTAATTTCAGAGACGCCGGTAGGGCTTCGTCCTCAAACTCCGGCTCTTTATAGGTGACGTGCAAACGCGGTCCATTCTCGAGGCGCAAACATGCCTCGAGCGTTCGACCTTCGCTCAGCTGAATCTCTGCCCACTGCTCGTCTTCAGCCGCGGCCCTCTGGCTAACCGGGAAGAAAAGCAATTGGACGCCTTGCTCACTAAAGACCTCGACGAACTCGACCCTTTCCTCCTGCGCCAAACTAAGATCAAGTTCACTAAGATCCGAGCTGACTTTCAACGAGCTAACCAGTGACCCGTTTACCGCTATGCGCAACTCGTGGGGCTTGTGTTCGCCAACCTCACGCAGGCGTTGTTGGTACCTTGTCCTTAGATCAGACGTGCCGCCGCCCCCGGCGCCACCGCCAGGCTGATCGGTCGGTGGGTCAGTCGGTGGGTCAGTCGGTGGGGATTGTCCATCGCATGGATCGCCCTGATAGCGCTCAGCCAAAAGCGGCAGCTCGAGTAAACGATTAGCCTGATCCAGGCACGAGCGGCAACTAACAATGTGAGCCAGCTTCGTGGTCGAAAGTGACTCGGCATCACCCGACCGGTAAACCTCCTGGAGTTGCTCGATCGCCAGACACTCGCCCTGTCGCGAGTTGAAGATCAACTGACGCAGCTCGGCCATCAGGTCACAGTCTGAGACGGACAGTCTGGATTGATGAGGTTCGGTCACCGGCCTGGTAGCGACGAATCGCAGGCGGCCCGGCTCGGTCAAGAAGAGTTTTGCCTCGCGCCGCGCAAGTGCTTGCCACTGATCCACGCAGTGGCGTGAGCTACACAAAACCCTGGCGATCTCGGTAGGGAAATAATCGTGAAAGAAACGAAGAATCAGAACGCTGCCCGCGCGCGAAGTCTCTTTTCTCGTGCAGGCGTACATGCCGATTTGGTCCAACTCTTCCTGCGCTTGCATCCGGCGTGAGGGTTCAATCGAACGCCAGCCCAGACGAAACGAGTCGAAGTCGACAACGGAGAGCGCTATGTCATCCAGTTGTTGCGTGTTTCTACTTATCCTCGACAGGTGCATGTAGCGCAACATTCTCCTCAGATACCCGTCAACATTCTCAATCTCTTCAAGCCTGGTGCGGCCGAGCATAAACTGGACGAAAGCGTCTTGAACCAGGTCTTCAGCGCTGGCTCGATGTTGGTTGGTCAATCGCAGCGCCCAGGCTAGCAGCCGCTCGTAGCGCTGCGTGAAAAGCTCTTCTCGCTTCTCGTTTTGTTGTGGGTCTAGTCGCTGTTGGTCCAGCATATTGGCGAAACTTCTTCCCGCTGGGTTTTCGAGCTCGACCCGTTAAGGTTCGGCTGCTTTACGCTTCGCTCAGAACGGGAAGAACCATTTCGGACTTCTCGCGCTCGGATATATGTCTCTTCAGGGAAGGCGATCTCAAAAGAAAAAACACGTAAAGTGAAGAAAATAAACAAGATGCAGCCGCTTCAAACGACAAAAATCCCTGCACGCGTGCAAGATTTGACTAAGGCGCGTGCGGGTTTATTCGTGAATGAAGTGGGGCATTAGAAAAGAGTGCACCAGAGGCCCTGGACGACTGTTATACGGCTGTAGTTACCTGGCTACTGGTCCCGCTCTCTTCGTAATCGGCAATTCCAGGTATCTTAAGGAATCACCGAGCAGTTTCCATATAAAGATCTCCTGTCCGGTTGCGCATCCTAAACGTGCTAAAATGCGCTCGCTTTCTGAATAGTGTTATCTGCCGAAGTAAATCGTTCTTTGGAACTCAATCACTTTCGCAACGGCGCATGGTGAAAGCCGCTTCACATCGCGAATGATGAGCGTCGCCGCGGAGCAAAAGATTTTGAAGCTCCAGGCGAAATTGAAACTCGCCGCCAGTGTAGACAGATTCCTGTCTAAAGGCAATTCCTTTTTCTCTACCCCAAGCTCTTCAGGAGGAAACTCCTGATGGGAAAGTACGTGCGCCCGAGACCGCTTCGGCTAACAGAAAAACTGTTTCAGATTCGCACCGCTCTTGGTCTTTCGCAGAACGGCATGCTTAGCCAGCTTGGGCTTGCCGAAACACTTTTCCGGAGCTCGATTTCAAGCTATGAATTGGGAGCAAGTGAGCCCCCACTACCCATTCTGTTGCAGTACGCTCGTTTAGCAGGCGTTTGCCTGGACGTAATCGTCGACGATGATCTCGATCTTCCGAAGAAATTGCCGAGCACCCCAAAACACCAAAGTGCGAAGAGTGCAGCGGCGAGAAGACGTCGCAGAACAAAGGGATAACTCAGACGTTCGTCGAACTAGCTAATGCTCACTATTAGGATATCGGAGCTAGCTTCACGTCGTTGCTCACACTGACTTTCAATTTTACGAATTTCCGTAGAGAAGCATTTTTGCTGTGCAGATTGGCGGATGATTGACGGTGAAGATCCATCCTGAGGGCTCTGGGATGGCTGGGCAATCTCACCTTCTGCTGTCTTCTGTTACGGAAGGACCGCTCGATGTGCCGGATACTAAAGTGGTTAGCAGGGACTGTCAAGTTTTTTGTCCGACATGCCGGACAACTCAAAATATCGGAGGGCCTGGTGAGAGCCCCACATGTTAAACTGACGGCCCTGCTCAAGCATCCTGCGAGTGTGACGCGCCGGCTGAACTTGTCTGGGGGAGCTTTAGGCGCGCGAACAGAGGATACCATCTCGGAAATGCTTAACGCGGACCTTTTATCGTCCTCGAATCGGACAATTTGCCTACTTCGATGTTCGTCGGTTTCTTGCATCCGTTTCTAAACCTTCTGACTTCTGCTTCGTTCCTGTTGAATTCATCGAAATACTCCAGAAACGCTTCATCTTCCCACTGCGCCTTTCGGCGCCGATCAACGTTTGCGGTTTTTATCGTTTCAAGTCGGGCTTTTAATCGCTCTTCTAGATAAACCTACCGCCTACCGTGCCAGACAAAAGTCCCAGAATACCGATGGCAGTGAAGCCAACGTGAAGACTGGAGAAGGCATAAATAGATCCGAGGAGCGAAATCAAGGCCGCCGCGCCAAACGATCCTGCGGACAAATAAAAGAATCTAAGAGCCCGCAGAACGAGTCTGGAGCGCACCTCGAGCCCAATTAGCTGACGCTGGTACAACATCCGATCTTCTAAGCTCGTTGTTAGACCGGCTAGTTGCGTTGAAACAAAGCGCCTTCTGTCCAGAACTCGTCCCAGGTGAGTAGCCACCCACTCCCATAGAAAGGATGGACGCGGCGTTGGTTAGAATCGCAGGCGCCACCACGATACCACTCGCGCCCCACAGCGAGCGTGGACATAGCGCTGCATACTCAATGTAATTGTCAAAGACCGAGGTCGGCGAAACGCTGTCATGGCGGATGCCATTCAACTTGCCATTCCTCGCCGCACCCAGTGCGATCGTCTGAACGCTTGCCGGTTGATGGCCCACCATCGAATACATCTGCGCACGAGTAAGCTGGACGCGAACAGGTATCCTCAGTTCCCTTGCAGCAAGAGCCGTGAGAAGCGTGTGAGGCCAGATTCATACGATTGTCGATCACGAACCTTAAGATAATACGAGGCCCGTCCCTCAATTTCTTGCCGGTACTTCGATGGCAACGATCAAATCACCTCTCCTAAGCACATTGTCACGCTCAGGTGTATTGCCAGGCAGACAATGAAACTCCGTAAACGGGATCGATCGTTCACCGGTTGTCCCGCGTAATATGACGTTGGCATCCAAAGCCGCAAAGGCCACAGCCACATCAGAAGCATGGGTGGCAACACAATCATCGGACCATCCAAAGATCGCTTGAGTTCGGTTGAGGCCGTAGCGCGCGGAGCAGCCGGAACCGGGTTGCCGCTTATTGCAAGGCAATCCATCTTCGTCTCGAAAGTAGGGGCAGCGTGTGCGTTGCATGATGTTGCCGCCCATTGAGGCCATGTTTCGGAGTTGTCCGGACGCTGCGAACAGAAGGCTTTCTGAGATAACTGGAAAACGACGTCGTACTTCAACGTCTGCTGCCACATCGCTCATTCGCGCAAGCGCGCCGATGCGCAACCCGCCATCGGATGTTGGCTCAATGTGGTCCATGTCTGGCAAACCGTTTATGTCCAACAGTCGTTCGGGCAGCGCCGCGCGGTCCTTCATCAACCCAATGAGGTCTGTCCCGCCCGCTATCAAAGCGAGATGCGGATCCTGGTCGGCTGAAATTGCTGACGCGGGATCGATGGCCTTGGAAAGCGTGAAAGGATGCATCGTTCAACCCCGTCGAATTGCGTGAGCCACCGCATCAACGATATTCGGATAGCAGGCGCATCGACACAGATTGCCACTCAGCCGCTCACGAATCTCAACGTCGGATAGGTCTGATACACTGAATGACTGAGAGACATCTGTGGTGGCAGCACTTGGCCAACCCGCCTTAGCCTCTTCGATCATCGCGACCGCCGACATAATTTGCCCCGATGTACAGAAGCCACACTGGAACCCGTCATACTCGATGAATCCTTCCTGGACTGGATGAAGTTGACCGTCACGCTCCAGTCCTTCGATCGTAGTGATCCTTTGCCCATTGTGCATCGCCGCCAGAGTCATGCAGGAAAGAACGCGTCGATCGTCAATATGGACGGTGCATGCTCCGCATTCGCCTCGATCACATGATTTCTTTGCTCCAGTCAAACCTAGTCCATCGCGCAGCGCATCGAGCAGTGTCATGCGCGGCTCGACTGTCAGCGTGCGCGCTGAGCCATTCACGATCATGTTCACTTGCACGCGTCGGTTGGACCCTGCTTGTGTCGCGTCGTTTTCGATCATTCTAATGGTTCCGTCTCAATTCATTGATTTCACGAGGTCGGCCGCCGACGCGCCTTCGAGCGACATTCCGTAGCCAACTTCTCGCACGATGCGCTCTTTCAAGGGTTGAATGAAATGCACGCGTGTGTTGCGGCGCGTCACTTCCGGAGCCTTCAAGTACAGTTCGGCCAATTCCCGCGCCCGGCTGAGCGCTTTGCCGTCCGGCACAACCTCGGCAACCACTCCCCATTCTTGCGCGGTACGCGCCGTTAGCGGCTGTGGATTCAGCAGAAAGGCCTCCGCTCGTGCTGGTCCAGCGCGATAACTCCACGTGGTAAAGATTCCGTCACCCGGGACAATGCCTCCGGCGAAGTGCGCCACATCGTTGAACGTCGCACCCTCGGCCGCCACAATCACATTGGCAAGCAGCGCATACTCTGAATGCACATGGGCGCGTCCCTCGATAGCCGCGATGACCGGCACGCGTATGTTGGCTATGTTTTCCAGAAGCTGAACGCCTTCGTCGTGAACCTGGCTCCAAACGCCGGGATCGGCGACGTTACCGAAGGATGAAAAATCGATATCAGGAATGAACTCCCCGCCTGCTCCCGTGAGGATTACGATCTTATTCGCTCGATCTTGCGCAATCCGGTAAAAGGCGTCGACAAACTCCGTATGATCTTGGGCCGTGAAAATGAACGGCTCCCCGTTGTTGTGAATTTCGACAACCAGCACACCGTTGGCATCTCGCGTCAGCTTTAGGCTGCGATAGGCAGCGAAGTAGTCAGCTTGAAGCGTTTGCATAGCATTCTTCTTTCTGATTTATGAATCATCTGGCTCTTGCTTGTATAGCTTCGTTTGCAGCCACTCCAATTTCGTTGGAGAATTTTCGGCCAGCGCTTCCATGACTATTCCTGTCACTAAGGAGATCTTCGTGACTGTCGAAATCAGCAAGTTTTCGATTTGCAGTTCCTGGTCATGTGTCAACGTACCTAGTCGTCGTCTGAATCTTATGAGTTGCGTTCGAGCGACGTCGTTGGCATCACTGAGAAGACCTTTAGTTTCCTCCCCAACGTTCACTCCAGGGCTTTCGAATTTCCTAACCACGCGTGATGCCTGCAATCTCTTTGCTTAGCATAGCATTCTGAAGACGATTCAGATCGGCCCGACGACGTTCACGGGACTCTATGATCCAGCTCTTTACAATCACTTCAGTCGTTCGTTGTGGGTTTGTTTTCGCCGAAGAAATCTCTGCATCGTGTGTAACTTTCCTGTCGTCTCGCTTCATTATTTTGATAGGAGTTTTCATAAAATCACCTGACGTTTGAGCAGGTGGACCTCTTGTCGCCCCTGAAGAGGCCCACCCACTTCCAGCACAACCATCCTGTATAGCGTGCTCACTTGAAAATGCCTGTTCAGGTTCGTAAGCAATGCTTGTACCCGACAAATGCAACGCTATGAACGAGCGCGAGACATCGATTTGCGTGGGATAAGAGAACCTTCGTTCTCTTCAATGCCGCAGTTCGCCATGGCGATATAACAACGCCCGTGACGTTATAACGACACGAAGGCGTCCGATTGACGCTTGCCAAATAGGTGTGAGGCAGACCGGGTTACAGATAATCGTTGGCGATATTCCTGGAGTGCAAATAGGGGTAACAGCGGCATCGGCCTCGCTAGCGCCAAGCGCTTTGTTGCGGAGGGAGCGTTTGTTTTTATCACGGGCCGCCGACAAGCCGAGTTAGACAAAGCCGTAAACGAAATCGGAAAGAATGTCGTGGCCGTGAGAAGTGATGTATCCAACCTGGAAGATCTCGATCGCCTTTATAAAGAGGTCGCAGCCAAAAAGGGCAAAATCGACATCCTCTTTGCTAACGCCGGTATTGTGGAGACGGTAGAGACACCGGCAGCTACTCCCGAGCATTTCGACAGAACATTCAACACCAATGCGCGGGGCGTGTACTTTAGACTCGCTGAGCACGATGCGAATTCATTGGTTCGGGCAATAGTGCGCGACGGCTCCTCACTCCGTTAGGAGTGAAATGTTTATAGCTCGGAACGTGATAAACCGCTCTGCGCCGTTCGGCACCGTAGGGGCATGCGGGCTTCGGGTGCTATGAACATATCACCCCTGCGGGGTGAAAACGACGTCCTTTCCACGAGCTGGGACGATAAAGATGTACACCTGTGCGCGTGGTGAGTGACTTTACATCACCCCCTCACTCAATGAACTTGAAGACATATTTCTCTTCAAACGCGATATCAAACTTTCTCAGAAGCGACAAATACTCATTCTTAAATGATCGCTTCTGGTGATGTTCCTGGTTTGCGATGTAACGGATGATCGTGTCCAACTGGGGATGGCCATAAGAAAAAGCCCCGTAGCCTTCCTGCCAGCTAAATCTGCCACGAACCCACTTCTTTTTGTTGATGAAGTTTGACGAGTCTTTCTTAATCTCTTCAACCAGATCCGCCAACGCCATCGCTGGTCTCAGTCCTATCAAGATATGAATATGATCCTGCACCCCATTGATGGAGATCAATTTCTGTTTCTGGTTTTTGACAATGCCCGTGATGTATTTGTAAAGCTCTTCCTTGAATTCGTTTCGAATCAATGAGAGACGGCCACTAACTGCAAAGACGGTTTGGATGTAGATCTGTGAGAAGGTATTTGCCATGAGGATTCTCGCATTCTGAGCGTAAGGCGCTCGTTGAGGATGATAAAGCCTGACTACCGATAAATCCGATGTCCTCTGACTACCGATAAATCTGATGTCTTATAGACCAACGGATCGCAAAACACCAGGCGCGCTTGTTTGTCACTCCGTTAGGAGTGAAATGTTTATAGAAGAAAACCTCGCGAAATATCTTGCGCCCGCAGGGCGCTGGAGGTGGGTGGAGGCGTCGGGAGCTATAAACATGTCACCCTTACAGGGTGCAAACCCGACTCGCTGAGCACGATGCGAATTCCTTAGTTCGGGCAATAAAATAGTGCGCGACGGCTCCTCACTCCGTTAGGAGTGAAATGTTTATAGAAGAAAACCTCGCGAAATATCTTGCGCTCGCAGGGCGCCGGAGGTGGGTGGAGGCGTCGGGAGCTATAAACATGTCACCCCTACAGGGTGCAAACCCGACTCGCTGGACACGATGCGAATTCCTTGGTTCAGGTAATAGTGGGCGACGGCTCTCACTCCGTTAGGAGCGAAATGTTTATAGAAGAAAACCTCGCGAAATATCCTGCGCCCGCAGGGCGCCGGAGGTGGGTAAGGGCGTCGGGAGCTATAAACATGTCACCCCTAGGGGGTGAAAACTCAACTTGCTGAGCACGATGCGAATTCATTGCTTCGGCCAATAGTGCGCAACGGCTCTTCACTCCGTTAGGAGTGAAATGTTTATAGACCAGAACATCACGAATTAACTGACGCCTGAAGGCGCCGGAGGTGGGTGGGGGAGCTATAAACATATCACCCCTACAAACGGGTTGGAGGATTACTCTTTCGAGTTTTAGAGTTCGATGATTCCTCGTTTGAGGCCAATCTTCGGGTCATCGCCTATCCCGCTTTCGAAAGAGCTTTCACCCCGCCGCTTGCCACAAGCGCTCGTTCTCCGGCTTCCCGAGGAGCTCATCCGTATGATCTTGCTGCATAGGCCGCGAGATTCCGAGCTTCTTCATTTTCGTGATCAAAGTAGTGCGTTTCAGTCCCAACCGCGCAGCTGCTCCTCGGGCTCCTCCGATCACCCAACCGGTCGTCCGCAGCGCCGTCAGGATCACTTCTCGTTGTGAATCGCGGAACGCGGTTCCGGTTCGCGCCATTGGCATAGGATTGTTCTCCGATATGGGCAGTGGATTCGGGAGCACTCCGTTGTCGGCGCGAATCACAGCTCGCTCGATCAAGTTTTGCAGCTCGCGCACGTTCCCGGGCCAGGAGTAGGCCTTCAACGCTGTCAGCGTGTCGTCGGGTATGGAATCGATGTGCTTACCCATGCGCTGAGAAAACTTTTCGACGGAGTGGAACACCAATGGTGGGATGTCCTGACACCGTTCCCGCAGCGGGGGCAACACGACCGGAAACACGTTTAGCCGATAATAGAGATCACTGCGAAATTCGTTGCGCTTCACCATCTCCGCCGGGTTGCGGTGGGTTGCTGCCAGCACACGGACGTTGATGTGATGAGTCCGGCTGCTGCCCAGGCGCTCAAACTCCTGCTCCTGCAACACGCGCAGCAGCTTGGGCTGCAAAGCCAGCGGCAAATCTCCGATCTCATCCAGAAACAAGGTGCCAGTATGTGCCAATTCAAAGCGGCCGATTTTCTGCCCGACCGCGCCCGTGAAAGCCCCCTTCTCGTGCCCGAACAATTCGCTTTCCAACAGGTCGAAGGGAATGGCAGCGCAATTTACGTTGACAAACGGGCGTCCGGAACGCGCGCTAAGATCATGTATTGCACGCGCAATCAGCTCCTTGCCAGTGCCCGTTTCTCCCAGAATCAGTACCGTGGAATCTGTCGGCGCTACTCGTTCCACTTCCGCAAGTGCAAGTTTAAGAGCAGGACTATTACCTATGATTTGTTGGAATCTATTGTCGATAGAATCCTGTTGACTCGACGCAACTTTGTTTAGATTTTCCATGGCCCACCCCCTAAAGGCTCTTGGTAAACTGCATAGTCACACGTTCGTCTTGTCTCGCTGTAAGCCTAAACGAATACTTTTAAGCAACTGCTCGTCACTAAAAGGCTTGGCCAGGAACGCGACAGCACCAGCCTCCATTGCTCGTCGACGAGATTTGTCCCCGTAAGCGGTTATGAAAATGGTAGGGATAGAGTAGCCCTCGCCGGCGAGGTAGCTTTGGAGCTGTAATCCGTTCATGCCCGGCATATGTACGTCCACAACGAGACAGGCCGTGTCGTAAAGTTGGTCGGATTTCAAGAAACTCTCGGCAGATTCAAAAACTGCCGCTCGATAACCAAAAGACTCCACGAGCAGTTTTGTGGTCCTGCGAACGGACTCATCATCATCAACTACCGAAATCAGATTGCCATTCATTGTTCAATCATGTAACCGTCGGGACTCACTGTGGACCATGCCTCCCCTTGAGAATCACTGCATCATCGTTCAACTCGGATCTGGTTAGTCATTTGTCTGCGTCGCAAAAGCATCCTTCTAACGAGCCTTTTTCTTCTACTCACCATTTCTGTCACCTCCTAAAACACGTTGTCTCTGGTCTGCCCGCAACTTACTCAGGCAGCCGCCACGGCTTGTTGACTTCGTACCCCAGCCCCAAGCAGGGCATTAAATTCTTCCGCAAACTCATCATGCGAATCACCGATCAGAGTTCCACCGGGGCGTTTCGAGAACACAAGGTTGCAACCGCTAACGTCCAAATCGACGTAAACAGAATCACCGAATTCCACCTGTCCGGTGGCGACAAGGTTCGATATGGGGAGGACAAGCCATCGCTCGATTGAACGCTTCAAGTGGCGCGCTCCGTATCTGTAGTCGACTCCTTCACGTAACAACATCTCCTTAGCTGCATCTGAGCAGTGAAAGACAAACTTCGTACTTGCCGAGCGCATGATCCGATCTTGTAAGGCGCTGAGTTCCAACTCGAGGATCTGACACAAATGGCGCTCGTTGAGTGAGTGAAAGACCACTACTCTATCGATGCGGTTCATGAACTCGGGAGGGAAATTACGGCTGGCAGCTTGAACGGCGGTTCGGTGTATCTTCTCGTCAATGTTGCTCTCGCCTTTGTTTAAGCGTGGCGCCGGCGTGAAGCCCATGCCGCCGTCCACCAACCCTGACATTTCCCGTGCGCCGAGGTTAGACGTCATGACGATTATGGCCTGCGAAAAATCGACGCGACGATTGTCACCCAACGTTAAAGTTGCTTTATCGAGAATGCCCAGCAAGAGCTGCCACAATGAATCCGAGGCCTTCTCGATCTCGTCGAAGAGGACTAGTGAAAGTGGAGCTTCCTCCGTTTGAAACCGGTCGATGTTCTCCTGGGACAGTAGCGGCGACGTTTCGCGATGGCCCAGATATCCCGGCGGCGAGCCGATGAGCTTGGCAATCTCGTGGGAGTGCTGAAACTCTGCACAGTCAATCTTGACAACCGCGTTCGGGTTGCCAAAGAGGACTTCGGCAGCGGCTTCTACGACACGTGTTTTGCCGGAACCGGTAGGACCAAGAAAGAGCAACGTGCCAATCGGACGACTCGCCTGGTTCATCCCAGCGAGGAACAGTTGGTAGAGGTTGCTCATACCGCACACCGCTTTCTCCTGGCCTATGATCCGGGCCTCGAGCTTCTCATTGAACTGCTGGGCGCGCTCACATTTGAGTCGGGGGTTGAGGAAGAAAGTGTTTTGTGACAAGACTTGCTCTGTTCGCATTTCCGCAACCATCACGATTCTCCTTAGTGAAAACTATCAAAACATTACCCACTCTGAATCCTCCAATGGACTCAAAGTACTCTTATGTGGAGAAGGAATCTATTGGGCCTTGGTGGATTTGTGGTAACAGAAGGGGGACTCTGGATGATGCTTTCGTTTACGCGTTCGGGGCACGACTCTTTGGTTTGGTGGAAACTTCGTTGCGTAAGGGCGGAACGAATGATCTAAGCAACTACTTTGGTGTATTAAAAGCGGCGGAGAGGTGAATACGCGCTGCTCTGGTTTATCAAGCGTTCGAGAGGCCTTTGAGTTTTTCAATCATTCTTACCAAGTCGGCGACGGATTGCGCGTGCATCTTGTCCATTGCCCTGCTGCGATGAACCTTGATGGTATTCTCTGCAGTTCCAAGTTGATCAGCAATCTGTTTGTTTAACTTGCCGGCGGCTACCATCGAGATCACCTCGCGCTCGCGAGCGGTCAACGATTCGAACCGCTGTTGCAGCTCGGTTATTTCTTTCTCCTGTTCGCGCCTCGTGCGATCTTGCTCCAGCGCGACACGAACAGCATCCAGTAAGTCCTGATCGCGAAATGGTTTAGTCAAGAATTCGACTGCCCCAGCCTTCATTGCGCGAACACTCATCGGGATGTCGCCGTGACCCGTAATAAAGACTATCGGAACCTGGCAATTTCTTGCCGCGAGCTCATGCTGCAGATCGAGTCCACTTAATCCACGTAGTCTGACATCCAGCACAAGGCAACTGGGAGTATCCGGGGAGAGTCCTTGTAAAGCTGTTTCAGCCGAGTCAAAAGTCTCGACGTGCAACCCCACGGTGCCGATGAGAAACTTCAGTGAAGAACGTACTGAAGGATCGTCGTCGATGACAAAGACTACGGGAGCTCCATTCATGAGCATACTCCCTCGGCAACTGGCAGTATGAACGAAAACAGGGCACCGTGAGGAACGTTAGGCTTGGCCCAGAGGCGTCCCCCATGATCTTCGACAAGTGAGCGGCTAATGGGCAAACCCATGCCCATACCATTTGGCTTGGTCGTAAAAAAGGGAGTGAACACGCGATCCGCTTCTGATCCAAAGCCAATCCCCGAGTCGCGCACCGCGACCAGTATGTCGCCGGACTCGTCGATGCGGGATTGCACCCAGAGGACGCGAGGTCGGTCTGTAACCGCAGTCATGGCTTCGATGCCATTCATGATCAAATTCAGTAAGACTTGCTGCAACTGAATGCGATCAGCCCACACGAGCGGTAAAGTTTTTGTCATTTGGCACTCGACCAAGATTCGATTCTTCTCAAGCTCATGGCCAGCTAGAGCCAGCACCTCCTGAATCGCCTCATTTATATCTAGTTTGTTCTTTTCCGCAGGCGTCTTCTTTATGAATGTGCGAATCCGAGATATCACAGCACTCGCTCGAGCGCCATCCGCAACAATTTCTTCGAGAGCCCGTCGGAGAACTTCAGGATCGAGATTACGATCGGTGAGCAGTCTGAGGCATGCGCTAGCGTTATTTGTTACCGCGGTTAGAGGTTGGTTAACTTCATGGGCTATGGAAGCTGCCAATTCGCCCATAGTTGTCAGCCGGGAGACTCGAGCAAGGTCCACTTGAGTTGCGTACAGGGATTGTTGGGCGTCTTGAAGCTTTTCTTGCGCTAACTTTTGCTCGGTCAAATCGAGCACGAAAGCGACACCGTCGTTCCCATCGCCTTCGAAGAGTGCGCCGCCGAGAAGTACAGGCACGCGGCTGCCATCTTTCCGGAAGTACTCCTTCTCGAAGGGTTGAAAGATGCCAGTCGTCTTTAGCTCGGTTATTGCCCGTTCGTCACGATCGCGCCATTCGGCGGGTGTGAGCTCCGTCCAGCGCACACGACTGGAAACGATATCCTCAACGTCGTATTGCACCATGCGGAGAAATGCTTCGTTGGCCCCGGTGATCGCTCCTTCGAGATTCCACATGACAATGCCCACAACATTGGCCTCGACCAGTCGCCGGATCTTCGCTTCCAACCCTCTTGCCAATTCACGGACTTCTGCTTCTGCCTTTTCGCGCTCGGACACCTGGAATTTCAGGTCTTCAATGTGCATCAGTGCTTGATATGCTGAGGAGGCAAACTTCCCTAGAGACGCCATGACCCGGTCATCTTCTGCGTCGAACTTGCGGCGGTCGCCGTGCATGATCGCCCAGATGGTTCCAGCCGCCTCGCCGGCGACGTAAAACGGGACAAGCAGACATTCTTCGGCCGCTGGAATTACCGGCATCAAATAGGGGTAGCGGCGTTCGAAATGTCTGAACAACAGGGTACGATTTTGATCAAGCACGTCTCCACAGGGGCCGAAGTTGCGCGGGGTCCCACCTCCGACGTGCGGATTCCACATGCCGGCGATAGCTGGCCAATAGAACCTTTTGCCGCAAACGTCCGGTTTTTTGCCATCCCTTGTCAGCAGGCTAAGGCCAGCGGAGTCAGACTGGGTGATATCCAGAATCGTTTCAGCCAGCGTCTGAAAAATGGTGCTTGGTGAATCGGCCAGTGCGCTCATCAGTGCCACGAGCCCGCGATTCTCTTTTTCATAATCGGGAGGACGCGATGGGCGGCGCTGCAACTCCTCGGTGCAGAGGATCGACTCTAGCGAAGCGCCGGCTTCTGGAATTGAATCTTCCAATGCGGTGTTGACTCTTGACGTGGGAACTGAACTCATATTTCTACCCTCCACGGCGGCGCGATTTCACGTCCCTTCTTATCAGCCGGCGAACTGGATCCAATGCTGGAACTCGTTCGCGATCCCAAGGTCGAGAAAGAGAGCTCAACGCTCGCCATCCTCCCTCTCCCAGAAGTGGATGAGGCATCTTCGTCGGGCGATCTAATCGTTAGTAATACCCGTGGGCGATCTCATCTCCCATGTGGTTGCTCCGCAGCTTCGAGCCTAAGTTTGACGCCGTTGGGAACGCTCATGGAGACTGTCGAGTGTGTAGTACCTCTGGTTATGGGTGAGATCCACGTCGTGGAGCAATCGGGCGTATGCCGATTTTGTTGCGACCGAACAAAGGTGGGGAATACTTGGAACGACACCGCAGTGATATATAAAAGCAAATTTCCGCTGACAAAGCCTGCGTCAACGCCACAGCTCGTTGCTTTGGAATGCCTCATTGTCAGCCTGTCCTTTAGCGTTGTCAAGAGCACTTTTCTAATGGGTACTTGTTCATTTTCACTGTTGGCTAAATCCAAACTGAAGCAGCACCTTCTAATGAACCCAAAGTCTATTCATTTTCGATAAGACTATCCTCTATTGCCTCTATCGCCACTTAACATGAAGGCCGACCGAAGGCTTTTAAGCAACTGCTCGTCACTAAAAGGCTTGTCCAGGAACCCGACAGCACCGGCCTGCAGTGCTCGTCGACGAAATTTGTCCCCGTAAGCGGTTATGAAAATGATAGGGATAGAGTAGCCCTCGTCAGCGAGGTGGCTTTGGAGCTGTAACCCGTTCATGCCCGGCATCTGTATGTCAACAACGAGACAGGACGTGTGGTAAAGTTGCTCGGATTTCAAGAAACTCTCGGCAGATTCAAAAACTGCCGCTCGATAACCAAAAGACTCAACGAGCAGTTTTGTGGTCCTGCGAACGGACTCATCATCATCGACTATCGAGATCAGATTGCTGGCCACTCTGAGAATCCTCCAACTGTGTCAAAATATTGTTATTTGGAAAAGGAATCTATTGGGCCTTAGTGGATTTATGATAACCAGAAAGGAGACTGTGGGTAGTGCTTTAGTTTACGACGCCTTTTTCGGAAGACGCTTAATTGTTTCCACCATTGTCATAATGGACTCTGGTCGGCTACTGGCAGTGTGAACTTAAAAACAGCGCCGTGAGGAACATTGGCCTCGGCCCAGAGTCGTCCCCCAAGTCCCTCGATAAGTGAGCGACTGATGGGCAAGCCCATTCCAATGCCGTCCGCCTTTGTAGTAACAAATGGAGTGAAGAGGCTATCTGCTTCGGAACTAAGTCCAGTGCCAGAATCTCGTATTGCAACCAGAATGTCCCCAGATTCGTCGAGCTGAGATTGCACCCAGAGCAACCGCGGTCGATTCGTTACAGCACTCATGGCCTCGATTGCATTCATGAGCAAATTCAGCAGCACCTGCTGCAACTGAACGCGATCAGCCATGACCAGCGGGAGGTCTTTTGTCAATTGACGTTCGAGCGAAACTCGATTCTCCTGGAGTCTATGACCAGCTAGCACCAACACCTCCTGGATCACCTCATTAATATCCACTTGGATTTTTTGAGGTGGCGTCTTCCTTATAAAAGCGCGTATTCGAGCTATGACTGCGCCTGCGCGAGTGCTGTCCGCAACCATTTCTTTGAGAGCGTGATGCAGTACCTCAGGCTCAAGATTATGATCGGCAAGCAGCCTGAGGCACGCGTTGCCGTTATTGGTTACCGCCGTTAGAGGCTGATTAACTTCATGGGCTATGGACGCCGACAGTTCGCCCATAGTCGTCAGCCGGGAGACGCGCGCAAGTTCCAGCTCCGTTTCTCGCAGCCTATCCGCGGCCTGTTTTCTTTTGCTTATATCGCGGATGAAACCGGTGAATACCCGATGCCCGTCTCTATCCAATTCTCCGAAAGAGACTTCTACCGGAAACTCTTGCCCGTTTTTGCGTAACGCCCTGAATTCGGTTCCTTGCCAGTTAATGTGCCGCTGGCCCGTAGTGAGGTAGCGTTTGAGCCCGCTCTCGTGCGCCGTCCGCAAAAATTCCGGCATTAGTACGGTCAACGGTTTGCCAATCAGGTCCGACGACTTGTAACCAAAGATCCGTTCGGTAGCTGGGTTGGCAAATTGGATCGTGCCGCCGTCGTCTAAGCTGACGATGGCATCATTAGCTGTTTCAACAACGACTCGATACTGCTCCTCACTGTATAGGCGGGCGGATTCTTCCAGCTTACGCTCATCGATATCTTCGCAAGCGATCAATGCACGCAAGGAGGGTTCTCCAGTTTGTGTTCGTGAAACTGCCAGCGCTTTTCTGATCAGAAACCAGTGATATTGACCATTGTATTGAAGCAGACGCGCCTCAGTCTCGAAGGCTTTTCCAGACGCCAAAGCCGCGGTCCATTGGTCGATGAAGGCGCGACGATCCTCAGGATGGATGAGAGTTTGCCAGTCGCGGCCACTCAACTCTTGTTCTGAGCAGCCTGTATATTCGTGGTAAGCGCGGTTTGCAAACTCAAACGATCCATCCGGTAGCGCACACAATACCAGCGCTGGAAGTCTCTCGACCAGGTGTCGTAAATCTAGTTGATCATGGCCCAGCTGGGTGCCTTGGATCTCAGCCATCTTGTTTCGCAAACATTGCGCTAGCGTTTTGTTCGGTTGTGTAGAAGGAATTCTGCTTCAGCGCGCCGTTGGAAACTGCATGAGAATGCGTCCCAAAACCGGCGTTGAGCAGAAGACTCCCCGACACAGTGTTCACGTCGTACATGCAGACAATCACGCACGGATAGCGAAGTGCGAGAGGTGTGACCCCATTTTCGAGTTCGATCACTTCGTCAGCGCCCTTACCCGGAAGAGGAGCTTTGCCCATGCCAAGATTTCCTAAGTAGCGAATCGCCGCTGCTCCTTTACTGATGGCTGCGGAAAAGGAAGCCTCGATTTTTGCAAGTGTCGCAGAGGCAGAAGACTCACGACGCAAAATAACGAGCCGACCTTCCTGAAGCATACGATCCACATCATGACCTTTCCTGCGCAGGATCTCCAAAACGCGATCGTTTGCTTCGTCATGGCCGAACAGGACGCAATATTGAGACTCGTCTGAAATCCCAACCTCAAGAAACCGAACCCCGCGTTCGAACTCCTCTTCAGTGTTCCAAAAATGGATCAGATGACTGCCTAATACGACGTCGTCCTCGGTGATTCCGAGCGGGATCTTATCTATAGAAACTTTCATATGATTCACCACAGCTGCGATCTTAAAGTCCATCGCGAGCAGTTCCGCAGATTACTTTCTTTTTCCGTAGCATTTTCCTGCCCTGGTTAACGTTTGGCAAGCCCAAAGTGCTACCGCCCTAAATTGTAATTGCTGAAACTCCGACGCGTGAGGAAAAGCTGAAGGAGGATTAGACGGAAAGGGGTTCCGCGCAGACAGATGCCGATGCGGTGAACCTGAGCGACTGGTTCAATCATTCGAGTTTGGCGCGCCGGAGTAGTTGAGCGTTAACGGCAACAATGACGGTGCTTAGTGACATGAGCGCCGCACCAACTGCAGGGGAGAGAATGATGCCCTCTTTCGCCAGGACTCCGGCCGCGAGTGGAATCGCCAGGACGTTGTAGCCGGTCGCCCACCCCAGATTCTGGATCATCTTTCGATAGCTTGCTCTTGATAGCGCCATAATTCGCGGGACGTCGCGAGGATCGCTGCGGACCAGCACGATGTCTCCAGCTTCGACTGCCACCTCGGTACCCGCGCCAATCGCAATCCCAACGTCTGCAGTGACCAGCGCCGGCGCGTCATTCACGCCATCCCCAACCATTGCCACACGTTTCCCGGAACGCTTCAACTCGTCGATCTTCGCCGCCTTTTGTTCCGGCAGCACCTCCGCAAGCACGGTGTCAATCCCAAGCTCTGCCGCAACCGAATAGGCTACGGAACGTGAGTCACCCGTCATCATGACAACTTGTACGCCGCGACGATGCAGAAGCTCGACCGCTTCGCGCGATTCTGGCCGTACAACGTCGGCAACTGCAAATATCGCCAGCACCTTGCTGCCTTCCGCCAGATAGATCGCCGCTTGGCCGCGCTCGTTTGCTTGCAAAGCGGCTTGTTGCAAACGCTCAGGTACAGAGATATTAAACGCCTTAACCAATGCCGGTCCGCCCATGGACAGCTCGCGCCCGTCGACACGGGCTTTCACGCCTTTGCCGGGGATGGCTTCGAAGCCGTCTGCCGGTGGGATGTCGAGCTTGCGTTCTTGAGCGCTCTGGACGATTCCTTTGGCGATGTTGTGTTCCGAGTCCCGCTCAATTGCGGCGGCGAGCCGAAGCGCTTTGTCCGGCGCCAGGTTCTCGGCGGTGGTTATGTTGACCACGCCAAATTCGCCACGTGTAAGAGTACCTGTCTTATCGAAAACGACAGTATTGATGTTCCGCGCATCTTCCAAACCCCGGCGGTTCCGGACCAGCAGACCACTCCGCGCGCCAAGCGTCGTTGAGATTGCTATGACCAGTGGGATCGCCAGGCCCAAAGCATGCGGGCAGGCTATGACCAGCACGGCCACTAGACGTTGAACAGCGAAAGCGGGCTCCGCGTGAACCGAGAGCCACACGAGGAGAGTTAATGACCCCGCACCCAGGGCGACCAGGGTGAGGATGAACGCGGCGCGGTCTGCCAGGTCCTGTGCTCGCGAGCGCGACGTTTGGGCCTGCTCAACCAGCCGCATGATGCCAGCGAGCGTGGTGTGGTCCCCTGTTCCCGTGACTTCCGTACGAAGCGAGCCAGATCCGTTCACCGTTCCGGCGATCACTCTATCTCCCACAGCCTTGCGAACCGGCCGCGATTCGCCAGTGATCAGCGACTCATTCACCTCACTCTCCCCTTGCCGTACTATGCCGTCCGCTGGAATACTCGCTCCCGGGCGGACAAGCACCAGGTTGCCGTCGCGCAGATCGGAAACGGCTACCTCCTCCGTTCGGTCCTCTACGATGCGTACCGCCCGATCGGGCAAGAGCTTGGCGAGTTCCTTCAACGCCCCCTGGGCCTGCATGATGGACCGCGTCTGAATCCAATGGCCGAGGAGCATGATCGTGACCAGCGTCGATAGCTCCTCCCAAAGCGGCACGCCGGGGAAACCCAGCATCACGGCAAGGCTGAAGATGAACGCGACAGAAATCCCGAGCGCAATGAGCGTCATCATGCCAGGCAGGCGGTCGCGAAGCTCGCGTATCGCACCCTGGATGAACACCCAGCCACCGAAGACGAACACCGCGGTTCCGAACACCACTGGAATCCACATAGCACCGGGAAAGTGAGGCGCGGTGTAACCAAGGGCCCCCTGCAGCATGTGCCCCCAAACCAGAGTAGGGAGGGTAAGAACGAGCGATACCCAGAACTTGCGCCGAAACATCGCCACGCTGTGCCCGGCATGCTTGTCATGACCAGCATGCTCAGCCTGGGGCGCGTGTACTTCAGACAGCCGAGTTCCCGCTGCCGGCTGCACCGAATCTTCGGGACGCACTGGCTCAGAGATTTCTGTCTTCAGACTGGGGGGCTTCGCTTGGTGCAGGCCTTGCCACTGGTGCATGGTTCAACTCGATTTCTGGCCCGTATGATCGGTGCACCTTGTATGCTCTACTTCGCCGAAGTGTGTTGAAAACCGGGAGACTCCTGGCATAGCTGTAAGATGCACTGAGACGATTACGCAGCCGATTTTGCTATTCCGCCTTTCTCGATCACAAAGCTTGCAATTCGATCGACACCTTCGCCACTTCTCAAATTGGTAAAAACAAAAGGTCGTTGGGCGCGCATTCTCTGCGTATCCGCTTTCATTACGTCCAGGTTTGCGCCGACCAGAGGTGCTAGATCTATCTTGTTTATGACGAGAAGATCGGACCGCGTAATACCGGGGCCGCCTTTGCGAGGTATCTTTTCACCTTCCGCGACGTCGATCACATAGATCGTTAGGTCAGCCAGTTCGGGACTGAACGTTGCCGCGAGGTTATCGCCTCCGGATTCGATAAAGCACAATTCTGCATCTGGGAATTTCGCATTCATCTCTTCAATCGCAGCAAGGTTCATGGACGCATCCTCGCGAATTGCAGTATGAGGACAGCCTCCTGTCTCGACACCCATAATGCGTTCCTCGGGCAGCGCTTGCGCGCGTGTGAGAATGAGCTGGTCCTCCTTCGTATAAATGTCGTTTGTGATGACGTAAATGTCGTACGTGTCACGAAGTTGCTTACACAGCATTTCAACTAGTGCGGTTTTGCCTGAACCTACCGGGCCGCCAATCCCGACACGCAATGGACCATGATGACCTGCGCTAGAGCGGGTTTGAGAATCTATAGTAGTTTTGGCCTGTTCGGTCATGAGCGAAATAACCTCGTGTATTGTGTTTCATGGGCCACGGAGGAAAGATCCAGCATGAACGCGGCCGATCCAAGATCATCGATCGTGGCGTTGTTAGCTTGCTCGCTTGCGGCGAGCACTGCTTCTTCCAGCGCCGCGATCGCAAGCTGTCCATCAGTCTGACCGAGAGGAATGAGTCGAACACCAGCGGTTACCAAATTGGTAGTAAGGCTTAGCAGGAACGCAGGCAACCCTAGATCAGGCGGAATGTGTTGCCTTGCCGAGCGAACTCCAAGAACAACGGCCAGAGCAGGCGCAACATGGCGTTCGCGAAGTATTTCGTAAAGCCAGTCTAGAACGCTATCGGGCCATACTCGACGTAGCGTTGAGAGACAGGCTGCCGCCTGCTGTGATGACTCAAGTGCAAATTCCGAGGTCCCGCGAAACGCCGCCGCCAGTTCCGCCACTTCGAATAACTTTGGACGATCATCCTCTGCCACACACCGCCAGGCCTCGTTGAAGAAAATCGCTTCATTTCGTCCCGAGCCATAGCAGAGATCTGCTTCCAGCCAATCGACAAGGCTCTCGCGGTCATTTATATGACCCACTTCCACAGCCCATTCGATGCCATGGGAATAGCTGTATGAGCCCGTAGGGAATCCGGGCGAAAGCCAGCTCTGTTGTCTCAGCAGGGCGAGTGCCGGCAAATGGTGAAGTTCATCAGTCATGATGATGTCCCTCGTCATCATGGTTGTGATGATGTCCGTGACCGCCATAAGCACCGCCTTCAGGCTGGAAAGCGGCCTGCACTTTTACCAGATCTGCTCCGAAGCCAAGAAGCATGTGCTCGATCACATGGTCAGGTCGAATGCGAAGAAGCTGGTCTCTGATTTCAGTGGGCAAATGCCGATTGCCGAGATGCCAGGCAAGGCGCACCAGTTGATTAGGATCGTTATGCCTGACTTCGATGATCACTTCGGCCGCGGCCTGAACCTTTAGCCATCTGCCATCTTCGAGTTGCAACCCATCTCCATCGGCCATCGCGACCGCTTTCGGAAGGTCGAGAAGGACGTCTTCACCTTGATCCGAAGTCAGGCGAATGCGACGGCGATGTCTCGCGTCAAAATCGAGAGTGAGCGATCCAGCCGCCTTTTCCTTCGGCCAATGTCCAGCGGGGCGATGAGTAGGAGCGGATTGCATACTGATACTCAGTACATGAAATAACGTTGCGCCATGGGCAAAATTCTTGCTGGTTCGCAGGTAAGAAGCCGGCCATCAGCCCGCACTTCGTAAGTCTCCGGGTCAACTTCCATGTTTGGAGTGGCGCTATTCAAGATCATTGAGCGCTTGCCGATTTTGCGCGTGTTCTTCACAGGAAGAAGCCTTTTTGCAAGTCCGAGCTCTTTGCAGTTTTGTAGTCCTGCCTGGCTGACGAACGTGACGGAGCTTTCCGTCAAGGAGCGCCCGAACGCACCGAACATCGGGCGAAAATATTGCGGCTGGGGGGAAGGAATGGAAGCATTGGGGTCGCCCATGATGGCTGCGGCGATCGTGCCGCTTTTCAGCACCATGTCGGGCTTCACGCCGAAAAAGGCTGGCTGCCAGATGCAGATATCCGCAAGCTTTCCGACTTCAATTGAGCCGACGTAAGCAGAAATGCCCTGAGCTATCGCCGGATTGATTGTGTATTTCGAGATATAGCGCCGCGCCCTGACATTGTCGTTGTCCCCTTTCTCCTCGGCCAGCCGCCCGAATTGCTTCTTCATTTTATCGGCGGTCTGCCATGTACGGATTATCACTTCTCCAACGCGGCCCATTGCCTGAGAATCCGACGACATGATCGAGAGCGCGCCCAAATCGTGCAAAATGTCCTCGGCCGCTATTGTTTCCTTGCGGATGCGGCTCTCGGCGAAGGCGACATCCTCAGGAACACGACGGTCGAGGTGATGAGTGACCATGACCATGTCGAGCGCCTCATCGGTCGTATTCACCGTGTACGGACGCGTCGGACTTGTCGAAGCTGGAAGGACATTTGCTTCACCGCAGACCTTGATGATGTCCGGGGCATGTCCACCACCCGCTCCTTCAGAATGAAATGTATGAATGGTCCTGCCCTTGAAAGCGGCGATTGTATTTTCGACGAAGCCGCTCTCGTTTAACGTGTCGGTATGAATAGCAACCTGCACATCCATGTCATCCGCGACAGAGAGGCAGCAATCGATGGCAGCGGGAGTTGTACCCCAGTCTTCATGAAGCTTCAGGCCGCACGCTCCGGCCTCGATCTGCTCGACGAGACCCGGTGCCAGGCTTGCATTGCCTTTGCCGAAAACGCCGATATTTATGGGAAATGCATCGGCAGCCTGGAGCATCCGCGCAATATGCCAGGGTCCTGGAGTGCAAGTCATGGCAGCCGTTCCAACCGCTGGCCCTGTCCCACCGCCCATCATTGTGGTGAGGCCTGAATAAAGCGCCTCCTCGATCTGCTGCGGGCAGATGTAATGGACATGCGTGTCGATGCCGCCGGCGGTGACAATGTTACCTTCACCGGCGATCACCTC
>DASQPD010000098.1:0-2384 GCA_035644135.1 Pyrinomonadaceae bacterium
ACTACAGATCTCAGGTACTCGGAATTAAGTATTCTTGCCGAGGAAATCCTAAGGCCAACTGCGACAGCAATGCCCGCTTCACGCAGCACAGCTACTCCTCTCCCGTTGACTCTGGGATTCGGATCTGTGATGCAACAAACGACTCGTCTCACTTGGGCGGCGATCAAAGCATCGCTGCACGGAGGAGTGCGTTTGCCATCTCCCAGGTAACAACAGGGCTCCAAATTAACGTAGATTGTTGCGCCCCGCGCGAGACTCCCAGCTTGTTCGAGAGCCAATACCTCTGCGTGTTTGACGCCTTCATAGGGGTGAAAGCCCTGGCCCACTATGATGCCATCGCTCACGATAACAGATCCTACTAGCGGGTTGGGTTTCACCTGGCCTTCACCCTTGACCGCCAATGCAAGTGCGAGATCAAGAAAGTGCAGATCGAGGTCGCTAGTCTTCGTGGATGTCGTCCGCGGCATAGTGTTCGTCATCATGTTCAGTTCACAAGGTCGCGAACACTCGCCAACAAGTTGTTACGGTTCGTACTCAACCTCTGCTCTTTCCTTTACCTGCCGCTTCTTTCTAATAGTGCAAATACGTCGGCTAGCAGCTGGGTCAACGAACTCGATATCTGCGCAACTTTTTCGGCGGTAAGATCGGTCGGAATTCGAAAAGCAGCTTTCGTCTTTTCACTTAAATGAGTTGCGTTTTGCATTTATTCGTCTTCCTCTCATTCTCACTTTATACGGCCCATCTCCTTCAGTTCTGCGACCCGACGGGAAAACCACTCCTGGAGCCGGTTCGTGACTTCGGGGTGATCGCTTAACCACTGCCACGCCCAGAGCACCTCGGCCTCGGAGCCTTGTTGCAGTCCTTCCGCCAGACCAATCGCGCGGTATTTTGTGATATGAGCAGGGTCATCAACCAAGGCATCAGCGAAGTCTACTAACCGCTCTGCGCCGCCAAGTTCAACCATTTCTTCCTGTCCCCTAATTGTCATCAACATCTACCGCGTGTCTCTGAAAGCTTTAGGCGTGGTCCAGACAAGCTTGCGGAAAGTGCTGGTAAAATGACTCTGGCTTGCAAAACCAGCCCGCAGCGCGATGTCCGCAATCCGGAGATCTGTTTCTGTCAGCATCTTCTTGGCACGCGCAATCCGTTGTTCAGTCATGTAGACGTTAGGACTGACTCCCATGGATTGTTTAAACGCACGCGCGAAGTGTGAGTAACTCATTTGCACTTCGCCAGCGACCGCAGCCAATCCTACCGCCTGCTCCTCGTCAAGGTTATTGTTGATAAACTCGATAGCTTTGCGTAGTTTTCGAGGAGCCATTCCGCCACGACTCGTCCGTAAATCCTTGAAATGGCTGTAGCGTCTGACAAGCTGCATCGCGAGCACCTTAGCCAGGGAATCGGCATACAGTCGTCCCACCACGTTCGCGTCTTTCAGTTCATGATGCAAAGACATCCCGATGTGATGGATGTGCTCGTCTCTGATTCCAAACTGAGGAGCAATAGAAATCTGACTGTAATCAACATCTAAGGATTCGGCGGTCGTTCGCAAAAATTGGGGATCGAGATACAGATGAAGTGCCTCACTTGGCTTGTCATCCCCCTGACGCCAATCCATTGACATTCCAGCTGGAACGATGGTGATCGCTCCAGGCTCTAGACTTTGCTCAAAACTCTGATCACCGATCTCTACCGTAGCGTCCGCCGACGGTCCCAATTGAATGATGATGCAGTGATTCTCCAGCGGAGGCGTGGTCCATTCCGATATCGTGTGCCGCATCTCAAGCGCGCGTAGATTCTGCCATCCAAGTTCCTGACTTGAAGCCACGACCGCTTCGGGGTAAATGACCGACAGATCACTCACAGCTGCGGGCGCAATCCGCAAATTTTGACGACTACCAACTTTAAGGGTGCGGTTGTTCAGCGGACGTGCTGTAGCCGGTTGCACGAAGTAACCCGATGGTTCTGCTAGAACGCTTGTAACGCTACTCATCTCTTTCTCCCCTTCAATCGCGCGCAGCTAACACGCTCGTAGTTCCTCATCCGGAGGATTCGATGGAATGTTTCGCCGAGTTTCAGTTCGACGAGCTATCAGCTGTCTCCGTCGCGATAGCATCTTCCTTCTTATTTTTCTTCTTCTAGACATTTGGATTCCCTGCTCGTAGCTCTTGTTATGCCATGGCGCCAACTTGCTGGCTTTGTACGGCAACTCCATAAAACGGATTAAGTTCTCCCTCAGGAATACATAGGTCGCTGATCGTCGGTGTGCCGTGACGTTTCGAGAACGCGACGTCGCCACCGCTATCGTCCAAGTCCACGTAGACCGAATCACCCAACTCTACCTGCCCGGTCGCCACCAGGTTTGATATCGGGAGAACAAGCAG
>DASQPD010000099.1:0-20082 GCA_035644135.1 Pyrinomonadaceae bacterium
GAGACCGGGCTATGACCGGGCTCGATGACTTTGCCGGGAACCAAGCGCTTGGACTCCGCTTGGACTCCGTTCCAAAAAAGCCACGATTATTAAGGAGAATTCGAAAGGGTATGGTGCCGAAGGGGGGAAACGACTCCGCCGCTCCCTCTAACTTGTTCTGCACGAATGAGTTGCCCACAACCCACTCACCCTGCTCGATTTAAGAAATTTCTCTAAAGTCTCTCAGATTCTCTATAGGCTCTCTGGTGCTCTCCAATAATAGACACCAAACAGACACCAAAAACTTCTTTGATCTCTCGTGGTGCCGAATTAGTACTTCGGCCCGCGCCCACAGCAAGCAACGGGACCCCTTCCGTGATCGAAACCAGCCTTCCGCGTTGCCAGATCGTTTGCCAGGATGCGCGCGTAGGGGTTCGAAGCCAAACCGATGCGTTGCCTGCGGTCTATTCACCAGAGGCGGGACAGGATTTTGACTCGTCACTCCCTGACACACCGAACGGAAAATGCTCTCTGCTTCTCGCCACCGCTTTGACGATGGAGAGCTTGCCCGCCTCGACCAAAGTTGTAGAACCATCCGATGGCCGGATCACTCTCTGATGCCGTCCAGTAGAATCCGTGGGCTTCCAATCGTGCATACTGGCCATCATCGGAGCGGCCACCACCGAGCAAGGCATTGAATCCCGAGCTGCCTCCGGCCAAGAGCGCCTTGTACGTCGCCTTACCCCTGTCATCTACAACTTGTGATTTGTTAGGGGTTTTTCTACAACGACTATGATTACCACGCCGCTCCGACTCAGGTATCATATTGAGCCTAAGGTTGAGAGTGTTCGGCAAACATTGAGTCTTAACTGGGAGACGAATCATGAAGAATAGAGTCAAGCAAATTCTAATTTTCCTTGGCAGTCTGTTCGTCGGCGCGCTGGTCATTTCCATTATTATGGGCCGACTAAATCAGCAGCAGTATGCCAACTCTTATACTGTGAGCGTGATGGAGAAGGCATTCGAGGCTACGGAATTGCGCGCGCATCGCCAAGACGAACTCGCAAAACGTATTGAAGCCACCTTGCCCGAAGCTGTACAGGCAATCCATAGGCACAAGGAGTTTCAGAATGCGCCCTACGGTATGCCCGCGTTGCGCTCGGTCAAGCACTTCTACGAAGTAAACTCTCTCCCGATATCGCCCGAGATTTCCGATGTCCTAAACAGTGTCCCGTCCAATCATTGATTGAACGCGAGAGTTCTCGGAAAATCGGATAGTAACGAGTCAACGGCATTGGAACTTTGAAAGGAGACGATCATGTCATTCACGAAACGCTTAACGTTGGGGTGCTTCCTCGCTCTCGTCACCTTATGCTTTGTCTCTTCCGCAAGAGCACAAGCGCAGATCAGCAAGCCTGCGGACTCGGCGCAGGGAGAGCGTGATCAGACCCTCAAGCAACTGCTCACAGAAGTTCGCGAGCTGCGTCTGGCAGTCCAGCGGGCGACTGTTAGTAACACTCGGTTCCAGATGTTGATTGAACGGGTGAGAGTCCAACAGGCTCACGTCGATGCGCTTAGTCGTCAGTTAGAGAACCTCCATTCACAGGTCGCGGAGATGAAAGCCGCGAAGCCTCAGATGGAGCAACAGATCAAGGACGCCGAGGACCTGTTGGATCGCACGCCTGATCTGAGCGCTCACGCAGACTTAGAGTTCGCGAATTAAGGGCGGCAAGCTAATTTGGCGAGACTCACTCAAGAGGGCGAGCGCTTGAGCAACCGCGAAACCGCTCTCGATACGGAGTTGCAAGCCTCCCAGGCAAAACTCAACCAGCTTAACGGCCAGTTGGATTCGTTGATGAGTGAACTGAAAGGACCGTGACTCAGTCGGACTTCCTCAATACCTGCGCTGCACGATAGACCGACAGCCTATTTCCTCACTGCGGCGGCGCGTCTAAGCGAATGACGCTTGAATACAATTGCCAGACGCCTGATTTGCCATTGATCCAGGCAATCTGAAACGTTCCATCCGGTAGCGCTACCATCCCGAAAGTTTCCCCGCCATTCGGATAGCGCTCGGGGGAAGGTTTACCATCCGGCGTGACCGTGCAACCGCCATCATCACTAACTTTTTGATTTGCGAGGAAGCTCTTACCGCCATCGAATGACGCAGTAAAGTACGGGCGAAAACAATTGTCGGATGGATCGTCGCGGCGGTCATTCCAGATTATGCCGACGGTGCCTTGAGCATTCACAGCAATCCCGACGTTGCTCTGATTGGACGCGGTCTTGTTGTCGTTAACTCGCAGCGGCTTGGTCCATGTCTTGCCGCCATCTGAAGAAGTCGCCAATACGATTTGGAACCTCTCTCCAGCCACGTCCTGCCAGGCAAAATACAACCGGCCTTTCTGCGAACTATTCGAGGTGTCTACGGCCAAGTGGCCGCCGCCTAGCCCTTTCAAGCTTTGCCATTCTCGGACGTGACCGTAGCTGCGATGTTCAGCCGCCAAATACGGTCCTGCAAAAGTGTGTCCACCATCTGTGGACACCAGCGACCAAAATCTCCCTTTTAGTAGTTCGCCGGGAGGAAAGTCATATGTGACATAGATCAATACAATCGTACCGTCTGGCAGGACCGCCATGTCGCTCACGAGGTGCAACGCTTTTTCTTGCGGCGCAGCTGGCAACAATAACTTTGGGAAACCAAACGTGCGTCCTCCATCTTGCGATGAAGAAAACCCAATGACTTCACGTTCCCCAACACCTTCGAGAATTTGGATTGGCAGTTTTCCAGCGGCGTAGATGTGACCATTATTTTGGTCAACGCCTAGCCACGGTCTGTCATAGCCACTGCCAGGGACGGTTGCGGGACTGGACCACGTGAGTCCGCCATCGGTTGACCGACTGATCTTGAAGCCGTGCGCGAGATAACCGAAATACGCAGTGCCGGCTGAATCGAACGCGATCACCGGATCACCTCCCTCGACGGTCAGTGCTTCGCGCTCACCGTGTTTAGCGCACCGCCATGACTTGCCGCCATCGGTTGAAGCGTAAACGACCAATCCGCCATGAGGTGCAAGCGTCATCGAAGCGACAATTCTGTTCTGAGGGTTGCGGGGATTGACCGCCAGCCACGTTTCGGCGTGCCGGATTCCAGGCGCATCACTTGAGATGTGGATGGTAGAAGGGATTGAGAGTTTTCGTTTTGGCTCTTGCGCGTGCGCAACCGACATGCTCATCAGGGTAGCGACTGTGGCATAAAAGACTCTCATACCAATTCTCCTGACTCGCCCGTGGTCTCATTTCATCCCACAGACCTTCGTTCGAATAGCGGCATGAGGAGGAAACGCCGCGCTAAACGCAACAGGCATCGAACGGCCTCTGTCGTCGACTTAATCTAATTCAGTGACGGAGATGAACTCTGCTGGTTCAACGCTCCTTGTTCAGCTCTGCTTCGCGCGCTTTGGCTTCCGCGAGTGAGGGAACCATCATTATCCGTCGCAACTCATCAGTCACACCTGACTCGATCTTATAGAGTTTGTATGGCTGACTTGGGCCGTCGGATTCGTATTGCGTGCTGAATCGCTGTGGCCGACCGATACTCATTAAGAAGCGATCTTCACTGGCCGCTGCCAGCGATTCGATTCCGCGTCTCTTGCTGATTGCCACTACACACAGCTCATGTGCCAGAAGATAATCTTCCGGCGTGTTGCTGTGTTGCAGCACCAAGGCAGCATTAAAGAAATCGTTCCCCGTTCGAAGTTGGTTCTGCGAATAAATCTCCTTCACACGCTTTAGTCGAGAATCCTCGCGCGCGGCGACAGTCTTCCAGTCAATGGATTTGCCAGCTGGCGGCATCCGATCGGCCTGATCTTCATCCATCAATCGGGCCAATTCCTGATTGTCTTTTTCTTGAACTTTGGCAGACGATTGCGCGTCCGCGAGGCGCACCAGGATGAAAGGCTTCGCCAGAATCACCGAGAGGGCCAACAGGTTTAGAATGAGAAGAGTTTTAAACGTACGATTTATGATACCTCCAGATCTCCCGCTGCTTTTCTCTGGCGATAACGCTCAGGCGTTTGCTTGCTCTTCGGTAGAGGTATGAGCATAGAGACCTCTCGCTGGTATTCCCGGTACGCATCACCGTGAATGTTGGTCAAATCGCGCTCTTCGAGCTGAATCGCGATTAGAATGTAAGCCGTGGTCGCTAAGGCAAAGACCAAATGACCAAGAGTCATTTTCGGCGTTGCCCAAAAAGCAATAATGAACCCGAGCAAGAGAGGGTGGCGCACGAACTTGTAGAAAAAGCGTTTCTTGAAAATCAGGTTCGTATATGCCTTGCCCTTTTGAAATAAGTAGACCTGCCTGAGTCCGAACAGATCGAAGTGGTTAATCACGAACGTACTTAGCAGCACAAGCAACCACCCGGCCCAAAAGAGAGCTGTGAGCACGAGACTACCGACAGGGTTCGTTACGCTCCATACAACGCTCAGGATTGGACGCCACTGCCAGAAAAGCAGAATTAACAGCAGGCTGGAAATCAGGACGTAGGTGCTGCGTTCGATCGGTTCAGGGATAAGACTGGTCCACCATCGCTTGAATCCCGGACGAGCCATCACACTATGCTGAATAGCAAATAAGCCAAGCAGGATTGCATCAACGGTCAGCGATGGCAGCAGCGGCCCTGGTCTGCCGGAATCAATTGACTTCGGCACCACGATGTTTCCTACGAAGCCGATGGCGTAGAGGAACGACCCGAAAAATACTAAATAACTAATCAACCCGTATACGAAAGCAAGTGTCCGACTCATAGTTGAATCTCCTTTCGACGTTTGGCGGCACCAAGATGGTAGGCAGTCAAAGGGCACCGAAAATTTGAATACGAACCGTCTTAGGGTTTCGCCGATAGCTCATAGGCGTAAATAGTTCCTTCCTGTACGCCTGCGAATAACATGTTTCCTGAACTGCCGATACTCCGAATGCATCCCTTGAGGCTGAGATTCCATTGGGGCTCACCGTCGGTAGCTCGGAACGCAGCCAGTCCGCCACGACAGTTCCCGGCTACGACGGCGTCTTTCCATAAATGAGGGCGTTCGGAGGCCCAGTCAGGAAACGATCGCTGTTTCCAGCGGACGCCGGTCAACTTCAAATCTACGGAGGTAATGTAACCGACCCTTTCGGAGGTGTTCTGCAAGAACAGGAATAGTGAGTCGTTGGCGAATGCCAACCTCCCGATAGGTTTGGCTTCGGTAGCTAGCTCCGATATTACTGCGCCGGTTTCCGCGTTAAGGCGATAGAGGCGTTGATCATTCGTGCCGACATAAATGGTCTTGTCCCTGAGCGCCAGCCCTGTCGATGGAGATGCGGGGAGCTTGAGCTTCCAACTCACCCGACCGGACAAAGCGTTCAGCGAGTAGATCACTCCGTCTAGCCCCACAATGAACAAGCGATTCCCGTCCGTTACTGGTGACTTGGGCATGTCACAGTCCTTATTTGGTGCGCCAGGAGAAAAACTCCAGTTCAAGCCTCCAGTGCGAAGATCTACGGAAGACCAGTTGTCCTGAAAACTGCCAAAGTACGCGCTTGAATTGAGTTGAATCACGTCTGTAGGAACGCTAGTCGAGCGGTACTTCCAGCGCACTTTTCCACTGTCTCGCTCGAAAGCATAAACGTGTCCAACGCCATTCGGGTCGCAGGACTTGTCGGTGCCGATGAGGATCAGATCATTTGTCACTAGCGGATCACCGTGGAAGCTCTGCTGGTTGCCGTCTCTACGGATGTCATAGCTCCATTGCAACTGACCCGTGGTTTTGTTGATCGCGTAAAAGTTCCCCGCGCAAGAACCGATGAACATTACGTCCCCTACGACCGCAGGGGTCGAGA
This sequence comes from Pyrinomonadaceae bacterium, assembly GCA_035644135.1. GTDB lineage: Bacteria > Acidobacteriota > Blastocatellia > Pyrinomonadales > Pyrinomonadaceae > PSRF01. The sequence continues at coordinate 5,860 of DASQPD010000099.1, forward strand.
ACACTCAACCGCCGGTCTCATACTTCCAGCGAAGTTCTGGTCCAACCGAGGCGGAAGGGGTTGCCTCTTTCTTAGAGGGGTTCTGAGCGCAGCTGACAGCCGAGATCGCTACCAAAACGAATGTGGAAATAAAACCTCGATTCTTTTTCATAGCTACCTCGCAGACGATGCCGTTTATTTCCGCGTACGAAATTCATTGATCAAAGCAAACCACGCTTGTTCCTCTCTCGCGGGATCAGCAAGGCTGGTTAGGCTCTCGCTCCACGCCTTTAATTCTGCGAGATATTCAGAAGACCTTTCCGCTCGCGTCAACAATCGTGCTAGCTGTCTTGTATCACCAACCTCAAAATAGCCGGGATAATTTGCGCCCAGAATGCCGACATTTCCGTCAATGCGCGAAGCAAGAATCGGCACGGAAGCTACTATTGCCTCCGACAACACGTTCGCGCCTCCCTCCATCCGAGATGAAAGTACACAAAGAGAACTCTTCTTAAGTATTTGGAGGGCGTGTGACTGTGACTGCTCACCGAGCCATCGGTAGCGTTTATTGACACTCATCTCCTTGCGCGCTCTGTTAGCCATGGCGTCGGTCATCGCGCCACCGACCTGCAAGATTCGGATTTGTGACGAATCAGGAAGCAATCGCGACGCCATGGCAGTGCGAAACGGATCTTTCACAGCACGAAGGTGTCCGATTACACACACATCAAAGTTGCCATTGGATCGTTTATTAGCTTCAGGCTTGCTGGCCTTAGGCTTCGCTGACCCGCTGCTCGTGCCGTTCAGAGCCTGCCTGTCCTCAACTGACTGATAGATTACACGCGTCTTCTTTCGCCAAGTTGGCCGCAATTCTTCGACCGCTTTCGGCTGCAGCACAATAATCCTCGTCGCTATAACCAGCGATTCTTTTGCCAAATGATTGATCCGAATATCACGATAGAGATCTGTTCCGGTGAGGGTGACGATGATCGGAGTTCCAGGGTGCTGCTGCCGAAAGTTGATGATCGCAGAATGGCTCTTGCGAGCGTGCAAGGCTACTAACAAATCATATGGATTACCGTCGTACGTCTGTAATATCGAGACTTGGTTGCCAAGGCGTCTAAGAATCGTCGCCCAGCGAAGCGCAGTGATGCGATTCCCGTGGCGTGAGTCCGGCGGAGCCGGAGTGACTATGCCAATCCTCATGGTTTCTAACTCTGTAGCGCACACGTGCGGAAGCCTGCCCATACGTCGCCACGATCAGGCGTGTAGAAATTTCGATAGCTGTTATGAATGAGGCTTGAACGAGTTGCCCAACAACCACCACGAAGGACTTTATGATTTCCAAACCAGGGCTCGGAATATTCTTTGTATGGCCCGGCGACAAAGCCGGGATATGGCTGGAAGTCGCTAGCCGTCCATTCCCACACATTGCCGATCATTTGCCGACATCCGAGCGCGCTATCACCTGCCGGTAGAGCGTCGACTGGAATGCATCCCAGGGTTCGCCAATCAAGATTTGCATTTTCCGACGTAGGGGAATCATCGCCCCAGGGATATCGTCGCTTGTGCCTCCTTAGACTCTCCGAGGACCCAGCACTGGCCGCTCTCTCCCATTCCGTCTCCGTTGGGAGCCGCCGCTTCGCCCAACGACAATAAGCGTTGGCCTCGTGCCAGTTGATGTGGACGACGGGTAGGCGCTCATCCAGCGCGATCCATTGATCGAAGTTGCGGCGCAACCAGCGACCGTTGTCTTCTAGCTGCCAGTAGACTGGATGTTCTGCACTCACGGCCATAGGTCGTGGATCACTTCACTTGCCTGATCGATTACACGCTCAAGAACTCGCTGCATGTAAACCAGCGTTTCGTCTCGCTCAGGCAATGGCAAATGCCAACGCGTGTCGTGAGCGACTCGCGCTGAATCGTAAAGCTCGTCTCCGTGTTTCAATATCGGCGACTGCTTACCTAAGTGCCTTAAGACCCAGAACTCCTGAAACCATGCGATATGCCCATTCTCCCACCTGAGAGGATTCACGATCTGCAAACGCGGACCGATCAACTGCTCTTCGCTAAGGTCGTTTACCAGCTCCAACGTTCGCGCACGAGTCTCAGCTAGCGCTTCACTCAGTTGAGCGATCGTAGTTCTTGATTCCCTGTTGGCGATTCCTGGTATAGCCATTAAGGTTTCCGCCCGGTCACAATGATCATCTGTGCTGGAATACTCATCTGGTTGTTCGAAGAGTATTTCCGGAATGCTAGCTGCGCCTCTTTTTTCAGGAGATCTACTTGGGATGGAGAAAGCGTGGCCAATTTCTCTCGAAGTGTTCCCGAGGTCTCCGCGCGCAGTTCCCAAAACTGTTCCGGCGAGATAGGCGCGGCAATATTAAACTTCAGTTCGCGCTCTCTGACATCAACCGCTCCGGCGTCCGCGAGAATCCGAGCCAGACTGCCCGGCTCGGCGAATCGGAAGGCGCCCGGCGCGTTAGGATCGGCAGGTTCAGTGGGTTCAAAGTGGCGGGCAACGACATCGGTAATCAGATAAGAAAACGGGTTGAGGTCGCTTTTGCCCCACACTGCGAGAGATAACACGCCCTCACGTTTTGTTACCCTCAACATCTCGCGTAGACCAGCCAAAGGATCAGGGAAGAACATTATTCCGAGTCTACAAACCACCGCGTCAAACGAATTGTTCTCAAATGGCAGAGCGTCAGCCGCACATTGCCGGAACGTGACGTTTGTTAATCCACGTAGCTGCGCTTCGCTTTCAGCTGCGGTCACCATTTCCGCCACAGCGTCGGTATAGGTGACTGACCCGGTTGGCCCAACCGTCTCCGCGATAGTGAGCGAAGGTTCACCCGACCCACCAGCAACATCAAGCACCTGCTCGCCTTCGATCAGCTCGGCTTCCTTGATAAGAGCCTCGGTAACAGGCTGGAACATCGTTCGGATGGTGGCGAGGTGTTTTTGCCAGTAGAAGGCTGACTCGCGCCACTCGCGCAAGACCTCGTCTGCCTGACTATTTCTTGGCTTTGCGTCCGAGTTACTTCTTGCGTTTGAAATGGCCTTCACTGTAAAGCTCAAAGTCCTTTCCAGGCTCTGCGATCTCAAAGACCTCTTTGAACTCGTCGGGACCTAGTATCTTGTAGGTTTCGCGGGCTCTATATCCCGCCGGAATGTTCTCGATGCTCTCCGAGGTGAACACTATGGTCTTACCGTCAGCGCTCGTACTGGTCATCACATACTGATTTATAAAACCTTCAACGTGGAATTGCCTGAGGACGAATGTCTTTCTTCCTTTATCGAAGCTAACCATTCCCCAGTCTTGATGAACTTCTCCTTTTGGATTCTTTGGCTGAGGGTCATAGGTACTCTTGTTTTCCACATGGATGTACTTATCGTTGAGCACGAATCGGTACTCACGTTGAACCTTTGATACGCCCGGTTGGCCATTTCCGGTTCCTTCCCAGATACCAACTAAGGCTCTAAGTGGCTCCCAGGTGTCTGAGCGAGTTGGTGTCTGGGCTATTCCGAGAGATGCGAGCAAAAACAGCGCGGCTATGGTTAGCTTTATTCGCATAGAAATTGTGCCGTCCCTTCAATCGGTGCATGGTAGTATTCTTGGAATCATTGGGGAAATGAATTGTTCCAATGGTTACGATAGTTAACCGCAATGACCCTATGGACGTTCGTGACTTACAAGTTTTTCTGAGCGTTGCGAAGCATTTGAACTACACCCGCGCCGGCGAGGAAGTTAATCTGAGCCAGCCGAGCGTCTCCGTGCGAATGCGGGAACTGGAGCGAGACCTGGGCTCGAAGCTCTTTGAACAATTGGGGAAAAAGATCGCGCTGACTGAGGCCGGTCAACTTCTTGTTCCGTATGCCACTCGGATCATTGCGGCAATGAGCGATGCCCGGCAGGCAATCGATGAACTACAAGGACTGGAGCGCGGGCTCTTGCGAATCGGTGCCAGCACGACGCCTGGCATGTATCTTATTTCGCGAACTATCGCTCACTTCAAACGTCGCTACCCCAAGATCGAAGTGCACCTCGCCTCTTGCCGGCAGGAGGGTAGTCAAACCACAGGAACTCTCCAAGGAGCTATTCATTTTTCGCGAACAAGGCTCAGCGACTCGCGCCGTCGTTGCCGCCCATCTGCGCAAATCCGGCATCGAGGCAGAGGCAGTCATGGAGATGGCCAATCCCGAATCTGTCAAGAAGGCAGTACAGAATGGACTGGGCATTGCATTTTATTTCCGCGTTCGCGGTGGAGAGTGAGTTGAAAGCAAAGACTCTGCTTACGGTGAAAGTACGGAACCTTCAAATTCGTCGCGAGTTAAAAATTGTCTACCGTAAAGACAAACATCTTAGCCCGGCCGCTAAAGCGTTTCTCGACACGTCACAATTGTAAGTCCTGTTCACCGCGCTATTGGCAATATCTGTCAATGAGAATGGGCTAAACTCCAGAACTGCTAAGGTAGACCCTTGCCGTACTGGGGTAGTGCTCTTCCTGCCACATCTTGTGCCGAAGGTCGAACTCGAACACCCTTACCGGAGGGGATTCACCGGTAAGGAGTTGAACTCCAACGATTAGAAGAGGCTCGTCCAAGGCGGCAGCTGACTCCCTCATAATTTGATTTCTGGTAAATGATTGAAACGAAATGATTTAGGTAATGCCGAAGGGGGGCCTGGAGCGATTGATTCCCTTCTCTCGTATTACTCAGGAAAACTGAAAACGGTGCGAACTTCCCAAGTTTCGCTTTCCGCACTGAGTCCGCAGACTACACTTTCGGTGTGCAGTTGGTCATCAAATGGACACTAAATAAACTGTTAACTGAGTGAGACCTTTTCACAGCACGTGAACTCGATTTGGGCACGCTGCGCTGAACTTTATCACGAACGCCGGACGGTTGATACGGCCTCGATCCTGGCACGCAGTGTTTGATTCCTCACGTCAATAAATCCGGAAGCGGAGGCCGTTTCGGTATCGGCTTACCGGCTGCCTTTTTGGCCCAGTAACCGAGACCTGGCCGCGGAATATTGAGCTTCTTACAGACCTTTGCGAGGCCAACGTCGGAAATACTATATCTCTTCGCAACATGCTGGATCGGTTCTGCCCAGATCTCCTCATAAATTTTTGCGCGGTCGTACCTGGACGCGAGCTGATGAAGATTCCATTGGAGATATGCCTCTTTCTGTCGCTCGTCTTCCACCTTCTGTTCCCTCGTGCGGATGTCGAACCCCATCAGACCGAATTTTCTCGCCTCCGGCATGAGATGTTTCTTCATCGCTGGTGTTCGCAGCAGATCATTAATCGTGTCTTGAGTACATGCCGCATGCTTCACCAGTCGTTCGACTAATTCCAGTGTCACGTCCGCTTCGCACTCGTACAAACTTCGCCGCACCTCAGCCACCTGGCGAGCGTCGTCCGGCCGCCAGAGGGCTCCTGCTTCAAGTAGAAGCTGAACGGTCGCGCGCCTATCGGATACGTCATATTTCGATGCCTTCGACTTCCGACCGTAGTCTGCATGGTAAAGCCTGAGTCTAAAGGTTCCGTATCGGAAGCTCTCGAGACAGTCATCGAGAGCTGTCGAACCACCGTTGGGCTTGTCCTTCGATTTCGCTCCGAGTCCCAACAAATACTGCACCACATCGGCGTGGCCGCGGCGGGCGGCATTTGTGAGCAGAATGTCGACACCGTCTCTCTTCGCGTCTGGCTTCAGACGCTTCAGGATCTGGAAATTCTCTGAGTATGCCGCAGCGGTGAGGGCAGTTAAGTACTCATCAGGATCATCGTCATCATCATCCAACATAGGTCCACTTGAACGAGGATCTGCACCTGCCCACATGAGCAGACTCACCCACTTCAAATCCCCTTTGAAGCAGAAATGCCGAAGCGCGCGATCGGCCTGTTCTTGGAGCTGACAAGCAAGATCCGGATATTTCTCCCTACACTCCCGCCACGGACTAAGCGCGGTGCGAATTCTCTCGCCAAAAGCCTCGGCAAAAGGGTAGCCGGTGATGAAATCGGCACCGTGGTCGAGAAAGTAACGAATGATAGTTGGATCCCAAAGCAGCAGCGCTTCAACGAATGGGACTGAGCTGATCTCGGCACCGTGTGAGACCAAAAGGTCAATAAGGTCCAAGCGTTTATGCGAGAGAGCGTGCCGCAACGCGCGATTCTTCAGGTCTTGGTTCGGCTCATTGCGAACAAGTAATTCGACAAGACTATGGAAACCGGTGTCGAGTGCAATCTTCAGCGGAGTGGTTTTTAGTTCGGCTGGCACACGAAGCGAGTTCCCCGAAGCGATCCACTCCTGGACCTCAAACAACCTTCCGATCTTGCACAGTCGGAGAAGATGCTTGGCCTCAATGGTAGATAGCATTTTGGACATGAACAATAATATTAGCCTGACAAGCCTGAGTTCTGTACGCCACAATCAATCGACTGGATTCTATGTCGCATCAATGCGCGATCACCTGCATTGATTACGCCAAAGCCACTATGAAGAGTAAGTAGGGGCGGACGGTGTGACCACCGATCATAAGAAAGGTCCAAAGGAGCAGACGAAATGAGATTTTTACTTGGCGTACTCGTTGGCTGCAGCATGCGAGGCAAAAAGAAACTACTAATCACGGTCCTTGCGACCGTAGTGTTCATTGTTTATATAGTCTTGCCGGCCATCGCTCTCTTGGCGCTACGTTTGGACCTACAACGTGTGCGCCAGTCGAGACCAGCTCAAACCAAGGTCCCGGCGCTCAAAGGATTGAGTTATGAAAACGCCGAAACCAAACTTCACAACTCTAACTTGAACATTCGACTGTTGGCGACACGTGGCGACCTACCACCTCAGCCCGGACTGATTATCGATCAAACTCCTCAACCTGGGGAGGAAGTTGTTTACGGTTACCCTGTTGGCGTTACTATTACTAAAGCGGATTCCCATGGGCCTGGTCCGTAACGGCAAGACTCTTGATCCCACAGCCCAGGGACCAGCCATTTCTTTTCACTTCATTTGCAGCTGGTGCACATGCTAACGACCTGGTTGAGTTGAAGATTGTCCTGGCGCATGCGGCCGAAAGGGATCGCCGGAAGATTCTTCGGCTGGCGAGCTAGTTCAAAGAGGAATCGCTGCTACCATGATCGAACAAGTCTATTCACGTCGCCTCAAGAAAAACGTCTACCGACTTGATACACGGCTGACTAACGGGATCAGGTTTCGCAGGTTCTTTCTGAAGCGTTCCGACGCGGAGGCCGTCGCCTACAAGATCAAACACGACGCGACAACGCGGCGCTTCGGACTGTCCGTATCCTTAGATCGCCCGATGCTGTCCGACCTGGCCAAGCGATACGCCGACGACATCCAGAACTCTCGCGAGCAAACGAGGGCCAGGCGGGTCCTTGCGGATTTCTGTAACCTGCTCACGCCTGGTCTCTGCGTTGATGAGGTAACGAAGGCTGATTGCAAGAGATACATCGACAAGAGAATGCGGGATGAACTGAAGCCGCAATCAATCGACCGCGAACTAAACATCATTGTGGCTATGTTCAATCAAGCCGAGAACTACTTCCCTGCCCTGGATCAATGGCGACCGCCACGAATTCCCAGGCCAAAGATTATCGATGGTCGGAGAGAATGAACGTGGAGCGAGCATGAAATCAAAGTGGTCCTGGGCGAGCTATTTGCTCCCAAACGCGAAGATGAACAAGTGCAATCAGCGATTGCCCGCTATAAGGTTGGCCGCAAAGTTCAGTTCTGTCTTTTGAATGGCGTGCGACATAGTGAAATGAACCTAATACCGAAGACTGGCATTAATTGGGAAGCTCGCCAAGTGCGAATCAGACAGGGCAAGACCGGCAACTACAAAGTCATCGGGCCGCTCGGACCAACTTCTATGGAAATTCTTCGCGAGTTTTACGACGCGTCAAAAACGGATCTGGTGTTCTCACGTAGCGGCAATATCACACCAAAGTTTTACCGGATTCTCCGCGAGGCCTGTGAAAGCGCGGGAGTTCCATACGGTCGTGGCACGCGCGATGGCTTAGTACTTCACGATGCCAGACACACGGCCACAACTCATCTGCTGGAAAGTAATGTCAGTCCGAAGACCGTTCAGGAGTGGATGGGCTGGTCAGACAAGGCTTTCGTCCTGTACTACTCACACGCCACTAAGCGGTCAAGAGAACAAGCCGGGCAGTCACTGGAGCGGCTCGCTGGTCGAAAGACCGCTTAGTGGGCGCAACAACGCAGAGGATGATCATCAAGCGTCGGCGGGATTTCAGAAATCACAGGTGGCTGAAATAGCACGAAATATTCGCGACACTAACATTGGTGCTTCTTTGGGAGTTGGAAACAGTCGCTGGAGCAAAACGCGATCTCTCCGGTAACAAGAGAAGTTGGACAGTGTATGCGTTTGCGCTTTTGAGGTCCTGATCTCGCTGAGCCGCAACAAAATTCAGTCTAGCTGCGATTCGAAATCGATCAATCGAGGAAATACTTGCGTTGTTAGCATTTGCTTTAGATCTTCGACGGACATTGTTTCGAGATCATTGCAGACAATCGCAAACCGCAATTCCCTCGGCCCTCTACCTCCGGTCTTGACGTCATGCTCTGCAGTCGAACGCTCCTCGTCGTAGAAGGATTTGGCGGATTGTTCGAAAGTCCTTATCTCCTCCGGGCTTGGGCCTCCTCCTAAGAGGTCGTCGGGAACCGGCGGTGCCTGCCGAAGCCACTCCTCAAAGTCGTTACCCTCAACTGTCAGATTAAAATGTCTAAAGTTAACTTTTAACCGATCAGCTACGTTCACTATGATCTTTTCGATGTCCAGCTCCGGCAAGTCTTGTTGATTGTGCACAAAAACCGCTGGGCCCCATGGCCAAGGAATTGGACTTTGAGCGCGTCTCAATTCGAGACTATGCCTTGCAATACCCTCCCAATTCTTAAGTTCTGCGCCGACGCCACCACTAATCACAGCTTCCCCAAAGAGAGGTCGGTATAGTAGGAACCTACCGCATTGACGAACCAAGGTATGATCTCGAAGAGCAATCTGAGCGCGCATCTGATTAATCAAGTTAATCAGGAGTCCATTGACCTCCAGCTTTGCTGCAGGAGAGAGCCTAGTAGCAACAGCTGATACATCTGGCGCGAATCGCGTAAGGCCTTCCCCACCATCAAGGTTGCTTTCGCGCGCAGAACCCACTGGGTTGAAGATCGATTCCAGGAGAACGCTCTTTTCGAAGTCATCGTAAGTCCCGTGGTCTTTGTGACTCTCGTAAAGAAGGGTGTCGGGGTCCTCTGAAATGAGAGGCCAGCGCCGGTGCAGTGTTGGAAAGTTTTCATCCTCCCGGTTTGCTATCCGGAGCTCATCGATTGCTGTCGGCATGAACAGGAGGATCCTCTTGGTATCCAATTCGGTGTCTGTAGAGATTATGACAAAATTATGGAACTGCCGGACGAAGTCGGGCCACTCTCCTGTTTTATTCTTCTTCTTATCTTTCTGTTCTCTACGCGGTCTGCTAATCGGATGCGATAAGTAGCATGGGAAAAACTGTTTGGAGCTGAAGCCCGTTTCCGAGAGAATCAAATCAGTTGCAGTCTGAACCGGATGTTTTATAGCGAGAACGAATGCTCTGCCTAACGCCCGAGTGGCTAGGGAATCCCCTGCCGAGATCTCCCGGCTTCTCCAATCCAGTATTCGTAACATCACGGTCGTTACTTGCGCGAACGCAAGAACATACTGAGAATCCCGCTCGGTCGGCTGGTCTTCCTTTTTTTTACGGCGATACTCGTTCGAGATAGCACGCCGAATGTCGAAGACTTCGTCTCTACGTGAAAGGCGGAGGAAAACGTCGTAGACGTCGTCAATCAGTGTTATGACTAGAAGCGGCGGCGGTGGATTATTAGTATTGCTTAGCTTGGACCACTCGTCTTCATAGATCTGGAAGAGGTCACCCGGTTCGTAAAATTCGTGAGTTTGGCCTCGGTAATACGTGAGGTGGCAGGTAAGAAGTCCCAGTTCCGCTTGGCTGGCTAGAAGGTGGGAGATGCTGTCGCGGGCGGCTTTGGGCCAAATAAAGGAGGTAACAACGTCACGCGGAGCTTGCCAAACGGCCTCTGTCATGCGCCGAAAGCTGCGTTGGCGCTTGATCCTCTCCTCGAGGTCATCGTGTTCAAGAGTAACGAATTTGGAAAGTGCAGCCTTGACCTTTTCAGCGCACCTACTAAGCGAAACGCCCGACGTCCCGTGGAGGATAACGATCCGTTTCATCCGGCAAGTTAAGCTTGGTTTTCTCGGAGGTAATTTTGGATAGGTTCATTACCGATAATAGTTCGATCGCCACAGACAAGTTCCGGCTCCCCTGCACTCGCGCCTGTGGGGACCATAACGCCAATCAACCCGCTTGAATTAAACGCTCTGATAGACTTCTGATCCGAATCTATTCTCGGATCTGCATACAGAACGCAACGCACGTCTCGCTCCGATTCGTCAGCAGGGTCTCTAAACATGTCACCGTCTCCTACGTAGTCTCTAAATGTTCCCATCAGTCCTCCCTAAACTTGCACTGATCGTTGGGTTCCTGTCAAGGCTTGGACATACTGGACTAGTGTTTCTAGCGAATATAGGGTTCCGCGCTTACTCAAATAAGGTACGATGGATTGGGCTGACGTATACTGCAATGTCAATTAAGTAAATCGCTATGACACAGCTCTCAGGGTGCGCCTTCGGTCTGCACCCGTCGTCGTGCTCTTTACGCTTATCCGGTGACAAACGTGGGCACTAAGTGGACACTAAATGGAAAACTATGCGTATTTGCTGAGGATATCGAAGAAGTATGGTGCCGAAGGGGGGACTCGAACCCCCACGAGTTACCTCACACGCCCCTCAAACGTGCGCGTCTGCCAGTTCCGCCACTTCGGCAAAAAGGTTGTCAATCGGTGAGGTTATCGGTTCGCGGTTCTTACTTCCGTTTGGATCGGATGGCAGAACCTCCGGTCGATGCCTTAACTCGGGCGCGTGCGTTTGAACGACGCGGCCTAAGCGTCAACTATCACTTCTGCTTCGCCGGGCTGGGTTTTGGTTTCGCTGCGGTCCCTGACGATGGCTTACTGGCCTCGGGAGATACAGCTCCCGTCACAGGCGCAGGAGATGCAACACCGGAGACCGGGGCAGTCGAGGGAGCAGCCGTAGCCGACGGTGAAGCTTGCGGGGTTGGGGCCGGTGCGCTGTCGGGACTCGTAGACTGCAGCACCGAGCGAGTCCCCGTGACCGCCGGGAGCGAAAGCATCAGGGCTATCAGCATAAATGCCGCCGCCGCCCCAATCGTAATCCTCGCCAGCACGCTTGCTGTTCCCCTTGGTCCAAAAGCCGTGCTTGAAACGCTGCTGGAAAAAAGTGCGCCTGCGTCAGACTTGCCGGGCTGAAGCAACACAAAGATGATCAGCACCACGCAGGAGAGTATAAATAATGTGTACAAAATGTAGGTCAACATAAATCAGTTATTTGCTTGATATTGCCTGGTCGCTACAATAAGATCGGTCCACTAAAACACATGAAATTCGTGTAACTTCGTGGATCATTTCTTCTGCTAAAAAAGAATCAGTTGTTTACCTTCGCTCATAGTTAACAATCTGCGCAAAACTCTCTGCCTGCAAACTTGCACCGCCTACGAGCGCGCCGTCGATGTCTTCCTGGTCCATTAACCCGGCAATGTTGTCGGGTTTGACTGAACCGCCATAAAGAATACGTAACTGTTTTGCCGCGACTTCGGAATGCCTTTCCGCGAAAACGCGCCGGATAAACGCGTGCATTTCCTGCGCTTGCCCCGGCGTCGCTGTGCGTCCCGTGCCGATTGCCCAAACGGGCTCGTAGGCGACGATGATACGGTCGAGATCCGAGGCTGTCAACCCGCTGAGTCCCCCGCTCAACTGCCCACTTACAACGTTTTCGGCGATTCCCTGCTCTCTCTGTTCCAGGCTTTCGCCGACGCAAATGATTACCGTCAACTTCGAGCCGAGGGCAGCATGAACCTTGCGATTTACCAGCGAATCCGTCTCGGCATATAACTGCCGCCGTTCCGAGTGTCCGACAATGACATAGGTTGCGCCTACATCGCGAATCATGAATGCAGCTACTTCCCCCGTGTGCGCGCCTTCCGTGGGTTCCGATGAGCAGTTTTGGGCTGCCACGTGAATGTTCGACCCTTCGAGGCGGTCCGCAACGGTCTTGAGCGAGGTGAAGACGGGAGCGACAACTATCTCGCAATGGTTGGAATTTGCGACCAATGGCTTCAGGGCCAGAACGGTATCGACCGACTCGCCCACCGTTTTGTACATCTTCCAGTTTCCCGCGATTACAGGCTTTCGCATTTAGAGTCTCTTCTTGTCAGCTCTTGGATTTGAAATCGCCGGTACTCTAACACAACTGAACCAGTGCGACCTGCACCTTCAATTGCGACCAGGAGGCAACTCTAAATCAAGACATGATCCACGAAATCACACGAAATAGAACCAACAAAGCTTCGTGTAATTTCGTGGAAGATTTGTTTGGTCACAAGAAATTCTCAAGAAAACAAGAAAACCGGAGTTTGCTCACAAACCCCTGGAGTGCTGCAACTTGTCGCAGCTTTACAAGGTTGAATGGCCTTCACCCAAAAGCTGCGACAAGTCGGAGCACTCCAAAGAGAGGCTTACGGAGGGAACACTCAGGGTTGGGCAGGAGAAACCGCAAACGAGTGGCAAGCAGCTATCACTTGTCAGTCAGGGCAGATACGCCGGGCAACTCCTTGCCGGCGAGGAACTCGAGTGTGGCGCCGCCGCCCGTAGAGATGTGGGTGATGCGGTCGGCTACTCCTGCCTTTGAGATTGCCGCAACTGAGTCGCCACCGCCAACTACAACTGTAGCCCCACGATCAGCCGCTTCTGCTACAGCGCGGGCAATGCCGATAGTACCCTGATCGAAAGGCGGCTCTTCGAAAACTCCCATCGGGCCATTCCAGATAATCGTGCGGGCGTTGTTTAGTGCGTTAGCGAAGTGGGCCACTGTCTCGACGCCAATATCCATGCCGACATGGCCCGCATTTGTAAATTCGATGGGAATCGTTTTAGCCAGAATCTGCTGGCCCTTGATGGGCTCGTAACTATCGACAACCTGGTGATCGGTGGGCAAGAGTAATTCCACACCATGCTCTGCTGCTCGCTTCTTTATTTCCAGGGCGCTGGACAACATATCGTTCTCGACCAGCGATTTCCCGACAGTGAAACCTTCGGCTTTCAAGAAGGTGTAGGCCATGGCCCCGCCAATCAGAATCTTGTCAACTTTTCGATCCACGAGAGCATTGATTACCTGGATCTTGTCTGAGACTTTCGCTCCGCCCAGAATTGCCACAAACGGATGCTCAGGATTGTTTATTACCCGCCCGAGGTACTCCAGTTCTTTCTCCATCAAAAGTCCTGCGGCCGACTTGGCGACGTACTTTGTTATGCCCACAGTCGAGGCGTGCGCTCGATGTGCTGCGCCAAAAGCATCGTTGACGTAAAGGTCGCAAAGACCGGCAAGCTCTCGCGCAAAGGCGTCGTCGTTCTTCTCCTCCTCTTTGTGAAAGCGGAGGTTCTCGAGGAGTAGCACGTCACCATCATTAAGTTTTACCACTTGCGCGCGGGCTTCATCACCAATGCAGTCATTGGCAAAGGCGACTCGCTTACCCAGTAAATCGGAAAGGTGTTCGGCAACGGGTTTGAGACTGTATTTGTCGACGCGTTCACCTTTTGGCCGGCCGAGATGGGAAGCTAGAATCACTCGGCCGTCGTTGTCGATGGCATATTGGATTGTCGGAAGCGAGGCACGAATGCGCGTGTCGTCTTCAACCTTGCCATCCTTAATAGGAACGTTAAAGTCGACGCGAATGAAGACGCGTTTACCCGCGAGGTGCAGATCTTTTATGGAAAGTTTTCGCATCCGTTTAGGAGTGATTTCGTGGATAACCACTTTTCACGACGCCCAGGGGATCCACCAAATTACACGAAAAGCCAGCGCCTTTGGACAGCAGACAAGTGACTACTGACCACGGACAACTGACTATTCCCGGAAATACTCTATAAACCCTTCGAAGCAATAAACTTGATCAAATCCCGAACGCGGCACGAGTAGCCCCACTCGTTGTCATACCAGGAAAGGACTTTGACCAGGTGGCCGTTAAGCACTTTGGTGTATTCGGCATCGACAATTGATGAATTTGAATTCTTCTT
>DASQPD010000100.1:0-102747 GCA_035644135.1 Pyrinomonadaceae bacterium
AAAAATCCTTGCCCAAACACAAGTCGCAGCACATGCAAACGCTGCGCTCCAAGGGCCATTCGCACTCCTATCTCCTGGGTGCGCTGCGCTACCGAATACGCCATCACGCCGTATATGCCGATGGCTGCGAGAAACAGCGCAATGGCGGAGAAAGTTGCCAGCAGCAGAGATAAGAAGCGCGGTTGGACCATCGATCTGGCCACCACCTCAGACATAGGACGCAGTCCATATACCGGCAGGCTCGGATCAATTTCCCGCACTGCCGCACGCACACCAGCCGCCAGAGCCTGGGGATCGCCGTCGGTCCGCACGACAAAATTCATGTTGGTGCTCAATCCAAATTGGGCCACTTGATGGGCCTGTAAATAGAGCTCCGGGCCTGACGGCTTATCCATGCCGGCGTTCTTCGTGTCTTCTACGACGCCGACGATAGTGGCCCACACTTTTGGATCAGCGAAACCGGGATTCACACGGCGGCCAATCGGGCTGCCCTTCCAAAACCGTTTAGCCAGCGCCTGGTTCACCACTACGACTCGCTGAGCATTGTCGTTGTCATCGGAAGGCTCGAAAGTGCGCCCTTCAAGCGTTCTGATTTTCATAGTCTTGAAGTAATCGTTGCCGACGACGTTCCAATAATCGACGTTCTGAGCCGGCCCATCAGGTGTCTGCTGGTAGCCTTCGATCTCCGTATCATTGGCGTTGATCCTTCGCAGAGGCGGCAAGCCACCCGCCAGCGCCGCTGAAGTCACGCCGGATAAACTCGCCAGGCGCTGTTGCAACGTCGTCGCGAATCGCAGGCGGTCGGGAATCTTGTAGGTGGTCGCCGGCAGGTTGATGCTGAAACTCAGCACGCCGCGAGGCTCAAACCCGGTGTTGACTTGTTGGAGTTTCCAGAAGGCCCGAATCATCAGGCCTGAACCGATCACCAGCACAACCGCCAGCGCAATCTCGGTAATGACAAGAGTCTTGCGGACCACCTGCCCACCACCGCCGATCGCGCGTTGGCTGGCGCCTCGGATCCAGTTGGCAAGATTCGTTTCGCGGATTTGCGCGAGTGGCGCAAGGGCAAACAAGAAAACTGCAATAACAGATACCCCCAGAGTGAATGCAAGAACGAGAAGGTCAACGCGAATTTCACCTGTTCGCGGCACACTGTCGGGAGCAAAGAGCAGCAGAAGTCTCAAACCAAAAAAAGCGAGAAGGGTGCCCAACGTAGCTGCCAGGAAAACCAGAACAAAACCCTCAGCGATGAACTGTTGGACCATACGACGCAGGCCGGCGCCGAGGGCCAGTCGCACGGCAAACTCGCGATGTCTGGCTTCGGCGCGTGCTAATAACAGGTTGGCTACGTTGACGCAGGCGATTAGCAGAACGAAGCCAACGGCGCCCATCAACATCAGGACCGCCAGGCGAGCGGAACCAACCACGTCTTCATGCAGAGGAAGCAACAGTACGGGATGACCCTTGGGATTCAGCAAGTGTTGGGCGCGATTCTCACCACGCCAACCCTCCATTAAACTCGTCAGTTCGCTGCGCGCCTGTTCGATGGTTACGCCGGGCCTGAGCCGGCCAATCACCGAAAGGAAGTGTGAACCGCGGTTCCCGGGATTTGCCGGATCAAACTGAAACGGCACCAGGACCTCGACCTGATCGTTGCTGCCCGGGGGAAAGGCAAAATCGCGCGGCGTAACCCCTACTACAGTCGTTGACTGCGAATTGACTTGAATCTGCTTCCCGATGATGTCATTGCTGCCGCCGAATGCGCGTTGCCAGAGTCCATATGAAATCAGCGCCACGTTCGGCCCACCGTTGAGGTCTTCTTCAGCGGTAAAGTTGCGACCAAGAAGTGGCTGCACGCCAAGAGTTTCAAGCAGCCCGCGAGTGACGGATGCCGAAGTTACGCGTAGCGGCTCGCTGCTGGTGCCTACATTTTGCCCGCCCGGCGCCCAGGCCCCGATGGCCTCCCAGGACTTCGCTTCTTTCTGAATGTCGAGCAGCTCGGGCGGCGACAGCCAAAACTTTCTCAACTGCATAGTTGGGAACTCGCTGTAAACGCGAACTAGCTGGTTGGGCTCGCGGAACGGGAGCGGACGGAGTAAGACTGCGTTGACTACGCTGAAGATCGCAGTATTTGCTCCGATACCCAGCGCCAAGGTGACGACTGCCACCGCCGTGAATGCCGGATTCTTAACGAGCATGCGCAGCGCGTAGCGCAAGTCTTGTGTGAAGGTTTCCATGATCTTGCCTCTTGCTTTTTTGCTTAACCTTGCAATCCTTTTTTTTGCCCCGGTTTTGTGTGATTTAGTGGATCGTGTCTAAGCTGACCATTCAAAACCGATCCACGAAATCACACGAAAGAACTAAATCTCCGCTTCTCCGCTTCTCCCCATCTCCGGGTCTTCCCTTCTCAAAATCATTCGTACCGCAGGGCCACCAGGGGATCGACCTTAGTCGCGCGCCGCGCCGGGACCAGACAGGCAATCAGTGCGACCAACGTCAGCAGTACCGCAATCACCACAAATGTCAGCGGATCCCGCGGCCTCACCCCGAACAACATGCTCGTCACACTCTCGAGGTACTTCGTCAGCACAAAGGCCCCAGCTAAACCCAACGCCACACCAATCAACGTTAACGACATTCCCTGCTTCAGAATCATGTTCAGGACGTTGCGGCGGTTTGCACCCAGAGCCATTCGAATTCCAATCTCATGAGTTCGTTGAGACACCGAATAGGCCAGGACGCCATAAAGGCCGATGGCCGCCAGTTGCTGTGCAAGCGCTCCGAAAAGCGTCAGCAGCTTGGCGAACAAACGCTCCATCGCCAGAATCTCGTTGCCCTGCTCAACCTGTGACTTGAGGTCGTTGACCGGCAAGTTGGGATCGACGTCGTGAACCGCCTGACGCACGACGCCGGCAAAGGAAGAGGGATCGTTCATTGTGCGCACGGCGAACGCGCTGAAGCCCATATATGTGAGCGACTGCTTCCACGAGATATAGGTTGTTGGCTGTACATCGTCGCGTTGACTCGTGTACTTGGCGTCGCGGGCTACCCCGATTATTTCAATCTCACCAGGCTTTTCCGAGTCGAACCCAAAACGCTTGCCGATCGGATTGTCATTAGGAAAGTAGGTTTGCGCGAAGCTCTGATTTACAACCGCGACGTTCGGCGCCTTTGCGTCGTCCTGAGCCGTGAAGCTCCGCCCCAGCAACAATGGAATCTCCATTGTCTGGAGAAAATTTTCGCGCACGTTGTGAACCTGGACGTCACCGGTCTGGATTGCCTGCCCATCTGGTGAAGTCTTTGCGCCTTGGAAAAAGAGCGATTTGCTGGTAGCGCCTAAGGCCAGTAGTGCGTGTCGTGAGAAGGTAACTGATTGCACTCCCGGCACAGCCTCGAGGCGATCGAACATCTGCTGGTAGAGACTGGCGAGTCTGTCTTCCTTGTATCCGATCAGTCTGGGCTCGACGCTGAAGAGCAGCAGGTTGTGGGTATTAAAGCCGGTATCGACTTGTTGCAGATTTCGCAGCGTGCGAATCAAAAGACCTGCCCCGATCAAGAGCAACACGGATATCGAAACTTGTGCGACCACGAGAGACTTGCTGAGCCACGATCGCGCCTGGATACTCGAGCCTCTGGCCGAGTCCTTGAGTGTGGGCGTGAGATCGAGACGAGTGGCGCGAAACGCCGGAACAACGCCGAAGATAATGCCCGTCAGACAGCAAAGGGCAAAAGTAAAGCCCAGCACGCGTAGATCGAGTTGAGGATGGAGCACAGGCATCGCCCGACCACCCCATTCGGTAACGGCCAGCAAACCATCCTTGATCCACAGCGCAAATAAGACTCCGAGTCCGCCGCCCAGCAAGGCCAGCAACAGACTCTCGGTTAGTAACTGGCGTATTAACCGCCAGCGACTCGCACCGATAGCCAACCGTACGGCAATCTCTTTTTGTCTTGATGAGGCTCGAACGAGCAAAAGGTTGGCGACATTGGCACACGCGATCAAGAGCACTAACCCAACGACGCCGAATAACAATCGGAGCGGTTTGGCTAAAAATCTTCGGGAATTCATCTCACCCTGGCTGCCTGCATCAATACCCAGACGCGGATAATCTTTCGCCTCGACGGAACGAAGCGCAGCCCTCGATCCGGCTTGTCGAGCGGCACGGTGGTCCATAATTGATTGCGTAAAGACGCCTTCGAGAGTGGTCTGCGCTTGCGCGAGAGTGGCGCCCGGCTGCAGTCGCCCCATTAATCTCAGCCACCAGATACCCGCGCCTCGCATATACGACCGTTCACCGGCCACCTGCGGTTCGAACGCCAGCGGAATTGAAATATCCTGTGATGAACCGACCTGCCCCGTACCATCAAAACCCTGAGGTGTGACGCCGACGACTGTGAAGGCGACATTGTTGAGATTGACCTGACGGCCGATGATTCCTTTGTCGCCGCTGAACCGACTGAGCCAGTAACGATGACTGAGAACAGCAACTGGCGTTGTTCCGGCGTTATCATCGGGATCGCTGATCGTGCGGCCGAGAAGCGCCGGCACACCGAGGGTCGAATAGTAATTCCCGGAAACTACCTGTCCGCTAACCACCTCAGCCTGTCCGTCAGCGTTCAGATTCAGATCAACGGAGGCGAAAGCGAACACATCAGAGAGTGCACCCTTGTCCTGGCGAAATCGTTCAAAGGTCTGGAAGGGAAAAGAAGTTCCGTTGGTCAGGCCGGTCGCCGGATCGCGCTGATTACTTCCGTTATAGCCGCCTGGACTGAATCTCTCTCTATCCCAGGTTGCTCTAAACAACACCAGGCGGTCGGGATCCGCTACTGCAAGCTTTTTCAGCAGCACTGCGTCGACCACACTGAACAAGGCCGTATTCGCGCCGACACCCAGGGCGAGCGTCAGCACAGCAACCGCAGTAAAGCCCGGATGCTTGGCTAACATGTGCAAGCCGTAGCGTATGTCTTGCCATAGAGAGTTCATGGTCCACTCCTTGTTTGTGCGGTTCGGGCTTTGGCCTTTGGTTCTTGTCAGTTGTCAGTAGTCAGTAGTCAGCTGTCAGTTATCAGTTGTCAGTTGTTGTGTCTCGTGTCGTTTCGTGTAATTTCGTGGATCGGTCTTTCCGCTACTGATAAACGGATCCACTAAATCACACGAAAGAACACAAAATCGGCAATCGGCAATCGCCAATGCCTTCATTCGTACCGCAGGGCCACCATTGGTTCGACTCTGCTGGCTCGCCACGCCGGTATAAGACACGCCAACAATGCCGCGACCAGCAACACAGCCGCGACCGCGCCAAAGGCTCGACTATCCATGGCGCCGACTCCGAACAAGGTGGACTGCATCGCACGGCCAACCAGATACGCACCCGCCAGTCCGAAAAGCGCTCCCAGGATGGCGAGAATAGTTCCTTCTTTCAAAACGAGACTCAGTATTCGCATTCGCTGCGCGCCCAGCGCCATACGCACGCCAAATTCCTGAGTGCGTTGTGCAACAGTGAAGGCCATCACGCCGTAGATGCCCACACTCGCAAGCAGCAAACCCAGCATTCCAAAGCTGGCAAACAACACTACGCTAAAGCGATCAATGGCTAATGACTCGTTCACTATCTCGTCGACTGTTTTCACACCAGCTAAAGGAAGGTCCGGGTCGACGGAATTAACTGCGGCAGCGACGCTTGTGATAACACTTCGCGGATCGCCGTCGGTCCTTATCACCATCGAAGCCTGCGGCCACGGACTTTGCCAGAACGGCACCACGATTTCTGGCCGGTCTTCACGAGACCCTGCGCCGCGAACGTTGTGAAAGACACCAACGATTTGCCACTCGACTGCTTTTCCAACCGTCCCTCCGGGAATCAATTCATCGACTGAAACTCGTTGCGTGAGTGGATCAAGTCCTGAAAGAAAATGTTTTGCAAATTCTTCGTTAACCATCG
This sequence comes from Pyrinomonadaceae bacterium, assembly GCA_035644135.1. GTDB lineage: Bacteria > Acidobacteriota > Blastocatellia > Pyrinomonadales > Pyrinomonadaceae > PSRF01. The sequence continues at coordinate 5,943 of DASQPD010000100.1, forward strand.
CAACGCGAACGCTCGTGGCGGTGTCGTGTTCATCGATGCTGCGACCCTTTGTCATGCGAATTCCCAGGGCCTCGACATATCCGGAAGTCACCATCTGAAATGCCGCTCCCGGACGGTCGGAAGGATTAACCGCTGGCTGCCCGACGATGCTGAAAGCCATGCCGAAAAATGTCCCTCGAGCTGGAACTCCGCACATTGCGGCAGCTTTTCTTACTCCTGGTACAGCCTCGATCTTTTCGAGCATTTGCCGGTAATACGATCGGATTTGCTCGGGTCCATTCAGTCGGTTGTCGGGCACCGGCAACTGAAACGACAACACGTGATCTGTACGAATGCCCAGGTCCACTCGAGTCACGTTCCAGAAACTTTTGAGAGCCAGACCACCGCTGACCATTAGGGTCAATGCAAGCGAAAACTCGGCTATCACGAGAGCTCGCCCGGCATTACGCCGTGCTCCGCCGCCACCTGTACGCCCTCCCAACTTGAGCACTTCGTTGAGATCGAGGCGCGTTGCCTGCCAAGCCGGAACAGATCCGAAAAGCAGTCCCGCCGCTCCTGTGACGACAATCGTAAAAAGCAAAACTGGAATACTAATTCTGATGTCTGCCTCGGAAGGCAGCATCGTGCCGGCCTCGGGCATCACCGCCATTATCAGATCGATGATTATTCCGGCGAGCAAAATACCAAGTGCTCCGCCCACGACAGACAAGACCAAACTTTCAGTGAGGAACTGCGCGAACAAGCGAACTCTAGAGGCGCCCAACGCCGCCCTTACGGCTACTTCTCGCTGACGCGTTATCCCACGCGCCAACAGCAGATTTGCCACATTGACGCAACCAATCAACAAGAGGAAACCGACAGCGCCCAGGAGCAGCCAAAGATTCCTGCGTGTCGATTTCTCCAGGAAGTTGAGATGCAACGGTTCGACGCTCACACCCCAGTTAGCATTGGACTTGGGGAATTCGTTTCCCAGCTGTCGGGCAATTCCGTCCATCTCTGACTGCGCCTGGGCCAATGAGACACCGTCCTTCAACCGCCCCATCACGAGCATAAAATGCGCATCGTGGTTGATCTGTTCTGGTTTGAAAGCAAACGGTACCCAAAGCTGCATGGGAAGGCGGTCATACATTCCAGGACGCAAAACACCGACGACTGTGTAGGGTTCACCATTCATCCGGATCTGTTTACCAATGATGTCGCGATCCGCGTTGAAGTACCGGCTCCACAATCGTTGGCTCAAAATCACTTCGTGATCCCTGCCCGGCACGCCCTCTTCTGGAAGGAAATCGCGTCCGCATAAGAACGGCAATCCTTCCATCTTGAAAAACCCGGGCGTGCGCGGTGAGCCCTCGATCTGCTCTGGTCTCTCTCTGGTAGCCACATTGAACGAGCCGCCGCCCCATGCCCCGATATCCTGAAACGACGTGTTCCGTCGCTTCCACTCAAGGTAATCACCCGCCGACACCGAATTGCGATTGCCCTGCACCTTGGACCATAACACCACCAGTTGGTAGGGCTTTGGATAGGGCATAGGTTCGAACACCGCATAAACGACGCTAAAAATGGCGGTCGTCGCACCAATTCCCAAGGCAAGTGTTAAGACCGCAGTAACAGTGAAGCCTGGCTTCTTCGTCAATGTGCGGATGCTGTAGCTAAGGTTCTGTCTCAAAGCGCCCCACATATTGCTTCTCCTAACGCCTGGTCTTCCAAAAAGCTTTTGGCTTTTGGTGGTCTTTGGTCTTTGTCAGTCGTCCGTCGTCAGTCGTCCGTCGTGTTCTTGTTGTTTCGTGTAATTTCGTGGATCAATCCCAAATTCTTACTCGTAACGTAGCGCCACCAGCGGATCGACCTTCGTCGCGCGGCGCGCCGGGATGTAGCACGCGACCAACGCGACAACGCCCAGCATCACGGCTAAGCTGCCATAAGTAACGAGATCGGTCGGCGCGACCCCAAACAGCATCGTTCGCAACAGCCGCATCAGCCCAAATGCTCCGATCAATCCGGTTGCCATGCCAATCAGAATCAGTGTTAACCCCTGGCCCAGGACCCAGCGAAAAATGACCCTCCGGCTGGCGCCAAGCGCAACGCGAATTCCAATTTCGCGCGTCCTCTGGCTCACCGAATAGGCCATCACTCCGTAAATGCCGATACTGGCTAAGAGCAAAGCGAGAACACCAAACAGTCCCACTACCTGCATCGCAAAGCGTCGTTGCGCCAGTGAGCCTGACACCACTTCTTCCATAGTGCGTTCGCCAAAGAGTGGCAGGTTTGGATCGACCTGCCTGATCTGTTCTCGTAGAGAAGATGTCAGGCTGGCGGGACTGGAATCAGTGCGCAGGTAAACAGCCATGGCGTAGCCGGGAGATTGAAGAATTGGAAGATAGAAATGAGGCTGATCCGGCTGATCAAAGCCGTCCGTCTTAATGTTCCCGACGACACCGGCAATCGTCCTCAAGGGCGCATTCGATCCACGCCCTCCGGGCTTGATCCGATAGCCGATAGGATCCTGGTTTGCGAAGTACCGCTCAGCGAACGCTTCATCAATCAGCACCACGAGTGGAGTGTTGATGTCGTCACTTTCGGTGAATAATCTTCCCCGCAGAAGCGGTGTCCCGAGCACGCGAAAATAATCGGCGCTAACAGCCGATCCCTGAGCTATAGGAATGGTGTCCGTGTTCGGCTGACCTTCGATCGTGAATGTCGCGGAGTTGTGTGGGCCAATCAGGGGCACACCATTGCCGCCGCCTACCGCGGCATACCGCACGCCGGGCAACGCGCTGGTCCGGTGCAGGATGTCCTTAATTAATGCCGAACGTTTGGCTGGATCCCGATATGGATTCATATCGGGATTGTTTGGAACCGGGAGCCAAATACGTGCGAGCAGAATGTTGCGAGCATCGAATCCCGGCTTTACATCCATCAATCGGCCAAAACTCCTTAACAACAGTCCCGCGGCAATCATCAGCACCAGCGACAAAGCAAACTCTACTATCACCAGTCCGCTGCGGAAGCGGTGATAGCCGCTGCCATAGCCCGCGCTTTGACTCCCCTCCTTCAAGTTCACAACCAGCTCAGGACGCGAGGTCTGCAAAGCGGGAATTAGCCCGAATAGCACGCCGGTGACAATCGATATAAGGAACACGAACCCCAAAACCGTCACGTTAACGCCTACTTCATTGAGCCGTGGCAGGTCCGAGGGCAGGAAACGCAACAGCAAATTCATCGCCAGGGACACAACTGTGAGCGCAACTATTCCGCCGATAAATGCCAGCAGCAGACTCTCCGTCAGCAGTTGAGCCAACAATCGACCGCGTCCGGCGCCAAGGGCCAGGCGGATAGCCATCTCGCGTCGCCTGGTGGAGGATCTCGCCAATAGAAGATTGGCTATGTTTACACAGGCTATTAATAGGACTAGACCTACCGCGCCCAGCAGAACGAAGAGTGTTGTTTGCACATTCCCAACCAGCTCTTCGCGCGCCGTTAGTAATCGAACTGACCAGCCCAGTTCCGCCGGATACTCCTTCGGAAACTCGGCTCGGAGATTTGCCACGAAAGCATCCAGTCGCGCCTGGGCTTGTTTCAGATCCAGGCCCGGCTTTAGCCGTCCGATTGCCCCAGGCAACATCCTCTGGGCACGGATCGGCGGCGAAGGAAACGGATTTGCAGAAAAGCCGGCCGTTCCCCACATATCCACGTCGTTTCGCAGCGTTTTGCCCGGATGATGAAAGCCTGGCGGCATAACACCGATGATGGTATAGAGGTCGGTATCCGCATAAACTTTATGACCGAGGATATTGGGATCCGCGCCAAACAGACGACGCCACAAACCATCGCTGATAACAACACCCTCGGCGAACCCCTGAGCTTGATCTTGTGGTCCAAAAACACGACCTAACTGCGCCTTAGCGCCAAGCAACGAAAAATAGTTCGGACTGACGGCCAGAAGCTCTATGCGTTCAGGCCGATCCGAACCGGTGAGATTTGCGTCAACGGGCCAGACCGCCGAGATCTCGTCGAAGATGCCGGAGCGCTCCCGAAGGTCCTTCAGTTCGTCCACTGACAAGCCAACATTTTCGAGCTTGCGCCCCGTAAGATCGTCGCGGACAAGAACAATCTGTTCAGGATGTGGGAAAGGCAGCGGGCTGAGCACCACGGCGTTGACTACACTGAAGATTGCGGTGTTGGCGCCGATCCCGAGACTGAGTGTAATAACGGCAACCAGCGTGAAGGCAGGCTTATTCCACAGAGTTCGTGCGGCGTATCGAAGGTCGTGCCAGATGTTTTCCATAGCGGTAAATCCCGTGAAAAATAGTGTTGGGGTCTTCGTGTTTCTTCGTTTGGTTTTGTTTCGTGTGTTTTCGTGGATCGCTTTTACTCACGCGCTAAAACGGATCCACGAATTCACACGAAACAACACGAAAATCGGCAATCGGCATCCGGCAATGTCTTCACTCGTACCGCAGCGCAACCAGCGGATCGACTCGGGTTGCTCGTACTGCCGGTATGCAACACGCCAGCAATGCGACAATCATTACTAAAGACAAAACAACAACGAACGTTGGTCCATCTGTTGGAGTGATGCCAAACAGCAAACTCGTGAGAAGCCGAGTAAGAACCAACGCAGCCAGCATCCCGATCGTCACCCCGATTAAAGCCAGCGTCATTCCACCCTTTACTACCAATCTCAAAACATCTCTTCCTTGTGCGCCTAGCGCCATACGAATGCCAATCTCTCGCGTGCGTTGAGTGACCGCATAAGACATGACGCCATAGATGCCGACTGCAGCAAGGATTAACGCGAGACCAGCGAAGGCCATCAGCAAACCCATGAAAAACGTTCTCAACTGGATGGACCTAGCGATTAACTGATCAAGCGTCGTCACATTGAAGACTGCCTGATCTCTATCAACCGCGAGAACCTCGTCCCGTACGGCTGCTGCTAAGGCGGCCGAGTTCCCCTCGGTCTTAATTACAATGCTGTTGAAAGACGTTGGAAATTGTGCGTGCGGCAGATAAATCTGCATCGGGGCCTGTTTATCCAGGGCGTATTGCGACACGTCGCTGACAACCCCAACAATTGTCCGCCACGGTTGTGGATTCTTCTCACTTCCGGGGAACTTAATACGCTTGCCCAGCGGCTCCTCGTTGGGCCATAACTGAGTCGCCATTCTCTCGTTGATTAACGCTACATTGTCCGAGTGTTTTGTGTCGTATTCACTGATGGAGCGGCCCTTAACCAAAGGTATCTCCAACGCCTTTAGATAGCTTGGCGACGTGACATAGAGGTCGACAGAAATCTCTTCGCCAGGAGGCTGGGGACGATCCTCTACTACCAAACCTCGGCCATCGAAATTGTCACTGAGGGGAAGCACGCTCGTTATTCCCGCGGCTTTCACACCAGGCAATGCCTCGATCCGCTTAAGCACTTGTTGGAAGAAGGACACGTAGTTCTCGGGTTTGGGATACTTGATGGCCGGCAGTCCAATGGTCATGGCCAGAACGTTTTGGGCATTAAAGCCTTTGTCGACCTCGTTCAGCCGCATCACGGTTCTAATCAGCAACCCGGCGCCAACCAACAAAACCAATGTCAGGGCAATCTCCGAAACGATCAGCGCACTGCGAAGCCGGTTGTGACTGGCTGACGCGCCTGCGTTGCGGTCTGCTTGTTTGAGTGATTCAACGAGGTTGAGATTTGAAATTTGCAGCGCCGGGGCCATTCCAAAGAGCAAGGCCGTGACCACTGTAACCACCAGCGTGAATGCCAGTGTGCGCATATCAAGGTGAATGTCGCTAAGTGCCGGATTGATTTTCGTAGCTACATTCTGGAGCGTGCTTGTGATCCAAGCAGCGCATACAAGTCCAAGCCCGCCGCCACAAACTGCAAGCAGCAAACTCTCAGTTAGCAATTGACGGATTAGCCGACCTCTGGGCGCGCCGATTGCCGATCTAATAGTTAACTCCTTGTGTCGCGTACTCGCGCGTGCCAGCAAAAGATTCGCAACATTTGCGCAGGCTACGAGCAAAACAAGAATCACTGCCCCAAAAACCATTAGCAATGCCTTGCCAACGTTGCCGAGCGTGTCGTCTGTGATTGAAGTAAGATGCGCGCCCTGACCTTTATTGGTAAGAGGATGTTCGCGCTCGAGACGTTGCGCGATTATGCTCGTCTCAGCCTGAGCCTGTTCGACACTTACGCCGGCTTTCAGGCGAGCAATTGCTCGTAGATGTCGCGAGGACCGCTCCGACTCGTCGTACGCCTCAGCGACGGGTCGGTAAAACTGTCCTTCAGGCGAAACGAGAGTCGTAGGAAGAGGACGAAACTCTGGTCCCATCACTCCGACGATCGTGTACGGCCGGCCGTTCAGTGAGACGCTCTTGCCGACAACATCGGAATCTCCACCGAAGCGCCGTTGCCAAAGGCCGTAGCCGAGAACGATAACTGAGTCCTCTCCATCCTGCTGTTCTTCCGGCGTAAAGACCCGGCCCACCATGGGTACGCCTTTCATCACCTTAAAGAAACCGTCACCTACTTGAATCGCCGGAATCCTCTCAGGTTGATCAAAACCTGACATGATCGGGTACCAACCCGCATAGGTAGCTACCTCCTCAAAGACCTTGTTTTGACTGCGGATGTCGGCCGTGTCAGTGGCGGAAACTTGATTTCGGCCCTCAAGATTGTGCTCTCCTGGTGTATCGCCCCACACCAACACCAAGCTTTCGGGATCTTTGTAGGGTAGCGATTTTAGAAGTACGGCATTAATGACACTAAACACGGCCGTGTTCGCACCGATGCCCAGTGCTAGTGTGACCACGGCGACGACAGCAAAGGCGGGTTGCTTTAATAAACTCCTAATTGCGAATCGTAAATCTTTGATTAGTGATTTCATTGCTTACGTCTTTGGTTTTCGGTTTTCCGTTTTGTTCGTGTGATTTCGTGGATCGGTTTATCTGACGCGCTAAAAACCGATCCACAAATTCACAAACGGATCCACGAATTCACACGAAACAACACGAAATCGGCAATCGCCAATCGGCACTCGACAATGTCTTCACTCGTATCGCAGCGCCACCAATGGGTCTACTTTGGTTGCGCGCAACGCCGGGATGTAACAGGCGACGAATGCAACCACAGCCAGGAGAATCGCCACCGCCAAAAAGGTTGCCGGGTCTTTTGCTGAGACCCCGAACAGCAAACTCGACATCACCCTCGTCAGCGCGATCGCCCCGAACAGACCCAGGCCGACTCCAATTAGGACAAGGCTCATTCCCTGCCGCACCACCAGCCTGAGCACATCGAACTGTCGCGCACCCAAAGCCATTCGCACTCCGATTTCATGAGTTCGCTGCGTCACCGAATAAGACATCACGCCGTAAATTCCGGTTGACACAAGCATCAAAGCCACCAGCGCAAATACAGCCAGCAACGCCGTTCGATAGCGCGGTGTCGCAACCGCTGAATCCAGCCAGCCTTCCATTGTCCTTACCGTGGCCACAGGCTGATCCGGATCTATCGCCTGCACTTCCTTTCGCACTGCCGCGGCGAGACCCAAAGGATCTCCCAGGGTTCTAATCACCAGGTTCGTTCCACCGTTCTGATGGGTGGCAAAGTACATAGCCGGCGCCGCCTGGAATTCCATACCGCGATGGCGAACGTCGCCCACAACACCGATAATTTCGAATGGTTGCTTATTCATCCACATAACTAACCGCTTGCCGATCGGTTCTTCGTTTGGAAAAACCTCTTTGGCGAGCAATTCACTGATGATCACCAACTTCGCGCTCTCCACCACTTCCTTTTCAGTAAAGTTTCGACCACGCAGCAAGGGAATGCGCATAGCTCGGAAATACTTGTCGTTCACTCGACGGAAATCGAAGTCAAATGTCTGGTCACCTGAGTCATTCGCTCGTCCCTCGACGGTAAAGGGCATGTCGTTTGGCTGGCCGCTGAGTGGGAGTTCCGTTATGAGTCCAACAGTCTCTACACCTGGCAAGCCGGCGATCCGGTCCTCCAGTTGTTGGAAAAAAGTAACGGCTTTGTCCGGGGTCGGATACTTCTGTCGCGGCAAATCGACGCGCATCGTGAGCACGTTATGGGCGTCGAAGCCTGGATTGACGTTCTGCAACTCAATAAGACTTCTGATCAGCAGTCCCGCACCAATCAGCAATACAATCGCGACGGCACTCTCGAGAACGACGAGCAAACTTCGAGTCCGATTTCGCTGAATTCCTTCACCGGCGCGTCCGCCCTCCTTTAGCGTTTCGCCAAGACTCAGTTTCATCGTGCGCAGTGCTGGAGCCAGGCCAAACAGCACCCCGGTCAATAGCGATAGCAGGAATGTGAAACCCAGCACCGGCAGATCGATTCTCACTTGCGCAGTGGAAGGAATGCTTCCCTCGCTGAGTTTGACAAGAAAGTCGATTCCCCAAGCTGCTAGCAGCACCCCGAGTGTGCCGCCGGCCAAAGCCAGCAGCACACTCTCAGTTATCATTTGACGCGCGATGCGGAAACGACTCGCTCCAAGCGCTGTCCGCAGGGCGATCTCCTTTTGCCGCGATGCTGCCCGCACCAGCAGCAAATTCGCCACGTTCGCGCAGGCAATCAGCAGCACAAAGCCAACGGCTCCAAACAGCAGGAAGAGTGTTGGTCTGGTGTTACCGACGAGCTGCTCTCGCAACGAAACGAGTCGCAGGTTCCAGCCGGTATCTGTATCGGGATATTGTTGTTCCAGTTGGCGCGCGACTATGTCTGTATCCGCCTGCGCCTGCTCAAGAGTCACTCCGGGCTTTAGTTTTCCGATGGGCCTCAAGAAATGGGCTTTACGCTGCTTCATGTCCGGCGAACGATCAAAATTGAGTGGCACCCATAATTCGCTGGATTGCGGAAAATTAAACTCCTTAGGCATTACGCCGATTACTGCGCAAGTTTCACCGTCAAGCGTGATCGTCTTGTTGATGATCCCGGTATCACCGGCAAAGCGCTTTTGCCATAGCCCGTAACTCAAAACAACAACGTGATCGTTTCCGGTATTTTCGTTCTCGAGGACAAACGTTCGGCCGAGGAGCGGTGTGACACCCAGAGCTTGAAAGTAATTTCCAGTCACTCCGGCGCCGGTGAGTCGTTCGGGTTCGCCGGTTCCGGTAAGATTCAAAGGAAGGGGAACTGAGAATGCGGCGGCAAACTGTTCGAAAGTCCTGTTTTGCCTGCGGTAGTCGAGAAAATCGAGCGGTGAAACACTGGCCCGGTTACCGCCATTGCGAATGTTTCCCCACATCCAGACCAGGCGATCCGGCTCGGCGAATGGCAGCGGCTTCAAAAGGACCGCGTTGACCAGGCTAAAGATTGCCGTATTGGCGCCGATTCCGAGGGCCAGCGCAATCAACGCGACCATCGTAAAGCCCGGCCGTTTCAATAAGCTTCGGATCGCATAGCGGAGATCTCTTATTAACGCATCCATGTGGACCTCTCAGTCATCTCTTTCTTCGTGTGATTTAGTGGATCGGATTTCCTTACTGCCTGCCTGCAAAGCTGATCCACGAACTTACGATTCACACTAGCCGGACTTCGTGTGATTTAGTGGATCGGTTTTTTGGGTAACCGGCCAAACAGATCCACGAAATCACACGAAACACTCCAAAATCTGAAATCCCAAGTCATTCGGAGCGCAAGCTCACTAACGGATCGACCTTCATCGCACGACGCGCTGGTATATAAGAAGCAACCAGGGCGGCCACCCCCAGCAGCAGCGGCACGCCGGCAAACGTCAGCGGGTCAGTCGCTCCCACGCCATAGAGGAAGCCCGCTATCACCCGCGTCGCAGCCGCGGCGAGTAATAACCCCACGGCTAGTCCGACCGCGATGACGACCAACCCTTCACCCAGCACAAGTCGACGTATATCTCTTTCATTTGCACCCAGCGCTATCCGTACACCAATCTCCCGGGTGCGCTGAGCGACTGAGTACGACACGACGCCATAAATCCCGATCGCGGCGAGCAGCAATGCGAGTCCACCAAAACCGCCAAGGACCCAGGCCGCGACGCGTGACGGAAAGAGCGACAGGTCTACCTGATCGCGCAACGTCTTCACATCCGCCACGGGAAGGTTTGCATCGAGCGCACGTACCTGTTCACGTACTGTTGTGATAACGGACCGCGGATCGCCTGTCGTACGGACCACAAGCGTCATCTTGGGATCGTAGGACTGGAGCACCGGCTGATAGATATAGGGGCGGGGGATTTCGCCGAGTGAACGGTACTTTCCGTCGCGGGCTACACCGACAACTTCGAGGAACGGTCCCTCTGGTCCGCTTACGCTGACGCGCTTGCCCAGCGGGTCTTCGGCCGGCCAGAGTTTGCCGGCCAGCGTCTCGTTCAGCACCACAACACCCGGTGCGCCTTTCTGATCGGCATCGGTAAAATCGCGCCCGCGGAGGAGCGGGGTCTCCATCGTTTTGAAATAGTCCGGACCCACCACGTTGAAGCCGGCGCTGATGCCTTCATCCGCTTGCTCGCCACCGTCCTCGGCGACGGCCTGGAGCTGTGCGTAAGAGAAACCGAGTTGCGAGAATCTAACCAAACTTGCGCGCTCGATGCCTGGCTGCGCTTCGACCCGACTAAGCAAGTTGCGGTAGAAGTTCGTGCCCGCCGTTTCGTTGTAACGCAACAGCCCCAGATTGATGGGGACCGTGAGCGCGCGATCGACGCGAAAGCCGGGGTCAATCGTGTTCGCGCTTTGCAGCGAGCGGATGAAGAGTCCGGCGCCTACAAGGAGTACAACCGAGAGTGTCAGCTGGGCCATCACGAATGCAGCGCGCAGACGAGAACGACGCGAGCCGGCGCGTAAAGGGTCTTCGCTCTTGAGCGACATAACTATGTCCAATCTTGACGCCTGGAGCGCTGGAGCAAGTCCAAAGACAATGCCGGTGATGACCGATACACCGAGCGTGAAAGCCAGGACACGATAGTCCAATCCAAGATCGAGTGAGGCCAGCGGCGTCGCTTGCAGGTAAGAGATCAGAAGCTGATTCGCCCAAAGCGCAAGGAGCAAGCCTAACGCGCCGCCGGTCACGCCCAAAAGCACGCTCTCTGTCAGCCATTGGCGAACGAGACGCGGGCGAGTGGCGCCGAGGGCTTGTCGGATGGCAGTTTCACGTCGCCGGATGGCTGCGCGCGCCATCAACAAACTTGCGATATTTGCACAAGCGATCAACAGCACAAGCGCCACCACGGCCATCACGATTCCCGCCAGCGGCAACGCTTCTTCCTGATCCCTTGGGTCCATGCCACCGCTCATGCCGAGCAGTTGAACGCTACGCAAAGTCTCGGGACTGACATCACCGCTATAGTTCTCGGCAACATGCCGCGCAACTGTGGTTAACTCGTTGCCTGCCTGCTCGCGCGAGAAGCCAGGTTTCAGACGTGCAAAGACCGCCAGCCAATGGCTATTTCGCTCCTTCAATCTGTTCGACACAGGGTCCGCCGCTCTGGTGGCCTCTGGCGGATTGAGCATCAACTGCATGGAGAGCGACACCCAAAGCTCGCGGTTGAGACCAACTTCGGTGCCGATAAACTTTTCGGGCGCGACGCCGATTACAGTGAAGGCAAGACCATTCAAAGAAATCTGCCGGCCAATGATGATCGAGTCCGATTCGAATCGCGTCCGCCACAGGTGCTCGCTAAGGACGACGACTGGCGACGGCGTTTGTCCTTCCGACTTATCGAAGGTGCGCCCTTTTAACGCCCCAATGCCGAGCACCCCGAAATAATTCTCGGTCACATACTCGCCCTTGATGAGCTCAGGCTCGCTTCCCCTCGCAAGGCTGAACTCGCTAGTCCCCGAGATTGCCGCCATCCCTTCGAAACTTTGCGTCTGCTCTCGATAGTCGACATAGTCAGGGTAAGACACAGGAGCGCGTAGCCACACGAGGCGACTCTGGTCCTTGACCATTGGTACGGGACGAATGAGGATTACATTGACGAGGCTGAAGATCGCCGTATTGAGACCGATACCCAAAGCCAGCGATACAACGGCCACAAGCGTGAATCCAGGCGACTTCCAAAGGATTCGCAGCCCGTAGCGGATGTCTTGCAATAGAGTCTTCATAAAAGAATGAACCCCGAGTGCGATACGTGTTACTTCGTGTGATTTAGTGGAACGTTTTTCTTGCTGTCCGGCTAAAATGATCCACGAACTCACACGAAACAACACAAACAGAACATCTCATCGAAAACCACCTTCGCAATTCAGAAAACTCAAATCCCAAATCCGCAATCCGAAATCTCATTCGTAACGCAGCGCCACAAGTGGATCGACTTTCGCGGCGCGGCGGGCCGGGATGTAGCAGGCTAGCAGCGAAATGACAATTAACCCGGCCGAGACACCGGCAAACGTTGCCGCGTCGGTAGGTGTCACTCCGTACAATAAGCTCCTCATCAACCTGCCCAGCACTAATGCACCGGCCAATCCGATCGCGACGCCGATTACCGCTAGTTTCATCCCTCCTCTTACCACCAGCTTCAGCACATCGCGGCTCTGCGCCCCCAGGGCCATGCGAATGCCAATCTCCCGCGTGCGCTGGACCACTGAATACGCAATCACTGCGTAAATCCCAATTGCTGCCAGCAGCAACGCGATCAATGCGAAGCTTGCGAACATGAAAGCGGACAAGCGTTGTGGGACCATTGACTCAGATCGAACTTGAGACATCGTCCTCACATTAAAAAGAGGCTGGTCTTTTTCAATCGCTTCCACCTCTTTGCGTGCGGCGCTCGCTAGACTCGTTGGGTCAGTTGTCGATCGGACCACTACTGCCATTTGACCGTAAGGGTGCTGCGCGTGAGGTAAATAAATGGCCGGTCGTAGCCTTTCATCCCTGACCTCACTGCTGAAGCTCTTATTGCGAACATCGCCGACGATACCGACAATCTCGCAAGGTCCGTCTCCGACGCGTACTCGCCTGCCAAGCGGGTCTTCATTGGGGAAATAATGTGCTGCCAATTTCTCGCTGATGATTGCCACCGGCCGGGCGCCCGCTATATCTCGTTCATTAAAGGTGCGACCTTTCAGCAATGGAATGCCCATTGCGCTCAGATAGCCGGGGGTGATCACGCGATAGTCCGCTAGTGGAGCCTGGCCGGGTGCGAACAGTGGCTGGCCTTCAATCGAGAAGTAAACGCTCTCGTCGCCGTTTTCGAGAGGAACAAGGTTGGTTGCACCCGTACGCGAAACGCCCGGAATCGTTTCTAAGCGAGGCAGCAATTTGGCGAAGAAACCGGCACGTTGCTCAATGCTGGCATACTTGCGATAGGGTAACGAAAGCTCGAACGTCAAAACGCTTCCTGCGTCAAAGCCGGGTTTGACCGCGAGCACACGCATGAAGCTTCGAATCATCAATCCGGATCCCACCAGCAGAACGAGCGAAAGCGCGACTTCGGCGATCACCAGCAAGTTGCGCAAGCGACTTCGGCCGCCCTCAGATGAAGTGCTTGCACCTTCCTTTAGTTCTTCGTTCAAATTCGCTTTCGTCAGGAGCAAGGCAGGCGCCAGGCCGGATCCGATTCCCGTCAGCACCGAAACACACAAGGTGAAGGAGAACACTTGCCAATCAATCCCAAGGTTTTTCCAGCCACTGATGTATTTCACCAGGTTGGCCGGCATTCCTGAGGCGAGCGCTTTAACAGCCCACGCCGAAAGCAGTAGCCCCACAGCGCCACCCGCTATTGCGAGCAACACGCTTTCTGTTAGTAACTGACGTGCCAATCGCCAACGGTTCGCGCCCAGTGCCAGGCGCACAGCCATTTCTTTCTGTCGCCTCGTGGCACGCATCATTTGTAAGTTGGCGACGTTGGCGCATGCGATGAGCAGGACGAAGAGAACGGCCCCGAACATAATCAGGAGGGAAGGACGCGAGAAACGCACATACGAACCGAGTAGACTCTCAACCAAAAAGGTTCGATTCGCGTTCGTCTCGGGATATTGCTCGGCCAGGCGACGGCCGAGCAGTTCCAACTCTCGCTCGGCTTCTGCCACACTTACTTTCGGTTTCAATCTTCCAATCAGTGTGAGGTAGGTGCTGCCACGGTTCGTAACATTCTCTGGAAAGGTAATCAACGGCGCCCAGACTTCGACATCGCTGTTGGGAAAAGCAAAGCCCCGCGGCATTACACCGATAATTGTGAAGCTGCGGCCGTTAATTGTTGTGTTGCGCCCCACGACGTGCAAATCGCCACCGAAACGTCGATGCCACAAGCCATCGCTGATAATTACAACCGGATCGCGTCCGGGCTGTTCTTCTTCGGGCGAGAACGTCCGTCCTGCAGCCGGGTTAACACCCAGGGTGCTAAAGTACTGCGCTGATACGTTCACACCCTCAAGCCGCTCAGGCTGATCGCCATCTGTTATGTTGGCCCACCAATTCGTCGATGCTGCCACCGACGCGAAACTGGCAGCTTGGCTTTTTACATCGAGATAGTTTGCGAATGCGACGGCGTTGTGTTCGCCCTGGACTTGTGGTCTTGACTCAGAAATCAGCACGAGCTGATCAATGTCACGGAACGCGAAGGGGTGAAGCAGCAGAGCGTTAATAGCGCTGAAGATGGTGGTATTGGCGCCAATGCCCAGGGCCAGCGCAACTAACGCAACCACCGTAAAGCCCGGCCGCTTCAAAAGGCTTCGGATTCCGTGGCGAATGTCTTGCGATAGACCGTGCATCTACTTACTCCTATTCGTAACGCAGCGCTTTCAGTGGATCCACTTTCGTTGCGCGGCGCGCCGGTAGATAGCTGGCCGCCATTGCTACGGCCAGCATCAGTAAACCAGCCAGTGACAATGCCACCGGGTCTGTTGGTGTCAGACCAAACAGTAAGGTCGATGCAAACCGCGTTACAGCGAACACAACCGGCAACCCCACCAACACGCCGATCAGGACCAGCAGTAAAGCCTCGCCCAGGATCAATGAGAATACGTTTCGCGATCGCGCACCCAGCGCCATGCGAATGCCGATCTCATTTGTTCTGCTGGCGACGCCATAAGAGAGAATGCCGTACAACCCAATGCTCGCCAGCACGAGTGCCAGAAAACCGAAGAAGAATGAGAGCCGAGCCATCAAACGATCACGCAGGATCGACTCGTCGATTAAGGTCTTGAATCCCTGGAAGCTGATGTTGATAGCAGGATTGACATTGACCACGGCCTGTCTTACTGCCGCGGTGATTTCCGCTTGCGGTAAGGCCGAGCGAATTAGAAACAGGCCGCCTGTTCCCGGACGGGGATACTGCGCGTTCGAAAGGTAAGCGACGGGTAGAGTTGTCTCGCGCAGGTCGCCGTACTTCGAGTCCTTCACTAACCCCACTATTTCATAAAGCGTTTCCGGATCGTTCGGGGTCGTTTCGATCCAGAATCTCTTCCCTACTGGATTCGCTCCGTTCAAGAGCCTGCGCGCAAACGTCTCGTTGACGAGAGCGACTTTTGGCGCGCCGCGTACGTCGTGATCATTGAAATCGCGGCCGGCAAGCAAGGGTGTTTGCAGGGTTTTGAAATAATTCGGACCAACCCAACTAAAAGCGGTTTCCAGTTTTTGACTGGCATCCGATCCATCAAGCCAGACCTTATTACTCGTCGAATTTCCGCCCAGCGGGACCAGCACAGCTTCGGCTGCTTCCTCAACTCCGGGAATTGCTTTAATCCGATCAAGTATTTCTCCGCGCAATGCGAGCCGCTGGTCAGGTTGAAGGTTTAAGCGCGCAAATCCGGATTGCGTTATCAGCACTCCCTCCGGTCGAAATCCGGTATCCACCTTTTGCAGCTTGTCGAGGCTGCGCGTGAACAGGAAAGCGCCGGTAACCAGCACCAGCGAAAGCGCAACCTGGAGAACGACTAATCCTCGACGCAAACTGAATCGCTCGCGTCCGGCTGTTAGACCACGGCCACTTGCTTTCATTGCCGCTCCCGGTTCAATGCGAGTGGCGCGCAGCGCAGGAGTCAGGCCAAACAAAACGCACGTGAGCGCAGCCACTGCGGCGGCGAAACCCAGCAAACGCCAATCGAACGATAAGTCGAGGAAGAGTGGATCGCCCCTGGTGCTGAGGAATGAAACAAGCGAGTTGCTCAACGCCTGAGCGAGCAGCGCACCCAAAGCCGAGCCAACAACTGCCAGCAATAGACTTTCGATGAGAAGTTGACGGATAAGGCGAAGGCGCGAAGCTCCGACTGCCTGCCGCACCGCCATCTCCCGCTCGCGCGCGCTGGCGCGAGCCAGAAGCAAGTTCGCAAGATTGGCGCACGCAATCAGCAACACGAGACCGGCAATCGCCAGCAGCAGCCAAAGTGGCTGCTCATAATTCTCACGCAGCGAGGAGTAGCCTGTCCCGGAGGGAAGCGCTTTCAATTTAAAGCCGAGATAGTCCTTTACGCTGACTTGCGGATAGTTCGCGGGCAGCGTGGACCGAAAGAGATCCGGTGAGATCGACTGCAGATTCGCGTTTGCTTGTTCCAATGACCAGCCTGGTTTCAGCCGGCCGGTAACCATCAGCCACCAAGTGGTACCCGAGTCGAGACGACTGTCCTTCCCAGCAACAATCGCTTCAGAGCAGATTGGCAAGGCCACATCGAAAGTGCGACCAACCTCCAGGCCAAAAAAGTTTGCAGGCGAGACACCAATGATTTCAAACGAATGATCGGAAACGGTGAGTTTCTGACCAATTACGTTGTTCTGACCGCCATATTCTCGCTGCCAGAAGGCATGGCTTAGAACGACGCCCGGTGTTGCGCAGCCCCTGGTATCATCAGTCGGATTCAAAAGACGTCCCAGCTCAGGCTGAACAGACAGCACGTTAAAGAAATCTCCGCTCACCCAAAGGGCCTTTACGAAACGCGCTTCGCCGCCCGGGGCCAGATTCAGCGTTCGTTGGCCCCAGGCGAAGATGCCGGAGAATGCCTGTTCACGATCTCTGATTTGTTCCCAGATCGGATTGCTGACGGGTGGATAGTTCGTGGTGAAACTGCCGCGAGCGCCGGTCATGTCCGCTATTTCTACCTGGACCAACTGCTGCGGGTCCTTGACCGGAAGAGTTTTCAAACGCACGGCGTCGAGTAGCTGAAAGATCGCGGTGTTAGCCCCAATACCAAGGGCCAGTGACAACACTGCCACCACTGTGAAGGCCGGCGTCTTCAGCAGCATTCGTACTCCGTAGCGGAAGTCTTGCCATAGACCGTACATTCTTTAATACCCCCCGAGAAGATTTTACTTCGTGTGATTTAGTGGATCGTTCTTCCTTCCGCTCGGGCAAATTTGATCCACGAATTCACACGAAATCCGAATTCCACAATCCGCAATCCAAAATTCTCATTCGTAACGCAGGGCCACCAACGGATCGACTTTTGTTGCGCGGCGCGCAGGGATGTAACAAGCGAGCAGCGCCACACCAAGCAGTGACAACGAGACAACAGTTAAGGTCCAAACATCGGTGGCGCTAACACCAACCAGCAAACTGCTCATGTATCGTGTCAATGCCCAGGATCCGGCCAGTCCCAGGAGCACGCCGATCACCGCCAGGGTCATTCCGTTTCTCACTACCAGCTTCAACACATCGGCGGCTCGGGCTCCCAGAGCCATTCGTATCCCAATCTCGTGGGTTCGCTGCGTAACGGCATAAGCCATCACGCCATAGATACCGATAGCTGCGAGCACCAGCGCCACTCCGGCAAAGATGGCGAGCATCACGGAAGAAAAGCTGTAAAGGGCCAGTGAAATCGCGCGCACCTCGCCCATTGTGCGCACGTCGAAAACGGGTTGGTCCTTATCTATCGCCCAGACTTGTTGCCGAATAGGTGCGGCCATCGCCGCAGGTTCCACCTTGGTCTTTGCCACGAGCACCATCGATTGCCAGGCGTCCTGCGCGTGCGGCACATAAAAATCGGGCGTAACCGCAAGATTCAATTCGTGTTTTACGTCCTGCACCACCCCCACGACTTGCATCCAGGGGTTTTGCTCCGGCGGTCCGGTGTAACGCATGCGCTTGCCAATCGGATCCGTGTTGGGCCAGTACCTGCGCGCCAGTGTTTCGTTGACAATAACGACGAGTGGCGCTCCTGCTTTGTCCTGATCGGTGAAGCTCCGGCCTTTGAGCACGGCAATGCCCATTGTTTGAAAATACCCCGGACTACAAACGCGATAGCGGCCATCGAACGCCTGCCCTGGCGGTGGTTCCGGCAGACCTTCGACGAGAAAACTGGTGGACGAATTGCTGCCACCCAGCGGCAGATGATTTACGAGTGCTGCTGAGGTTACGCCCGGCAGTGCCTCGACGCGCCGCACCAGCTCTGAGTAGAAGTCCGACCTCTGTAACTCCTCCTTGTATTTCGCGACGGGAAGCACAAGGTTCATCGTCAGCAGGCTGTCAGGATTGAAGCCCGGATCCGTTTTCAGCAACTGGAGAAAGCTCCTGGTCAACAGCCCCGCGCTTACCAGCAGCACCAGTGAGAGGGCCACTTCCGCGACTACGAGCAGACCGCGGAGTCGCTGTGACGGAGATGTGGATTGCCGCCCACCCTCCTTCAAAGCGTTGCTTAGATCAGGTTTCGAGAGTTGCAACGCCGGTGCGAGTCCGAACAGCACCCCGCTAAGCATGGATATAAGCGTTGTGAACGCCAGCACCGGCAGATTGATTCCGAGGTTGTTCCAGCCCGGCGCGAAGCGGGCCGCCTCGCCGGGACTTGCGGTCCGAAGTAGATCGACTCCCCAGTAGCCAAGCAATATTCCCAGGGCGCCGCCCGCGATCCCGAGGATCATGCTCTCAGTAAGCAGCTGTCGAATGATCTGAAATCGACTGGCTCCGAGCGCGGCCCGCAAGGCTATTTCGCGCTGCCGGCCGGCGGCGCGCGCGAGCATTAGATTGGCGACGTTGGCGCAACCGATCAGCAGGACGAAACCGACTGCGGCCATCATGGTCCATAGCGCAGTTGCATACATGCGGACCGTATCTGCCAAAATTGGATAGATAACGATGCCTCGACCGGTGTTGGTCTCGGGGTATTGTTTCTCGAGTTGGCCCGCGATTCTGCCGAGATCTGCTTGTGCAGCCGGTAAGGTAATGCCGGGCTTGAGTCTGCCGATTCCGAGGTAACTATGATTGCCGCGACTGCGCGACAGCTCGGGCGTCAGAGCGAAAGGAGCATAAATTTCCGCGCCTTTCGGATAATTAAAGTCGGGTGGCATTACTCCGATCACAGTGCGAGTAACGCCGTTGGTAGTGATCGTCTTATTGACGATATTGGGATCGGCGCCAAAGCGGCGTTGCCACAAGCTGTACGTCAGGAGGACCACCTCGTCCTTGCCCGGTTCGTTCTCTTCCGTAGAAAAAACTCGTCCCATGATGGGCTTTACCCCAACCACGTCCAGGAAGTTCGCCGACACCTGAAACCCCTGCACGCGCTCTGGCGAATCTGAGCCGGTAAGATTCGTGCTCCACCAGCGGTAAATTGCCAGTTGCTCGAACGTCGTATTCTGCGCGCGCCAATCGAGGTAGTTCGCGACGGCGACTTCATTCCTCTCTACGCCGCGGCTGGGCACTGAATCCCAAAGCGCAACGACCCGATCGAGATTGGGAAATGGCAGCGGCTTGAGCAACAGCGCATTGATCGTGCTGAAAATTGAGGTGTTCGCGCCAATGCCAAGCGCCAGGGTAATCATGGCGATCAGGGTAAAAGCCGGTCGCTTGGCCAAGCTTCTTACTGCGTAGCGCACATCGTTTTTAAAGTTTGCCATCCACCACTCCTATTCGTATCGCAACGCGATTAGTGGATCGACACGCGAAGCTCTACGTGCCGGTAAATAGCCCGCAACGACAGCTACTATCGTTAAAATGATCGCCGCACCGGCGATGGTCAGCGGATCGGTTGCCGAGAGACCAAAGAGCTGATTACGCACGAGACGCGCGGATGTCAGTGCTGCTGGTATGCCGACCGCAAGTCCCACACCGACTAAAACGAGGGTGTCTCGCAGGACCATCCAAACGATGTCTCGGCGTTCAGCGCCGAGGGCGATGCGAATGCCAATTTCGTTTGTTCGCCTTGACACGGCATGCCCCATGACCCCGTAGAGACCGACACAGGCAAGCAACAATGCAAGCAGTCCAAAAAAAGAAACCAGCCTGGCTATCAACCGTTCCTGCCGCAAGGTGCCTTCGAGTTGCTCACGAAGACTGGTCACGTTTGAGATAGGCAACCTGTCATCAACCTGCGCAATCGCTTGACGCACGGTGCCTGAAATTGTCAGCGGGTCACCCGACGTGCGGATTTGCAAGCTGCTGGCATAGGCCGACTGATCTTGAACCTGAAGAATGGGCCGGTAGGTTGTTCGGAGCGGTTCAGTCCTGGCATCGCTAAATTTCATATCAGCGACGACGCCGACGATCTCGATCTGCTCAGCTTTGGGATCTCCTTCATCGCCGAAAGTAAACTGCCGACCAATCGGATTGGCGCCGTGAAAGAAGTACTCGGCAAAGGCCTGGTTGACGAGCGCAACCTTGTTGGACGAGGCGGTATCATCGAGCCGGATATCGCGCCCCAACAACAAAGGCACACCCAAAGTCGCGGAGTAGTTTGGACCTACGAGCAAATCCTCGACCACCAAGTCTTCACCGGGACGAGATGTATACCCTTGAACGATAAGACTGCTTAAGGTCTTGGTGCCGCCCATTGGTGCATAGCTGGCGACAGTGCTGGCAACAACACCGGGCAGGCTATTAACCCGACTTAGAACCTGCTGGTAGAAGGCGCTTAACTGGGAGGGTTTGTAGCCCGCAAGCCGCGGATCGATTCCGACGAGCAATACATTGTCCCGATTGAATCCGACTTCGGCCTCCTGCAATTTCATCAGACTGCGGGCGAACAAGCCGGCCGCAGTCAAAAGAACCAACGACAAACAGACCTGCCCCACGATCAGGATCGAGGCCAGGGCAAATCGTTGTCGCCCGCCGCCGCTTACTTTTTCCTTTAATGCGGAAGTCAAATCTGTTTTGCTTGCTCGAATAGCCGGAGCAAGCCCAAAAAGGAGACTCGCGAGGATTGAGAGGCCGGCCGTAAATGAAAGCACCAGAGCGTCGGGTCGAACATCCAGCGGCGAAGTCTTAGCGACCAGGGTAACCAGCGCACTGACTCCCCATTGGGCCAGGATGATTCCCAGGATTCCGCCCAGGGCACCAAGCAGCATGCTCTCCGTGAGCAGTTGCCGCACCAACCGCGTACGACTAGCGCCCAGAGCCATGCGCAATGACATCTCAGCTTGTCTCGACGTTGCGCGTGACAGCAACAGGTTGCCGACGTTGGCGCAGGCGATAATTAGCACCAACGCCACCATAACCATCAGCATTTGCAACGGACCGGCATAAGCAAATCGCAGCCCTGAAATTCCGCGCGCGCCTGGAGCCAGTTGCAAATAGGTCTTGCCAATGTCTGCTTGTACTTGATCGGTGAGTTTCGAGCCGGCCCGTTGGGTCAGGAACTGGTGGAGTTGCAAGTTGGCTTCGGCCTGGGCTTGCTCGAGGCTGACTTCGGATTTAAGCCGGCCGATCAGACTGAGCCAATACACTCTCTGATCTTGAAGGTACGAGTTGCGCAGTTCGATTTGCGGCTGAAAGGAAAGCGGAATCCAAAAGTCCGGTGATTTTCGGACTCGCACGCCAAAAAACTCAGGGCGCGTAATGCCCACCACTGTGAAGGACGTTCCATTCAGTATGAGGTTTTTGCCGACGATAGTTGAGTCGCTCTTCCAGACCTGCTTCCAATATCCATAACTGATCACCGCAGCGGGTCTTGCTTCGGGCGAATCGTCGGAAGGGTTCAGCAATCGTCCAAGCAAAGGATTTACGCCGAGCGTCAGGAAATAATTCCCGGATACCATGTGGCCCTGTGCGCGTTGAGCTGCCTGTCCGGCTGAGTCAGGATCCCGCACACTCAAGCGGCTTTCACCGCTGCGAAATGCAGCCAGCGACTGGAACGAGTGATTGTTGTCGCGAAAGTACTGGTAGGCGGAATTTGAAAACAACGTCCAGCGTCCGACAGCCGGGTCGCCATCGGAGGTGCCTTCACTCGCAGAGTCGTTGAACAGCACCAGTTCTTCCGGTCTGTGGACCGGCAGCGGTTTTAAGAGAACAGCATTCAGCAGGGTGAATATGGCCGTATTCGCGCCAATCCCCAGCGCCAATGTGATTACCGCAACGCCGGTAAAACTGGGCCGCTTCAACAGGTTTCTGAACCCGTAACGAATGTCCTTCAAAAGAGCTTCCATCCTCATTTGGTTTCTTCCGTCCCAGCGGCAAATGGAAAATGAGAAATGACCAACGAAAAATGACAAATGAAATGAACCTCAACCTGTAACCACACCAGTACTTTCATCGCTTCATTCAACCTCTAGAACCATCAGCGCCGCGTCATCATCGAACTCACCGCCACAAAACGCCCTTACTGTGTTCAATATGCATTCTTGCAATTCCGCGGCACTGAATCTTCGACGCTCCACGAGCAGGTCACGCAAACGTTCCTCGCCAAATTCTTCGCCGGCTTCGTTCGTGGCCTCGGTCAAACCGTCTGTGAACATCAGCAGACGATCACCTGAACAAAGCTGTACTTCCGCCTGCGTGTAGTTTGCGTCGCTAAATGCGCCGATCACCGTTCCGCCATTCTCGAGGTGCACGCATTCACCGTCGCTGCGAACCAGCAGTGGTGGATTGTGACCGGCATTGGCAAATGTGAGCCGCCGGCGTGGGACATCCAGCAACCCGTAAAAGCAGGTAATGAACTTGTTTTCCGGGGTGTTGCCGCACATGAAGTCGTTAAGGCCGGCGCAGAGTGAAGCAGGCTGGATGTATTCCGAGGCAGTAGATTTCAGAACGGCTTGCATGTTGGCCATCAAGAGCGCCGCCGCGAGGCCCTTGCCTGCCACGTCAGCCATGCACAGAGCAGCGTAATTGGAATTGAACTTGAAGGCCGCGAGGTAATCCCCACTTACTGTTCGCGCAGGTTGCCAGGCAGTGTCCAGTTGGAAACCTCGGAGCGAGGGCATTTCCTTCGGCAAGAGCCCCTGCTGGATTTCCCGGGCCTCTTCCAACTCCAAACGGAGCCGCCGGTTCCGGATCCGGCTTTCCGCATTGCGGCGATGTTGTCTTCTCTTTGCCCGGCCTTGTTCAATCTGGGTCCGCAAGGTATGCAGCAAACGGGAGTTGTCCCAGGGTTTCTCGACAAAGTCACGGACACCGCGTCGCATTGTCTCGACTGCCAGATCGACACTGCCCCACGCAGTCATTACAACGATTGGCAAAACGCTGTCCAAATCATGAATGCGAGAGATTAGATCGAGGCCTTCCTGGCCCGATGTTGTGTCGCGCGCATAGTTGAGGTCCATCAGGACCAGGTCGAAGTTGTTTTGCTTGATGGCGTCGAGCACGGCTGCTGGTGAGGTAGCCGCTTCGGTTTGGTAACCCGCTCCTTTTAGGAGCAGTCGTAACGCTGCCAGGACGTCCGGTTGATCGTCTGCGATTAGAGTTCGCGGTATGGGAGCGGCCAGAGGGTTCACAACTTTCTTCAGCCCACTTTCTGGCGCTTCAAGCCCTGCTGTTGCCAGAGGCCTGTCGCATGCGCTGCTAATGAAAAGCGCATCCGATTACGCCGTTAGAACTAACTAAGAACATTCGCGATCCTCACACGCACATGTCTCTTGAGGGAGCGCGAACTAGAGCAAGCAGCAGCAAACCTGACGATTCAAATCCAACTCCCCTGGGATCGCGGACATCCTGTCCGCCCCTGGGATCGGGGACATCCTGTCCGCCCCTGGGATCGCGGACATCCTGTCCGCCCCTGGTAGCAACCGCGGACAGGATGTCCGCGCTCCCAGGGATTTCAGTTATTCACAATCCAGCCGTCTTCCAGTCGAATAATCCGATTGCCATACTCGGCGTTGATCTCAGAGTGCGTGACCTGAACTATCGTGGTGCCTTCCTGGTTCAGGCGCTTGAACATCTCCATGATCTCTTTACCCTGGCTTGAGTGAAGATTGCCTGTCGGCTCGTCAGCGAGAATTATCCGGGGGTTATTAACAACCGCACGCGCGATGCCGACGAGTTGTTGCTGACCTCCAGAGAGCTGGCTGGGATACAAGTCCTTCTTGCCAACAATCTGAAAGCGATCCAGAGTGTCACAAACGATTGATTGACGATCTTTCCTGCTGACATCGCGATAAGAGAGTGGCAGCTCGAGATTCTCAAACACCGTCTGATCGTCGAGCAGGTGATAGCTTTGAAAAACAAATCCGATGTTGCGATTGCGCAGGTTCGCGCGTTTTTTATGATCGAGTGCGTGCACCGCAACATCGTCGAAGTAGTACTCACCATCCCAGGACTGGTCGTGCATGCCGAGGATGTGCAACAAAGTCGACTTACCCGCACCCGAGGGGCCCATGATCGAGACAAACTCGCCGGGCTTGATATCGAGACCGATCCGCCGCAGCACATAGGTCCTGGCTGGGCCATGTGCGAACGACTTTTCGACGTTTCGCAGACTGATCATACGACCTCTTTAAATCCACTCTCTTTGAGTTCGCGCTTCGCCTGTTCGATTTCAGCGGCGCGGCTGGCTGAACCGGTCTCTTCCTCAACAATCAACCCGTCAAAAAGGTGGACTATCCGGTCGGCGTGTTGCGCATACCGAGGATCGTGAGTAACCATGCAAATCGTCGCTCCGCCCCGGTGTAACTCGCGCATCAATTCCATCACTGCTTCCCCGTTGGTTGAGTCAAGATTCCCTGTAGGTTCGTCTGCCAGCAGAATGCTCGGCTGGCCGGCAACGGCGCGCGCGACCGCCACCCGCTGTTGCTGACCTCCTGACAGCTGGCTGGGAAGGTGTTTGGCCCGGTGCCCCATGCCCACGCGCTCGAGAGCTTCAATAACGCGTTTCTTGCGTTCCGCCGAGTTCATACCGCGATACGTCAGCGGCAACTCGACGTTCTCATAGACGGTGAGGTCTCCAATTAGATTAAAGCTCTGAAAGATAAAGCCGACCTCGCGGTTCCGGATGCGGGCGCGTTGTGACAGCGAAAGATTCTCTACCGCGTTGTCATTGAGGACGTACTGGCCATCGGTAGGCGTATCCAGGAGGCCGAGGATCGACAAGAGAGTCGATTTGCCGCAACCCGAGGGGCCGGCGATCGATAGGTACTCACCCTTCTGTATATCGAGGTGGATGCCTGAAAGTGCGTGCGTCTCGACCTCATCGGTATAGAAGATCTTCTTGACGTCCGAGAGGTGAATCAGCGGTTGTGTGGGTGAACTCATCTGGGGAAGCTCCTTATTTTTATCAACAAGATCGGATTGGTTTTTGGCCTTTTTCTTTCGGTTTTTGGCCTTTGGCCTTTGGTCTTGGATCAAATTAGGTGCCGGTTTAAAGTTCCAAGTTCAAAACCCAAAGACTCCAGACTCAAGACTCAAGACTCAAGACCATCATCTAAGACGAATTACGTCGTAACTGTCCCATGCAGAAGTGTCCGACAAAATTACCTGGTCGCCTTCTCGCAGCCCGTCGAGTATCTCGATCGTGTTCACTGAGTTCTTACCCAGGACCACGGGCACTCGCGTCGCTTGCTGTCCATCGGGACTGAGGCGAAACATTTTTACCGTCGATTCTCCCTGACCAAATGCGGGCCGTCCCACGTTCAGGACATTTTCGAGCCGCTCGAGTTCGATCGTGCCGTCCACACTCAGGTCCGGCCGCGCACTCGAAGGAAAGGGTCCCGTCAGGGCCACATCAACTGTGAAGGTACCTTCGCGCGCCGCCGGATCGATCCGCGAGACGTGTCCCTGGATAACACCATTGCGAGTATCTACCTGAACTGGTTGGCCTATTTTGACATCCTTGATTTGTGTCTCGTTAATCTTTAGCTCGGCTTTCAACGACGCCGGATCGGCTACGCGAGCAATATCGAGACCGGGTGTTACCTGCTGGCCCACCTGGACCGTAACCTGCTGTAGCACGCCGGCCGAACCCGCCCGTACCTTAAGGCTGTCAACCTGGTCGTGCTTGAGCTTGGCGAACGCCCGCAACTGATCGATGCGGCTGCGTTGAGCATTTAGTTGAGCTTTGACGGATTTGGCGCTGATTACCAAACGTTGCTTCTCAACATTCAGACGGTTCAGCAGGTCCTTCACCTGCACCCGAGCCATCTTCAAAGTCAGATCAGCAACCAGTCCCTGCTTTCCAAGCTCCTCGTTGGTATCAAGTTCCAGCTTGGCGCGGCTGTAATCGGCGTTGATAGTCGCAATTGCTGCCTGCTGAGTCATGCCGTCGCTTTCCAACCGCACGCGGAGATTCTCTTCGTCGGCCTGCGCTGCCTTTAGTTGAAAGTCCGAGTCCATTGCCTGTTGCTGCATCAGCGGATTTGAGAGTTCTACGATGATCGTGTCAGGTCCAACTTCGACTCCGGCCTGAACCGGAATCAGCTCGACGCGACCGTCAGCAGGAGCGGGAATCTGACGGGTGATTTCCGGCACCAGCGTGCCGAGTCCGCGCACTTGTCTGAGCATCTGACCGCGCTTGACGGTATCAATGACTGTCGTCGATCGATCGACGGTGGGCGCAGCGGGCTTAAGCTTCGTCAAGCCAAAGGTAATGCCTGCAACTGCCGCCAACCCCAGAACTAATAATATTGCGGTGCGTATCCGCTTCTTAATCTTCGATTTTCCCGGTCGCTTAATGTCCATCTAATACTTCTTATTTACTGGTTCGCTCTTAAGGGTTGCGTGCTGATTTGCTTTTCAGTCCGAAATTCGAAATCCGAATTCCGAAATATTTATTGGGAGAACTGCAAAAACCTTTGAGAGCGGAAATTCGGCGAAGCGTGCTTTGAGCAAACGGCAGACTTCTCCGGTGGCTGTTGCAGTTCTCCACAAATGATCAATTCAAAGGTTATGCCAAGGGACATGACCACGAACGGTTTAAATGAGGAATCCGGAATTTGTGGTGGAAAATGCGCTTGTTTTGACTTCGAGCTTGGAGCGATGGGGTCGCACCTTCAGCTCATCGGGTCTAACCAAACTCGCTCGTTCGTTTCGCTTGTGGGACTAAAAATCCCATTTTCGAAAAACAGTTCCGCGTTTTGGATCACTGATACGAGGATCCGCAGATTTTGCGCACAAGGCAGAAGGCATCCACAGATTACGCAGATTACGCCGATTAGACAGAAGGCAGTCGGCAGAAGGCAGCAGCAGCAGAAGGCAGTTGTCAGAAAGCAGAAGCAGCAGCAGTTAGGCAGCAGCGTTCGGGCCAGGGACTGAACTCTAACTTTGAGATATGAACTGCCGTCCGCGACCTGCCTTCTGCCGACTGCCTTCTGCGAACTGCCTTCTGCGAACTGCCTTCCGCGAACTGCCTTCTGCCGACTGCCTTCCGCGAACTGCCTTCTGCCGACTGCCTTCCGCGAACTGCCTTCTGCCGACTGCCTTCTGCGAACTGCCTTCTGCGAACTGCCTTCTGCGAACTGCCTTCTGCGAACTGCCTTCTGCCGACTGCCTTCTGCTTAATCTGCGTAATCTGCGTAATCTGTGGATGCCTTCCGCCTTCTGCCTTCTGCCATCTGCTTGGGTTTATCTTGCACTCGTGATATGTAACCATTCAACCATTCCAATTTATGAAAACTGTTCACACCACCCCTTTTACTGACCAGCGGCCCGGCACTTCGGGGTTGAGAAAAAAGACGCGAGTTTTCATGCAACCCAACTACCTGGAGAACTTCGTCCAGGCAGTATTCAATACCGTTCGCGAAGAAGCCGGTTCCAGTTTTGCCAATGCGACGTTGGTCGCCGGCGGAGATGGTCGTTACCACAACCGTCCTGCGATCCAGACCATCCTGCGCATGGCCGCCGCCAATGGCTTTGGCAAAGTGCTCGTCGGCCGTAGTGGTTTACTTTCCACACCAGCCGTTTCTGCCGTTATTCGCCGCCAGGGGGCGCTTGGCGGTCTGGTGCTATCGGCAAGCCACAACCCGGGCGGGCTCGATGCCGACTTCGGCATCAAGTACAACGTCCGGAATGGCGGCCCGGCGCCGGAAGGGACCACCAACCGGATTCACGCGGAAACTCTTCAGCTCACCCACTATTTGACACTCGATCATCCTGACATAGACCTTGAGCACGAAAGCAGTTTTCGTCTCGCTGATACCGAAGTTGCGATCATCGATCCGCTGGCTGACTACACCTCGGTGATGGAACAGTTATTCGACTTCGAGGCTTTACACGCTTTATTTCGCAGCGGCTTTCGTCTGCAGTTCGACGCCATGAGTGCCATCACCGGACCATATGCCCGGCATATATTTGAAGAACGGCTGGGTGCGAGCGGCGGAACGGTGATTAACGGCATTCCGCGCGAAGACTTTGCCGGGCACCATCCTGATCCGAACCTTGTTCACGCTGCGGAGTTGGTCCGCGAGATGAACGGTCAGAACGCGCCGGATCTCGGGGCCGCCTGCGACGGGGATGGTGATCGAAACCTCATTCTGGGGCCCGGATTCTTTGTTACGCCTGGAGACTCGCTGGCGCTCATTGCGGCACATGCGAGTGCCTGCATTCCCGGCTATAAAGCTGGCTTAGCCGGTGTCGCGCGCTCGATGCCCACCAGCACGGCGGTCGATCGGGTGGCAAAAGATCTCGGAGTTCAATGTTACGAGACACCGACAGGCTGGAAGTTTTTCGGTAATCTGATGGATGCGGGGTTGTGTACTCTCTGTGGCGAAGAAAGCTTCGGGACGGGCTCGAATCACATTCGGGAGAAAGACGGCCTCTGGGCTGTCTTGTGCTGGCTATCGATCCTTGCCTCAACACGCCAGTCGGTTGCCAAGGTTGTGCAACGCCACTGGGAGCATTTTGGCCGCAGCTACTACCAACGACACGATTATGAACAATTAGATGCGAGCGCGGCAGCTGAAATGATCGAGAGTTTGAGAAACAGGCTGTCCGCATTAGGTGAACAATCTTTTGCGGGGAGCCGCGTGGCGATCGCTGATGACTTTGGCTATACAGATCCGGTTGATGGCACTGTCAGCACACGGCAGGGTATCCGCGTTCTGTTGGCCGATGGTTCGCGCATCATCTTTCGACTCTCCGGAACCGGAACCGAAGGTGCTACCTTGCGCCTTTACTTTGAGCGTTATCTAAAAGACGGCGGCGGAGCAAACATAGACGCGGTGCTACAACCGTTGGTTCAGGCTACGAAGAAACTGTTGCAGCTTCGCGAAACTTTCGGACGAGATGGTCCGACAGTTGTCACTTGACCCTTTTGAATGTGATTTAGTGGATCGGTTTTTCTACTATCCGCAAAACAGATCCACGAGCCCACGAAAAAACTTTAGGGTCTCGGTCCCTTTCCTCGGACAACGGTGATCGAATATGGAGGCAATGCCAAGGCGCCTTCCCTCTCGATCCACATACGGTGCTCGGGTGGTTCGCTCTTTATAGGAAAGGGCCTATCCTCATCGCTGCTCAAGTCATAGTTCGCATTAGAAAACTGATACACGTCTGCGGGGCAAGCAAGCCTCGAAACGGCTCCTATCGAAGGACTTCGAAAATCGACGCGGAACTTGTAAGCGTTCTTTGGATCTTTGTTCACCAGCAACAAACTCCAAAGTCCGTCCGGACGGTAGACTGCGTAAGCCGATACGACCTTCTGCACACTCTTCAAACGAGGTTGCAACGCCGTTGCGTACATCTCATGCTCGCCGCCGCCCGGAGACAACCATTCCTGGGTCAGCAACCGGGCGCCGAAGTAGGTCGCAAAACGCGAAGTGATGTTGCTGCGTTCATCCATGCCGAAAAGCATATTGTTGCCGGCCGTGCAGTCGACTTCTTTTGTAACCTGGCTTGGCGTATAGCCGTACAAGAAGGCCTGCTCGCCCCCCAGCGTGAGAAACTGGCCCACGATGTCTGCGTTCAGCAGCGCTCCCTCGATTCCGATTTCGGCCCGACTGGCGAATGCGGAATATCCGTATTCAGAGATGATCCAGGGTATCTGCCGCGATAGTCCCCGCTTAACCATCTCTTTCAGAGCTGCGCTCATCATGCCGGCTGCCTGTGCCAGCTGCGGAGCTACGGGATCGCACACATCGTCGAAGGGATACCATTCGAATGAGAAGAAGGAATAGTCCCGCGACCTCCTGCGACTCTTAATGTATTCAAGAAACCTTTGCAGCCAGGCGCTGTTTCCCAGCCTTTGTCGCCGGTCGTCGGGAAGGATTTCCTGAAAGCTGGGACCGCCAAGTTTCAGCTTCGGATCTACTTTATGAAGCGCCGTCGCAAACTGGGTATAAAGAGCTCCATAGTCTTCGGGCGCGACAAACTGACCGTCGGGCTCCTCCCCAAGCTCGACGCGCTCTAATGGATAACCCTTGGATCTTAAGTATTGAATTTCAGCGGCGGCATTCTCAGGCGTGCCATACAGTAATTCAGTCGCAACTAAGATTGGCAAGCCATTCGTCAGTCCACTTCGAAATACTCGATCAAACCCGGGTTGTTCCACTTGCGGATCGAAATCGAGTAGGCGATGCCAGGGGTCGTTTGACGAAACGTAGGTGATCGTCTGCTTATCATGGTCATCTGAGTGGTGAATCTCATCGACAAATTCGCCCCGGCTGCCGGTTCGACCCACGAATATCTCGCGCATCGCATATCCCAGACCGTCTCGCAGATCTTTGCTGTTCGCTGGCGCCTCTTCGCTTGCCTCCGTCATCACGATGCGCACAAACCTTGCATGAACTGGCGCGGACGACAGGGTAAGGTGAACTTCACCGCCTTTCCCCTGCTGAATGCGACCGGCAGGAAACGTTTGCCACATCCCTGGCGGGTTGAAACTTATGTCGCTGGGATCCTCGAAGTTTGCATATTGAATTTCATACCTGGTAGCAAATGGGATTGCCCAAATGAGATTAATGGCATTAATGCTCTTCGCTGAGCCGAAATCGATAACTATCCATTGCGGATGCCGCGTGTTTGGTTCACCGGTGAAATGTTGATCAAGGTAAGGATTACTTTTCCAGAAAGTATCGAGGTCCCCATCATCCAGCCGCGAGTAGCCTACGTTGTCCGCTTGATCGATGGTATTGCCGCGTCGCGGTAGTTTATAACCATACGAGGTACTGATGGGCTGGTCCGCGGTCGCGGAAGAGGTCCAATATCCTTCCTTTTTTTCTTCGTCGCTCCAGGTGCCTTGCCGGTTCCAGTGCCAGGCGTCGCCGGCCAATTCGGTGCGTAAACGATATGTGAGTGTCTTGAGGCCGGCGGACAGCATGGCCTGAATGTTTGCTTCGGTAAGTTGGCGGTCCGAATCACCTTGCTCGTGGCCATCTATGCCGGCGCCCAGGGCGTGCGCAGGGACGAATCGGTTCAAACGATGCCCCTGACCGAGTCGAACCGTTACGGTAAGGTACCTTGAATTGTTATGTTGTTTTGGAAAGGCTTCTGCTTGGAGGAAGAGGATGAGCAGGCATGAAACAATCATTTTCCATTCATCATTTTCCATTTTCCATTTTCCATTTTTCATTTAGACGTCGCGAGTTCAAATTGGAAGTGCAAGTTGAATCCACCCGTCAACTGCTTTGCCTCAAAAAGCCACAAAGAGGCACAAAAAGCACAAAGGTCTTCCATAAATCGTTTGCGCTTTTTGTGCTTCTTTGCGGCCCTTGCAAAGCCGAAGTAGACTTTTGAGGCAAAGCTCCCGCCGACCTTATTCGTTATTCATGGCTTTTTGAGTCAGGAACACGAACTTACACGAAATCGATCCGCGAAACTACACGAATTTTCGTGTAATTTCGTGGATCGTTTTTTGGTCCCTACACAAACCCCGGTTGAATCTCAACTTGTTGGAATAAATGAAAAATGACAAACGAAAAATGACGAATGGAAAATGATTACCTCCTTGCGATAGGCGAGATCCCTTCCGGATAGATCGTTTCCTGGTAGATGTACTTGCCGTCCTGAAGCTTCAAAACCACCGCGGGCTTCAGGGCATTTCGTTGAGTGTCAATCGTGATTCTCCCTGTGACGCCGGCCAAATCTTTGGTTGAAGCCAACGCATCGCGCAACTCTCTTCCGGCAGTGGTACCGGCGCGTTTCAGCGCCTCGGTCAATACCTTCAAAGCATCATAACCAAGGGCGCCCAACGCGTCGGGAGTAATTCCATAACGTGCTTTGTAGGCGGCCACGAACTTCTGGATCGCCGGCGACGGATCGTCAACGGAATAATGGTTCGATATGAAGTCTCCGTTAAGCGCGCTGCCGCCAAGTTCCCAAAGCTGAGTCGCATCCCAACCATCTCCGCCAAGCAATGGGGCTTTCATTCCCAATTGTTGTGCCTGCTTGGCAATGACTCCGACTTCACCGTAATAGCCCGGAATATAGATAACGTCCGGATTCAAAGCACGAATGGCGGTCAGTTGTCCCTTATAATCGCGATCACCCTGCGTGTAGGATTGCCTGGCAATTACTTTCCCTCCCAGGGCCGTAAAACTGTTCTCGAAGAATTCAGTCAGACCTCGACTGTACGGAGAATTGAAGTCGAGCATAACCGCTGCTGTCCTGGCTTTCAGTGTATTGGCGGCGAACTTGGCCATCACCTCACCCTGAAACGGATCAATAAAGCAGACGCGAAAAATATAGTCTCCGACTTCGGTCACCGACGGAGCAGTTGACGAGGGAGAGATCATCGGTACTCGAGCGCTCTGGGCTTTCGGTGCAGCCGCAAGGGTATTTCCCGAGGTGTTCTCCCCAATTAGCGCAATCACTCGATCTTGATCGATGAGCTTGGTGACAACTGTTGCAGCTTTTTCCGGCCGGCCTTCATCGTCTTCGGAGAGGATTTGAATCTGGCGACCGTTGATGCCACCGCTTTTGTTGATCTCATCCGCAATCATCAAGACGCCATTTTTCGTAGATTGTCCAAAATTCGAGGTCCGTCCGCTCAGATCTCCATAGAAGCCGATCAGGATCGGTCCGGTAGCGTTATCAACCCTGCCTCCGCCTCTGCGTTCACACGACGCGGCCAGCAGCAATAAACCAGTCAAGACAAGCGCGATTTGAGTCTTCTTCATGGCTACTACTACAGTCGGGAGTCTGGAGTCTCGAGTCGGGAGTCAAGAAAGTCTTGGAGTCTTGGAGTCTCGGAGTCTCGGAGTCTCGGAGTCTCGGAGTCTTGGAGTCCCTTGGAGTCTTGGAGTCTCGGAGTCTCGGAGTCTCGGGGAGTCTCTCGGAGTCTCGGAGTCTCGGAGTCTCGGAGTCTTGGAGTCTTGGAGTCTTGGAGTCTTGGAGTCGATGCGTCTTTTAGGCTAGAGATAGAGTTCTGGACTACAAGACTTTCTAGACTTCAAGACTCCAAGACTCTCTAGACTTCAAGACTACAAGACTTTCTTGACTCCCGACTCCAGACTCGCGACTCGCGACTCTTCAAAGCCCTCGGCACATCTCGTTACCCCAGGGCGTGTTCACGGCGCGCGCATACGTCAGCCTTATCTCGCCGAAATTCCAATCCTTGCGCTGCCAGATTGAGCCATCGCTATATTCGACACGATTGATCAAAACATTTTCCTGGAAGGCGTTCGCAGATTTGTTGGCCAGGCTTTCCACGTTAACTACCTCGCTGGGACCGGAAAGACTGAAGGCCTGTAGTTCCTTTTCTTTACCCGGTTTAATATTCACCCCGCAAAGAAACTGCCGGCGGGTGACGGCGGTCGGGTTCGACGCGTCAGTGAACTGATATTCCCAGAACAGGATCTCGATTACTCGTGAACTGGCGTTTTGCACCCTGGCCTTGTACGCAAAGCCATCCACCGCTTTGGTCTGCGGCGTACGCGATTCCTGTACGGCCTTTTCCATCGCGGCGCTGCGGCCGTCCATGGTGTCGAGGTTGGGATCTCTGGATCCGGCCGGATCGTTTACCCGGACATTCCTTTGGTAGTTTTTGTTTTGCGGGATCATTGCCGGCGCCGGAGCGGTATCCGGCGTGGCTGTCCTGTCCGGAATCTGCCGGGACCGGGACCACTTAAATCCGAGTACCACAACTGCCGAACCTTCCTGCGAAGCCAACGGCGCGTAACTCGGAGAAACAAGCATCAAAAGGAGTGATACAAGTAGTATGTTTCTCATAGTTGTCTCCCTCGCAGCGTTGGTCAAGATTAGAACCTTGACCACCGAGCATCGTCAAGAGATTCGCTGCAAAGGTCGGTATCACCTAAGGGCAGAAGCAGTGAAAAAAGAACAGCCACAGATTAACGCGGATAACACGGATCAGAACAGATATGTAGTTAAGAACCCTCGTCTGCTATTCCCTTTTTAACCTGTGTCATCCGTGAAAATCTGTGGCTTGACTTTTTCCCAGGTTTGCAAGGAACCGGGAGCTGAGCACACTGATCAAGCCCGGCCTCTAGCGCCACTTGAACACGCTGATAATGTTTGAGAAATCATCGGTCCAGGTTTGCTGGACACCAGTGCTGGTCAAAACACGCGCGACGGGGTCATTGGTCAGGCCGCCAAAGTCATTTGCATTGCGCGCAAGCACCACCCATTGAGACGGGTCTTTGCCGCTGACCTGGCTGGGCATCTGGTCGAACAATGTCAGCCCGCTTAGCCCGCAACTTCGCGCCAACTCCGCCATCACTGGACTGAGGTCCAGGTTGCGATTTGAGATGTGAAAAACAAGCAGGCCACCAGGAGCAAGTTTTGATAAGTAAAGCCTCATGGCCTCGTGCGTCATCAAGTGCACCGGTATGGAATCGCTACTGAACGCATCCAGCACAATCAGACCGTAACTGCCGTCCTCAGCATCTCTCAATTTTAGGCGGGCGTCCCCTAGCACGATTTCCAATGGCGCCCGGGCACAATCATCCAGGTAGGTGAAGTACTCGCGCGAGCGGGCAACAGAAACAACCGCCGGGTTGATTTCGTAAAAGGTCCACCTTTCATTCGGGCGCGAGTAGGTGGCGGTGGCGCCGGTTCCCAAACCCACAATCGCAACTCTTGGGGATCCCGGCTTCGTATCGAAATAGGAGAAGATTCGCCCCAACGGACCTTCTCGATGATAGTAGGAAAGCGGCTCGCAACGATGAGCGGGATCTATATTCTGGCGGCCGTGAATGGTGCTGCCATGGAAGAATGAGTGTACGCCCCGGTCCGCATCACGTGTCACCTTTAAGACACCAAAAAAGTTTCGCTCCGCGTGCATGGTGTTGGTGTGCGTGCTGTTAACAAAGCCTGCTCCCACCATGACAGCGCCCAGCGACAGCGCAAATCGCAGCGGCCGCTTGCGCAATGGGTAACTGACGAACAGGGGCACTGCCAGCACGAAGAGCAGACCCGCGACTTTTCCCGACGCAAAAGCATCCGCTAACCAGCCGAGGCCAAATGTAAGCGCAAAGATCAACACCGGCACCGCGAAATCCAATCTGTTTGCAATTCTCTTGATGCCCGCTTCCACCTTCCCCGGCAGGAGAAGACAAGACAACAGGATTACCAGTGGGTATTCGATTACTGAGCGAAAGATCAGCGGGGCCACGAGAGCGTTGAACACTCCGCCGAGAACGCCACCCAAAGACAACCAGACATAGAATTCCGCCAGATGGCGAGTACCAGGCCGGTCGGCGGCCAACTGGCTGTGGCACATCAACGCCGCGAAGAAGAAATAGATGAGGTGAAGCAGGATCAACATGCGACTACCGCCGCCCGACAGATCCGCCAGGTAGATCATCAACAAGACTACGGTGGCCCCGGGCACAATCAGCGCCGGCAACCGAGTTGAAAACATTTGTCTTCGAGCAAAAGCAAATACCAGCGTGAGGAGATATAGCGCGAGCGGAATGATCCAGAGCAACGGAACAGAAGCGATATCGGTGGTGATGTAGTTTGTCACCCCGAGCATCAGGCTCGAAGGCGCAAACGCCAACAGCAGCCAACGCAAGCGTCTCCCCGTCGACAGGTTGTCGGTCTTGTCCCCTGCAGCCCCTGGCCGGCTGGCACTCGGTTGTTCCATCAACTGTGCATTCGTCTTCCCCTTAAGTTGTCGCCAGAGCAGGAGAGCACAGCAACCGATAAGCATCACTAGTACTGCATACGCGGCGGTCCAGATTCGACTCTGCGTCTTCAAGGTAAAAAACGGCTCAAGTAAGGCAGGGTAAGCAAGCAAAGCAAGCAGGCTGCCGGCGTTCGACGCTGAGTAGAGAAAGTATGGATCCTGAGCCGCGGAGACAGTCGTGCGAGAAAACCATTTCTGCAATAGCGGGCTGTTGCTCGAGATAATAAAGAAAGGCAAGCCGGCGGTAAACGCCAGACAGCCCAGTAACCAAAGAGACGGGTTTCCGACTGAAGGAACAGAGTTGACCCACGATGAAGTCAACCCGATGGGCAAGCTAACGCAACCGAGGACGAGCAGTACGAGCTGGATCAGCAGTTGGCCACGCAACGACCAACGTGACACGAGAAGCGCGTAAGCGTAGCCGGCAAGCAGCGCGGCCTGGAAAAAGAGCATGCAGGTATTCCAAACTGCGGGAGTTCCTCCCAACAGCGGCAGCAACATCTTGGCGATCATTGGTTGCACTGAAAAGAGCAACATAGCGCTGACGAATATGGTTAACCCGAACAGCAGTGTTTGCGAGTTGTATTTTTGCGTCATGGAGAAAGTCGAACGCCGCTGAGACACAGTTTGGTGCCTTCATCCTGTGCTCCGTTCAGAGTAACGATCGCTTGAATGTTGTTCCGGAAATCTTGAGGCGGAACCATTTGGGCAAGAAATTGCGGACTTTGCTCCGCACAAGCAATATAGGGAAACGGACCCGCTGGTGTCAACGAAATGTGTTCCGAGGGTTGTATCCTAATTTATGAACTCCACAAAAACGTAGAAATTGCAGTGCCTGGTCGGCTAGAATCCTGCTCGCATTTCTGACACCCCGACAAAAGAGGCCTCCAATGATCAGACGATCTCTCTTCGGTCTTCCCATTCTCTTCGGCCTGTTCTTATCTCTTAGCTCAGCGGATGACACGCGTCGCGTACCCAGCGTCGACGATTTGTTAACCTTAAAGACAATTGGTGGAGTGCAAATCTCGCCGGATGGGAAGTGGGTCGCCTATACCGTAAGCTACAGCGATTTCAAACAGGATGCGTTCGTCACACAGATATGGATCGCGGAAGTCGGCAGCGGTCGCCGGTACCAGCTCACGCGGGGGGACAAGTCATCAACTAATCCAAGATGGTCTCCAAAAGGAGATTGGCTGGCATTCCTGAGCAATAGAATTGAGGACAAGAACCAGATCTTTACGATTAATCCACGCGGTGGCGAGGCTATCCAATTGACAAAGTCCGAGACCGCAATCGGCAACTACTCCTGGTCTGAGGACGGAAAATCCATCGCTTATGTGGCTGCTGAGCCGGTGCCGCAAATTTCCAAAGATCGTAAAGAATATCTGGGAGACTTTGAGGTAATCCGCAAAGAATATAACTTTCTGTACCTCTGGACATTCAAGCTAAGCGACGCTTTGAACGGACCAATCGCCGGCACACAGAGGACAAAGAAAAAGGATTTCAGCGTCGATTCATTTTCCTGGTCGCCGAATGGTTCCATGATCGCATTCAGCGCGACTGTTAATCCCGACCTGATTCAAGGTGTCACCTCGGATATTTATCTACTCAACCTGGCCGATGATTCGATCAGGAAGGTGGTTTCCCAGCCTGGGCCCGATGGCAATCCCCGCTGGTCGCCCGACGGTAAACAGCTCGTTTTTTCCTCAGCGATGGGCCAGACAACCTATTACGCCAGCAACTCGCGTCTGGCGATTGTTTCAATCGACGGAGGCGCGCCGCGCTCAATCACGGACCAGTTTGATGAAAACCCCGGCCTGGTCGACTGGAAGCCGGAGGGGATCTACTTCACCGGCTTGCAGAAAACATCATCACATCTGTTCCGAGTGGATCCAGACACGGGAAAGATTGTTCGTCTCACTGCTCCGGATAATTTACTTGCCGGAGGTTTTTCTCTCACACCCGACGCCAGACAGATGGCGTTTACGGCAAGTTCTCCGACGTCGCTCAACGAAGTCTTCGTCAGCGATTTGCAAAAGTTTGCCCCGCGAGCGCTCACGAGCATGACGGATCAAACAAAACAATTCGTCCTTGGCTCGCGGGAAGTCATCTCATGGAAGAGCACCGACGGGACTACTATTGAGGGCGTATTGATTAAGCCGGCCGGCTTTGATCCAGCCAAAAAGTACGCGCTTCTTTGCGTCATTCACGGGGGGCCGACGGGAATTGATCGTCCCTCGTTACTTACGCCCGACAGCAGATATTATCCGTCGGACATCTGGGCCGCACGCGGCGCCCTGGTGCTGAAGGTCAACTATCGAGGCAGCGCCGGCTATGGAGAGAAGTTTCGCAAACTGAACGTGCGGAACCTGGGTGTCGGAGACGCCTGGGATGTCCTGTCCGGAATCGATTACTTGATTGCCAAAGGATGGGTCGACGGAAACAGGGTGGGCTGCATGGGTTGGAGCCAGGGTGGTTACATCTCTGCTTTTTTGACAGCCTCATCCGATCGTTTCGTGGCCATCTCAGTGGGCGCAGGCATCTCAGACTGGGCCACCTACTACTACAACACCGACATTACGCCCTTTACGATAAACTACCTCGGCAACAACCCCGTGGAAGATCCGCAGATCTATCAGAAGACGTCGCCCGTATCGTACGTCAGGAACGCGCGCACCCCGACGCTGATTCAGCACGGCGAGCTTGACCGGCGTGTGCCCATTGCCAATGCCTATCAGCTCCGCCAGGCGTTAGAAGACAAAGGTGTCAAGGTCGAGATGATCGTCTATAAGGGGTTTGGCCACGGCATCTCAAAACCAAGGGCGATGCGCGCGGTGATGCTACACAATCTCGCCTGGTTCAACCATTACCTTTGGAACGACCCGCTCACGGATTTCAGCGCGCCCGACTTGCCTAAGAAGGACAGCAAAGAGGCCGAGAAGAAAGCCTCGGACAATTGAGATCTACTAGCCGTTTCTGTGAATTCTCCGTGTTCTCCGTGTCTCCGTGGTGGGTAATGCCTTTTATTAGTTCACCACGGAGGCACGGAGAACACTAAGTGAAAACCAAATAACCTCGGACTCAGACTATGAGCACACTTGCACACAACCATTCCCTTCAACGCCGCGCCTTAACACCGGCCAGGTTCTTCCTCCTCTTTTCGACAATTCTAACTATTCCTGCCGTCACGATGTGGTTAGCGACGTCGTCCGCCCAATCTCCCGGCGAGCTCACCGGCAACTGGGCGGCGAAAACGGAAAATGCCGATGGTACCGTCCGGGCCACGTACTTCAAGTTGAAGCAAGATGGGCCGCGAATAACCGGATCGATCCGCGTGACTCAGTTTTATTATCTGGTCACTGATGGATCGGGCGGATCAGACAGTTTCGTTCTCAACGGCTCCATGCAGGATGGTCACAGCGAAAGGAAGGTACGCTATCAAGGCAAGCTTGTGGGTGACGAGCTGCACCTTATCACTCGACGACGACCGGAAGATCGACCCACAGAATTAATTGCGCGGCGAGTGCCCGACGGTGAAGGAGCACTCCCCGCCCGTATCCCGCCTCCTGCTCTTCATAAAGTTCCCTACAACGGACTGGCCAAAACACCGCCCATGGGTTGGAACAGTTGGAACAAATTTGCCGGCAGAATCGACGACGCTGCAGTCCGAAGTATCGCCGATGCCATGGTCACCAATGGGATGAAACAGGCGGGCTACGTCTATATCAACATTGACGACACGTGGGAAGCAGGACGAGATGCACAAGGTAACATTCAAACAAATAAGAAATTTCCCGACATGAAAGCCCTGGCTGACTATGTGCACAGCAGAGGATTGAAACTAGGGATCTACTCGTCGCCTGGTCCAAATACGTGCGCCGGCTATGAGGGAAGTTATGGTCACGAACAACAAGATGCCCGAACATTCGCTGCCTGGGGAATCGACTATCTGAAGTATGACTGGTGCGGCGCTCGCACGCTGTACACCGACGAAGAAATGCCGGCCATCTACCAGAGGATGGGAGATGCGCTGCTCGCCGCCGGCCGGCCAATCGTCTACAGCCTTTGCCAGTATGGCCGATTGGACGTGTGGAAATGGGGCGCTGACGTTGGTGGAAATCTATGGCGCACTACCGGCGACATCCGAGACACATGGGACTCGATGACAAATATCGGCTTCAAGCAAAACGAGCTGGCGCCCTGGGCCCGTCCGGGTCATTGGAATGACCCGGACATGTTGGAGATCGGCAACGGCGGGATGAACGAAAATGAATACAAGACGCACATGAGTCTTTGGGCCATGCTCGCGGCGCCGCTTTTGGCGGGCAATGATCTGCGCAGCATGACTCCTGAAGTCCTGGCGATCCTGACCAACCGCGACGTCATCGCGGTGGATCAGGACAAGCTCGGTAAGCAGGGCACGCGGCAGTCGCAGTCTGGTGATCGTGAGATCTGGTCAAAGCCACTCTCCGGCGGATCAAGAGCGCTCGCCATCTTTAATCGGGCAAAAGAGGAGGCGAACGTAAAGGTGCCGTGGGCTGAGTTGGGCATAAATTCAAAATCACAGGTGCGAGATCTCTGGGAGCACAAAGCAGTTAAAGTGGATGGCGCCGAGTATTCAGTCACAATCCCCGCTCACGGTGTGGTGATGTTGCGAGTAGGTCGATAGCACTTCATGCTCGCAACTCTCGCTATCTCTAACTATCGCTCGCTGCGCAATCTGATAGTGCCCTTGCAGCGACTAAACCTCATCACCGGTCCCAATGGCAGCGGCAAGTCGAGCGTCTATCGGGCGCTGAGGTTGCTGGCGGAGACAGCCCAGGGGGGTGTCATTCCTTCTCTGGCGCGTGAGGGCGGGCTGCAATCGACGCTTTGGGCCGGTCCGGAGCGGTTGGGACGATCGGTCAAGCGTGGCGATCATGCCGTTGAGGGGACAACTCGCAAAGAACGTGTCAACCTGCGGCTCGGGTTCGCTGGAGAAGGATTTGGGTACGCGATTGACCTCGGACTTCCCTCACCGAGTACCTCTGCTTTCGCTCTCGATCCGGAAATAAAGCGCGAGTGCATCTGGAGCGGTCCATTCCTACGTCCGGCCACCATGTTGGTTGACCGGCGCGGTTCCGTGGTGCGAACCAAGAATGACAATGGCGAGTGGAACACGATCTCTTACCAGCTCTCGAGCTTCGATAGCATGATGACGCAATTCGCCGATCCCCGGAACGCTCCGGAGATGCTGATGCTGAGAGAGCAGATCCGTTCCTGGCGCTTTTATGATCACTTTCGCACTGACGTCGAGGCTCCTGCGCGTTTGCCGCAAATTGGCACCCACACGCCGGTCTTGAGTAACGACGGCGCAGATGTCGCCGCCGCATTGCAAACAATTCGGGAAATCGGAGACCCAGAAGCACTGGACAATGCCGTTGCTGATGCTTTTCCGGGATCGAGGATCTCAGTAGTGAATATCGAAGGACGCTTTGAGATTGCCATGAACCAGCACGGTCTGCTGCGATCTTTAAAGGCCGCTGAACTTTCAGATGGGACCATTCGCTATCTGCTTTGGATTGCCGCTCTGTTAACACCGAGACCTCCCGGTCTACTGGTGCTCAACGAACCCGAGACCAGTCTGCATCCGGATCTTTTGCCCGCCCTCGGTCGCCTGATTGCAAGTGCGGCCAAAACCTCACAGGCATTGGTGGTGACCCACGCACCCGCCTTAATTCGGACACTGCAGAAGCAGCGGGATTGCAATGCGGTGACCCTCGAAAAAGAGTTTGGCGAAACAAAGATCGTCGGTGAGGACGAACTGGACATGCCCGTCTGGCATTGGCCCGCCAGGTGAAGGTTTGTAACTGTTCGTGTGATGCTAATGGGTCTGCTCGAACATGCTCCGCGGTTTAGTAGAGAAGCGGGTGGCTCGCTGGCCGAAAAACTCTACGGCATTCGGGCAACAGTCTTCCCGCTGCCCAGTGAGCGCGACCAGAACTTTTTGCTAACCACTGAGTCGGGCAAAACCTTTGTCCTGAAAATTGCCAATGCGCTCGAGGACCGGGCTCTGCTCGAGGCCCAGAACGAGGCCATGAGGTATCTGGAAAGCCGGGTCTCTTTTTGTCCGCGCATTCTACCGGCACTTTCCGGTGACGATATATCATTGGTTGAAGCACCCACGGGATCGGCACATCTTGTGCGCCTCGTAACTTACCTGCCCGGCGCCCCGCTTGCCGAGATTAAAGAACATTCACCGGAACTACTCCGCGATTTTGGCAAGAAGCTTGGTCGATTTGATGGGGCCCTGGCGCCTTTCGACCATCCGGCCGTTCACAGAGACTTTTATTGGGATCTGGCTAATAGTCTGAACGTGATTGACAGATACGAGCCCTTGATTGCGAATGCCGAACTGCGGGCGTTCGTCTCGCAATTCGCGCAAACGTTCGAGCGTGATATTACGCCGCTCCTATCAAAACTGAGACGGAGCGTTATTCATAACGACGCAAACGACTACAACGTTATCGTTGGCGACGAAGAGTCAAATCGCCAGATGGTCGTGGGTTTGATCGACTTTGGCGACATGGTCCATAGCTATACGATTGCCGACCTGGCCGTGGGTATCGCTTACGTGGTTCTCGACAAGCCAGATCCGCTCGCGGCTGCTGAGCAGGTAGCTACCGGCTACCACGAAGAGAATCCGCTCAACGATGATGAAATCGAA
The DNA here is from genome assembly GCA_035644135.1 of Pyrinomonadaceae bacterium. GTDB lineage: Bacteria > Acidobacteriota > Blastocatellia > Pyrinomonadales > Pyrinomonadaceae > PSRF01. Next base: position 48,736 of record DASQPD010000100.1, read on the forward strand.
TGTTTGTATGGACTGGTTATGATGCGGTTGTGTATGAGTGTGTGCCTTGCCGCCTATCAGCATCAGCAACAACCCGACAATGAGTACCTGGAAATCAGCCAGCGGTCTATAACAAGCAGTCTGCCCGGGCTTGCCGCGATCGGTTTTCATCAGGCCGCGGCTAGTTTTCGTAAAATCCTGAAGCGCAGACGGGATGCCCGCAGTTCCCGCGAAACGTTGTTGACCCGTCAGAGATTGATTGGCAAAAGCGTAAAACTCGCCTACACCAACCCGGTTAAGATCGTGCGCGGCGAGATGCAATATCTTTACGATGAAAATGGCCGGCAGTACCTGGACGCTTACAACAATGTGGCCCATGTCGGCCATTGTCATCCGCGTGTAGTCCGGGCTGGTCAGCAACAGATGGCATTGCTCAATACCAACACGCGCTATCTGCACGATCTGATCAACCGCTACGCCGAACGTCTAACCGGTACGCTGCCGCCGTCGCTGTCAGTATGCTTCTTTGTTAATTCCGGAAGCGAAGCTAACGAGCTCGCCCTCAGACTCGCGCGCGCGCACACGAATCAGCGGAACCTGATCGTGCTGGACCACGCTTATCATGGAAACACCACCACGCTGATTGATATAAGCCCGTACAAGCACGAGGGGCCCGGCGGCCAGGGCCCGCCCTCATGGGTACATAAGGTTCCGCTCCCGGATGTTTATCGAGGGCTATACCGGAGTGTTGATGCAAACGCGGCTGAGAAGTATGCGCAACACGTCGTCAGTGTTATCTCTGAACTGGATGGGCTTTGCGCGTTCATCGCCGAATCACTGCCAAGCGTTGCCGGACAAATTGTTTTTCCTGCAGGCTACGTCGCTAAAGTCTACCAATCAGTGCGAGAAGCCGGTGGTGTTTGCATTGCCGATGAGGTGCAGACCGGCTACGGCCGCATCGGCACACACTTCTGGGGCTTTGAAAGTTACGATGTCGTGCCCGACATCCTCGTTTTGGGAAAGCCGATTGGCAATGGTCACCCGATTGGCGCCGTGATCACTACAGCGGAAATTGCCGCGTCATTCGATAACGGCATGGAGTTTTTTAGCACCTTCGGTGGCAACACTGTCTCTTGCGCAATCGGGTTAAGCGTGCTTGAAGTGGTTTTGGAAGAGAACCTCCAGCAGCACGCGTTGGGCGTTGGTGAACAAATGCTTAAAGATCTTCGCGGTTTACAGGACAGCCACGCGATCATCGGTGATGTCCGCGGCTCAGGATTCTTTCTTGGGGTTGAGCTGGTATGCGACCGCGACACGCTCGAGCCGGCCACGGAAGAAGCTGAGCTGGTTGTAAATCGCCTGCGCGAACAAGCCGTCCTGGTGGGTACTGACGGACCGTTTCACAACGTCATCAAGATCCGTCCCCCAATGCCGTTCGATTCGAACAATGCAGACAGACTGATCGGGGCCCTGGACGAGGCCCTTACGCACTGACGCAAATTTCAACTCTTTGGAGTGCTGCTAAGAGATTTTCCATTCATCATTTTTCATTTTTCATTTTTCATTTTGGTTTTTCGTGTTATTTCGGGGATCGTTTTCCTGGAAAATGGAAAATGAGTGTTATTTCTTATGCAGTTTGTCAAACAAAAAGGCCTTTGCCAGACGCCAGTGTCGCTTGATCGTGATTGGCGTCACGCCCAGCGCTTCAGCCGTTTCTTCTACCGTCAACCCGCCAAAATAACGTAGTTCAACGATCCGGCCCTTAAACTCGTCGACTGCGGCCAATTCCTGCAGCGCCTCATCGAGTTCGATCAGGCCGGCGTTGGCTTCGAGCTCGCCAACAACTGTTTCATCCCAGGAGATCTTCTCAAACTCACCGCCTCGTTTGTTCGCCAATTGTGCGCGAGCGTGGTCAACAAGAATTCTGCGCATCATCTGCGCGGCAACGCCGAAGAAATGCGCGCGATTCTGCCAGTTGACTCGCGTCTGATCGACCAAACGCAGATATGCTTCGTGCACCAGTGCCGTTGGCTGCAAGGTGTGATCGACTCGTTCCCGCTGCAAATAATTAGCCGCAAGACTGCGCAATTCAGTGTAGATGAGTGGAAGCAGAGCATCGCGTTGCGATCTCCCTTGGTTAGATTAATCAGCAATTGAGTAGTAGGGCCTGGCGGCTGGTCGTTCACCTTAGAAAGTTCTCCCAATCTCATGAACAGTGTAAGCGGATTTGTCGGAGAGTTGAGACGATCCACGAAATAACGCGAAACGTTTTCGTGGTATTTCGCAGAGCATTCGACTTTGATTTCGAGTTGCCTGTACTATGCAGTGTTCAATTCACTCCACTAGCAATTCCTTCAACCTATGCTGACAACTACCTTTAGATTCCAATCTGGACACTCGTTCTCCGTACTTCGGTTTGTGACCCTCGCAGGCCTCCTGATCGCATGCGCATATTTGTCTCCCGCCCAACAGATTAACCCTGATCTATATAAAGGACTACGCTGGCGCAGCGTTGGTCCGTTTCGCGGGGGCCGGACCCGAGCGGTAGCCGGAGTACCGGTAAAACCGAATGTCTTTTACATGGCGCAAGTGAATGGCGGCGTTTGGAAAACCACAGACTTTGGCCGTACCTGGACGCCGATCTTTGACGATCAGCCGACGGGTTCAGTGGGTTCCATCGCTGTCTCGCCGTCAAACCCCGAAATCATCTATGTCGGCAGCGGAGAAGGTCTGCAGCGTCCCGACCTTTCGCTAGGAGATGGAGTCTATAAATCGACCGATGGCGGCGCCACCTGGAAGCATCTGGGTTTGCGTGACGGACAGCAGATTGCCCAGTTTGCGGTTGACCCTCGCAACCCTGATCGCCTGCTCGTCGCTGTAGCCGGTCATCCTTATGGGCCCAATCCTGAACGAGGAATCTTTCGCTCGACGGACGGCGGACAAACCTTCGCAAAGGTACTGTATAAAGACGAAAACATCGGTGGCGCCGATGTCCTCTTTAACCCGACCAACCCGGATGTAGCCTACGCCTCACTGTGGGAAGCGCGGCAGGGTCCGTGGGAAAACGCCGCCTGGAACGGGGGCGGAGGCGGAATATTCAAATCAACCGATGGGGGTCAAACCTGGACCCTGCTCCGTAAGGGACTCCCTGAAGGAGTAATTCAAGCCAACCTGGCAATTGCTCCGAGTTCGCCAAATCGATTGTTTGCTTCGGTGGCTTCGACCGGCGCCGTGAGTCTTTACCTTTCAGACGATGCCGGTGATAGTTGGACCATCGCTACGACTGATGCTCGCCCAGCGGGGCGCATCGGCGGCGGTGATTTGCCGGTGCCGAGAATTGATCCCAAAAACCCTGACGTTATCTACATGGCCAGCACGGTTGCCTGGAAATCAACTGATGGCGGCAAAAGTTGGACCGGCTGGCGGGGCGCTCCGGGTGGAGACGACTATCAGAACATCTGGATCAATCCGAACAACCCGGAAATAATCCTGCTGGCGAGTGATCAGGGAGCAATCATAACGGTTAACGGCGGAAACTCCTGGAGCAGCTGGTACAACCAACCAACTGCGCAGCTCTATCACGTTTCAGCAGATAATGCTTTTCCTTACCGCTTGTGCAGCGGCCAGCAGGAGAGCGGCTCGGTTTGCATTTCCAGTCGAGGCAACGACGGTGAGGTCACTTTTCGCGATTGGCATCCGGTGGCCGCCGAAGAGTACGGCTATGTCGTGGCGGATCCGCTTGATCCGGATATTGTTTATGGCGGAAAGCTGAGTCGTTATGATCGGCGGACCGGCCAGGCGCAAAACATCATGCCAAAGCCATTTCGCTCAACCGAATTTCGCGTTGTGCGAACTCAGCCTGTTCTCTTCTCCCCTGTTGATCCGCACATTCTCTATTTTGCCGCCAACACTTTGTGGCAAACCGCCGACGGTGGACGCACCTGGAAACAAATCAGTCCCGATCTTACTCGAAAGACTTTCGAGGTTCCGGAAACTGTGGGTAAATACAGGACACAGCCGACTGCCCAGCCGACTCAGCGGGGAGTGATTTACACTGTCGCACCTTCACCGCTGGACATTAATCGCCTCTGGGCAGGAACCGATGATGGGTTGATTCATTTAACGACAAACGGCGGAGCCCAGTGGAAGGATGTTACGCCGGCACAGCTCAAGCCCTGGCAAAAAGTCTCGATCATCGACGCCAGTCACTTCGATCCTAACGTTGCTTATGCAGCAGTAAACACGATTCGCCTTGACGATCTGCGTCCGCACATCTATCGCACACGAGATGGTGGGACCAGTTGGACCGAGATCACGCAGGGCATTCCGGACAATGAGAATGTCAACGCCGTGCGAGAGGATCCGCGAAAGAAGGGCCTGCTGTTCGCCGGCACTGAACGCGCCGTTTATTTGTCTTTCGATGATGGCGACCACTGGCAATCGTTGCGGCTAAACATGGCGCCCAGCTCAGTGCGCGATGTAATCATCAAAGACGACGACCTGGTTGCCGCAACTCACGGGCGAGGCATTTGGATTTTGGATGACATTACGCCACTGCGTCAGGTCGATGAAAAGGTGATCGCGTCGAAAGCGTTTCTGTTCGTTCCGCAAACCGCAATTCGCGTTCGCTGGAACATGAATACGGATACGCCTCTCCCACCGGATGAGCCCGCGGGTGATAATCCGCCCGAGGGAGCGATTATCGATTACTACCTGAAGACAGGCGCTGGTAGTCCCGTAACGCTCGAGATCAGGGATCAGAACGGACAGGTCGTGCGAAGCTACTCAAGTGCTGACCCGGCACCCACGCCTGATCCGCTGCTTCCCATTCCGAGATACTGGGTAAGACCGCCACAGATTTTATCCGCGGCAGAGGGGCATCATCGGTTTGCCTGGGACATGCGATACACGCCGGTTCCCGGCATCAGACCGGCATATCCAATCTCGGCTGTTTACAAAAACACGCCGCCTGAGGCGACTGCGCCCTGGGTGATGCCGGGCAGCTATACTGTTGCTCTAGTGGTCGATGGACAAAGCTACCGCCAGCCGCTCACTCTGCAGATGGATCCGCGAGTAAAGACCAACGCGTCCGACCTTGAGGTGCAGTTCCGTTTATCGAAGCAGCTATATGATTCGTGGGTCACACTGGCGCCAGTCGCGGATCAATCGCGGGCAATCCGAACGCAACTGACCGAGCTTCGCTCCAGAGCGACGTCGGAAGAACTCAAACGCCAGCTCGACTCACTTGATCAGAAACTTCAGAACCTTGTGGGGGGAACAACAGTGCCGCCAACCGCCGCCGGACCACCAACTGTTGCATCTGTGATAACCAGACTGCGTACGCTTTTCAACATAATTCAGGGAGTTGATATGGCGCCCACCACTCAGGTTGTGGCCGCAGTGCCCGAAGTGCGGAACGATGCGCAATCATTAGCGGTGCGCTGGCAGGAAGTTGAGACCAAAGACCTGCCGGCTTTGAATCAACAACTCCGCGCCGCCGGGCTTCCGATTTTGAAGTGAAAGTCAGTGGTCAGTGGTCCGTAGTCACTGGTTAGCGGTCAATGCTCATTCCTGGATTTTGGGGCAGACCATTTGATCCAACGAAATCACACGAACGGAGCACCCGAAATCAACGATCGATTAACCACTGACCACGAACCACTGACAACTGACTGCTGACACTGACTCAAATCTCAATAAACTTGCCCCGGTGGCGCGGCTCCGGCAATATGCAGGAGTCAGCCCTTCCAAACACCCGGTAGCGATTTGTTGCTACCAGCTTGTATAAAGCATCCCGCAGCACTCTTGGTATAAGCTTGCCCAGCGCGGCAGCTTGCCAGAAACCTCCCAGGAAGCGTACGACATGAATTATCGCGTCCGACCGCGCCAGCACCCGCTCGTCTGAGTTGCCATGATTGACCACGACATAAACCGTATCGAGATCCAAAGGGTCGAGCCTGTGTCGCCGCAGGATGTTGCCAGCAAACTCACTCTGGAGGGATGCGAAGCGAAGCCGGTCATATCGATCCCTCTTCAGCAAAAACTGATTGAGGCGGTTGCACAGCCCACAAACGCCGTCGTAAAGCACTATTGAACCCGTCACGATTTACCTCGAGCCTTGGGACTCATACCTTGACCGGCAAACAGCTGATCCAATGTCTCACTCACACGGCAATCGGAAAACTCAAAGTGCTTTTCTTGGAAGCGCCGCGGAATGCAACGACGTCCGGTCAAAGCCAACTCGGGCTCGATGCCCAGCACCGCCGAACCTAACCGCACAGCCCAGATGGGCACCGGAGGACTCCACGGACGTCCAAGGCTCCGACGTAACTCACGCATGAACTCTGCATTTCTCACCGGACCAGGGCTCGTAGCGTTGAATTTTCCTTCGATGTCTGATCGTTCGATGGCCCACTGAAACATTCGATTGAGATCCTGCATGCTGATCCAACTTATGTATTGCCGGCCATTGCCAACCGTCCCTCCCAGGTAATACCTCGTTAACCTGGCTAGCGTTCTCAGCGCACCCTCATTTCTTCCCAGAGTGAAGCCGATTCGGAGCAGGACTTTTCGCGTGGAGGGGGCATCAGTGATATCGAAAGCTTTTTCCCACTCAATACAGGTTTTGGCAGAAAAGCCGTCACCCGCCGGCGCCGTTTCGTCACAAATTATCTCACCGGCATCTCCATAAATTGCTAATGAGCCGCACTGCACCCAGGACACGGGCGGTCTTTTGCAGGTCTCGATCGCGTCGCCAATAGCTCTTACCGAATCGACGCGAGAACTCACGATTTCATTCTTGTTCTCGGGTGTGTAGCGGCAGATGACGCTTCTCCCGGTTAGGTTGATAACTGCCTCAGCACCTTCCAAGGCAGTAACCCAGGCGCCAAGAGCTTTTCCGTCCCACTTCATATAACGAATTCTTTCCGAGTTGTTTCTCGGTGATCTTGTCAGCACCACGACCTCATAGCCGTTGCGAACGAGTTCAGCAGCGAGCGCTGTACCGAGAAAACCACTTCCACCCGCCAGTACACAATGTTTCGTCGCCATCGAGATCAGCTCCTACTAAACCCTCTACTAATCCTTGTCCTCATTTTCCGGCATTCCCTCTTTTAGCTCGGCCACCAAACGCAAAGCCTTCTTGCGCATTGATCTCATCAGCGGATTCCCAGCCAGTGAGATCAATCGATCCAACAGATCTACGGTCTGTTCAATTAAACGATAGGTTCGGCGTTGATTTGGCGAGGCGTCATGAATCCAGAACAGGATCACTCCCATGTGGTAGACCCAGAGCAAATATGGCAACTCTGTCCGCAGGTCTTTCGGGATGTGCGCGTTTGAGCCGTCAACGACATTCTCGAATAGTTGAATGCTTGCCTGGCGCACGGGATCTGAGGCGTCCGCAAAAGGGTTCAGAGGACTTTCCGGGTGCGCGGCAGTCTTGAAAAGCACGCCGGCAAACTGATGGTATGGCTGCAGTGTTTCAATCTTCAGCCGCATCACAGCCAGCAGGCGTGCTTTCAGAGTCTTTTCCTTTTCCAGCCTCGGTATCGATGCTTCAAGATGCTGTTCATGCGTAAGATGGTAGAACGCCTGGATCAGGTGTTCCTTCGAGTGGAAATAGTAGTAGGCGTTGCCGAGCGACACGCCGGCGCGCTCGGCAATTGCCCGCATTGTTGTTTCTTCGTAACCACTCTCGCGAAACATGTCCAGGGCAGTTTGCAGAATCGCAGCCTTGGTCTGTCCGCCCTTGTTGGTTGAAACTGCCCGACCAATCGCACGCATCAGTCACCTCTCAGAGACCAGCGACGCGGCTGATCTGATAACGGTTCTGAGTGATAAGCGACACCACCCGTCTGGTGGTGGGCAAGAGCTCGGGCGAAGAGAGCCGGTAGGACCAGTCTCTGTACCGGACCAGCGCCCATAAAACCATCACCCAGGCTTTGGGGCCAAAGTAAACGGCGCCCTGATCGCTTACCACCGTAAGGTCCTTTTTCGTCAATGCATGATCAAGGTGGGGATAGCGTCGCCGCGCTTCTTCCGAGTCGCAGGGAACAAAATTCAGTTCAACCAGCTTCGGCTGGTCCGCCAGCCAGCCGTGGGCGCGTTGACAAAGACCGCACACCGGATCATAGAGGACAGTCAGACCGGTCATGGTCACCCCTCCTGCACGGCGGTAAAAGCGTCAGGTGTAACCGGCGGAGGGCCATGGTGAACACTGGAGCGCCGGCGCATGCGGCTGAAAATGAAAAGGTTGAAAAAGTGCATGCCGCCGAGCACGACGAGCACCATTCCAACCTTGCCCGACAAAGCTTCAATTCCCTCCTGGGCCGTCCGGACCTCATAGCCAAGCTTGAGGGCCAGGCTTACATAGCCAAGGTTAATGAGGTAAAACCCGACGACCAAGAGGTGGTTAACCGAATCCGCCAGCGGCTCGTTCCCGTGAAACACATCCACCAGAAAAACCCTGCCGTTTTTGTGCAGCGTTTGGGCCACCCAGATGGTCAGGGCGATGCTGATGGCCAGGTAAATCAGGTAAGTCGTGATTCCTATCGTCATGGCGTGCCTCCTTTGACACATTTGAACACGTTCAACTACGAATACCCTACGCTCAAAGTTCCACCCTGTCAAGACTTTTTTGAACGCGTTCGAAAAGCTCCCGCCTGCACTATTCGGGAAACTTTTTAATCCGCGTTTCTCGGGAATAGGCCTCGCTTTCATCTGTGCGTCTCCGTTTTGCACAACAAAGTCCTAATCCCACCCACGGCAGAGACAGCGTAAAAACTCTGAGGATGCCTTGAAGATTTGAAGCTGGGGATTTGGACAACTCAAGCCGAGTGAATTCGCAGGTCGGGAAGGGGGCAGTCAGTGGATCATGTCTTAGGTTTGATGAGGTGTACTTTCTGAGATCATGGCTCTGGCGTCGAGAGCAAATACACCGCGAATGAGGCTAACCAATGCTCGCCGGCGTAATCTCCACTGGCAACGTGAGCGAGGCCGGCGCCCGCATGCAGGGCTGCTGACGTCACCAATACCTTTCGCATCGGATCGTCGGGTGGCAACGCTCGCGCGATGCTCCGCATGCACCAGGCACGACTAAGATTGAGTCCATCCAGATGAACCAGCTTGGGATCTGTCCGATCCGTAACCAGCGCCGGTGTCAAAAGACTTCGCGGGCTATTCTTAGTCAACGCGGGAAGAAACCGGCTAAACCACCGCTGGAACTCATGCTTATCCAAAACACGCTGCATCAGATCGGCTTCCATCAAAGCAGGGGAGAAAAAGTCTTCACCGCCAGGCTCCCAGTCTGCCGGATACGCACGATCACTCCCAAAGTAAGTCCGGGAACGTTCCACAATTAAATCGTGTAGCGGTTGGTTTCCGGCTGTCGTGGCATAGTCCAACGCGAAGGCCAGACCGAAAGCCGTGTTTGGATGGACGCCGGTGCGGATGGGATATGTCTGCTTTGGCAGAAAACTGATGTAACGAGCGGCGAGTGCCTCAGCAAGCGGGCGCAAGTTGTTCGACCATCTTTTTGCGTCCGCATCATCCCATTGCCACAACTCCTCCGCCAGCTTCAACAGCCAGGCCCAACCGTATGTCCGTTCAAATGACTGGCGATTCGCTTGGCCCAGATAAGCCGTCTCAGCCTGGATGTTTTGTGCTGTAAGGTTGGCCTCCAGCGCTCGGCGAATATCGCCCGCCTCGGGAAGATCTGAAAACATTCTCAACAAGCGCACCAACATCCAGTGGCCATGAACTGACGAGTGCCAGTCATAGCAGCCGTAAAAAGCCGGATGCTGAAGCCTGGGACTATTCATATCGCCGGCATCATTAATCACGTGGTCCGGTTTGTTCGGAAACTCTTTGTTGACGCACTTCAGGGCAAGGCGGACAAAATTCGACGCGGAGGGCCGATCAAGAGTTAGTCCTGTCTGCTTGAAACTGCTTGGCGTGTTTGCCATTGAGCCGCCTGCACAAATGATTGCCGTGATTATTATTCCGAGAAACGAAGATATTAATTGTGTCAATGTGTCACAACCAATCCAATACATGATCCACGAAAATACACGAACTGACACAAAGAACATTTCGTGTTAGTTCGCGTCTTGGGGTTAGTGCGTTTTCGTGGACCGATTGTTTATTCACAAGAGAAAACCGGAATCGGAAGTCTCCCTCATTGCCGGAGGAGATTAATGTTGGCCGCCAACCCCTTGTCTATCGACTTGCGATGAATGTTTGTGTCGCGGAAATGGTTTCGCGGCACACTCAATTTCCGCGTTGACTTCGCCGCCGATCAAAATAGCGGCCCCTGTAAAGTAGAACCACAACATCAGGATTATCAGCGCACCGAGTGATCCGTAGGTCACGCTGTACGAATTGAAGAAGTGAAGATATATACGAAACGCAAACGAGACAAGCAGCCAAAGCACTACCGCGATGAGTGATCCGGGTGTAACCCAGTACCACTTGCGCTGCGCGAGGTTAGGAGCAGAGTAGTAAATAAGGCCAAACGTCACCAGCACGAAAACGAGAACCACCAGCCATTGCAAAATCTTCCAAAACGCGATGAATGTGTTTCCCAGTCCGGCGGCGGCGGCGATAAAGGCGGCGAGTTTCCCTCCTAACAAAATAGTACTGAGCGCCAGAATTATCATCAGCGCCAGCATAATCGTCAGCACTATTGCAACGAGCCGCACTTTCCACCAGGGCCTGGTTTCTTTGACATCGTAAGCGACGTTCAGCGTCTCGGTGATGGCTGTCATTCCGTTTGACGCCGCCCACAAAGCCGCCACCAGGCCGAACGAGAGTTTGCCGCCGCCTGCGCCACTGCTGATTTCATCAATGGTTTTGCTTACCAGATCGAGCGCTGACCAGGGCATGACGGTGCCGAGGTACCTCAGTAGGGTGACCCGGATTTGCGAGCCAGCCTCGGCGAGGTATCCGAGCAGCGTTATCAGGAACAACAGCAAGGGAAACAGCGCCAGCAGAAAGTAGTACGAGAGCTGGGCTGCCCGGCCAAAAACGTCATCCTCATTTATCTGCTCCCAGACTCTCTTTGCCAGTTGCCCCCAGGACAGACCGGATAGTGTCCAGATTTTCGACATGTCCTTGCACCGTTTGTTCGATTCCGCAACAGAAATCGCGCGGATTCACTTCGAGCAACTTTTGCGCCCTGCCTTTTTTGGTTTAAGTGCGGACCATGAAGACTGGATCTAAACGCAAAGAACGCGGAGCTTCTCGCAAAGTAACGCCAAGGAGTTCACCTTCGCGATACTTTACGTCTTCCCTTCGCGTCCTTTGCGTTTATTTTTTAATTCAACTGAGTGTCGGAGTTTGTGATTGAGACACTCAACAGATCACTCATTGAGCTTACTTAACCATCGTACCGGTCCGGCTCCAGCGCGTGTTCTTGAAAAAGTCGATCAGGAAATTGCCGCTCGAGGAGGCGCTTTCATCATAGGACCAGTAAACAAACATGGCCCGACCGATTACCAGATCCCGCGGCACAAAACCCCAATAGCGACTGTCCTCACTATTGTTACGATTGTCACCCATCACAAAGTAATGCCCGGCTGGAACGGTGATCTCATTGCCGTTCCCCTCGTGCTGAAAAATCGGGTAGTCGTCATCAGAAAAGTCAGGGTTGTAATAAACGTCGTACGACTCGTTAGGCTTCCGCGCCGGTGCTTCGGTAATCTCCAGCGGATCCTTTCGATTGTGGTCTATCGCTTCAATGCGATGCTCGGGAAGGATCGTGCCGTTGACGATTACATTCCGTCCATCGATGCGAATGTGATCGCCGGGGACTCCGATGACGCGCTTTACGTAGTTGGTCGTGATCGGCTTGTTATCAGGTCGCTCATAATCGCGACGGGGATCGTAATGATTACCGGGATATTTAAAAACGATGATGTCGCCGCGTCTTATTTCCCTTTGCGGCAGAAACGGCAGCGACGCGCCCGGAGCGAAGATGAACTTGTTAACCAGCAGATGGTCGCCGATCGTGATGGTATTCTGCATTGAACCGGTCGGCACCTTGACAGCCTGCACGATAAAAGTCATACCGAACAGCGCCATGATGACGGTAACCACCGCCGATTCGAAGTACTCCCGCAAAACGGATTTTGGCGGGCCCTTCGGTTTGGTTTCAGTCTCGGTGGGCTTTCCGTGGCCGTTGCGACTGAAAAACGAGAAGGGTCCGGCTTTCCTGGTTTCAGCGGGAGTCTCGGTAACGTTAGTAAGATTGCTCTTCATCCAAAAACATCCTAGATAGGTTAATCCCAGCGGTCAAGTTGGCTCCACCTGAGTGGCACCTTCGGCCTTTTCTTCCATGGTCAGCAGGGCCATTCTGGCAGCCAGCGCCTCGGCCGACTTGATCGAATGACCCTCGCCGCGGACGCTCCCCCCATCCCAGCGAACTTCCACATGGAAAGTCGGCCGGTGTGGGGGACCAACCGTCTCGACGACAGAATAGCGTGGCGCAGCCCGCCGCTCGGCCTGAAGTTTCTCCTGAAGCATTGTCTTGTAATCAGCCTGCGCCGCACTCTCCGGGTCGACAAGCTCGAGCTCATGGCCCAAAGCATGCTCGATGAATTCCGTGGCCGCTGAAAGTCCACCATCAAGAAAAACTGCTCCGGTAATTGCTTCGAGGACGTCAGCTAACAGCGCATCCTTGTGGCGGCCGCCGCTCCTTTCCTCACCTCGTCCAAAACGAAGAAACTCTCCAAGGTTCAAACGCAGCGAGGCCTTTGCCAGGGTCGGAGCGCTGACTAATCGATGCTTCATCCGCGAAAGTTCGCCCTCGCTAACGTCGGGATACGCCCGGCAAAGATAGTCTGCCACCACCAGCCCGAGGACGGAATCACCGAGAAACTCGTAAGCTTCGTTGTGTAACCGGCGCGCCTCTTCGCCCGCGCCTGGGGCCACTTGCTCATGGGCCCACGATCGGTGGGTGATGGCGCGCTCGAGCAGAGCGCGGTTATGAAACTCGTAAGCCAGAATTGTCTCGAGGCGATCCAGATCCGGGATGTTAAAGTCGTGAGTCTTCAAAGCAAGCCGGATTGTAACAAACGCCGGAAGCTTGTCGAAATAACTGACAAGGCTTCCGGCGCCTGAGAACAGAAGGTTATTCCACTTCAGTGCCGATGGTTCCTCTTGATCGGCTTGCCCGGATTGCTTGGTTTCGCAGGGGTAGGCTTGGGAGTGGGAGCAGGAGTCTTATTGGTCATGGGATTTGTCGCCGCTCCGGTAGCGGGGGTTCCAGTTCCCGCTGGAGTCGTCGTCGCGGCCTGACCGGTGCCTGTCCCGGAAGTGGAAGTGGCGGGAGACGAAGCCGGCAGCGTGGTTAACGGAGTCGGCTCAGGGGGCAGTGGCTTTGAAAGAACGCTGGCAATCATTTCGGTGAGGCCCGCGTCTGACTGATTGTGCCGGTACTTGTACCAGGTTGTCAGGCCTTCCATCCATTCAGTTTTACCAGCCTGATACTTAGCATCGTTGCCTGCCAGCGCGACCGCTCGCGCGTAAGCGTCGATCATGCGGTCAATGACCTGGTTGATGTTCGCCAGCGCCAGCTTGCTTTCGGGCGTCTCGTCTTTTCCTTCGTACGTACTCTTATAGCTGGCAGACTGTTTCGCATATGGTCCGGCTTCGTAGGTCCCGGCGATATAAGCGTAAGTCGAAGGGAGTTGCTTAATCTTGCCTTCAAATTGGGCAGCCTTAATAAATGCGGGCAATGCCTCTGCCGGATTCTGTGCATTGAGCACGCCAATCGTGTAATAGAGGTAGCCTAGCGCCTCATCCTTGCCAGTGAATGGCGCCCAATTGTCTACGGTCTTGCCGGCGTCGAGCAGTTGAATCGCTTTCCTGGCATAGCCAAGCGCTTCCGAGCTGAACGTTGTATTCTTAGCAACAGCGGCCGAATAGCCGGCGTAACTGAGAGCAATCAAAGTCCGAAGGTTCTCGGGGTCGTCAGCAAGCACCAACCGGCCTGCCTCAAACGCCTTGGGAAAGTCGCTTTTCGAATAGACAAAATCGATAACCTGATCCTTACGTCTGGCTTTCTCATACTTAGCGATAAAATCTTTCAAATACTGAACGCGCTTTGCTTCAGCGTCATCGCTTTTATCAGCGGGACAGGCCACATACTTTTTGGCAGCTTCATAAGCCTTGGCCTGGTCGCCTTTAATCTCTTTGTAAAACTCGCCATAGATTGCAGTCTTGGATTCCAGGCTGCAGGGATCCTGCAGGGTCTCGCCGGCGAAGGGAGTGACCCTGTTGGCAAACACGGGCAAAGCGAGCAACGAAAGGGTTGCTGCAATGGCGAGCAAGTTAATCATCTTTTTCATTACGTCTCAGAACCTCCAAGGTTTTCGTCCCGGTATCCCTGCGGGGGTGAGCGCCTGCGGAGCGTCGTCGAAGGGCAACGCTAAGATGCAACAGCGCAACGGGCGGTTGCCGATTATATGCGGTTACCACCTACAGAAGGGGACACAAGGGTGTGACAACGACTTACGCAAAAAGAACGTCCGCAATATTCCTGCAAGTTCAACGATGGTGTCAAGCGTTCATGGGCGATTAAAGCGGAAATACTGAGGCCGCCAAAAGCAACAGCGCCGGGCGATGATGTCAATCAAAGCACCGGCGCTGGCTATTTTTGCGAGGTGAATCGGCTGCGGCTATAGCCGTGGTTCTACGGTTGAATTGGTTGAGTTCTACGCGGCCTTTGTAACGCCGGAGTTCCTACGCCTGCCTGACCGCTAGTGGTTACTTCGGGCTTGGGTTTTTGATCCTTCGGCGCTTCAACCGGTCGCTTCTCTATAGGCATCAAGACACGCTTGACGGTGTTTCGCGGCGTCGTCTGCGGGCTTCCTGAAGGCTTGGTTTGTCGAGTCCCTGCCGTAGTTGTAGCGTCGCTGGAGGGGTTGTCAGCATCAGTGGCATCCGCGGTAACCCCGCCTTCTTCAGCTGCTTCCTCTTCCTGTGCGTCTTTCTCCTCCTCGTTGAGGGCCGCCGCCTTTGAGTCGTCAGTCGCTGATGGCGGAGTCGCGGCAAACTGCAGGTTGAGCGGGGTGCCAAAGCGGCTGTTCAAGTCACGGTAGATCTGGCCAGCAACGGCGGCTGGCAGGTGTTTGCGACCGTCAGAGCCGCGGGCGATGACCACCACGGCCAAACGCGGGCTGACCAGCGGTGCATACGAGGTGAATAAGCCCAGCCATGAACCCTCGCCGATACAGGTGCCGGTCTTGCCTGCCACGGTCTGCATGGGATCGTAAGCCCGCTTACCGGAACCGTAGTTCACGGCGCCAACCATTCCCGGGACCATCCGGCGGAAGTTGTCCGGCTCGATTGAAAGCTGACGACGGACCACTGGATTGAGTTTGTTTTGTTCCTGAGCAGTCTTTGGAGTATGCGGAGCAAGCAATTTGCCGCCATTGGCCATTGCTGAGACGAGGGTCGCGAGCTGCACGGCAGTGACCTGGAAATCGTCTCCGTGAGAGCTCATGCGATTCAAGGCAAAGCCCGTCTTTTCCGCAGGCAAACGACCAGGGTACTCATACGGCGCATTGATGCCCGTTTTTTCACCGAGACCGAGTTCCCGCGCGTAGCCAATCATTTTGTCAAAGCCGACTCGCCCGCCCACCTGCTGGAAATAGGTATTGTTCGAGTAAGCGAGCGCTTCGGTAAGGTCTATCTTATACCGCTCTGAAACTGCTGCGGTATCGGCGGGATCGATCACCTTTTCGCTCAAACCCGCCAGACCGGTTACGAGCTTGATAGTCGAGCAAGGTTTGAAACCTCGTCGCAACGCCCATTCCTGATTGACGATGGTATAGATGCGACCACTCATTGGATCCATTACGACTACGGTACCAGCGTGATTGCCGAGCGCATTCACAGCGACCCGCCTGACTTCCTGATCTTCGCCGCGCGTGTCGTCGCGAGCAATCAGAGTTTTGACTTCATCGCGCATGGCCTGTTCCAGGGCGCGCTGTCTGGCAATCGCAGCCTGACGGGCAGCTTCTGCTCTTCGTCGTGCGGCTTCGAGCGCCCTTCCGTGTCTCGACTCGATGCGACGCAGCTCAGCGTTGCGCTCGCGTTTGGTCAGCGGACGGCGCAGCTTTCGTTCAAGCGCTTTGAGGCCGGAACTTTGTTCCCGCGCGATTAGCTGGCGCTGGCGGCGAACATCGCGGGCCGACATCTGCCGCACGCGTCCACGACGGCCGCTGCGGGCATTGAATCGACCGCGACGGGACGAACGCCGATCGCGAGCGGACGCTTTGCGTCCTCTTTCCGAGCGAGAGGCATGCCGTGAACTGGATGAATGCTTTCGCTTGGCAAGAACCGGAACAGAGAATATGAAGGCAACGAGAATGAATAGGATTAATGCAAACTTAAAAGTTTTAGGGGACGGATTTGAAGTCATCAGCAGCTTAACTACCTTTCCTAGGGATTGCTCGCGCTAGGCACGAGCCGGCTGGAACTTTCGGACGCCTGGCTCGACCGTTAAAGCATCTGCCAGCGGCCCTCCGCTCATCGAAACAATTGGTGCAGTCTTAAGAGTCTTCACTTCTCTTCTCCAAAAATTTCGAGTCTTATAGACCTTCGGTACTGCAAACTTTGAGGTGGGAGAATTTCCCTATTGGGCGGCCCCTGGGGACATTGATTTGGGACCGCCGCAAAATATAACATCAGCCCCGAGATACGAGCAACACAAAAGTGAGCATTTATTAACAAACATTGGGGTTTACTGGCTAGGAGATTGCGAAAACAATGCATTTTCCAGAAAAAGGATAAAATCGCTACGGTCAATAAGACATGAGGATGCTGGCTCTGACAAATAGTTTTCGCGCCCGGCTGTTGCTGCTTCTGGTTTTCCTGCTGGGGCTTACTTTGGGTGTGCAGTACTACGTAAATCTCCGCTCAGTCCGAAGCAATGCCCGCCTGATAGTCGAGCAGGAAGAGGCGGTAATGGCCGGTGTCGGACTCGGCGTCAGCAGCATTTCCCGTAATAAATACCTCGATGACTTGAGAAAAGACGTGCACCAACCATTATTGGATGAACATACCGGCCGGGTCCGCAACGTGCTGGTTGTTGATAGCGATGGAAACGTGCAGGACAGCCTGATCAAATCCCAGACACCGGTCGAGAACGATGACAAATCGGTAACCTTTACCCACGTGACACAGTTGGGGTTGCCCCCGCTGAGCAGCGCGGTGGAGTTTCCGAATGAGAACGAGCCCCTGCCAGGGTGGCTTGCCAGTGCCGTTGGATCAAAACCACAAGAGCCTGGGGCCTTTTACTTTCCGATCGACACTACAAAGGGCAGGTGGTACATAATCGTCATCCTCGGCTCAACCAAAGACGTCAACGACATTCTGCAGCAACAGACTTCGAAATCTCTCCTCTACACGTTGGCCCTGTTGCTGGCGACCGCTTTGCTTACTTCCGTTTTTGTCTGGCGCTTCACGCGTCCGATCAAATACCTCTCGATTGCGGCTCGCAGAGTGGCGGGCGGTGACTTCTCTTCGCGCGTCCCAGTCGACCGTGTTGATGAGATGGGTTCGCTGTCAGCGGCGTTCAATGAGATGACGGCTAGACTGGGTCGGGCTCGCGAACTTGAGAACCAACTTCACGAAGCAGAGAAAGGGGCTGTAGTGGGCCGATTAGCGGCGGCAATCGCGCACGAGATTCGTAATCCTCTCAATTACATTAATCTGACGCTCGATCATTTGCGCTCGTCCTTTGCCCCGGCGGATCCTGCCAAGAGAGAGACCTTCGAAAAGCTGACCGAGCAACTCAAAAGCGAAGTTGCCCGCATTAACAGGCACATCACGGACTTTCTCAAATACTCTCGACCTTCGATACTCGAACTGCAACCGGTCGATCTGCGCGCCGAGGCGGAAGATGCGTTGCGCGTCATTGGGGTTCAGGCTGTGGAATGCGGAATCAAGACCAGGGTCGAGACCCAGGGTGATCCGCCAACAGTGATTGCGGATCGCGATTCGTTAAGATCAATACTCACCAACCTACTGATTAATGCGCTCCAGGCCATCGATTCGGAGGGCGGTGAAGTGACCATCAGGCTTTCCACGGACCACGATGCGCAAGTTGCCCGGATCGATATCGTTGACACCGGTCACGGGATCGATCCTCAGGACATAGCGAAAGTCTTTGAGCCTTACTACTCGACGAAGGAGACGGGCACGGGACTGGGGCTGGCGATCGTGAGGAAGGCGCTGGACGACCACGGAGGAACAATCAGTGTTAAGTCAAGAAAAGGAAGGGGAACCACGTTCACGATCACGTTGCCGCTAAATCGAAGTGAAGCGAAGTCAGATGTCCCCAGCAAAATAACTGACGTTGCAGCAGAGAGCGCAACGACACTGGTGTCCTAGGATTTGCTCCGGAGGCATCGTGACTGCATCCAAGAACCAAACCGATCAACGAAATGACACGAAACCATTTCGTGTGATTTCGAATGTCGTTTGCAATTTCAGACCCCATACTTCATTCTTTCCCAACAACAAATATGGCGCGTAAAAGCATACTGGTAGTAGACGACGAAAAATCACAACGCGAGATCCTGGAAATGATTCTCGCCGAAGAAGGTTATGACATAACCACGGCCGCATCCGGCGAAGCAGCTATCAAGTTTGCCAAAGACCGTCGCTTCGATCTGGCACTTACCGACCTGAAGATGACGGGAATGAACGGGATCGAGCTCCTGCAGAATCTGCTGGCGCTCGATTCATCTATTATCGTCATCCTGCTGACCGCGCATGGGTCGATTGAATCGGCGAAGGAAGCCCTGCGGCGAGGCGCATTCGACTACCTCGAAAAGCCCTACGATAAAAAAGCTCTGCTCGAAACGATCAACCGCGCGCTGGATCGGCTGAACGCGATCGATACCGAGATCATTTCCGCATCGCCGGAGATGGAATCCGTCAAGCGCATGATCGTCAAGGTAGCGCGGTCAAGTTCGACCGTTTTGATTCGTGGAGAGTCCGGCACGGGCAAGGAATTAATTGCGCGCGCGATTCACAACCAATCGCCGCGCGCTGATGAAATGTTCCAAGCAGTCAACTGTGCTGCCATTAATGAAAACCTGCTCGAGTCGGAACTATTCGGACACGAAAAAGGCTCGTTTACCGGAGCTCACGCCGAGAAGAAGGGTCTTTTTGAAGTCGCCGATCGCGGCACGCTGTTTCTGGATGAGATCGCCGAACTTGACGTCGGCATTCAGGCAAAGCTCCTGCGGGCTTTGCAGGAACACAAGATCCGGCGCGTCGGCGGCACACACGAAATCAATGTGGACGTTCGAGTAATTGCCGCCACCAACCGCGATCTGCGCAGCATGGTTTCGGACGGGCGTTTCCGCGACGATCTCTACTATCGCATCAACGTGCTCTCCGTCGATGTGCCGCCACTGAGGGAGCGGCGCGAAGATATTCCGGTCTTGATCGACTACTTCCTGAAGAAACACACGCGTAATACTTCGCGGCTTATTCGCGGACTAACCGCCGAAACCCGGAAACTGATGGTTGATTACAGTTGGCCGGGAAACGTGCGACAGCTCGAGTCGGCTATTGAGCGCGCCATCTTGCTCTGTGAAGGCGATGAGATCACCGTGGAAGATCTGCCACTCGAGGTGCGCCAGGACGCCAGACCAGCCGCGGAGGGTGCGTTCAAACTGCCGCCTGAAGGAATTAATTTCGAAGACGTCGAGCGCAACCTCATTATTCAGGCGATGGAACAGACGGACTACAACATTACAAAGTCGGCCAAATTGTTAGGACTGACTTTCCGCACCCTGCAGTATCGACTGGAAAAGTTTGGCATCAAAAAGCCTGAGGACAAAAGTGATGCTGCGACCACCGATTGAGCAGAGTTTCGCTCCTGTCGTTTTCACGTTTGTCTTAATTCTACTGTTGACCGGGTGTAGCAGAAACCCGTCAGATCAAACGGCCCAAACCGGAGGGACACCTATCAAATCCGAAAGCGTGGTAAAAGTTTTGACCTCACCGGTAGAGATTCCTGCCGGCGGAACCGCTGACGCAATCATTCAGATAAATGTCCAAAACGGTTATCACATCAACGCCAATCCTCCCACCTATCCCTACTTGAAGCCGACTGAGGTCGAGCTTCAGACCACCAACGGAATGTCGGTTGGATTCATTACTTACCCAACCCCGTTGACGAAACAGTTTCCGTTTGCGGAAAAGCCCCTCGCTATCTATGAGGGCTCCACGCAAGTGAAAGTGCTACTGAAGTCCAGCCCAACTACGAAAAAAGAATCGAGCAACCTCCCAGGGAAGCTAAAAGTCCAAGCATGCGATGACCAGGTCTGTTATCCCCCCGGAGAAATAGAACTTACTGTTCCGGTGACCGTAAAGTGAAACAGTTCTGGATGGCCACTGCCGGCGTCTGCATTCTTGTCGCTGCTGTGTTCATGTGGCAGCGAGACTTTAACAGTGCGTTTGTCGTGGCTGTGATTGGCGCCGTGGCCTGGTTCCTGAATTACCGTATTCAGATGAAAAGCATAACCGCGGCGGCGGAGGCGGAAAGGGATCAGGCGATCAAGGAACAAAATGACGAGGATACGCAACGCTCTTAAGTGCCTGCTCAGCGTGGCGCTCTTTTTTTCTTTTGCGACCGTGGGGCGCGCCTCAGACGATGCGGAAGTTCGCAGTACAGTTGAGCGGGTCTTTCAACAATTAAAAGAGCGAGACTACAACAGCCTCTACGACGTTTTGCCCGCCGCTTCTCGCGCGCGCATGACACGCGAGCGATTCACCTCTGCGCTGCGATCGGCGCAGGACGTTTACTCGCTGGATAGAATGGATGTCGGCGCGGTAAAGGTGGCCGGAGATCTGGCGGTGGTTGATACTGTGTTGTACGGGCGCGTCGTGCTGCCGGTTGAGACGGAAGGCAAGATCGTGGTGCAGCAGTATCTCGTGCGAGAAGAAGGAAAGTGGCGGGTGGCGACCGGAGATCGCGGCACTGTCGAGCGCTTTCTCAAAGCGAATCCTGCTTTTCGCAGAAGCTTTTCGATTCGCCAGCCGCGCATCTATGTAAAGCAGGAGGGAAAGTGGATTGAATTCAAACCTCGTCGTACATGACGCTCGTAATCAGGCAAGTCGCTACGATCCATTTTCCATTTATCATTTGACATAATTTGACATTGATCATTTTTCATTGATCTTTCATCACCTCAAGACTTTATTTAACACAGAGCCAGGAGGAGTCTCATTTGGCAATGGCCTAATGGCAAATGAAAGATGGCAAATGACAAACGATAAATGAGTCTTTCCTCTCAGGTAAGCATCGTTAGGTCATCAAACGACAACTGCGAATCATCGACTCGGTCCTCAATCTCTCCATGACGAATTCTCGACCGGGGCACCTCCAACGCCTCGCGGACTGCATCCAGATGGAAACGGACGATACGAGGTGTCAACCGCACCGAAGGAATGCGCCGCTTGCGCGCAAGCCGCCGGACGGTAGACTCGCTCACCTGCAAAACCTGTGCAAGCTGGCGGGCCGTCAGAAACTCTTCTCGCTCTTCCATGGTAGTAATGCTAGCGCAAGCCGGAACTCATCACCAAAAATAAAACACGGAAAAGTTCTGCAGGCCGCGGCTAAGCAAGGCTTTCTCTGTGATACACCTCTTCTACAACACTTGCGCTCGTTTCTCCTCTATCGCCGAAGGCGCCGGGGGTTAGGTTGGATTATGTAGCCTGCGTTTGGAAAACCACCTCCGGCGCCTTCGGCGAAAAAACTAAGCGCGGCAATTTCGTAGCAGTGAGCGTGAGACTCCACGGGTCAAGCCCGTGGCATCTTTGAAGACGTACCAGGGAGCGTGACTCCACCGGCCGAGGGGTTGTACGACACAGACAATTTTCAACGCGGAACAGGTTGCGTCCACAGACACAACCGCGAAGCGATTACTTAACAAAGCCCGGGGACCAGGCGTGGAAAGCAGAGCCGACGACGAAAACGAAAGAACAGGTTGCGAAAGAGGTTTTCGGTTGGAAGTGAATTCAGCTTTTCGGCGGCAGCGAAAGCGCGACCCGATAGACGGCGGCGCCGTCGATTTCCATGTCCTGGCTGACGGGCTGGCCGCCGTCGGGTTTTACGGTCACCCGGTACTTCCCGACTTCCGGCGATAATCTGAACACAAACGAGCCAGTTTCATTTGTAATCCGGCCATCAATTTTCTTAACGGTGCCATCCTCGAGCAGTCTGCCCAATTCGATTCTCGCATTTGGGACGCTTCGTCCTTCGGCACTAAAAACACTGCCACGGATGAATGCAATTGAGCCCTCGTCGATAGTCAAGATCAACCGGTCTCCGAGTGAGCGGGTCTTGCCGGCCTTGACCTCGACATTTTCAATGGTGCCAACACTCAAACCTGGCTTCCGGAAAGTCAGACCGTAGTTTCCGGGGGCCAGCCGAATCGAGAATTCGCCGTTCTTGTCAGTTTCAGTGCGCCTGACTTCCTGCTCGCCCTGCCTGACGAGGACGGTAACGCCCGCCGCTGAACCGGTCTCGGCCCGCACTTTACCCTTGAGGGTTCCGGTAGTGCGATCTTGAGCAGCAATCGTCAGGAAGGAAATGGCCACGACTAAGGGCACAAACGCGAATCTGGTGAATCTCATAACCTGGTCTCCACGTATAAGCCAATTCAGGGTTGATGCAGGCGCCAAAAACGGGATGATAACACTCTTCAGTTTGGTGAGCTAAGCAAGTTTATGGATGCCTCACTTCGAAAGGTTGTCATGCAGGCCAGCTTTGCCTCAAAAGCCATAAAGAGGCACAAAAAGCGCAAAGGTCTTTCATAAATCGTTTGCGCTTTTTGTGCTTCTTTGCGGCCTTGCGAAGCCGAAGTAGAACATCCACGAAATCACACGAAATTAGTCCTTAATATACGGTGGGCAGAAATATACCGTCGGTCAGCAAAACTATGGAATAAAACTATGGAACCTCGCCTTATATTGACACGTTTGCAGCTCGATTATGTTAGCCGGCCCGATTTGCGGCCATCAAACTGAGCCGTATAATCACAGCCACCGTCCGTACCAGGCGGAAAAGAGTTTAAATGGAATCCATTAAGTTCAACGCAGCTCGTAAATGGTTCTACGTGATAGCGGTTGTTATAGCGTTCGTGTTGTCGCCCTGTCTCGCTCAAACAACGAATCAACAGGCGCAGCGTCCACGCAAAGTTTTTACGCAGCCTGAACCGGAACCAGACGACGTCTTGCGAATTGATACGGATTTGGTGTCAGTCGACGTTACCGTTACTGATGCTGAGGGGCGTCCGGTTCGCAACCTTCGCAAAGAGGACTTCAAACTCTTTTCGGACGCTGTTGAACAACCGCTTTCCTTCTTTCAAATGGAAACCCGGTCCGGCGAGCCGCGCCCACTGGCAGTTGTGTTCGCCCTGGACATATCCGGCAGCATGACCTCAGAAGAAATGGAACGGCTGCGGCTTGCGCTACAGGTCTTCTCGGCCCAGCTCGCAGACCACCCTGCCCTGTACGCCGTGATGGCTTTTGGCATGCAGGTAAAGACGCTCCAGCGATTCACTTCAGATCCGGAGAAACTGGATCGAACATTTGATCGAATAGCGCGCGAGCCGAATGGTCTGTCAACGCACACTTTCGATGCCGTGGACGACGCAATACGGATGTTGGTTCGACAGGCGCCTCGCACTCAGCAGCGGCGGCTGATGAAGCGAGCTGTTTTGGTAGTGACGGACGGATTTCCTGTGGGCGATACGGTGTCGTCGCAAACCGTGATTGAACGAGCGAACGCGGCGGATGTGAGCGTTTATGTAGTGACTCTACCGTCGTATTCGCGAGTGATGCCGGCTTCCACTGAGACGCCTTTGCCAACGCCTTTGGATATTACCGGGTTGGCTGAGCGAACCGGCGGCAGGAGTGTTTACGCCAATGAGAAGGACTATGCACCGCTGTTTCGTGCGCTCGCCGAAGAAGTGAGTTCAGCGTATGTTCTGGCGTTTTATCCACTTGAGCAAAAGCGGCGCGACGGACAAAGTCACACCATCAAGGTTGAGGGTCCGGGGGGACTATTATTGCGCCAGAGCAGGGAGAGCTACCAAGGTGAGAAGGCTCGAAAACGGTAGTGAAAAAAGAATCATTTTCCATTGGTCATTTGACGTTGATCATTTTTCATTTAAGGACCACCGCTGCAGTCGAAGGATAAAGAAGCGAGCCTGGCTTGGCAGAAACTGGTCAGCGCGTGTTCCTTAAATGAAAAATGATAAACGGCAAATGACCAATGACAAATAATGACAAATGACAAATGATTTGACCAATGACAAATGATTCTTTTTTCGCCCTCCTCACTCCTTAATTAGTACTCGTCCTCGTCCTCGTCTTCGTCATAGTCCTCTTCTTCGACGATATCCAGCTCAACGGGATCGAGACCCACGACTTCCAGACCAGTCCCGCATTCGTCGCACGAAACGATATCGCCCTTGTCTGTGTCCAGATCAACATGGACATCAGCATCACATTCAGGGCAAGTTCCTGTCGGCACCTTCTCTACCTCCGGAAATAATTATGAAGGCAGTGGCTCACGCTGAATTCGGGAGAGCTCCCACCTTGTTATGGATAGCCGACAATCTAACCGTCGCGGTCGGATTTTGCAACACTCTTTTTAACCTGCGGAATATGATCCGCGGTGACGGGCAATCCGCGCACCGAAAGCACTTTTCCCTAATCGCCAAATCGCCATCCAACTGTGGCTTACCACATAGTGTTACGCCGTACTTAACCCCTGAAACACAAGGGTTAACCTGACTTGCTGCTGTTCGTAACCGCCTCGTTTCAAAACTCTCCTGCTCACATAATCCAAAGCGATGTTTGCGCAACTAACAAGACACAGGATCGGTTTCACGGTGTCAGCCGGGTTTCTCATCGTGCTCATCGTTTCCTGCTTCTCGCTGGGCCGAACCATCAAGACCAGCCTCAACCTGTCCTCCGCAATACACCTGCCTAAGGCACCACAAAGCAAAAACGGTTCGGCCCCGCGCAAACTCGATGCCTCGCTTGCCGCTGACATGGACCAGGACGGGTTGCCGGACGGCGCTGAGTTATCCACGTTTATGGATCGCCAGAATTTTCGCCGCTGGTTTACAGGAATTGCGGAAATGCAGTTTTACCGTTTGAGTGACCGCTGGAATGTGGACCAGCGGGACTGCGCGGGCTTGGCTCGTTTCGCCTGGCGCGAAGCGCTGAAGCCCCACGATCGTTTTTGGTACCAAAAGATGGGTCCCGGTTATGAGGAGATTGCGCCGGACGTGACCGGACACGGCCCCGGACCAAACCCTTTGGGCGAAAGGCTCTTTCGTACAAACTTCGGAAGCTACCGCGACGGAGATCTGGCCTCTGGCAAATTCTCCGAGTTTGCTGATGCGCGGACTCTCAAGACTTTCAATTGTGACTTTATCAGCCGTAATCGGCAGGAAGCCCAACCGGGGGACCTGCTCTTCTTCTATCAACCGTGGGTCCAGAAATTTCCTTTTCACGTCATGATTTTTCTGGGCCAGGCGCGAATTGCCGGCGATGGAAACGACGACTGGGTTGTGTATCACACCGGTTCGTCTCCCACAGATGAGGGCACAGTTAAGAAGGTTCGGCTTTCGGTGCTGGACCACCACCCGAACAAACGCTGGCGCCCGGTTGAAAGCAATCGCAATTTTCTTGGTTTTTATCGGCTCAAGATCCTTGAGTAACGGTTTTTCTTAAGGGAGAAACTGAAGTGTTTCGCTTCAATCTAAATCGACGTTTCGGGCCGCTGGCTGTTTACCTGGTGGTTATAACTGCGGCGTGCACTGTCGCAGTGCTGCGGTCGCGCGCGATGCAGGCGAACCCGGCTGACGCGCTTGCTCGAGCGAACTCGCCTGAGTCGGGTCCGGGTCGTCCGTACTTCTCGCTGTCGACACACCGCACATTCGGGACAAATGAGGGCACGCGTCTATGGGTAGATTACAAAGACGTGGACCACCTCGACTTTCGTGTGTACCAGGTCAAGGATCCGGCTCGCTTCTTTGCCCAACTCAGCAACCCGCATCAAATGGGTGAACGCGAGCAAGAGGAGATTGCCAGCCGGCAAAGCAGACCTTCATGGCTCGAGCGTGTCAGGGCATTCAGACGCTGGGCTCTCACCGGGATCAAGGACTATGTCCGTGCTCAACTTGCCCACGATTCACGCCAGGTTTTCAATCATAAGTTTCGTACTGAGGAGCCAAAAAAGCGCACGCCGCTCAATACGGCCGACTATGCGCGCGTGCCCTTGCTTAATCCAAATCAACTGGTGAGCAGTTGGCGTGAACCATTACCCCCGCTGGAAAACGAGTATGACCGGCGCATGATTCCGCTGGGGAAACGCGACCCTGGCGTCTACCTCGTAGAAGCCGTCGAAGGAGACCTGCGCGCTTACACCGTAGTAGTTGTGACGGATCTCGCGATGATTGAGAAGACAACGCGAGGCGGTGAGTTAATGGTCTACACAGTAGATCGCCGGACCGGAGAACCACGACCCGATGCAACAATCTCGATAGTAAGGGGCCGGAAGACAATCGCCAGCGGCGCCACGGACAAGCAGGGAATCCTGCGAATGCGCCTGCAAACCAACCAGGATGAAACCGATGATCCAGCAACGGAAGACACCGGCAACAGTGGCTACATTATTCTCGCCAAACAGCAGGAGAATTTTGCCATCTCGGATCTCGAATCGTACTACTTCAGCAATTACGAGGGAGACGACGAAAGCAAATTGCGCGGTTACATCTATACGGATCGACCTGTCTACAGACCCGCCCACAAGGTCTACTTCAAAGGAATTCTACGAGCCATCGACGAGCGCGGAGCCTATCGCCCACTACAAAGCCACTCAGTCAGTGTCACGATTGAAGATCCAAGCAACGCGAGCATCTTTGCTAAGGACCTTCCTTTGACTGCTCGCGGCACCTTCAGTGGAGAACTCGAGCTGTCAGAAGAAGCGCCGCTGGGCAACTACCGAGTTGTCGCCGAAGCTGATGGCGGCAGCTCGAGTGGCGATTTTCAGGTCGCTGAATACAAGAAGCCCGAATACAAGGTCAAGGTCTCGGCGCCCGGAAAATTCCTGCCGGCGGGAGCGACCACGAAATTCACCATCGATGCGCGGTATTTCTTTGGCGCACCGGTAGCCAATGCAGAGGTCAAGTATTACATCTATCGTTCGCGTTATTACGCCTGGAGTCAAAATGAGGACGAAGGTGATGACGGTGCCGCGGAAGAACAGGACGAGGATGAAAACTCGGAGTACTACGGTTATGGCAACGACATGGTGCAAGAGAATGAAGGAAAGCTGGATAGCCATGGCCAGCTGCAGGTCGAGTTTCAGATCCCCGAGGCCAATGAAAACGACGCGTATGACTACAGTTATCGCCTTGATGCCCAAGTAACTGATTCATCCCGCCGCACAATCGACGGGGCGGCAAGCTTCGTCGCAACCCGAGGCGACGTGGTTGTGACTGCTGCACCTGATCGTTACGTGTATAACAAGGGGGACGTGGCACGGATTCGTGTACGTACAACGGATTACGAAGGCCGGCCCGTTTCGGCGCAGGTTGCTATCAAGTTCGTCATTCGTACGTGGACCAAAGTTGAAAAACAAGGAGATGGCTACACATATTCAGACTATGAAATGCATGAAAGAGAAGTCTCGTCAGGAGAGTTGTCGACGGATGCGCAAGGGCAGGGTCTGTTTGAGTATGCAACAGCGGAAGCGGGAAATATCTCTATCAAGACGCTCATTATCCGGAAGGACAAACAGTACGTCTCGTATGGCGGCTATTTATGGGTTACTGATCGCGACCTGGAGTGGACCGATTCTTCCTACTATAGTGAAGACTACAATTCAATAAGACTGGTTCCGGACAAGAAGTCGTACCGGCCCGGTGAAACCGCCCACATTCTGGCTATTCTGCCAACAGAAAAAGCCAACCTCCTGATAACAACTGAGCTTGCCACGGTGCTCGATGCGAAACAGATAAGTGTGCCCGGCAAGTCAGTAATGATCGACCTGCCGGTCGCACCCAGCTATGCACCCGATGTGTTTGTGAATGTTACCTATGTAAAAGACAGCGACATGTATACGCAGGAGCTTCGTTTGGTCGTGCCCGCACGCGACAAAGTGTTGAATCTCGAAATCATCTCGAACAAGAAAGAGTACAAACCGCGTGAAAGCGCCTCTTACACCGTCCTCGCCCGCGATGCCAATGGCGCTCCGGTGTCTGGCGCTGAGGTGAGTCTCGGCGTCGTTGACGAAGCAATCTACAGTGTGATGCCGGAAACGATTGGCAACATTCGCAATGAATTCTACGGCAGACGCTATAACTCGGTTGAGACTCACCTATCCATCTCCTACAGCTTCACGGGTTATGCCGGTGACAAACCGGTAGATCTCGCGCGAAACAAACCGACCTATGAATTAGCTGATTTCAAGAACGAAGGAGAGCTCGTTGAACCCGTTGTCAGAAAGCAATTCAAGGACACAGCCTTCTGGCAGGCAAACGCGATCACGGGAGCCGATGGGCGCGCAACCGTCAAGTTTCGTCTGCCCGATAACCTGACAACGTGGCGGGCTACCGCGCGTGGCGTAACGGCCGATACAAAGGTGGGAGTCTCAAAGTACAAAGTCGTGGCCCGAAAAGACGTAATCATGCGACTCGAAACGCCGCGGTTTCTGACTCAGGGAGACACTGCGACGCTTTCGGGAATTGTTCACAACTACCTGAATGCAGCGAAAGCAACACAAATCTCCCTCGAAGTAAGTGGCGCTCAACTGCTGAGCCCAGCCAGGCAGACGCTGACCATCGAAAAAGAGGGAGAGCACCGACTCGACTGGCAAATCTCAGTTCCTCAGACCGGCCAGGTCAAACTGTTGGCGCGAGCGCTGACGAACACGGAATCAGACGCCGTCGAGTTAACCCTCGACGTCGTACCTCGTGGTCTGCATCAGACAAAAAACCAGGTATGGGCGAGTTCGGACGAGGCAGTTGAGAACACATTCACTTTCGAGCTGCCCTCAGATGCGGATCCCCGCGCTCGCAAGCTACGACTCGAGGCATCCCCTTCAGTCGCCGCAACCTTGTTTGGCGCACTCGACTACCTGACAGCATACCCATATGGCTGTACAGAGCAAACGATGTCGAGCTTTCTTCCGAACGTGATCGTTTCTCAGGCTCTCAAAGAAGTGAAAACGGCGTCGATCAGTAGCGCAAACGATCTTGACAAAAAGGTCCGGCGCGGCCGGGATCGGCTGTATGCGTTCCAGCATTCCGATGGCGGCTGGGGCTGGTGGAAAACCGATCAGAGCGATCCATTTATGACTGCCTATGTTGTTGACGGACTAACGCTGGCCAGGAACGCCGGTCACGAAGTCGACCAGGGACGAATCGATCGTGGCCGTCAAAAGTTGCTGGAGATGCTGGCAAACGGGCATACCGAAGCGGGCACCGCAATCGATCTCGAGACTCGTGCTTTTATGGTCTACGCCCTGGAAGAGAGCGGTTCAGTTGATGCGCGGGCAGTCGATCAGATCGTTTCGGAGCGCGCCAACCTGCAACCGTACGGAAAGGCACTACTGGCATTAACGCTCAACCTCCGCAACGACCACGACCGGGCTCGTGCAGTTGTTTCCGAAATCGAAAAGTCATCAATCGCTGATTCGACGCAAGCGCATTGGGAGTCGCGCCGGAAAGAGATGCTTGATTTCGCGGAGGAAAACGACATCGAAGCAACTGCACTCTCGTTGAAGGCACTGGCACGAATTAAGCCGGAGAGTCAGCTCATGTTCCGAACGGCTCGCTGGCTGGTTTCGCATCGGGCAAACAGCTATTACTGGAGTTCAACCAAGGACACTGCGTTTGCGATCTTCGGCTTGATTGATTACGTCAAAGCCAGCAAAGAACTAAACCCGGATTATCAGGTCGAAGTCTCTGTCAACGGCGAGGTAGTTATTGCAGAACATGTGACTTCCGCATCTGCTCCGCTGGTTATTACCCGCAAGGGGTTGGAAATTCCCGCGACCGGCACATTGAGAATAGTAAAACGGGGACGCGGCAGCCTCTACTTTTCGAGCTCGCTTGATTACTACACCAATGAAGAAGAGGTGGCCTCGCGCAGCTCTGAACAACTCAGTATCACGCGAGAATACCTCCGCCTGAGCGTAGTTGAAGACGGCTACAAACTGAAGTGGAAAGTTGAACCGTTAACGGGTGAGATTCATTCGGGTGATCTGATAGTGGCGCGTATTCGAGTTATCGGAAGAAACGGGCGTCACCTTATGGTCGAGGATCCTATTCCTGCCGGCGCGGAACAACTCGATAGCGTTGGCAGTCTCAACCTGGACTACACAGACACGCTCTGGAGCGGCTGGTACAGCTCTCGGGAGTTTCGCGATCAGCGCACAGTATTCTTCCTGGACTATTTTCCAGGGGAACTGACTCTGCAATATGCGATGCGCATTCAGGTGCCGGGAGAGTTTGTTATCGCGCCCGCCCGGGTCGAGTTGATGTACCAACCGGCGATAAATGCAAACACAGCGAGCAACAGAATGTCTTTTCGCGAGCGGCAGTGAACTGGGACCATGGATTCATCAGAAAGAGGCACAAGTAATGTTAATACGAAACTCAGCGTCAGCGATTATGCATGCTACGCTTGAATTCTTCAGGCAGTGGAAGGCACTCGTTATTACTTTAGCGATTTATGCGTTACTCCTAATCGCCATCTACGCCTTTATAACGACGAGGGAAGCTACTTCGGCGCAGGTCGTCCTCACTGTCGCGCTTACGATTGCGACTCCGTTGCTGTTCTTCACACTCCAGACGGCAACTACAAACTATGCAACAACGTGGTCCGGCAGAAAGTTCATAATGACTTCCCTTTTGAACTCCTGGAAGCTCTTCGTAGTCAGCCTTCCCGTTATCATACTGACCACGTTGTTTGTGTATCTTCTGAATAAGATCCAGGCTCGCTATCTCGCCGGCGCCGTAAGCACCGCGGTCGATCCTTACATCATGGCCGGCTCGGGCAAAGTTAGCAGGCCGATACATTGGGGCGCAGTTACCATAACGAGCCTTCGGTACCTTCTGCTTGGAGTACTTGCGCCGTTAAGCTTGATTCATCTGTGGCTGGGCACTAGTCGTGATGGATTGATCAGCTCTTTTCGCGGTTTCCTGACCCACCTGACCCGAGCATTCACCGCCCGCTCTGTCCTTATTTATATAACGGGTTTTTTGATCTTCGCTGTCGTTCCCTATTTTCTGTTGTTTAAGACTACCGCCACGACACGAGCCTGGTTGGAAATAGGGTTATTCGCAGCCCGTCTGATCGCCATATTTTGCCTGACGCTTTTCGGTTGGGTCATAACCGTGCGCGCGCAGTCTCTGGCAAAAGAATCCGCCTCTATGGCGGCGAAGGTTGCATGATGCCCACAGGCGTTTTGCTTCCGCGAAGATTTCCAGTGCTGCGTGTTAGCTGGCGACATATTCAGTTGTTAGGCGTGCTTGCCGCTGTAACAACTTCAGGTCTGCTGTTTCGGCGGTCGACCACCGTGCCAAAGGGTTCAGCAGTTTTTTCCGTCACGGAGCTGGAGGATTGGCGAGATGAAAAACTCAGGCAAGCCGCAATCGAAGCATTACAACAACGCGAGGGGACTATAGTCATTATCGATCCGCAGACTGGCCGAGTCAGAGCAGCCGTTAACTCGCAGGTCGCTTTTGAACGCGCCTTTGCCCCTGGCTCGACAATTAAGCCGTTTGCCGCTCTTGCAGCCTTTCGTTCGGGGCTCATCACTCCCGATTCACGCACGCTCTGTCGTGAAAAGTATGCGCACGAAAGATTTCACACCGTCTGCTCGCATCCCCAGCACCTCGCACCGCTAAATCCAGCCGAAGCCATTGCGTATTCCTGTAATTACTATTTCGGCAAGTTGGGCGAGCGACTCAGTGGAACCCAATACAGAACTACGCTTGCTGAATTCGGTTTTGGTGTGAAGACCGGGGTCAATACTGCGGAGGAATCAGGCGGACTGCTGGGTCACGGCACATGGAAGCCCCAGAATGCACTCGGAGACGGAGCCTACCTGCAAGTAACACCAATTCAGTTGTTGATGGCCTACGCGGCCCTGGTTAATGGCGGCCACCTGTTAACGCCAGAAGTCACTTCCAGCGATCAGTTCTTAACGAAAACTCGAGCCGGCATTCAGATCACAAACACGGAACGTCAGGTGATTCTGGATGGTCTGCGCGGAGCCATTCGGTTCGGCACAGCCAAGCAAACCGGTCTGGATTCCTTGCCACTCAATCTCATCGGTAAAACGGGAACCTCAACACCCGTGAAGGGATTCCGCACGCAGGGATGGTTCGTTGGATTTGCAGCAAGTGCTGCGGACCACGGGTTTATTGAACCAAAACTGGGTGTGCTGGTTTTTCTTAGAAGAGGTCATGGAACAGACGCCGCCGCAGTGTCCCGTTCGATCTTCGAGGAATATGTTCATCTCATCGACA
Organism: Pyrinomonadaceae bacterium; assembly: GCA_035644135.1. GTDB lineage: Bacteria > Acidobacteriota > Blastocatellia > Pyrinomonadales > Pyrinomonadaceae > PSRF01. The sequence goes on from DASQPD010000100.1 coordinate 81,300, forward strand.
TTCCTGATGGAGCGCGCTCAAGTGGCAAACTCTCGATCGATGCGGCTGGCTCTGCGTCACTGGCGTCGACTGTCTCCACCCGAGCGCAGGTTATCCGGGTTCACTTGGCCCATGAAAACACCACGGTCACGATTCCGCTCGAAGAATATGTTCTTGGAGTCGTGGCAACTGAGGGCAGCATCGAGACATCGGGCGAGGCACTCAAGGCTCTGGCAGTCGCCAGCCGCACTTACGTTTTGGCAAACCTGGGCCGGCACAAAGCGGATGGTTACGACTTTTGCAACACGACACATTGTCAACGATTTTCAGCCATTGAACGAGTGACTGATGCAGTGCGCTTTGCCGTGAAGGAAACTGAAGGGATAGTGCTGCGAGACAAAGATGGCAGACTAGTCGACTCGTATTTCAGCGCTTCATGCGGAGGTGAAACTGCGAACATTGCGACGCTCTGGGGCGCCCGTCCCCAGGCAGAGCTCACTGGGGTGACGGATGAATACTGTCAGTCCATGCCCCACTCGCATTGGACCGACGTTATTTCCGCCAAAGATCTGTTGCGGGCCGTTCGCAGCGATCCGCGAACAGATGTTGGTAATGAATTGAAAGACGTGGTTGTCTCGCGACGCGATCAGACCGGCCGCGCCGAATTGGTGACAGTTATCGGCAAACGGCAGCAAACAGTTCGCGGCTGGGACTTCAAGATCGTCGTGGGTCGAGCGCTGGGATGGAATCTGTTGAAGAGTTCGAGGTTTCAAATCTCGCGTGCCGGATCGAATTTCGTATTCCGAGGCAGTGGTTTCGGTCATGGACTCGGGCTCTGCCAGGAAGGCGCGCACGTGATGGGTGAGCGAGGCTTTAGTTACCGGCAGATTCTCGCGAAGTACTTTCCCGGGTCAGACGTTACTCGTGCTCAGATGATTCCACCCTCTGCGGATCTACTTTGGTCGAACACGGGTGAGTGGGCAGATCCGCCGGCATCGCGATCGGCCGGCACTCTTCATCCGGGTCGACTACGAATCGCCAGCGAGCACTTTCGGGTTAACTACCCGATCACAGTTAAGCGAAGCAATGCAGAAGATTTACTCCAGTTGTTGGAAACCAACCGCACAAAGTTGCTCACCAGACCATCACTGCCTCCGAATCTCCGACTGCCGTTTATTGAAGTCTTCCTGAATGAAACGACCGGAGATTTTACTGTTCGCACCGGTTTACCGTGGTGGTCCGCTGCCGGCAGTCAGGGAAACCGCATCGAGTTACAACCAATAGCCCTATTGAAGCGCCGTGGGATTTTGGAAACAACTTTACGTCATGAACTCGTACATAAAATGGTTGATAACCTGGGAAATGGGCGGACTCCCCGTTGGCTTGCGGAGGGATTGGCGTTATACCTGGCTGGTGAAGGACAAATGATTTCGAGATTTCAGCCGAAGGTGAAGATGCCGGGCGCCGATATTGATCGAATGCTGGCCATAACAAGTAACAGCAGCGAAATGCGCGGTCTCTACGCCGCCGCGTATCTAGAGGTACAGCGTTTGATTACAATGGAGGGCGAGCCCGCGGTTTGGCGGCGGGTGATGACCAGCGAAAATTGACCGCCGAAGTTTCGCGTGATTTAGTGGATAATGGCTGTAACGCAAGCCTGTTAGCTTGCGTGGGATGGTAAGAGCAGGCTTATATTAAAGGCGACTCATAACTGGTTCGCGCCGCCAGACATCAGCTTGCGGTGATCGGGGATTCCCAAGTAAACATGCGACTTTCTAGTTCCGACAACAGGTTTTGGCCTTTGCTACGGAAGTGCGTTTGGCTACAGCTGATTATTTCAGTCGCGTTGTCACCGATCGTGGCTCAGCGGCGACCGGCGCCCAGGCGACCCACTCCCGAACCTCCGCCGCAGCAACCCGTATCGTTCGATACTCTTCTGGCCGCCAACAGCTACAAAGTCTATGGCGAAGTCCGTGCGGTGGGTCAGCTGATTCGTTCCGAAGGTGTCAAGGATCTCCTGGATCCAGTAACCAAACTGGCTGCGCCGCCAAAGGAATTTAGGTCTCTTGTTAAATGGTTGAGCACCAGAGCCGACACGCTTACGACTTCTCGTCTCTTGTTCGCCGTTTGGCCGTCCCGACCGAAACTGCCACAGTTCTTGGTAGCTATAGAATTTCCGTCCGCGGAAGAAGCACAAAAGTTTGAGCCTCAGCTTAAAGATTTCCTGCCTAAATTGTTACCGACACCCACTCCTGGACCCTCCCCTGGACCAAGCCGGGACCGGACAGAGACAGCGGAGACAAAGCAAGACGAGAAACCGGCAGCCCCGCCTTACATCCTGAAGCAAGTCGGATCTCTCGTCTTTATCTCTGACGTGCCGTTTTCTCTAAAGGATCTGAAACCGGCCGGCAGTCGCTTGCTGGCTGAAGATCAGAACTTCCGCATGGTCCATGATCGCTTCAATTCCGAATCAATTTTTGTTTACGTCGACATCGCGGGGATGGATAGAGAGGAGAGAGAACGGCAACGAAAGGCTTCGGAACAACAAGTCCAGATAGGTGACGAGTTCTCGAACCAAGTGAAATCGGGAACTGATTCCAACAACCCCCCAGAGGCAGAGCCGGTACCGGAAGAGCCCCAGCCGGACGCTTCACCGGCAAACTCTCAGGCTGCGATCGGGCCGGAAGTCCAGATGCAAGCCACGTTGTCCGCCGGTCCAGGAGCGCAAGCTTCTACTGAGCAAACAAAGCCAGGGGAGCCCGATCCGATGAACACGGCGATGTCCGCGATTTCAAGCGCGTTCTTCGGCGGCCAGCCCCGGTGGCCCGATGCAGTTGGTGCGGCCGTGGTTTTTGAAGGCGACTCGTATGTGCTGCGCGTGCTCCTGATCAATGCGTCTGACGCAAAGGCCAGTCCAATTCCGTTCTTTCCGCAGTTTGTCCCTGGTCCGGCGCTGGTCCCGGAGTCGCCATCGATTCTTCCCGCCGATACAGAGTTGTTTGTCTCAGCATCGTTCGACTTTCCACAAATCTATGAGGGAATAGTCAAGGCAGCGCACGATCAGTTTGAGCAAATGCAGCGCTACAAGGTACAGACGGTCAAGAGTGGGGAACCAGCATCACCGTTTGAACCCTATGAAAAGAAATTCGGGATCAAGATCAAGGACGACCTGCTGCCACTGCTTGGCAACGAGGTCGCCTTTACAATACAGGTAAAAGCATTTGAGGCCGGGCCCGCCGAGCCGCAACCATCGCCCGCGCCAGCTGGCGACAATGATGGGGTGCAGAAACAAACAACACCCGAAGGTCCGAGTCCGATCTTTGCTATCGCCGTTAAAGATCGCCAGGCAGTCCGTACGCTGCTGCCGCGGGTGATTGACTCGCTGGGGATTAAGGGCGCCAGCCTGCTGGCCCAGACCGAGAAGCGGGATGATACCGAATTAGTGTCCTACGCAAATGTTTTTGCCTATGCCTTCATCGGAAACTTTTTGGTGCTGTCGCCGGATGTAAAGGCGACACGTCACGTGGTCGATTCATACCTGAGCCATGACACGCTGTCCTCGAGCACGCACTTCCGAAACTACACGCGCTGGCAGCCAAGACAAGTCCTTGGTCAAGTCTACGTCTCGCCGGCATTGATGGAGAGCTACAATTCCGTTGCCGCGACCTCGCAGCTCACCGATCGGTTGCGAGATTTTCTCATGCTCTTAAGCCCTGTAGCCCAGCCGGTGACTTACGCAGTTTCTAATGAGGGACTGGGACCACTGCATGAACTCCACGTTCCGAAGAACCTGGTGATGTTGCTGGTTGCCGGCGTCTCGAGCGAATCAAATGAAACGCCACTCGCGCGAAACGAATTGTCGGCCCGCAATGCTCTGCGAGCGATCGCCAGTGCCGAAGCAACTTATCAGGCAACCGAAGGCGCCGGACGTTATGGCAGCATGGATGAACTGATCAAAACAGGACTGGTTTCGAAAGAGCTCATCCAGAACTACGGATACAAAATTGAGTTAACTGTTTCAGGTGCGAAGTTCGAAGTGGTGGCGGTTCCGAGCGAATACGGAAAGACGGGCAAGCTCTCGTTTTTCCTGGATGAGAGTTCAGTCTTGCGGGCGGGAGACCACGGGGGTGGTCCAGCCACAATTGCCGACAAGCCGGGCGAGTGAGTCTTAGTTGATCAGTCGCAAGTCGCCCGTTTGATTGCAGGAGATTTCTACGACGGTGTACTTCTTCCTCAGCCTCTCAAGTGCCTGCTGCTGTTTGGCAAGCTGCTCCTCATAATCCTCAGGCGGGTTTCCCCAGCAGCCGATGAGCCGAAAGAAATAGATCTCCCTTCCCTTCCCATCAACCAGCTTGCCCCTCTTGCAGCGCGCATTCAATTGGCGAAGTGCCTCGCGAATCGTCACTTTCTTTTCTGCTCCCACAACTGATTTGGCTGCCGAGGAAGAAACTACTTCTTCAAGTCCGACACCATGCGGCAGACAACCGCTAAAACGATCCGTTACACCGTCAGTAGGAACAGAACAGAATAGTATCATCAGCAAAAGTGGCGGAATGACGTTCATGTTTTCGCGCTCCATAGTACACCAATCCGCTTATTCAATTCACATGGCGCGGGACTTTGCACCATAAGTCCAAATCCAACGACGACGGCAGAAGCTGTGTAATAAACTAGAATCGATCCTGAATCATCACTCAAGACACGGAAATTCGCAGTTGGGAAGGGCGGTTTACCCCCGCTGATACGCCATGCTCAAGCTGCAATGTGCTTGCTCATTTCCTTAGTGCTACACGGCATGCGTCTGATAAGTAAGTTTGAGTGTTAGGAACGCACAAAGAGAAATCTGTGCTATCAGCGTAATGACAAATTTCTTGACATGGATCTGGGTTGAGAATACATTTCCGCCCAGCCAGCAGGTTTTTGCCACCGTCGCCAAACACTTTTCTGCCAGAGTCAGTCGCATTTTTTTAGTTCGTTCGATCTGTAATACAAACGCGCAACTTCTTGTTTTCTTGAGAAGGTTTTTATGGCGAGTAAACAAATCGATCCACGAAATTACACGAACGGAAAAACAACTGACACGAAAGCTCCTCGATTTATTTCGTGTAATTTCGTGGATCATGTCTCAGGTTTTTTGGTTGCGGTTCTGCTGCGCTGCGTAATCTGCGTAATCTGCGGATGACCTTAGAGATCAAACCCGGCAAACGATCAGGTTGAAGATTCCTAGCAGTCGTTTTTCGCGCTTTACAATCTCGAGACCCGCGCTTGCTGCGGCGTTTGCAGTGCGCCGGTTCACCCGATCGGCGAAGAGCTTGCTGGTCAGTACATTCAATAGGTCAAAGACCGGGCCTAGCAATCCTCCAGGTCTGACGTGTTCCAGTAGTATGAGCACGCCGCCAGCTTTCACGACTCGCCTGATTTCGGAGAAAGCCTCCGATTGTGAATCCACTGAACAAAATACGAGTGTGGCCAGGGCTGCATCGAATGAATCTGCTGCGAACGGCAAGCACTCGGCGCGGCTTTGCACCAGCGCGAGGCCCGGCGGACGGCTTTTGCCGCTGGCGATTTTCAACATCTCTCCGCTGGGTTCCGTGGCGGCGCCTTCAGCCGCCTTGGGGTATAAAGAAAAATTGAGACCTGTTCCGGCGCCCAGTTCCAGCACGCGTCCCGCTTGCGGAAGATTCTTAAAAGCTTGCTGCCTCAAGCCTCGCAAAAACCACCGTTCAAGCGGCCGCATTGAGGAATCGTAATGCTCTGCTACTTCGTCGTAGGTAGCGGCTGGCATGAGAATACTAACTGTGACTCTTGGGGGGTTCGTGTTATTTCGTGGATTCACTAACGAATCATCATGATGACCTGCCGCTCGCGGCCGCCGTCAAACTCGCACAGAAAGATTCCTTGCCAGCGACCCAACAAAAGCCTTCCATCTTTGAAGGGGATCGTCACTGACGAGCCGGTCAAGCTTGCTTTGATGTGCGCATCCGAATTCTCCTCGCCATGACGAAACCCCATTCCGTGTTGTGGAATCAGTGTGCGCAAGGCATGCAGCATATCGCGCGGCACATCCGGATCGGCGTTTTCATTCACCGTCAGTCCAGCCGTTGTATGCTGCACGTAAAGCACCACTACACCCTCGCTAGCTTCTGACTCGAGCAGCTTTTCCTGGACCTCGTCCGTGAATTCGATTAGTTCTTCGCGGTTATGCGAGCGCACTTTTATGATGAACATAGCGGGATTCTACCGTAAGCCGCAAAACTACTCACGAGAGTCCAACCGCCCGGGTTGTTGTACAAAATCAGCGCAAAGTAGGAAACTAATTAACCTCTTGGCGGATGGAGATGTCGATATGAACCGAGCTGACCTTAAAACGGAATTGAAAAAAGTGGGAATCAGCCTGGATGGTTGGCTCCCCGTCATGCAGTGTGATGCCTGCAAACATCGCTGGGAACCGTTCAATGCCGCCGACGGAGATTCAGTGCCAACCGCGCGGCTGGATTATTGGAAGTGCCCGAACAAATGCAACGCCACCGCTCAACCAGGGCGAGATATGCAGACGGCCATTCCCAGATATCTGATTATTAACGATATTCCCGGGATGATTTTTGGCGATGAAGACTTACCTGAATTTGAACGCTATGTGCATTCAATGGATGCCACTGAAATAGCGAACCGGGATTAGCAACCCGTGCCGCTTTTCTTACCGGCCTTGTGAGGCCTTTCGATTTAGCAAGTACCATCCCGTTGGCAAGACAGCGGCGGCAAGCAGAACTTTGATGATGTCGCCGATGATGAATCTTGTCACCCCTGCGTGCCAGGCAACCGTTGCCGACACAAACTGGCTGAGCTGCGCCCAACCCGCCAACAGAATCACCAAAGAACCGATCGCCATCGCGGCCACAGCCGTGAGAAAGCGCTTGTCCCACCCATGCTCGGCGAAAGCGCCGGTGATGAACGCCGCCGCGGGAAAGGCAACGAGATACCCGCCGGTCGGCCCCAACAGCATCTGAATGCCGCCGGTCCCTCCTGAGAAAAAGGGCAGACCGCAGGCGCCTTCAACCAGATACAAAGTAAGCGCCATGGCTCCGAGTCGTGACCCGAGCAAGGCGCCGGTTAGCGTCACCGCAAAAGTCTGACCGGTGATCGGCACCGGCCAAAGCGGAATGGAAATCTGCGCCGCCAGGGCCGTCAGCAAACTAAAGACAAACGCGACAGCCACCGAGCGAGTCCAGTCAAGCGGCGCCAGCGCAGTCGCCACAAGTGTCTCAGGTTTAGCAAAAGAGTTCATAGGTTTGGAATTTCAGATAGTCAGTTACGGCTTCAAACTGGGCTCAGAGTCTTTGATGCGAAAGTCGGAGCTCGCAGCCTGAAACGCTGCATCGCTGGCGAGCTGCGGCGCCGGAGTGGCTGCTTTCTCTGCGGCCAGATTTCCGATGCGCATCCCGTGGAACGAGCGCCAAACGAAAAACACTGAAACGAGGAAGAACAGGGCAGCGAGCACATGAGTCAAGGTAGTGTCACCGTTGTTTCGATTGTTCAAGCTCACCGCCAGCTCGACGGCCAGCAGACCGAACAACGTAGTAAATTTAATTACCGGATTCAAGGCCACTGAAGATGTGTCTTTGAATGGATCGCCCACCGTGTCGCCAACGACAGTTGCATCATGCAGCGCCGATCCTTTTTGCTTCAAATCCACCTCGACAACTTTCTTCGCATTGTCCCAGGCGCCGCCGGCGTTTGCCATGAAAATCGCCTGGTATAGTCCAAAAATTGCAATCGAGATCAGGTAGCCGATAAAGAAAAACGACTCCACGAAAGCAAATGCCAGCGTTGAGAAAAAGACGGTCAGAAAGATATTGAACATGCCTTTCTGGGCATACTGCGTGCAGATCTGAACTACCTTTTTACTGTCTTCGACCGACGCCTTTTCAACTCCTTCGAGCCGAATATTGGCTTTGATGAATTCGACCGCTCGATAGGCGCCAGTCGTCACTGCCTGGATTGAGGCCCCGGTAAACCAGTAGATCACTGCGCCGCCGGTTATCAGACCGAGTACAAAAGGAGCATGCAGCAGGGAAAGATTCTGCGTGTTGGTCGTTAAGCCGTTGGTCAACGCCATCATGATTGAGAAGATCATGGTCGTAGCGCCCACGACTGCCGTTCCGATCAAAACCGGTTTTGCGGTTGCCTTAAAAGTGTTACCGGCACCATCGTTTTCTTCCAGCAGATGCTTGGCACGCTCGAAGTTGAGGGTCATGCCGTATTTGCTTTTCAACTCCTCGGCCAGATTTGGAACGCTTTCAATCAACGAGAGTTCGTAAACCGACTGCGCATTGTCAGTCACCGGACCGTACGAGTCGACCGCGATCGTTACCGGACCCATCCCCAGAAATCCGAAGGCAACGAGGCCGAAAGCAAACACGGGAGCGGCGACCATCAGCGGATCCAGCCCCATCGTACTGATGTAGTAGGCCACGGACATCAAACCGACCATGGCGATGCCGAGCCAGTAGGCGGAAAAATTTCCGGCCACCAGACCGGAAAGAATATTCAACGAAGCGCCACCCTCTCTTGAGGAAGTGACTATTTCCGAAACGTGCCGTGATTCGGTCGAGGTAAAGACCTTGACCAGCTCTGGAATGATCGCGCCCGCGAGTGTGCCGCAGGAAATAATGGCCGCCAGCTTCCACCACAGCGTGTCGTCGCCCCCGAGAACCGGAATCGTCAATTTCGAGACGACGAATGTGAGCACGACCGAGACGATTGAAGTGATCCATACCAACGATGTGAGCGGCGCTTCAAAGTTCATCTCGTTTGCTTTGGCATACCGCGCTTTGGCAATGGCGTCGTTTACGAAATATGAGAGCGCACTGGCGATGATCATCATGACGCGCATCACGAAGATCCAGACCAATAGTTGTACCTGGATGGTCGGATTGCCAACGGCGAGCAGAATGAACGTAATCAACGCGACGCCGGTGACCCCATACGTTTCAAAACCGTCAGCGCTGGGCCCCACTGAATCACCGGCATTGTCGCCGGTGCAATCGGCAATCACGCCGGGGTTGCGCGCATCGTCTTCCTTGATCTTGAAGACAATTTTCATCAAGTCAGACCCGATGTCCGCAATTTTTGTGAAAATCCCGCCGGCGATTCTCAGCGCCGCAGCGCCCAGGGATTCTCCAATCGCGAAGCCGATGAAGCATGGCCCGGCATATTCCCCGGGGATGAACAGCAGGATGCAGAGCATGATTAGCAGCTCAACGCTGATCAGCATCATGCCAATGCTCATCCCCGCTTTGAGCGGAATGGCGTAAAGCGGAAAGGGTTTACCTTCGAGGCTGGCAAATGCTGTGCGCGAATTCGCGAAAGTATTTACCCGAATGCCGAACCAGGCCACGCCATAGCTTCCGGCGATGCCTATTAAGCTGAACGCCAGAATGATGATCACTCGGGCGGGGCCAAACTCGGCGCCGCGCAGTATTCCGAAGTAGAGAACGATGATGACCGCGATGAAGGCTTCGAGGATCAGAATAAACTTGCCCTGGGTAATCAGATAGGTCTTACACGTCTCGTAGATCAATTCCGAAATCTCGCGCATGGCGCGGTGGACGGGCAGTTTCTTCAGATTCATGTAAATCGCGAGACCGAATCCCAGGCCGAGCAGGCAAATAACGATGCCCCCGAGCAGCAGGTTATGGCCATTCATGTTGCCGAAGAATGTGACGTCAGAGAGATCGGGTAATTTCAGGCTGGCCTCGCCGCCTTCGTGTGACTGGGCCGCCGCCGGAATGGCACAGATGGCGAGCAGCAGAACGCTCGAAAGTGGACCCAGGATGTTCTTGAGTGCCGCCGAAGATCGTATGCGGGTTCTAAGCGGAGTTTTATTCAGGTTTTTGCCAAAAGCTGCCAGACAAAGCGACAGGCTGATGACAAGAATCAGCGATAGTTCCACGTTAAAGGTATTCCTTTCTGTTCGTTAAACGACCGGCGAGATAAGCTGCCCCGGGGCTTTGCTGGCGCGATGATAGCCAGGAAGTCGCCCGAAAGCGCCTCCAGATAGCACAGCGCAAAGCAGCGAGTCGCACCAAAAGCGGATATTATTCCCTATCTAACTCGGAACTGTCCAGACGAGAGGGCTGGGTGGTAGGGGTCATTGATTGAGAGATTGTGTTTTCTCTGGCCGTCTTTGCGATTTTCTGACAAGCAAAGCGCGAATGTCTTATTTCGTGTGATTTCGTGGATCGTGATTGACTTAACAAGATCCACGAATTCACCCGAACTGGCTCGCTTTCGAGGGCAGTTCAATCGCTGTCCATCTACTTTTCGACGATGTCTTTCTTCAGACTGGTGACGAAGGTTAGTACTTCGTCCTTCTCCTGCTTTGGTACTTTGAATTTATCCAACGACTCGACGAGATGTTTCGCAGCCGCATCCCAGTCCGCATCTGAAATCTTCAGACCCTGATGTGAAGTTTTCATGTCGCGTCCGGTGTAGATGCATGGACCGCCCGTAGCCTGGCACAACTGATCGAGAATGTGCTGCCGGATCTTTTTCTGTGAATCCACACTATGGCCGACAAAGAACTTGTTGAATCGCTCGTCGTTGACCAGGCGGCCGATGAAATCATCAACCACAGCCGCCAGGGCGTTATAGCCCCCCAGGCGATCGTAGAGAGATTTCTTCTCCTGGGCCATTGACTGAGTTGAAAGCGTAGTGGCGAGGATGAATCCGAGGACAAGGACTGAGAATGTTCTTAAAAGAAAGCTCTTGCTTTTCACGTGTGACGTCTCCTTTTCGAGATCTCCGCTGGGGAGAGAATTGATCACGAACAGAGGAAATACGGAGGAGGGTGCGGTTTTAGATTTCCACCATCCTGAGCATTCAACATTAGGAGCCGCTCAGGAGGAAAATATCTCCGGTGGGTGATTTAACTCCGCCCGCTGGCTCAAGCGTGACTGCAAAGACACCGCCACCCAATGCGGCAGCCGGGATCTGATCCTTCAAATCCCCATTTCCTGTTGAGTCAGTTGTAAACACGCGCCCGGGGACTTTTTGGTTACCCACAATGAACCAGAGCTGGTACGCCTTTCCAGCAGGTGCTGCCGGCAGTCCGCTGGCAAGCATCATGACTCTACCAGTCTTGTCGTAAGCGATCATGGCATGCGCGTCCCTGGCGACATTTGTTCCGGCAAGGTCCGCCATGCGGGCGCCGGGTTGGGTGAGAAAGGCGATTATTTCGCGCTCACGATCAAGTCGTTGTTGTGACGCCTTAATCTCACTCGTCAGACGCGCGATTTCCTTCTGTCTGGCTCTGTTTTCTCTCCATAACGCCATCACTGAGATAAGTAATGCGAGCACTGCAATCGCAGCGGCAATTGCTCCCAGCGATCCCGCTGAAGCCCAGATGTTTCTCGTCGCCGTTGCAGCAAATGGGATCACCCTGGCTGCCTCGGTGCTTGACGTTCCAGCCGGTTCTTCGAGGTCGCGACGCTCCGTTTCTATCTGAGCCATAATGCGTTCGCGGACCCCGGGTGACGGTTCAGCGTCGCTGCCGGCGAAGGCCAGTGCAGCCGCCGTCGAGCGCCAGACTTCCAGCTCACCACGGCAAGCCAGGCAAGCGGTCAGATGTTCTTCCACGACGCGCCGGTCGGCGACGTCCAGCGCCGAGAGGGCGTGGGAAGCAAGCATCTCCTGGATTTCTTCGTGGGCCATTAACAACTCAATTCGCTATGAATCAAAACTCCCAACCTTGTCTGCGAGCAGCTCGCGTAACTTCATCATGCCGGAACGCATTCGCGTCTTGACTGTTCCCAGCGGGGCTCCCAGCCGTTTGGCGATCTCCGATTGCGTAAGTCCTTCGAAATAGGCGAGAACCAACGGGGCCTTTTGCTCATCCGAAATTTGCGCTAATGCCTGGGTGACAATTCCTCTTTGTTCGGAGCGGAACGCGTCATCGACCGCATCTGCGACGGCTTCAGCCGGATCGCTGGCGCTGGCAGTTGCCACGCGCTCGCGCGCCGCAAGCATTCTTAAGCGATCAATCGCGCGACTGCGTGCCAGGGTAACCAGCCAGGTAAAAGGCCTGCCCCGGAGTTCGTTAAAATCCGCCGCCCGCCGCCAGACTTGCAGGAAAACCTCCTGCAGGACGTCCTCAGCCTCCTCGCGGCTACTCAATATACGCATGAGGAGTCCAAACAGGATTATGCGGTAACGGTCATAGAGACACGCCAGGGCCTGCTCCTCGCCGCGAGCAATCGCGTGCAGGACCTCGATGTCGGAAATTTGTGCTTTCTCAGTTTGCAATCCGTCAGCTCTGGGGCTTAGCTAATGTACGGACCAGGTATGGAAAAAGGATTGGGTGGAATTTAGAAATTAGAATTTAGAATTTTGCGTGATTAAAGGCGACCCACGTTATGGCCTGTACCTTCCGGCTATCACAAAATTCTAAATTCTACTAATTTCTAAATTCTAAATTACGCGACCGTGATGTCTGGCGCCAGGTAAACGTCCTGAATAGAGTTGAGCAAATCCACCCCTTCGGACATTGGGCGTTGGAAAGCCTTGCGTCCCGAGATCAATCCCATGCCGCCACCGCGTTTGTTGATGACGGCGGTGCGCACGGCTTCCGCCAAATCGCTCGCACCTTTGGATTCGCCTCCGGAATTGATCAAGCCACAACGACCCATGTAGCAATTGGCCACCTGGTACCGCACGAGGTCAATCGGATTATCTGTGGTGAGCCGCTCATAAACGAGTTTATTCGTTTTCCCATAAGCGGACCCGAGCGCCTGTTCGACTGCTTTGTAACCCCCATTTCGCTCGGGCAGTTTTTGTTTGATTATGTCTGCCTGGATAGTTACGCCAAGATGGTTGGCCTGTCCGGTAAGGTCGGCTGAAGCATGCATGTCCCCTTCGGGAGTTTTAAACTTCGGGTTGCGCAAATAACACCAGAGAATGCAGGCCATCCCCAATTCGTGAGCTTCGGCGAACTTTTCGCTGATTTCTGTTATCTGCCTGGTCGATTCGTCCGATCCGAAATAGATCGTTGCGCCTGCCGCCACTGCACCCAGATTGTGAGCTTCCTTCACCGTGCCAAACAAGACCTGGTCGAATTTGTTCGGCAGCGTCATCAATTCGTTATGGTTGATTTTGACTATGAAGGGGATCTTATGAGCATATTTGCGCGCCACGGTGCCCAATACCCCAAAAGTTGAAGCGACGGCATTGCAACCACCTTCGATGGCCAGCTTCACGATATTTTCCGGATCGAAATACTTCGGGTTTGGGGCAAAGGAAGCGCCGGCGGAATGTTCGATTCCCTGATCGACCGGAAGGATCGAGAGATATCCCGTTCCCGCCAGCCGGCCGTGGTCGAACAGGCTTTGCAGCGAACGCAGCACAGATGGGGACCGATCGGAATATGCCCAGACCCGGTCAATAAAATCGGGACCGGGCAAGTGGAGGTTCTCCTTCGGGATCGCCTGGGCCCGGTATTCCAGGAGCTTTTGCGCGTCGGCTCCCAGCAGCTCTTCAATGCGATCCAGAGATTTTTCTCCTCGTTGGAGTTCAGTGGCCATGTTTACGGATCCTCCTGATCTAGGCGTTTGACGGGCGAATTAGATGTGTGCGCTGTGCTCGAATTATAGCAATTGACTCTGAGTTTTCGCCAGCCTACGGGTCAGTTGAGTCACGAAATTCCACGAGCAGAAGCCACTTAATTGTCTCCGGAATGTTTTGGCAGCATCGCGAGTGTTCGAATTACAACATCCAATAGTGCTCGAGGGGCGTGCGTTTACCGAAACCGTTCGGGTCAAACTGCCGGCCGGGTTCGACGTGGATGAAATGCCAGACCCTGTTAATCTGCGGGTTGCGTTTGGCTCGTATGAAACCAGGTATGCCGTTAAGGATGGCGAGCTGATCTTCACGCGTTCGTTGTCTCAACGCGCCTCCACTATTCCTGCGGATGAATACCAGGGCGTGAGGAGTTTTTACGAGCGCATTCGTTCAGCGGAACAAGCGCCAGTTGTGCTGGCGAAAAAATAGTCCGCCAACTCTTGTTCGAACTCGGTTCTTCACTCCGGAGGAGTGACATGTCACTCCTCCGGAGTGCTACGCCTAACAGGCTAGCCTTGTCAACGCCTGGAAGCTTTCCCTTAGTCTTGCACCGACGCTTCCCGCTGTTAGTGCGTACTGACGAAAATCGAAAGTTGTGACTATTGCCACCCCCAAACTCGCCGAGGTAAGAAAAATTTCGTCAGCTTCAGCGAGGTCTGCCATCTCGTAAACGCCCTCGACGACCGGAATGAAATGCTTTTCCGCTAACTCGATTACCGCCGCGCGCGTTACGCCGGCCATCGCTCCCGTGTTCAGGTTCGGCGTGTGGACGGTCCCGTCCTTTACCCAAAATATATTGGCCATGGTCGTCGAAACGATCTCGCCGCGCTCGTTAAGTATCACTGCTTCGTCAAAATCCCGCGAGTGCGCCTCTTCCCGCGAAAGTACGTGGTCCAAATAGTTCAGACTCTTTATTCCTGCCAACGCTGAGAAGGTGTTGAAGCGGTAAGGCGAAACCGCAAGCGTCATACCCTGGCTCCTTACCGGCTGCGGGTCGCTGGTCATTATCAGCAGATCGGTCTTCGGTCCCGCCAGCGTTCTTGTTTTCCAGCTATCACGACCGCTGCGCGCCAGGAGGATGACTCGCGCCCGACCCTGATCAACCTGATTGACCGCGAGCAGCTTCTCCAGCGCCTCGCCGACGCTTTTTTCCGTTAGCCCGGTCATTTCTATGCTCAGTTTTCCGGCATGATCAGCCAGACGATCCCAGTGTTTGGACCAGAGAAAAGGACAGCCATTGTGAATGGCTAGCGTGGTGAAGACCCCGCGTCCGTAAAGCATCGCGGAGGAAACAGGTGCGACTCGTGCTTTAGTCGCATCGACCATAGTCTTGTTGAGATAGATAACCGCGTGCACGAGCGGTACCTCAAGGAATTACGGATTGCGGATTGCGGATTGCGGATTGTGGAATTCGTATTGCGGATCACCAAGGGTTTTCGTCATTAGATTTCTGTGCATTCGCTCATTCAAAATCCACAACTCGAAACCCGCAATCCCAAATCCGCAATCCGCCATCATTCACGGCCGGCGGCCATTGCCTCAGTCTGGAGTTTTTGTGAAAGGGCGTTGCTCCAGACACTTTCGAGCGCGTTGACATTCAAATCCACTTCTATTGTTTGGTTACAGGCTATTCGCAGACGAGCGCCACCAACTCGACCGATGACCTGGAAAGGTGAGCTGGTTTTTTCTGCTAGTTCCGCAACCTGCGCTAAAGCACTTTCCGGCAGGCTTACCACAATCCGGGAAGGTGTTTCAGCGAAAAGCGCTGCCGCAGCGGGCAGCGAAGTTTCAAGATCAATCTCCGCGCCGATTGCCGGCCGCCCCAAAGTTGAAAAGCAGCATTCAGCAAGTGCCACCGCCAAGCCGCCATCCGAACAATCATGCGCCGATGTGATGAGTTCGCTTTCGCATGCTGCCAGACAGACAGTTTGAACCGCGCGCTCAAGGTTGAAATCGAGCTTTGGTAAATGCCCGTTCTGGATCATGTGTTCTGTCGTGCGTCCGAGGACAGTCCCCGCGAACTCGCTCACAGACAGGTTATCATTTGTAACTCCTAGCAGAGCCACGAGGTCGCCCTGATTCTTAAAGCCCGGTTGTAAAACCCGCCGCACATCGTCGACCAGCCCGACCATTCCGATTACCGGCGTAGGTGGTATGCCACGCCCTTCAGTTTCGTTATAAAAAGAGACATTCCCCGAGACGACTGGCGTGTTCAGAGCGCGGCATGCTTCAGCCATGCCGGCGATTACTTCCGCAAACGACCACATGACTTCCGGACGTTCAGGCGAGGCAAAGTTAAGGCAGTTGGTGATGGCGATTGGCCTGGCGCCGACGCAAACAACATTTCGCGCCGCCTCGGCCACTATCAGCTTTGCCCCCTCGCGAGGGTTGACGGCGCAGTACCTGCCGTTTCCATCGAGCGTCATGGCGAGTGCGCGCCGCGTCTCTTTGATTCTTACCACTGCGGCGTCGGCTCCTGGCAAGACGGCAGTGTTGGTGCGCACCATGTGATCGTATTGACGATAGACCCAGGATTTAGAAGCAATATTGGGAGAGGCCAGCAATTTCAACAACGCATCTGCTGAAGAAGAAGTCGGGAGTCGCGAGTCGGGAGTCTGGAGTCCGGGAGAAGTCAAGTCCGGACTCCCGACTCCCGACTCGCGACTCCAGACTTGCATTGGTCTTTCATAACGCGGCGCTTCGTCGGTTAGAGCGGCGACCGGGATATCTGCGACCGTCGCTCCGTTGTGGACCACGCGCATGTGCGAACCTTCACGCACCCTCCCAATTACGACGGCGTCCAGGTCCCATTTGCGGAAGATATCGATTACTTCGCGCTCCCGTCCGGAATGAGCCACGATCAGCATGCGCTCCTGAGATTCGGATAACAGCATCTCGTAAGCAGTCATTCCCGTTTCGCGTTGAGGCACCAGCGACAGATCGAGTTCGATCCCGGTGCCGGCACGTGCGGCCATTTCACACGATGAAGAAGTCAGGCCTGCCGCGCCCATATCCTGGATGCCGGCTACCGCTCCACTGCGCATTGCTTCAAGACAGGCTTCGAGCAGAAGTTTTTCGAGAAACGGATCGCCCACCTGGACCGTCGGCCTTTTTTGCAGTGCCTCTTCGTCAAACTCAGCCGATGCCATAGTAGCGCCGTGAATACCGTCGCGGCCCGTCTTTGCGCCTACGTACAAGACCGGATTTCCGATGCCACTAGCCTTGCCGAAAAAAATCTGATCGCTGCGCACCAGCCCGAGCGCGAACGCGTTGACCAGCGGATTCAGTGCATAGCCATCGTCGAAGGCAACCTCGCCGCCCACCGTCGCGACGCCAAAAGCGTTTCCGTAATGTGCTATCCCCGCGACGACGCCAGCCAGCAGCGATCGATTGCGGCGCCCATATTGCGAATCGTCCAGCGAACCGAAACGCAAACTGTTCAGCGAAGCGACCGGTCGCGCGCCCATTGTGAAGATGTCGCGCAGGATCCCTCCAACGCCGGTGGCTGCGCCCTGAAAAGGTTCGATGAACGAAGGATGATTGTGTGACTCGATCTTGAAAGCCGCACACCAGCCGTCGCCGACATCCACGACCCCGGCGTTTTCACCCGGCGGGACAATTACCCGCTCGCCCGTGGTGGGCAGGTTTTTCAGATGCACCCGCGACGATTTGTACGAGCAATGCTCGGACCACATTACTGAGAAGATGCCTAATTCTTCCAGACTTGGTTCTCGACCCAGTAGCTCTTTTATTCGTTGGAATTCTTCCGGGGTGAGATTGTGAGCTGAAACGATTTCGGGCGTGATGGGTTCCATAGTCTCAGTAGGTGGGAGCAGGCACCAGGCGCGAAAGAGGTACTGCCTTGCGGCCTACTGTTTCGCGCCGACTTGTTTTTCGATTGCGGCCCGAAGCTCCTCGGGAGCTATTCGGCCAAAGTGCTTGTAAGCAATGTTCCCGTTGGCATCGTAAAGAAAAGTTGCGGGCAGGCCGCCGCTCCATTGCGCATCAACTGCCGT
This sequence comes from Pyrinomonadaceae bacterium, assembly GCA_035644135.1. GTDB lineage: Bacteria > Acidobacteriota > Blastocatellia > Pyrinomonadales > Pyrinomonadaceae > PSRF01. The sequence goes on from DASQPD010000100.1 coordinate 98,909, forward strand.
AATCGGGACTTCCGGATCGGGGACATTCAGGAGGTAAACAGGCATCTGGGCTTTCATCGAGCGCAAAAACCTGGGCACCTCCGTCTTAATGTCTTTCAGATCGTCTAAAGAGATAGCAATGAAGTCGAGGCCTTTGCCTCTATAATCCGCATCGATCTTAACGAGGTCGGGAAACTCGTCGCGACAAGGATCGCACCAGGTGGCCCAGAAGTTTACCAGCAACGGACGTTGGGAATCCCGTTTCAGCAAACTCTTGAGCCGCTCAGTGTCGATCTCCGTAACCGCTGGAGCCGTCGTCGCGGCGCGGTGCATGCGCTTTGCCGAGCGCTTTTGTGCCGGCGCCGCGAAGCCTGTCAGCTGAATGCTTAAACAAACGGCCAGGAGGGTAAGTCTTCTATGCAATGTTCTTTCCTTATGCCCGTTTAATGGTGCAGCCGAAAGCTTTCGAGGTAGTTTTCTCAATCGACTTGCCGGCCAAAAGAGCGTCGAGAGCTTCACGCAGCTCGCTGGAATTCACTTGCGATGCATCGCGGCTGTTGTCGATGCGGCCGTGATAGACCAGTTTGTTGTTAGCGTCCAAAACATACGCCTCAGGCGTGAATTGCGCGCCCAGGCGATCGGCAAGTTTGTTGCCCGGATCTTTCAGAATCGTGAACGTCAGGTGCTTCTCGGCCGCGTGCGCTTTTACCGCATCCGCTGCTTCAGTGTTGTTGGCGTTGACGCCGATCACTGTGATGCCCTGAGCTTTGTAATCCTGGGCTAGTTTTTCCATCCGTTCATTGTAAGCGTTCGATACCGGGCATTGGACTGCGATGAAGATCAACACCGCGCCTTTTTTGCCCTTGAGTGAATTGAGCGAGTGTTCTTTGTTGTCTGTGTCGGGCAAAGTGAAGTCTTCCACCATGGCGCCAATTGCCGGCGGCGCCGGAATGTCGTTGTCAACAATACGTCCACTGCTGGCGATGGCGGCAACTCCGATTACGAACAGAGCTGCCAACAACAGCGACACTGCGTTCTGCTTCTTCATACTGAGTCTGGTCCTTTCGAAAGTTGGTAAATGGAAGGCAAAGATTAGCAGCGCCGCCGAGGCGTGGCAAGCGAGCCGGTGTGTTGATTTGACGTGGTGGCACAAAAAACCAATCCACGAAAGCACACGAAATTACAGCAAATCGTAATACCAATGTTTCGTGTGTTTTTCGTGGATCCGTTTTGTCTGTCAATACGAACTAAAGAGCCCGCTCAGTGCCAGCGCCTGCCAAGAAATTAAGGTGAGGATCAGAGCCTACTAAGCCTGAGAGCTGTCATAACTCCCAAAGACAGTTGGTTCAGTTTTGGCGCCATCGAATGGCGGTGGGCTGCTATTGTTCTTCTCCTCATTAAGGTCGGCAGAGATGGTGCGGCCGGTTCGGCGCAGCGCTTCGCGGAATTCACGGGCACTCGCATAACGATCCTGCGCATCTTGCGCCATCGCCCGGTTGAGAATCGCGGTAATCTCTGCGCCGACCGACGGATGAATTTCGTTTGCCGGCTTGAGCGGATCTTTCTCGCCCGCGGCCAACGCCGCAGCCCGCGTCAGCGCATCTATCGGTTTGTGGCCGGTAAGTAGGTAATACATGGTTGCGCCCAGGGCGTAGATGTCGCTCTGTGGGCCGGTAGAGAGATCCTGAATTTGCTCTAGCGGAGCGTACTGGCGCGTGTAACCGAAGAACGCGGCAGAACTGGTGCCGGATTGATCGGCCGGTTGCGCTCGCGCCAATCCGAAATCCAGTAGCGCAATTTGGCCGGTTGCGGTCAGCTTGAGGTTGTGAGGCTTGATGTCCCGGTGTATGACCTGCCGATCCTGCGAGTGCAGATAGATAAGCGCGTCGAGCAGTTGATCGGTCCAGGCAACGACCTGTTCGCGGGGGAAAGGGCCGGGTTGTTGAGCGATGATCTTTGCCAGATCGACGCCGGTGATGAATTGCATTACCAGAAAAGCCCGATCACCCTCAGAAAAATGATCGCTGACCCGAGGCAGTGCCGGGTGTTGCAGCCTGGCCAGCAAACGTGCTTCCTGCTCGAGTTGCTTGAGAGCGGAAGCCTCGGCTGAAAGAGTCTCTTTCAAAGCCACGGTGATATCCAACCGCTGGTCTGTTGCCTCATAAACGGCGCCCATGCCGCCCCTTCCCAATTGCCGAATGATGCAGTAACGGCTCTGGAGCACCGTGCCGGCTGCTAGGGCAGCGGCTGGTGAATGCAGTTTTGTTTCATCCGAATTTGACAAGGTTTTTTCGAGATTGGTCCGGGGGTCAAGGGACTGCGCGAGACGAGATGGCGCCGGCCAAAGGTGTTTCTTATCGGGTTTACTCGTTGTGCGGGGCAATTGGCTCTGATTCGAGCCTGCGATTCTAAGCGGCGTGTGTGGAGTTCGCCGCCTCGAACAGGAGTATATAGCAAGCCTTGTAAGGGACACAAGGCCCTACGTGATCCACGTGATCCACGAAATCACACGAATCCAAGTTTGTGTAATTTCGTGGATCGATTTGACTACTAGAAAAAAAAGCTCAAGAGAATGCTACGGACGTTCGCGCAGACGCTCACCTTTGTCGTCCGGACGAAGCGGAGCAGGTTTTCCTCGTGACATTTCAGGCCGCACTACCTGCTCTGAACGCAATAACTGTTTTTGCTTGCCCTTAGCAGCGGGCGTGATCTTGCCAAACAACCCGTGGTTCTCGTGATCAATGCCCGCCGTAAAGAAAAGTGCATTCGCTGGTCCTGCGGTAGCGTTGTTGCCGAAGGCCAGGGCCCACAACCCGTCGATAGTCAGTGGATGGCCCAACAGCCCTTTAAGCAAGCCGTGGAAGTTCCCGTGCTCCTGATCAAAAGTGGCGATCTCGCCGCTGCCGAATTGGCCCACCAGCAAACGATTACTCTCCTGTCCGAAATCATCGGGAGCAAGAGCGATTCCCCACGGCGCGTTCATCCAATGACCGGACCTAAGCTGAGTAAGCAGGACGCCATTCGCATCATACCGATCCACAAAGCCCAACCCTGGACCATCGACCTCGTCTTTCTTTTCCTCGTCCTGTTTGGCATACATCACGTAAACGTCCCCATTGATGTTTTGCACGTTGAAGGGAGCGAATCCTTCAGGTATCTCAGGGTCATTGAAAGCTCCAGCCGATAGAGTAGCTGGGGCAAAGGTCCCGTCAAACACATCAACCGTTCCGGTAAAGAAATCGGCGACGTAAAGGAAATTAGCGCCGTTTCTTTGCGCCAACGTGGCGCCTTTGTAAACCGCCGCACCGGAATGATTTACCTTGATGATGGCATGGGTGGGATCCACGCTTGGGTTCCAGCCGGAAATGGTCCCGTCCTCGCTGACAAAGATAAAGCGTGAGGCTGTGGTGGGAGTGTTGGGTATGAGTTGAAAATCCGTGCTTGTATTGGCAACGGTCCCAGTTGGCGCGGATTGCCCGCTGGCCCCGTTGACAGTGACAACCAACGGGTTTGCCGGAGGGAATCGTTGTCCCGCACCGTTGTAAAGTGTCGAGACTCCGGTGCCGTTATCCGAGACCCACCAAGGGCTGCCTTGAGTTCGCGTCAACCCCCAGGGATTCACCAGATTTGGATCTGTTGTGGTTGCGAGACCTGGTATATCGGAAACAAGATTTGTTTGTACGTAGTGCTGTGCATTCGCGCGTATTGGCGCGACTGTAATGATCGCGAGGACCGTGATAATCGATCCCAACCGTCGCTTTCCGCGACTGGGAAGAAACCGCAAGGATGGTGCGCACATGAAATTTACTCCTTAGAAAAAGAGCACGTTAGAAAAAACGGGGGACTCCTATGTCTGACGA
>DASQPD010000101.1:0-59928 GCA_035644135.1 Pyrinomonadaceae bacterium
CCGAGGTACTCCAGTTCTTTCTCCATCAAAAGTCCCGCGGCTGATTTGGCGACGTACTTTGTGATGCCCACAGTCGAGGCGTGCGCTCGATGCGCTGCGCCAAAAGCATCATTGACGTAAAGGTTGCAAAGACTGGCAAGCTCTCGGGCAAAGGCGTCGTCGTTCTTTTCCTCCTCTTTGTGAAAGCGGAGGTTCTCGAGAAGTAACACATCACCATCATCAAGTTTTTCCACTTGCGCGCGGGCTTCATCACCGATGCAGTCATTGGCAAAGGCTACTGGCTTACCCAGCAAATCGGACAGATGTTCGGCAACGGGTTTGAGACTGTATTTATCGACGCGTTCCCCTTTTGGCCGGCCGAGATGGGAAGCTAGAATCACGCGGCCGCGGTTGTCGATGGCATATTGGATCGTCGGAAGCGATGCACGAATGCGAGTGTCGTCTTCAACCTTGCCATCCTTGATAGGAACGTTAAAGTCGACGCGAATGAAGACACGTTTGCCGGCAAGATTGAGATCTTTGATTGAAAGCTTTGCCATGGAGACGTTCGTGTATTTCGAGAATCTTCTTTCGTGTTACTTCGTGGACTGTCTTTTCGCTGCAACCAGGTAGATCCACGAAATAACACGAAAGAGAAAGCAGATAAAGTCGTCCTAGAAGCCTTTACCGGCAATAAACTTGATCAAATCCCGAACGCGGCACGAGTAGCCCCACTCGTTGTCATACCAGGAAAGGACTTTGACCAGGTGGCCGTTAAGCACTTTGGTGTATTCGGCATCGACAATTGATGAATTTGAATTCTTCTTAAAATCGACCGACACCAATGGTTCCTCGCAGAATTGTAAAATCCCGCGCAACTCTTCATTGGCTGCGTCCTTAAGCGCCCGGTTCACTTCTTCTGCGGTCGCTTCTTTTTCCACTTCCATTACCACGTCAACCAGTGAAACATTCGGTGTTGGTACCCGCACGGCAATTCCATCGAACTTACCCTTCAACTCAGGGATTACCAGTGAGACTGCCTTGGCAGCTCCAGTCGAAGTAGGAATCATCGATACTGCCGCAGCTCGTGCGCGACGCAAATCCTTATGCGGCAGATCGAGTAAATGCTGATCGTTGGTATATGAGTGGATGGTGGTCATTTGCGCCGAGCGGATGCCAAACTTCTCGTGAATCACCTTGGCAACCGGCGCCAGGCAGTTGGTCGTACATGATGCGTTCGAGATAATGTTGTGTTCCGCCCCGTTATACTTCTCCTCATTAACTCCCAGAACGATTGTAATGTCTTCGTTCTTGGCAGGAGCGGAGATGATTACCTTTTTTACTGAGCCACGAAGGTGCTTTCTTGCATCCTCGGCTTTGGTAAAGATGCCGGTTGACTCGACCACGATCTGCGCACCCACTGATCCCCAATCAATAGCTGCGGGGTCGCGTTGCGAGAAAACCCTGAACTCATCATTCTCGACTCTGATGCCGCTTTCAGTGGCAGTAATTTCATGATCCAGATTGCCCAGGACGGAATCGTATTTTAATAAGTGCGCGAGTGTCTTCGTATCGGTCAAGTCATTGACTGCCACGAAATCGATATCGGGATCTCCGATTGACGTGCGAAAAATGTTTCTCCCGATGCGACCAAAACCGTTGATACCGACCTTAACCGCCATTTAAGAACTCCTTCGTCGAAATTTTGAGCGAATCCGGAGACAGTTATTTCAGTTGAAAAGAGAGGCCAAGATATGCGGCGTGCGCGTGAGTGTCAAGCGCGTGGTAATCCCATTTTCGAACTTTCCCATCCCATTTTCGAATCGGCGTGATTGCCCGTTGCCCGTCGCAGGGATTCCATCTTTTTGAAACTGCACTGGTTATAATGACGTAGTACCAACTTGTCTAGTGGTCTGTGATTTGCCAATATTCAGTGAGGTTTACCTCGAAGACTTAAGGAAAAACGTTAAGGAGTTCTTCATCCGATGTCGATTTGTGAATGTCGCCTGCTTGTAAGGGTCGTGGTTCTGACCGTGGCCTTGTTCGCCGCAACGGCGCTTGTGTCTGCTCAAACACCAACACCGACGCCGAATCCGGCGGCGCCACCGGGAACTGAAACGCAGAACCCGACGGCGCCTCCGGCGACCCAACAACCTTCTCCGCAGACACCGCCGGGACAACCGAACGTACCGGGAGTGACTACTCAGCCGCCTTCGGTCCCTTCTCGTACACCCGCTCCGAACGTGGAGATTATGCAGGAGCCGCGAGAGCCGAATGTGACGCTGCAGACGCCAAAGCCGTTGCCGCCGCTGCCGGACATGTCCCGCCTGGGCGTACAGAGCGACTTGATGCTACCGCTGTCGCTCAATGACTCAATCAAAAAGGCCCTGGAGAATAACAACGACATCGAGGTCGCGCGTGACGATGTACGTTTCGCGGAAACTCAGTTAAGGTCGCTCGAGGGTATCTTTGATCCGATTTTTAGCGTCACACCACAATACGACAAGCGCATTACACCGCAACAGAGTTCGTTGGGCGGTTCAGGACAATCCGGCACGACCTCGACGACGACGTACACGCTGAGTCCGTCAATCAACAAACAGTTCGGTCGCGGCGGCGGTAATTACACTGTGTCGTTCGCAAACTCACACACCAACACCAGTAACAGCTTTAGCTTGATCAATCCATTCTATTCATCAAACCTGTCGTTGACCTATACCCAGCCGTTGATGCGCGATCGCTCGATCGACAACAATCGCCGGCAGATTCGGATTCAAAAGAAGCGGGTGGAACAGTCGGATGCTGACTTTCGCAACCGGACGATTCAGATAATCTCGCAGGTGCAGCAAGCTTATTGGGAATTGGTCTTTGCACTCCGGGATCAACAAAACCAGCTGGCGAACCTGAATCTTTCTCGCGAGAACCTGAAGAATGTCGAAGCCCAGATTGCCGCCGGCGCAAAGGCGCCGCTGGAACGAGCGGAAGTCCAGACAGAGCTTGCCAATCGCGAGTCATCGTTGCTGATTGCCGTGCAGAACGTTTCGATCGCCGAGAACAATTTGAAAACGCTTATATTCAAGGATCCCGCGACCCCTGAATGGCGCGCCCAAGTCACGCCCACAGACTCGCCCAAGTTCGATACGACTCCGGTCAACCTGGATCAGGCGCTGAAAGAAGCGCACGATAACCGGCCTGAGCTGCGACGCTTGCGTTTGCAAAATGACATTAACCGGATCGACCTTCAGTACTTCAAAAATCAAACGCTGCCACAAGTCGATCTGGTGGGCACGTTGGCAACCACCGGTCTCGCCGGCAAACAAGTTACTTCCCCTGTGCCGCCAGGCACGCTGGTTCCTTTAATCTCAGGTGACCCGGCAACCAACGCCAATGCCTTCCTGCTAAAACAGCTTCAGGATCTGCAAACTGCGATCGGCCAACCCCTCTCGATCAGTCCGCTCGTTCCGGTATCCGGTAGCACGATCAATCCGGATCTGATCGGCGGTTATGCGAAAGACCTGAGTAACCTCTTCGGACTCAAGACGCGCAACGTTACTATTGGCGTGACTATTTCGCTGCCTCTGCAAAATAAGACGGCGAAGGCCAACTATGCCGGCGCCCGTATTCAGCAAGAGCAACTTCTGGCGTCAACGCGCTCGCAGGAACAAATCATCGAAGTGGATGTGCGCAACGCCGCGCAAGCGGTGGATACCGCCCGGCGAAGAGTGCTGGCAGCTCGAGAGGCCCGGATCAACGCCGAGTTGCAATTAGAGGGTGAACAGCGGCTCTATCAAGTTGGACGATCAACAACATTCCTTCTCTTCCAGCGGGAAAACGCCCTCACCAATGCCCGCGCCCAGGAGTTACGAGCCGAAACAGATTACAACAAGGCTCTGGCGGATCTGCAAAGGGCTACTTCGACAACTCTGCGGGTAAACAATGTCGTAGTAGACAGCGCGGACCAATAGTCTCGTTGGATTTGCGATCTTCGATTTGCGATTGCTAAGGTACTACATCGAGTACCCTGGCAATCGCAAATTGTTTTCGTGCGAAGCCGCTGATCGCATGAAGATTACCGCCACTATCATCACTTTTAACGAAGAGCAAAATATTCAGGCCGCGTGCGAATCCGTATCCTGGGCTGACGAGCTGATTGTTGTTGACTCGAACTCAACGGATCGGACACGAGAAATTGCGGCACGCTGCGGAGCTCGCGTGATAAACCGCGACTGGCCGGGCTTTTCTGCCCAAAAACAATTTGCGACGGACCAGGCAGCCACGGAGTGGGTCCTTAGTCTGGATGCCGACGAGCGCGTGTCCGATAAACTGAAAGAGTCGATTCAACGGTTGCGGGACAAACCGGCGTCCAGCCTGGTGGATGGTTATCTCGTTGCGCGGCGGGCTTTCTATCAAGGTCGCTGGATTCGGGGTGGCGGCTGGTACCCGGATCGGCAGTTGCGGCTTTTCAGGAAATCGATGGGTCAATGGGCGCCCCGACACATTCATGAGTCTGTGAAAATGGCTGACGGCAGCCGGACTGAAGACATTGAGGGCGATATTCTTCACTACACAACGAACAATGCGGCGCACCATCATCGAATGATCGGGGAACGTTACGCGCCGCTCGCAGCCCGTCAGATGTTCGAAGAAGGACGCCGAACCTCGGCTATGAAGATTGCCACTGCTGGTCCGGCAGCTTTTCTGCGAGGTTATCTGCTGAAGGGTGGTTTTCGCGATGGTCTGGCCGGTTTCACGATTGCCAGTTTTGCTGCCCATCATGCATTTCTAAAGCATCTGCTGCTTTGGGAGATGCAAAATAAAGGTAGGTGATCTTTTTGATCTTTGGTCTTGGGCTTTTGGTCTTTGGTTTTCTTTCGTGTGATTTAGTGGATAGTATTGGCTCACAAGAAATGGATCCACGAAATTACACGAAAGAAAAACAAAGACCAAAGACCTAAGACCAAACTAAGAAACTTGCTACAATAAATGTCGCATGAGTCTCTTCCCCGCAGCCTTCTTCCCCAATCCTAACCTGCTCTTTCCTCCAGTCTTTGTTTACATCACCTGCGGTGTTTTGGGAGCAATCATAGGCAGCTTTCTCAATGTCGTAATTCACCGCCTGCCGCTTGAAGAGTCGATTGTTTTCCCCAACTCTCGCTGCCCATCCTGCGGCGCGGTGATCGCCTTTTATGACAACGTTCCGATCTTGAGTTACGTGGTGTTACGGGCCCGCTGTCGCGCCTGCCGTGAGCCGATTTCTGCTCGCTATCCGGCTGTCGAATTCATGACCGCGTTATTGTTTGTCGCGGTTGCCTGGCGCGACGGACTGACTTCGGCGCTTCCTTTTGATCTCGTTTTCGTTTCGGCATTAATAGCCCTGATTTTCATCGATGCTGGAAATATGATTCTGCCAAATGCAATTACCTATCCTGGAATTGCTTTCGCCCTGATCGCACGGATAGCAATTCCTTATTTGGTGGGCGAGCCGCACTTTGATGACCTCGGACCGTTAATGCGCGGGACTTTGGCCGGTCTGCCAGTGGGGGCAGCTTCGCTCGTCGGCGCACTGCTCGGCGCACTCATTGGGGGTGGTTCGCTCTGGCTTATGGGTTGGACGTGGGAGAAGCTGCGTGGAATCGAAGCCATGGGACTTGGCGACGTTAAAATGATGTTCATGGTAGGGGCTTATCTTGGCTGGCGTTTGACTATTCTCACAATTTTCATGGGCGTGCTTTCGGGATCCGTCATTGGCACCATGCTGATGCTGCGTCAGGGGAAACGGGACATGCAGATGCTTTTGCCTTTCGGCGTGTTTCTAGGCGTGGGCGCCATCCTGGCATTATTGATTGGACCGCCAATCGTAGAATGGTATGCCGGGCAGTTCAGATGATTGCCGCTTGCTAGTTGGCAAACTATGCGCGCAACTCGCTTTCAATTCGGCTTGACCCTGCTGGGAGGTTTATTCCTCGTAGCAACGCTGTTCGCCGTATTTCTCTACTCCGTTGCCCCATCGACACCCGCAGCTCAGGGACCACTCTTCCTGGGAGCGATTCTGGCTATTGTCATCGGTGGCCTGCTGTTCATTCTCTTTGTCCTGCGCTGGTTGTTGCAGCCCTACAAGCAATTGGTCGGTGAAGCAGAGCGTGCCCCCGTGGCTGCGCACATCAAGAAATCTACGGATGAAGCGGCTTTTGTGCTCGAAACATTTCAGTCAGTAGTAGCGCAACTGCAGGAACAACGGAAGGAGCTCGAAAAACTTAGCGCCCTGGCCAAAGAGCGAGCCGATTCGGCCGAAAGGTTTAGCGAGCGAATCATAGCCAGTGTCCCCTCGGGGTTGCTCGCTTTCGATGCCAACGGCCGATCGATGGTCGTGAACGCGCCGGCTCACGAGCTGATGGGCATTGACGGCGCTGCGCTGGGCCAGCCATTTATCTCGCTGTTTCAGAATTACCCGCGCCTGAGCGAAATGGTCCAGCAGTGTCTCGAGACCGGGAAACTCTACCGGCGTGAAGAAATCGAGACAGTGACCGCAGAGGGTCACACACGCAGACTCGGAGCAACAGTTGCCCCCATCGCCCTATCGGCCGAGCCCGGCTCCGGCGGCGCTTTGTGCCTGTTGACGGACATCACTGAAGTAACCCAATTGCGCGAGCAGGTGGCGCTAAAGAACAATCTGGAAAGTCTCGGTGAGATGTCCGCGGGCCTCGCTCACGAGTTCAAGAACGCGATCGCGGCGCTACAGGGTTATGTGCAACTGTTACAGCGGATGGATCTGGGTGAACACGGCCAGGTGACCGCGGCGGCTTTGTTGAACGAAGTACGGAACCTTGCGGAAATGATAACCAGCTTTCTTGATTTCGCGCGACCGCAACCGCTGGAGCTTCAGTCAGTTTCGCTTTTGGAGTTGATAAGGGAGTGTGCGACTGAACTGGAACCGGTTTACCGGGACCGAGCAGTCGATCTGAGCATTGACTGTTCTCCTGGGGCGGGGTTCCCGGAGATTCGCGCTGACGAGCGAATGTTGCGGCAGGCGCTTCTGAATCTTTTGCGGAACGCCGCAGAAGCAATTCCCAGGGAACAGAATGAGCGAAAGGTCCAGGTACGTGTTTTCCAGGATGATCCTGCTGCTTCAGAGATCACCACCGAGATCAGAGACACCGGCGAAGGCATTCCTTTGTTGCATCTACAAAAGATCTTCATCCCGTTCTTCACAACAAAATCAAAGGGCCATGGCGTTGGCCTGGCCCTGGCCCATCGCGTAATCACTGAGCACGGTGGCACGCTCACCGCAAGCAATGCAGCGGAAGGTGGAGCCGTTTTTACGATAAGACTACCTGCGTAGGGAACTTACCGAACCTTCAAACTAACGACTGCCCCCTTCCCCACCTGCGAATTTACCCGGCTTGAGTTGTCCACGTCCTCGGCCTCAAAGCTCCAACGCACTCACTTTGATTTTAGCGTCAGGATTGCTATCTCTGGAGGGACGCGAAAGCGAACGGGAAATATACTGATGCCGATTCCCGTTGTCACAAAAAGCGGCTTTCCCTGCTCGACAATCAGACCGGCTGCATACTTCTGACCGTAATCAGAGGGTACAATGAGCCGGCCGACAAAGGGAAAATTCACTTGCCCGCCATGAGTATGGCCAGCAAGAGTCAGTGAAACAGAAGGCGGGATCATTGGGAAGATGTCTGGATTATGTGTCAAAGCAATAACTGTCTGGCCGGCAGGAATTTTTCGCAGCGTCCCATCGACATCCTGAATGCGAGTCCATTTATCAACCAGCCCTGCCAGCCACAATGACCCTCCATTGACATCTATTTGCGCGACTTCGTTTTCCAGCACCTTGATCACACCCGTACTTTCAAGCGCCTTACGAACTCTATAGCCGTTATAGCCCCAGTCATGATTGCCCAGCACCGCATATACGCCGAAACGCGCGCGGAAATCCTTGAGAATGCCGGCGATGATCTCCGGTTCAATTCTCGGTTTATGAAGGCCCGGGTCGATCATGAAATCTCCCAGGAGCACAATCAGATCAGGGCTGGTCTGATTCGTCTCAAGCACTATCCGACGCAGCTTCTGTTCGTCGACGAATGGCGAGCCGGCGTGAAAGTCAGCGAGCGCAGCTACGCGCAAACCGTCAAGATTGCGCGGCCAATTGGATAATGAAATGGTCTCCTCGTGAATGACGAGTCGATTGGGCTCGATGAGGAAAGCCCAGGCTGCTAGACAACAGCCAACGGCCACAAGTAGCAGCCCCAGCATCGCAATCTTCCGTTTTCTGCTTAGACGCTTCACTGTTGGTGCTCAGTAAGACAGGTTCGCTGTTCGAACAGCAAGAAAGGCTGGAAATACGTCAGAAAGCCCTGGGGAAATATTCTCGCCAGCGCCGGTCTACAAGCTGTGCGATATCGTCCCGAACCACAAGTTCTGCCGGAAAGCCGGGCTTAAGTCGAGCATCGATCACAATCGGCGCTATGTAACTCACATGATGTCGCACAAGGTTTTCCTCCGCCGCGTGTATGTCGCCAGCCGGCTCAAAGCGGGTCCAGGTGGTCCACAGAAAATCTGTGGTCGATGACGCCACCGCGACGTCGTCGTGCAGCACGATTAAAGGCCAATTCGCGAAAACGGGTTCACGGGCAAGGCGTCGCGCCTGTTCCGGATCTTTGGCATACGAGGACCCCTCGACAACTAAACATCCGCCGCAAAACACTTCGGCACGCGAAACTCCTGATGGTAATTCCCCGCGAAACTCCCGCGGCAACTCGCGGATCGGATCTCCTAAACCCAACAGGATCGCTTTACTGCCTTCGTTGACTTTTCCGCTCGTGTAGTCGAGCGTATCCATCGAGAGGTTCGAAAACACGAAGAGATCGGACTCCGGCTTGAAACGAGCCAGCACGTGTTCGAATAAAGCAGGAAAATTACGAAGATCCTGCGGCGTGTCGGTCAGTATCAGGAATTTAGTCAACGAAAGCTGGCCCTCGCCAAGAATACGGAAGCCTGAAACTAGTGCTTCTCGCCCATAGCGTTCGCGCACAACAGCGGCGCAAAGTGAATGGAAGCCGGTCTCGCCATACGTCCACAAATCGCGGACGCCCGGCATCACCAGCGGAAAGAGCGGCGAAAGGAGTTGCTGCAGATAATCTCCGATGAAGAAATCTTCCTGGCGCGGTTTGCCGACCACCGTAGCGGGATAGATTGCCTCGCGACGATGGAAGATTGCTTCGACGTGGAAAACCGGATAGTCATGCTTCAGCGAGTAATAGCCGTAGTGATCCCCGAATGGTCCCTCGGGTCGCCTTTCATGCGGCGGCGCGTGACCAACCAGGGCAAACTCGGCTTCAGCGGCGAGACGGTGTCCGCCGAGGGGATTCTTGCACAGTCTTAGTTTTTCTCCCGACAATAACGAGGCCATTAACAACTCGGGGACGTCTTCGGGCAGAGGGGCAATCGCCGCCAGGATCAATGCCGGCGGACCGCCGAGAAAGGCTGTTACCGGCAGCGACTGAGCGAACGACTCTGCCTCTTTGTAATGAAAACCCCCGCCCTTCTGGATCTGCCAGTGCAACCCGGTTGACTGAGCATCGTAAACCTGCATCCTGTAGATGCCCAGGTTGTGTTTTTTTGTGACCGGATGCTCGGTGTAAACCAGCGGCAGCGTTATGAACGGGCCCCCATCTTCCTGCCAGGTTGTAAGCACCGGCAATTCATCAAGCTTCGCCGGTCGATCGACCTGCTCAATCACATGCCCGCTTCGGGAAATGCGTGTGCCCAGTTTCAGGAACTCTTTGCCAAGTGAGCGGTGCCTCCACAACTCTGAAAGACGCGGGGGTATTAACGACTCGGCCACCTGGACCATCTCGCGCACGAATGACTCGGGCCTTGGACCGAAAGCAAGCTCGATGCGCCGAGCGGTGCCGAACAAATTTGTAACTACTGGATACCGGCTGCCTTTGACGCTTTTGAAAAGCAATGCCGGACCACCCTGGGCAATTATGCGTCGATGGATCTCGGCGAGCTCGAGATAAGGATCAACTTCGGCGTCTATGGTAATTAAATCTTTTTCTCTGGAGAGTAGATCCAGGAATGAGCGGAGGTTACGGTGCATGTTGGACAGGCGACAGTATAACCTTTCGATCCCGAAATCACATGTACCTGGCTTGAAATCTTAGTAAGGCTTTAATGCGAGAGAGTCTGGAACGGGTAGCCGGCACGAGCGTCTTCATTTTCCATTTTCCGTTTGTCATTTCTCATTTTCCATTCGCTTTTTTTCAGTTTTCATTTTGTTTTTCTTTCGTGTGATTTATTGGATAGTACTGGCTCACAAGAAGAAAATGGATCCACGAAATCACACGAAAGAAAAACAAAATGAAAACTGAAAAAAAGCAAATGGAAAATGAACAGGCCCGCGTGATTTCGAGCCTTTGACGTAACTTCGAGGATCGTTTTGCAACCAGACGGGACAATTCACGGAGTCGGTTGATCGGGTTTGCTGACGCTGCGAGGACGAGTTGGCTTTGTACCATCAGACTGGCCCATTCGCGCGTCGAGATCCTGGACTGCTTTCTCCGCTGCCGCGGCGACACCCGGCGTGAAGGAATCGCGAAACTGCTCTAACAGCGGCCGCGTTTCAGCATTCCCGATCTGCCCCAGCGCTTCCAGCAGTCCCACCAACACCCGCGGTTTGTTATCGTCTCGTTTCAGGAAGGGATAAAGTACGTCGGGCGAATCAAGTTGCGTTAGATAACCAACCGCCTGATCGTGTCTGCCAGAATCCAGATCGCGGACGATGCGATAAAGAGCTTCTTCTTTTCCGATCCGATATAAAGCCCACTCCAATGCCAGGCGGACCGGTTTGTTCTTCTCCTGAATATAATAACCCTCGATCAGTTTCTTCTGATCGGTTGCTGCCAATCGCGCCAATGCTTCGGCCGCTCGTTGCCGGACATTTGGGTCAACATTGCCGAGTTGACGACCCAGCGCCGTCGTATCTGTTCGAGCGTCAACTCCATCGATTGGTTGCGTCTGGGCAACGGCCGTTACCCCAAAGGCGAATAGCAAACAACCCAACAAACCACGACTGAAAAAACGACTGACGCGCATGGGTTTTACTCCGACTGCTTTTTCTTCCTCAGCGAGGCGGTATTCAGATCAAGCTCCGCAACGGGAATGACCTCGACATTGGGAAAATGTTTACTCAACTCCGGCAGAAACTCCTTCGCGTTTCCGACGATGATAATGTTCGCGCCTTTTGCGTCGAGCCGTGTCCCGGCAAACTTCTGCACATCGGCCGAACTGATCGTCTGAACATTCTGGATGTAGCGATTGATCTCATTCAGATCCAAGCCGTACAGCGCAAGTGAGCTGACTTGCGAGACAAGACCATTTACGGTCTCGAGGTTTCGCGAAAAGTTACCGATCAAAACCGCTTTGCGCGGTGTCAGTTCAGCTTCCGAGGGCGGTGACGACGTTAATCTTTCGATCTCGCCAATCAACAAGTCGGCAACCTGCGCTCCCGATTGATTCTTGGTCTGCGCAGAAGCGGCAAACGGTCCAACATCGCGACGCGTGTCGAGAGTGCTGGCTGCGCCGTAGCTAAGTCCTCGCTTGATTCGTATTTCCTGATTGAGACGGCCGGAATAACCGCTCAAGACGGAATTGGTTACTATGCCCCGGAAGTAATCGGGGTCTTTTCGGTTGATACCCGTGCGCACGAGGTAGACAGCGGCTTGCCCGGCATCAGGTTTATCGATTACCAGTACCCGGCCCGGTGTGCTGGCCGCGGATCCGCTCGAACCCCCGCTCAACGGCGGTAGAGGCGCCGCCGGTTTCTTCCAGTCACCAAAATTACTTTTGGCAAGGTCAAAAGCGTCCTTCGGTTTGATGTCGCCGCCAATTACTAAAATTGCGTTATCGGGACGGTAATAAGTGTTGTGTAACTTAACGATATCGTCCCGCGAGATACGCGCCAGGGATTCGGGCGTGCCGCCAATCGGGTGTCCGTACGGCGCGTCGCCGAAAACTACCCGCCCGGCGACGTAGCGAGCAATGGTGCCGGGTTGTCCCAGTCCAACAGTAAGGTTGTCTAAATACTGTTGGCGCAAACGTTCAATCTCGTCTGCTTTGAAAGTTGGTCGCCTCACTACGTCCGCGAGGATCTTCATGGCGTCGCCGATCTTCGGCGAAGAGACGCCGACGGTCGCGGTAGACGCATCCCATCGCGCTCCTGAATCCAGTGAGCCGCCGAGGGCTTCGATCGCCTCGGCGATCTGCGTTGCATCCCGGCTCTCGGTTCCTTTGGTGAGCAGGTTGGCAGTCATGTCTGCCAGGCCCGACAGCTCTTGCGGATCAACTTCCCCGCCGTTCTTAATCAACAGTTGAGCAGTAACCAGCGGAGTATTGGCCCGCTCGACCACAATCACGCGGAGCCCGTTGGCGAGCGTTTGCTCAACCGGACTCGGAAACTGTACCGAATGGGGAGCGGACGGCGGAGGTGGTGTCGCTTGTGGAGTTTGAGCGCCGGCCAGCGAGGGCATGAAAACGAAGGCGGTTAAAGCCAGTGAAGCTACAACAAATCGTACCTGGAGTTTCATCATCTGCATTACCTGCCCTCCTTACGCGCTCTCGTGCGATCACTTTCCTGGGATCGGTTGTTTCCGGTCTTTGCCTCAGGCAGGTAATACAACACCATGCGATTGTTATCCGTCAGGTACTTTTTCATCACGCGCTGCACATCCGCAGCAGTCACCGCCTGTAGGCGGGATAGATCCGAGTTGACTCGATTTGGGTCGCCCAGCAATACCGCGGCCTCACCGAGAGCCAGTGCCTTACCGTTGCTTGTTTCTCGTTGTCGCAATTGGTCGGTAATGATCTGGTTCTTTGCTTTTTCCAGTTCAGCCGCAGAGACGGGTGCATCCTGCATTTTCTTAATCTCCGCGAGCAACGACCGCTCCGCATCTTCCGGCTTCTTTCCTTCGGACAACACGGCCGTCAAGACGAACAAGCTTGCATCCTCGCGCACGTCCGAACTGGCATCAGTTTCGGCTGCAAGCTGTTGTTCGTAGACCAGTGAGTGATAGAGACGCGAAGATTCACCCGCCGAGAGAATGGCATCTGCGACTCTGAGCGCATCGGAGTCGGCATCTGATTGGCGTGGCGTTAAATACGTGATTCCCACCGCGGGCAATGGGACATTCTGGCCGTGCTCCGTAAATCTCATTTCCGCCGTCCGTGGCGGTTCTTTTACCTGTACACGCGGCAGCACTGAGGACGGCTTTTGAATAGGAGCAAGATACTTATCAACCCAGGTGTCGAACTGCTTCTGATCAAAGTCGCCCACGACTACCAACGTGGCGTTGTCCGGGCGGTAGTAGGTTGAATGGAAATCCTGAACATCCTTGAGCGTGGAGGCGTCGAGATCTTCGATACTGCCGATTGTCGGCCGCTTGTAAGGATGTTGCACGAAGGACTTCTGCTGCAGCAGATGAAAAAACTTTCCGTACGGCGGCGCCAGAACACTTTGTCGATACTCTTCCTTTACCACGTCGCGCTCTGACTTGAAGTTTGGATCATCAACGTTCAAGCCTGAGAGTCGATCTGCTTCGGCCCACAAAAGCGTCTCAAGATAGTTCGAGGGAACAACCTCGTAGTAAACGGTTACATCGTCAGCGGTGAACGCGTTATTCATACCGCCGACATCCTCGGTGAGTCGATCCATCATTTCGGATTTCATGTTCCGGGTGCTTTTGAACATGATGTGCTCGAACAGGTGAGCAAACCCGCTTCGCGATTGCGGGTCATCCTTTGAGCCAACGTGATACCAGACCTGAATTGCCACTGTAGGGCTGGAACGATCCTGAGCGCTAAGCACCCGCATTCCATTCGGCAGCGTGCGATCGCTAAATTTGAGTTGAGGCATTCGCATTTGCGCAACGACACCGCGCGACGGGAACCCCGTCAAGAGGGCGCAGATCAAAAGTGTGAAGGCCGGAATCTGACGAAACATTAATTTTGCTCCAATATGAGAGTAGTCAAACGGGAGTTTCGGGGGTTTGATGTTGAGTCCCAGGGCTGCTGTTGCATGCTTTGAAGCGACTCGGCAGGCCAATCATTCATCATTTAGTCGATGTCCATGGGATTAAGATAGGGCTTGTCCTTCTCTTTCTCTGCCCGCTTCATTGCTTCCTGAAACTTTTCTTCGAGTATGCGATCGCGGTCCTTCATTGAGCTCAATTCCTGGGCAAAAATCTGTTCCCGCACCTGCTTCTGCTTGTCCAATCCCTTAACCATTTCGTCAAACGAGGCAAGCGGTTTGGCCTTTTCCTCGTGTGAAAGCAGCGCGCCAGTACGGGCATCAACGGTCAAATTAGCTTCGCAGCAGGGGCAAATGATCGTGAATCGCGACGTGTCAGCCATAGTAAACTCCTCACTAGAACTAGGCAGCCAAGTATACAACAAGCTCCCTAATTGACGCCGCCGTGGCGGCGACGGTCGCTTATTATTCAAACACCACCACTCAAAAAAAGAGGACAGCCATTTCTGGCTGCCCCGGGACGCGGACGTCCCTCTCTGCCCTGGGATGATGGGGACCTGGATTCCTGCCCGCGTTTCTCATTCCAAACCACGGATTCAGGTAGACTGCCTTCCCAATCGCTAACCGCCAACAGGAATTAGGGAATTACTTTCTTTAGCGCCCTACCAACTTTCTTTGCTCCTGTCTTGGTCGCTTCGCCTACAGTTTTGGCGCCCTCGGCCGTTTTTTCCCCGACGGTCTTGGCGCCTTCGGCCGTTTTCTCACCAACGGTTTTGGCCGTATCTACGGTTTTTTCGCCAACATCCTTCGTTTTCTCCCCAACCGTTTTGGCGCCTTCTTTGGTTTTATCGGCTGCTGTTGCCCCCTTATCACCGACCCACCCGGCGGCATCGGCGATCTTGTCGCCGGTAGCTTCCAGGGCATCGCCTCCGTCATTGATCTCTTTCTCCTCGCCCGACGGCGAGTACGCGCGCACCGTGCGCTGGTCGTTTTGGGTAGTCACCACGACCTTGGCCACCCTGGGGTTGTTGCGAAAGGTTCGCGTTTCCGTCTTCACACCGTTCGCATCGACCGTCGTCATGACCTCTGAGTTGTCGGGTGCCGGTCGCGGACTTGCGGCAACATCGTTAGCGTTCGCATTAGTGTTGGCATTTGCGCCTTCACTCTTATTGCATCCAACGCCCAACGTCCCAATCAACAAAATGCTCAAGCCTATGAATATCTTTTTACCCACCGCCGCTACCTCCTAACGAAATTCGTTCCAAAGAATCTTGGCAAGCATTGTGCCAGTAACTCCGTAAAGCTTTGCCTCAAAGTCTACTTCGGCTTTGCAAGGCCGCAAAGAGGCACAAAAAGCGCAAACGATTTATGGAAGAGCTTTGTACTTTTTGTGCCTCTTTGTGGCTATAAGGCAAAGCTAACCGGCTGTCATAATAATAAAATCGAATTGTGGTACTCCGGCAAAAACCATACGCAAAGATCAGCTTAGCGTTTAGGAATGTTACGTCCTTTTCGCGGGAATCTGCTAAGGATCACTAGCCGGTTCGAGCATAATTCCGGCGCTGCACCGATTCTTTTGGCTCGGGTTGAAATCAATTACAACGCTATCGCAGTACTGCCGATGAAAAGATCCACCAACTGCCGGGGACCGCGTGAAAACTCTGAGGATGCCTTGGCGTGGGTAGTGATGAGTTTGAAATACCACCAACGCGCGCAGTTGGTGGTTTGTTCATATTCAGCCTACAAGAACTGAAGAGAAGACCTCTGGCGCGCTCCGCGCGAAAAGACGCCGCTCCCGAGCAGTCGTAGGTTACGTATGAACAATCCACCCACTGCGCAGTCTGTGTCAAAAGTCCGGAAATGAATCCCACACACGGCAGTGTGTGGATGGTTCAGATCCTGTCTACAACGTGGCCGCAATAAAACCCGACGCGCGAAGCGCGCAGGAATAAATCCGGCGAATCTCCTGTAGAAAGGATTTGAACCCATCCACACACTGCCGTGTGTGGGATTCCTTTCCGACTTTTGACACAGCCTCTGCGGTTGGTGGTATTTCAAACTGCATCACTACCCAACCACTGCTAACTAACGACTGGCCCCTTCCCCACCTGCGAATTTACGCAGCTTGAGTTGTCCAAATCCTCAGCTTCAAAGCGCCAAGGCATCCTCAGAGTTTTCACCCGGTCTCTCAGGTTGGTGGTTTCATACCTTTGAGGCAAAGCTCAGCGCCCTTCATAACTTCGCAAGTATTTCTTTCCAGCGCACCCAGGCTTCATCGCGGGCCTTTTTGTTAGCCTTGTATGCTGTCAACGCCTTTTGATATTCAGCGGCGGATTTATCATCAGCCTCCTTGTCCCCTTTCGCCACCGGAGGAGTGGGTTCCGGCGCATCACCAGCTCGCATGAAACCGTGGCCGGCTCCCTCATACGTCACCGGGTCGTAAGTTTTCTTCAGCTCCTTCATCGCTTCAATAGTCGCGGGCAGTGTGGCGTTGATCCGCATGTCGTTGCCGGCATAGAAACCGTAGACGGGAGCCTGGATTTTTGCCAGGGCTTCTTTGTCCACAGCCTGATTATTCGTGGGCGCTGAGCCGTAGAAAACAAAGGCGGCTTTTAGTGTCGGACGATTTGTTGCAAAGCGAAAACTCTGGCTGCCACCCCAGCAGTAGCCCGTCACAACTACCTTCCCATTTGCGGCGGGCAGCTTTGAAACGTAGTCGGCCACCGCATTCAAGTCAGAAGTGATCTGGTCTGGTGGAAGGTCACCGATGGCTTGCCCAACTGCCTTGCTGCTAACCGCAGCCAGTTCGCTCGTGCCGCCTCCTTTTGGACCCATTCCTGACAGCAGATCGGGCGCGATGGCGATATACCCAGCTTCCGCCAGTTGGTCGGTAAGGCTCTGCACCCAATCAGTCATGCCAAAAATCTCGTGGATGACTACTACGGCGGTCGCTTTCTTGTTCACTTCAGGATAAACGACAAAGCTATTGACCTCACGATTGCCGTTCTTCACCTTCACCCATTCCTGATGACGAGGAGATTTAGACAGGCGCTGCCTGGCCCAATCCTGCGTCTCGGCACTGTCCGTCGTTGGCAGCATATGATTCATGTGCTGATCAGTCATACTCTGCGCCGCTGCGAACAGCGGGAGAAGTAAGACGCTCAGTGCGAGAACGAACATCCTGCCGATTAACTGCTGGCTCTTATCCGCGGACTGTCTGCTGAATGCTGTCATTGAAAACCTCCGCAACTGATGTTGTGTTATTCAGAAAAGGGGAAGATGATTCTAACGCTTGAAAGCAATCATTTGCCATTCGTCATTTGACATTTTAGATTTTGTTTTACTTTCGTGGATCCATTTCTTCTTATGAGCCAATACTATCCACTAAACCACACGAAAGAAAAACAAAATGAAAAATGAAAAATCTCAAATGACGAATGGCAAGTGAATTGGTATCATTGCCACGCTTTTCAATCCTGGAAATGGTTCGACAGTCCGCTGTCAGAACACTTAGGAGCTCCAGATGTTCAAACAACTCTCCCTGATGTTGTGTATTCTCTTCGCTCTCGTTTTGGTTGGATGCAACAAGGAAGGTACAGAAAAAAACGCCAATTCCACCGCCGGAACCAAACCGCCAGCCATGGCCGCTAGCCCAATGGCGGCGATGTCGCCTGGAACGATGGCTGAAAAGATCGGTGTTCCGGAATGCGACGACTTCATCACTAAATACGATGCCTGCATAACTGGTCATGTCCCCGAGGCGGCCCGGGCCCAGTACAAGACAAGCATTGAACAGTGGCGCAGTTCGTGGCACAAACTAGCAGCCAACCCGCAAACAAAGGCCACTTTGGCTGCTGCCTGCAAGACCGCCGCCGAGCAGGCACGCACCTCCATGAAAACTTACAACTGCACGTTCTAGTGCGCCGTCAATTGGTGGTTAAACCACCGATCGGGTAGGAACTTCGCGGCTCGGCCGCAACGAATGGCACGATCCGCGGACTAACACAAAGCGGGGAAAACGCTTTCATCTGGTGCGATTGGTTTAATACCAACCAGCACGAGAGTCACTCTGTCTGCGTGTTAGTTCGCGGATCATGCAGCACTATTGACTTTCCGACTAATTTCCTTTAGAAGCACGTACTTGAATAGATATCTGGCGGCGTCCGAGCCGCATTCCTTTTGACGATTCCGCACGCTGCCGCTTAACAAATTATTTCCAAAGAATTGAAATCTCTGGTGCTTCAAGTTCGGGCTCCGCGGCTTTAATGTTGCTACATCAAAGATTGACAAACCTTAACTCGGATTTTCAAGGAGCTTTCCCTATGCGCAGAACTCTATTCGCCTCGTGCCTCATGTTGTTCCTGATCGCTGCTATCCTGCCTATGCAGCCGAGGTTTATTGCGGGCGCAGTCTCCGAAGGCGAGCGCTTGTCGATGTTTTGCAAGCCGGCGGTGGTGAAGATTTACGTAGGACCTTACGGCACGTTCTTTTATCAGCCGCCCAATTGGAGTCAGGGAAAGACCTATCAGGTTTCATATGTCGGCACCGGTTCGGGCTTCTTTATCAATTCAAACGGCTATATCGCCACCAACGCGCACGTAACGCAGGAATATCATGATGGAGACGAAAAGGCCAAGGAGGATCTTTTCGGCGCCTTCCTCCAGCAGGTCGCAAAAGACTACGACATGGAGGTTCGCAAGCTGACCCGGGAAAACATCAACTTCATCGCGCAGCATACAAGGATGACCGGCTATCAGATGATCCACCATGTTGTCATACCTGATGGCAGCCCATATCCGTTTGAGATCAAAGGTTACGGCGCCCCCGCCGGCGAAGGAGAAAACTGGAAAGACGTTTCGATTATCAAAATCGAAGTAAAGAACGCGCCCGTTCTGGTATTTGGCGACTCTGACAAGATGCAACTTCAAGATCACGTAACCGTTATCGGTTACCCGGGTGCTGCCGACTCTTCTGATCCAAACATTCTGAGTCGGAAATCCGAACTCGAAGCGTCAATTACCGACGGTAAAGTCTCGGCTCGCAAATCTACTGAAGGTGGCGCGCCAGTTCTGCAGATCAGCGCGTCGGCAACTCATGGCAACTCAGGCGGCCCGGTGCTGAACGACGCTATGGAGGTTATCGGTCTCGAGACTTTTCGCGGGAACACGGTGTTTGGCCAGGAGGTTCAAGGATTTAACTTTGTAGTCGCGGCAAATACCGCGAAGGAGTTTCTCAGTGGAGTCGGCAACGAACTCGGACCCGCAGACAAAGCGTATCGCGAGGGCCTCGAGCTTTACTGGAGCCAGCAATTCAAGAGTGCTATTTCAAAGTTCGAAGAAGTCAAGCGGCTTTTTCCGCAGCACTCCGAAGTGGACAGGCTGATTCAGACTAGTCAACAGTCAATCACGGAAGGCAAGGATCAGTCGGGCATTTCGGGTTGGTGGCTAATCGGCGGAGGCATCGCGGTTTTACTGCTGATCTTCGGAGGTGTGATCATTGCGATAGTCGTCGTCCTGGTCATGCGCAAGAAAGGAAAGGCGCACCCGGCAACAGCCATCCCAGCCGCCGGCGCTGCAGCAACAGGCAAGGGACCCGCCCCACCTTTACCGGCGCGTCCGGCATATTCCCCTGCTCCGCCGAGCTATTCTCCAGCACCGCCGAAACCACCATCACCGGGCCCGATGGCCCCTCCCGTTTCTCCCGCGCCCGCCGCGGCAGTAGACCATAACCGCACTGTGGATCTGGGAGCGACCATAGCAATTCAACCCGACGGCGATACATCTCCCATCCACTTCGGATCGATCAAGTTTGTTTCCGGTTCTCTTTCCGGCAAGCAATTTGATGTGACCGCTGAAGGCGCCTGCATCGGGCGCGACGCCACGCTGTCGCAGATCGTCATTCCCGATCCGCGCATTTCTAAGCGGCATGTCTGGATCGGCGTGCGCGAAGGGTGCGTCACGATAATTGATCAGGATTCGCGTAATGGTACGTTTGTTAACGATCCCAAATCGCCACGAGTAAAAGAAACCACTCTCAATTCCGGTGATACAGTGATCCTGGGAGAATCGGACGTCGCCCGGTTTGAATATCAGAAAGAGTAGCGCCAGGTTAGCCGTCCTCTGCGGTGATAGAGCTTTGCACTTCGGAGTGGCTTTTGCACAAAAAGTCCAAATCCCACCCACTGCCCGAGACTGTGTAAAAACTCTGAAGAATCTGCCGGTCGCGACTGGACAACTCAAGCCGCGTAAATTCGCAGGTCGGGAAGGGGGCAGTCGTTTTGAAGGTTCGGTAAGTTCAATGCTCCCCCGCTCAAGTTTCCGAGGCTTCATCATCGAATCAATCACTCAATGCAGTAAACCCAGAGGCTTAAGTGATAGGGATAAGCACTGGCATTCAAGCTTGAGCGGGGGCGCCTTGAACTTACCGAACCTTGAAACTAACGACTGCCCCCTTCCCGACCTGCGAATTTACGCAGCTTGAATTGTCCAGTCGCGACTGCAGTATGAGGTCACCTCTTTCACCAGGAACAAAACTTGGACGCTATGAGATCCGTTCCCAACTGGGCGCGGGCGGCATGGGAGAAGTTTACCTGGCATTTGATACGGAACTTGCTCGCAGCGTGGCGCTAAAGATCCTTCCTCGGGATTTAGCATCTGACCAGGAGCGATTGCAACGTTTTGTCCAGGAAGCGAAGTCAGTCTCGGCATTGAATCATCCGCACATTCTCACGATTTTCGAAATCGGGCAGACTGATAACGTCAATTTCATCGCCACAGAATTCGTCGACGGAGAAACTCTGCGACAACGCATGGCCAACGGCCCGCTCAAGCTAACTGAGATTGTAGAAATAGCCACTCAGGTAACGGGCGCGCTCGCAGCAGCACACTCAGCGGGCATCGTCCATCGCGACGTAAAGCCTGAAAATATCATGATCAGGCGCGATGGGTATCTCAAGCTCCTGGACTTTGGGCTAGCCAAACTGTGGGAACCACGAGATTCCGTTTCTGACCCTGAGGCTCACACCAAAGCGATGCTGAAGACCGCCGCCGGCACTGTGATGGGCACTGCCTTTTACATGTCGCCGGAACAGGCGAAAGGCGCAAGCGTAGATGCCCGGAGCGACGTATGGAGTCTGGGAGTAACAATCTACGAAATGGTTGCCGGAGTCATGCCATTCGCGGGCGATAGCTCTGCTGAGACCATCTCGCTCATTCTCCAAAAACAGCCTGCACCACTTGCGCGCTATTCGCGCGATGTGCCCGCCGAGCTGGAGCGCATCGTAACCAAGTGTCTCGCGAAAGACCGTGAAGAACGTTATCAAACGGCCAAAGACCTGCTCATCGATCTGCGCAATTTTAAACGCAGAATGGAGGTCGACGCTGAACTCGAACGCACAGCTTCGCAGGCTGCTGGTTCGCCGGCTACTAACGGGACTATTCCCACTGCATGGACTGATGCAGCGTCAATCGCGCAAGCAGGCAGACAATCTGCTGCAAGCGCTCAACACAGCGGCAGCAGACTCAAGCAGCGCAAGCTGATTTTTATCTCCGTTGCCATCGTGCTTGCCCTGGCGGCTCTGACGCTTGCACTTTACCTGCGAGGCGGCAGTAAAGAAGGCGTGATTGATTCGATTGCGGTGCTGCCTTTTGAAAATCGCAGTGCCGACCCCGATACCGATTATCTTTGTGACGGGTTGGCTGAATCACTCATTTATCGATTGTCTCAGTTACCGAACCTGAAAGTGAGCCCCACCAGTGCTGCCTTCCGCTACAAAGGAAAACAGGCGGACACAGTAAAGGTAGGCAATGAACTCGGCGTGAGCGCAGTTCTGTCAGGAAGGATCGTTCAGCGCGGTGACAACCTGACGATCAGCGCCGAACTGGTGGACGTCCGTCACAACCGGCTGCTATGGGGCGAGCAGTACGACCGCAAGATGTCAGACCTGTTGGCAACCCAGCGCGAAATTGCGCGAGAGATTGTCGAAAAACTGAAACTCCAAGTCGCCGGTGAAGAAAAAGGTCTTGCCAAACACTACACCGATAGCAACGAGGCTTATCAGCTCTATTTGAAAGGCCGGTTCCAATGGAACAAGCGGACGGGCGACGCCCTTAAGTTATCAATCGCATATTTCAATCAAGCAATTGAAAAAGACCCGGGCTTCGCACTCGCTTATGCCGGTTTGGCTGACTGCTATGTTGTGCCGGCGAGTCGGCTGCCTCCGCGAGAAGGAATGCCTAAAGCCAAGGCAGCAGCGTTACATGCACTGGCCCTCGACGAGACGCTCGCCGAAGCGCATACCTCACTAGGGCGCGTCCTGGCGGTGTATGAATGGAACTGGGCCAGCGCCGAAAAGGAGTACAAGCGTGCGATTGAGCTGAACCCGCGCTATGCGGTAGCGCACCAATGGTATGGCGGCTGGTATCAGGCAATGGGTCACCCTAATGAAGCGATTATGGAGAGAAAACTCGCCCAGGAACTCGATCCGCTTTCACTAATTGTTAATTTTGAAGTCGGATTGGCTTTTTACTACGCTCGCGATTACGACAAGGCAATCCAACAGTTCCAAAAGGCTCTGGAGTTGGACCAAAATTTTCCGCCCGCTCAGCAATTCCTGGGCGCCTCTTATGAACAAAAAGGGATGAATGATGAAGCCATTGCTGAATTTAAGAAAGCGATTCCGCTGTTAGGAGGCAGTGAATGGGCACTTACAAGGGGCGGTCTAGGCTATATCTACGGAGCATTAGGTAAGAAGAGTGAGGCACTGGCACTGATCGAGGAACTCAAAAAGCTTTCCGCGCAAGAATATGTGCCGGCCCCCAGCATGGCCCTCATTTATGCGGGACTCGGCGATAAGGATCAAGCGTTTCTCTGGTTGGAAAAGGCGTACGAGGAGCGCGCGTTTCAGATGCAATGGCTCGGCGTGGAACCAAGATGGGATAGTCTTCACTCCGATCCGCGCTTTGCCGATCTCAAGCGCCGCATGGGCCTCCCGCGGTAGATCTTGAAATCACGGTTCAAATTAACTTCATCCACCAAGGAGGATGTCAATGCTCTGGTGAGCAAATTTGGAACTGTTTTTACGTCTCACCACCAGAATTGAAAGAGGCTTTTTTGAGTTTTTGGCCTTGAATTGGGGAACAAGGCCTAAGAACGTATCGTTGAGCCAGACGAACAACAAAAGCGCTGACAAGGCAGCGCACTCCAAAATAGTTGCGTCCCTCTTTGGATGCGGCGCCTCGTCGCCGCTTTTCGATTTCGAGGTGAGCCAAGCTAACGTCAAACCGTTGCGCCAATGAAGCCATCACTCCACCTCCTATCTTATGTCTGCCTGAATCTAGCGATGGGTGCCATCGTTTGGGCGCAGCAGAAGCCTGAACTGGTTGTCCAAACTGGCCATTCCGATATTGTTGATTCGCTGGCGTTCAGCGCCGATGGACAGACCTTAGCCACGGGTAGTAGAGACCAGACGATCAAGCTGTGGGCAGTCGCGAGCGGTCACGAGTTGCGCACGCTTCGGGGGCATTCAAATTGGGTCGCGTCAGTCGCGCTGAGTGCCGATGGTAAGACGCTGGCTAGTGGCAGCTATGATAAGACAATCAAGTTGTGGGATGTTGCCACAGGCCGCGAGTTGCACACGCTCACTGGGCATTCCAACTTTGTGGTTTCAGTGGCGTTCAGTCCCGATGGAAAGACGTTAGCGAGTGGCAGCTATGACAAGACAATCAAGTTGTGGGAGGTCGCGACAGGTCGCGAGTTGCGCACGCTTACCGGGCATCCAAGAGCAGTCAGTTCAGTAGCGTTCACTTCCGATGGAAAGACCTTGGCTAGTGGTAGTTTTGACAAGACGATCAAGCTGTGGGAGGTAGACACGGGACTGGAAGTGCGAACATTTAGAGGCCATTCCGAATCGGTCACTACAGTGAGCTTCAGTGCTGATGGAAAGATGTTGGCCAGCGGCAGTGAGGACAACACGATCAAACTTTGGGAGGTGGCGACAGGTCGCGAATTGCGCACACTCACCGGCCATTCAGGTTACGTCCATTCAGTGGCGTTCAGTGCAGATGGGAAGATGTTAGCGAGTAGTAGTGAGGACAAGAGCATCAAGCTCTGGATTGTAGCCACAGGGCAAGAGTTGCGCACCCTCACGGGACATTCCGGCCAGGTCTATCCAATAGCTTTCAACGCAGACCGGAAGACGTTGGCCAGCGCTGGTTTGGACAAAACGATCAAGCTGTGGGACGTAGCCACAGGGCGAGAGTTGCGCACGCTAGTGGGCCATACATCTGACGTTTACTTCGTTACGTTAAGCGCGACTGGGATGCTGTTAGCCACTGGAAACAACGATGGCACGGTTAAGTTGTGGGAGGTGGCCACAGGCCGAGGGTTGCGCACGCTCGCAAGCCGTAACGGCTGGATCAATACACCCGCAGCGTTCAGCCCAGACGAAAAAATGTTAGCGAGTGTAGCTGACGGCAATGCGATCAAACTTTGGGACACGGCCACGGGCCGTGAGCTGCGTATGCTCGCTGGTCATGCCAAAGCGGTCACATCGGTAGCGTTCAGTGGCGATGGGAAAATCTTAGCCAGTGGCTCCGAAGACAACACGATCAAGCTTTGGGAAGTGGCTACGGGAAACGAATTGCGCACACTGAAGGGCCACTCCGAGGCAGTCTCGTCAGTTGCATTCAGTGCGGACGGCCTGACGCTGGCTAGTGGCAGTTTTGACAACACGATTAAGCTGTGGGAAGTGGCTACAGGTAGCGAGTTCCGCACGTTGACCGGGCATACAGACGCGATTTATTCCGTAGCGTTTAGCGGCGATGGAAAAATGTTTGCCAGTGGCAGTTGGGACAAGACCATCAAGCTGTGGGACGTGCTTACCGGCCGCGAATTGCGCACGCTCAGAGGGCATTCCGGTGCGGTCACCCCCGTAGCCTTCAGTGCCGATGGCAAAATGTTAGCTAGTGGCAGTCATGACAAGACGATTAAGCTGTGGGAAGTGGCCACGGGTCGCGAGTTACGGACGCTCACCGGACATTCCGCGTGGGTAGATTCCGTAGCGTTCAGTACCGATGGCCGGTTTCTGCTCAGCGGAGGTTGGGATACCGATCTCAAGCTTTGGCGGGTCGATGACGGAGAGCAGTTAGCAAGCTTGATTGCGCTGGACGAAAAAGATTGGGCTGTCGTCACTCCGGAAGGCTTATTTGATGGTTCACCGAACGCATGGAAGAAGCTCATTTGGCGGCTGGACAACAATACTTTCAAATTCGCGCCCGTCGAAGCGTTCTTCCAGGAATTTTACAGACCCGGACTGTTGCAAGAGATCATGTCAGGAAAGAGGCCGAAGCCGCCCACGAAAAACTTGTCGGAAGTTGACATCCGCCAGCCGAGCGTCACAATCACGCGCGTCAACGAACAGCCTGTTTTAGAACAAGGACTCGGACAGGCCTTCGCGCTGGCGAACTCAGTTATAACTCGCGGTGTTGAAGTAGAAATACAGGTCACCGATAACACCAGCGATCCATCACGTTCCAGCCAGGCGGCAACCAGCGGCGCACAAGACTTGCGGCTGTTCCGGAATGGATCGTTGGTAAAGCTGTGGAAAGGCAATCTCTTTGATGGTCAAAATGGATGTGAGCCGACAACGACCAGGTCTAACGAACCGCGTCGAGCTGTTTGCAAAGCGAAGGTTCCCCTAGTCGGAGGCGATAACAATTTTACTTCGTATGCTTTCAACCAGGAGAACGTCAAGAGCAATGACAGCGAGGCATTGGTCAAGGGAGCGGATGGTTTGAATCGAACAGGTGTGCTCCACGTTTTTGCAGTGGGTGTGAACGATTACGAGAACAAGGCTTTTAATCTGAGCTATGCGGTGCCGGATGCAGAGGACTTTGGCGCCGAGCTCAAGAAGCAACAGGAGAAGCTGAAGAACTACGAGCGCACAGAGATCATCCCGCTCTACAACGAGCAGGCGACGAAGGAGAAGATTCTGGGCGTGCTGAAAGATCTGGCCGCTAGAGTCCAGCCGGAAGACTCCGTAGTGGTCTACTTTGCCGGACATGGGACGGTGGGCTCGTGTCTGAGCGCAACCACGCAGCAAGTCAATGCGAAGGACCGCTTCTATCTGGTGCCGCATGATCTTGGTTACCATGGAGCCATTCCTGATCGCTGCGAGCAGAAGCTGCTGGATGAAGTGGCGCACCACAGTATCTCGGACGAAGAGCTAACCAGGGCGTTTGAAGGGATCGATGCGGGACAGCTGCTGCTGGTAATCGACGCCTGTAACTCGGGCCAGGCGCTGGAGTCGGAGGAGACGCGCCGCGGGCCAATGAACTCCAGGGGTCTGGCGCAGTTGGCCTATGAGAAAGGCATGTACATCCTGACGGCCGCGCAGAGTTTGCAGGAAGCCAAGGCGGACAAGAAGATCGCGAAGGGGCATGGCTACCTGACGTATGCCCTGGTCGAAGAGGGTCTGAAGACAAAAGCAGCAGCGGATCGGGATGGCAATGTGCTGCTGCGAGAGTGGGTAGACTATGCGGTGCAGCGGGTGCCGCGCATGCAGCAGGCCGAAGCCGCGGAACGGCGGCGCTTGGTTAAGAAGCAGGTGAGCAAAACAGCTAAGGAGGAAGAAGACGTGCAGACCCCCAGAGTCTTCTATCGCCGCGAGCCTGATCTCAAACCGCTAATTGTCGCCAGGCCCTAATCATAAGTTTCTGGCGCATCACAGACGCAGCTTGGACTTATTCGAGACTTGAGAATGACAGCTCTGCAAAAAAAGCCTTCTGCGGCGAGGAATCTATTCGCGGCGTGGCTGGCTGTGCTCTTATGTAGTATCTCCGCAGTGGCGCAAATCAAACCTGCCGCGCCCCAATCCCTTCCCGAACTCGTCCTGCAGACCGGTCACACTTGGCGGCTGGAGACCATCGCCTTCACGAAGGACAGCAGGCTGATGGCTTCCAGCAGCGGATCCAGAGGCGACGGCACTGTGAAGCTATGGGAGGTTTCGACGCACCGTCAATTACGCACCATCGCGGGACACGCAGATGGTGTGAACGCGATTGCTTTCAGTCCTGACGGGCGCTGGCTTGCCTCCGGCGGGGAAGATGACACAATTCGCATCTGGGAAGTAGAGACCGGCAATGAGGTCCGCAGGTTTTATGTGCCGGCCGAGGGTGTTCGGTTTCTGCTTTTCAGTCCCGATTCTCGGTACTTAATTTCGCTGCCGCAACTCTCACCCTTTATTGGCCGCGACCGCGAGCCGAGCGGGACGCAAACACCATGTCCAAACGTTAAAGACAAGCCGGGTTTCTGCGAAGCGAAAGACTTGAGCGTCTGGGACGTTCAGGGCGGTCGCTTTCTTTTCAACATTGCCCCGCCACGACTCAAAGATCCTTCCCGACCAAGTGGTTATTGGCACGTACTCTTCAGCCCTGATGGCAAGCTGAGTGTAGGCGTCGATGGCAACGAGATGCAACTTTGGGATGTCGCCGGCAGAAAGCAAAGTGTAGTGCTCGAGGGAAGTGCACCGCCTTTTGTGTTTGATTCGAAGGGGCGCCGCATCGCAACCGTCTCGCCGGATGGCGGGGTGGTAATCTGGGATTTGGTAACTCACGGCAAGTTGGCGAGAATCAATCAAAGCTCTGTGCCGGTTGCTTTTGCGAATCACGACACGCGCCTGATTACCACAACAGGTAAAGCGGGTAGCGAGGTCATCCAAATTTGGAACACCGCGGACGGTCACGAAGTCGAGACCTTAAGCCCTGACCCAATCCTTGGTTGTGCTAATTGCTCTTTGCATTTCAGCGATGATGGCCGATGGGTCGCTCGGGGCGGCTTTGGCGAACCGAAGCTCATCCTTTGGGATCTTGACGCGCCCACCAAGCCGCCCCAGACATGGTGGAATTTGAGCGCGCCAATCGTTTTTAGCCCGGATGGTCGCTGGCTTGGCGCTGTTACCGCTCCTTACTTTAATTCCAAAATTTCGTCTAACAATATCTGGATGCTTGATCTTGAATCAGGAGATCAATCATGCGCTTCCGCTAGTCCTTTGCGCAAAATCGCCGCCGTCGCGGTGAGCGCCACACCGCCACTACTGGCGACCGCGAGCGGTACGACGGTGGACATATGGGATCTCGCCACGGGAGTGCAAACGAAAACGTTGCGAGGCGATGATGAAGCCATCTCCGCCTTGAGATTTTCACCCGATGGACATTGGCTGATATCCGGGTATAGGCCAAGTCGCGAAGCCGTGACATGGATGCCGGGAATCGCCAATCCCGGAACAGTATTGCCACGCATCGACTGGAAAGAGCCACAATGTTTGTCTATCCAGTCTGAGTCCGATGCGAAGAACCAATTGACCCAGGACCGTGGCGCTGTTTGGGATGTGACAACCGGTCGTCCGTATCGCGGTTGGCCGCAGATGCTCGCGCCGATCGCAGTCTCTGCAAATAGCCAACAGATCGCTAGTGCCTACGAAGGTCCTGTCATGAATCTTTGGAATTTGAGCGATGGAACTGGAAAGCAACTCAAGGAGACACGGCCGGGAACATTGATGGCGAGCGGAGAAACTTCGGTACGGGCCATTGCCTTCAGTCCCAACCATCGCTGGCTCGCCCTGGCTATGGATGATGAGTCAAATATCGCACTCTGGGACCTTGATGCGAATCGGCGGATCTCAACTCTAACTGGACCAACCGCAAGCCCACCCCGAACAGTTAATGAACGACTGCAATTAGATTATACGAGCAACATTACTTCCCTCGCCTTTAATCCGATTAGTGGGATACTTGCTTCAGTTAGCGAAGACGGTACGATTCGGCGATGGAAAGTCGAGGAGGCGAAGGAGATTTCCAGCTTCCATGTTGAGGGCGGCCATCGAAGCGAACTGGCGTTCAGCAATGACGGAAGCCGTCTGGCGATTACCATCGGCAACAAGGTAGAACTCTGGGATGTGAGCGCCGGCGTTCAAATGTCTAGTTTGGAAGGGCAACCAAACGCAGTCAACGGTGTCGCCTTCAGCAACGATGGGAAGTTGCTGTTTACCGGCAGCGACGATGGTACTACACGTATCTGGGACGCGAACTCCGGAGCCCTTTTGGCAATGCTGGTCTCACTCAAAGGAAGCGGTGACTGGTTGGTAGTGACCCCTGACGGTTTATTCGACGGCACGGCGCCAGCGTGGAAGCAGATTCTTTGGCGCTTCGATCACAACACGCTGCACTACGCTCCCGTCGAAGCTTACTTTAATGACTTCTTTTATCCAGGACTGTTGCAGGAAATCTTTGAGGGTAAGCGACCGAAGCCGCCCGAAGGCAAGGCACTGGTGAAGCGTGACCGTCGCAGACCGACACTGAAGATTGAGTCGATAAAGCGTGAAGGCAATTCCAACGCGATGCCCACGCAACCCACGCAGGATCTCTCGAAGGATAATCGCCGCCTCACAATCCGAGTCGCAGTTACGGACAATACTGACAGCGTTGCTAATGCCTCGCATGGCAGGAGTAGCGGAGCCCAGGACCTACGGTTGTTTCGCAATGGATCGCTGGTTAAACTTTGGGCTGGAGATGTGTTTGCCCGGAATGGTAAAGACGGCTGCAAGCTTCAGCCGCGGACGGCACGTACTCCGCGACAAGTCATCTGCACCACTGGTGTGCCGATTGTGGCTGCGTCCAATAACTTCACGGCCTACGCGTTCAATAGTGACAACGTCAAAAGCGAGGACGTTACACTTAGCGTAACAGGAGCAGATAGCTTGAAGAGGGCCGGCATGCTTTATGTGCTGTCGGTAGGAGTGAATGAGTACGAGAACAAAGCGTTTAATCTTACCTACGCAGTACCTGACGCGGAGGACTTTGGTGCAGAGCTCAGGAAGCAACAGGAGAACTTGAAGCACTACGAGCGGACGGAGATCATCCCGCTCTACAACAACCAAGCGACGAAGGAGAAGATCCTGGGAGTGCTGAAAGACCTGGCCGCTAGAGTCCAGCCTGAAGACGCCGTAGTGGTCTACTTTGCCGGTCATGGGACGGTGGGCTCATGTCTGAGCGCAACCACACAACAAGTGAATGCGAAGGACCGCTTTTATCTGGTGCCGTATGATCTTGGTTACTATGGAGCCATTCCTGATCGCTGCGAGCAGAAGCTGCTGGATGAAGTGGCGCACCACAGTATCTCGGACGAAGAACTGACCAGGGCGTTTGAAGGGATCGATGCCGGACAGCTGCTGCTGGTAATCGACGCCTGCAACTCGGGCCAGGCGCTGGAGTCGGAGGAGACGCGCCGCGGACCGATGAACTCCCGGGGTCTGGCGCAGTTGGCCTATGAGAAAGGCATGTACATCCTGACGGCCGCGCAGAGTTTGCAGGAAGCCAAGGCGGACAAGAAGATCGCGAAGGGGCACGGCTACCTGACGTATGCCCTGGTCGAAGAGGGTCTGAAGACAAAAGCAGCTGCGGATCGAGATGGCAATGTGCTGCTGCGAGAGTGGGTAGATTATGCGGTGCAGCGGGTGCCGCGCATGCAGCAGGTAGAAGTCGCGGAACGGCGGCGCTTGGTTAAGAAGCAGGTGAGCAAAACAGCTAAGGAGGAAGAAGAAGTGCAAACACCCAGAGTCTTCTATCGCCGCGAGCCTGATGTAAAAGCCATGATTGTGGCCAAACCTTAACCACGATTCCAAGTGAACGAATGTAGTTAGGCAACATGACAAATCGTTTCTCGCACAGAAGACAGTTTTGGTTCTTCCTTACGCTGGTGACAGCGTTTAAGCTGTTTCTCGTTTGCCATCAGGCTCTGGCGCAACAACCATCCCAGCCGTCGAATAAGGCCGCAGTAGAGAGCGCTGATAAAGAGAACGATGAAGAAGAACGTCGCCGTATGTTTCGTAGCTTCAAGAGTCGGCGACAATCTGCGGCGTCGAATCGTAC
Organism: Pyrinomonadaceae bacterium; assembly: GCA_035644135.1. Taxonomy (GTDB): domain Bacteria; phylum Acidobacteriota; class Blastocatellia; order Pyrinomonadales; family Pyrinomonadaceae; genus PSRF01. The sequence goes on from DASQPD010000101.1 coordinate 30,943, forward strand.
AAGAATCCCTCCGAAGAACCCTCCAGCAGTCAAACCAACCGCCGCCGACTCCGTCTCGAGCGAAGACGCTTTCGTGGGCTTTACTGTTTGGGAAATGCGGGAGTCCGGGAGCGGAACTGAAAGAAGATCTTTCAAACTGAAGAAACCCGGTGGCGAGAGTGTCGTGCTGAGGCCTTTCAGACTTGGCTCCGACAGTCAATTGGTCACCGGGCGTTCATACGTTTTCAGTATTGAGTCCGCGCGCACCGGCTACCTATACATTATCGATCGCGAGCAATACGCCGACGGAAAACTCGGGGAGCCCCTCCTTCTCTTCCCTACTAAGTCCGTGCATGGTGGCAGTAACAGAATTGAATCGGGCGATCCGGTCGAAATCCCTGATCAAAAAAGTGAAAGCGCTTATTTCGAGGCAACAAGAAGCGATCAGAACCATATTGGTGAAGTCCTGACAATCATTGTCTCGCCTAAACCTCTAATCGAGCCCGCAAGACTTATGGACGATCCGATTACGCTTCCAGTTGATGAGGTGAAGAAGTGGGAGCAGCAATGGGCCACCAAAACTCGCTGGGCAGAGAACGTAGAAGCCGTGGGCTTGCCCTACACCGAAGAAGAAGGTCACGCCGGCGCCGACCCGAGTTATAAGTTGAGAGAAAGTGATCCATTACCCCAGCGTCTATATCAAGTAGGGTCAAAAGGTGGCGATCCCCTGGTCGTGTCTTTGCTCCTACGGTATCGCGAGTCTGCGAACCCCGAATGATCTCTCGCAGACTCGCGCAACGCTGGACCTGAAGACTGCGCCAAAAGGTGTTTAATGCCTCCAACGCCTGATCCCGATCGTGCGCCCAACCCGAACGAAGAATCCTCCCGTCCGTCTGATCCTGGTGTCCCAATAAACCTCGTAGGAAAGACCCTTGGCGGCCGCTACCTTGTGGAGAAGGAACTGAGTCGTGGGGGAATGGCTACCGTATACCTTGCACGCGACAAGCCCGAGTTACATTCAAGGCGTGTAGTAGTAAAAGTGTTGCTCGAAGAAGCGCTGAAGAACGAGTGGGTCGTTCAGAAATTCCATCAAGAGATTGAATCGCTCACGCGAATCGACGATCCGGGCGTCATCGGTATATTTGACGCAGGCAAGCTGGACGACGGCACACCCTATCTGGTCATGCAGTACGTCGAAGGCACAACCTTGCGTGAACGCATCAAGCCTGAAGGCATGAACCTCGAAGAAGTAGCCAACATCATCCGACAGGTGGGATGCAGCGTTACCGCCGCTCATGAGGCCGGCATTTTGCATCGCGACTTGAAACCGGAAAACATTATGGTGCGTCAAAGTGCAACAGGCGAGCAGCAGGTGAAGATAATCGACTTCGGTATCGCGAAGGTGAAGAACTCGGTGGTGGGGGCAAGCACGGTAACCGGCATTACCGCCGGCACAATCAGCTATATGTCACCGGAGCAATTGAGCGCCGAGCCTCTGACGCCTGCGAGCGACATCTATATCCTTGGAATGATTGCCTTCGAAATGCTGACGGGACGGAAGCCGTTCAATCCTGACTCGATGTTCCAGTTACTCGAAATGCAGCGCGCAGGTGTGAGCATTAAACCCGCGGTACTCAGACCCGTTGTACCCGAGCAAGCTGAGGCTGTGGTTCTTAAGGCGTTGGCCTTTGAGCCGGAGGATCGTTACGAACGTGCTCAGGAGTTCGGAGACCAACTCGCGGCTGCGTTAACCGCAGAAAACAATGCGGAAATCCGCGAAGAGTTCTCAACCGATAAATCGGACCGCGTGACGAGCAGTCACCCGGAGGTTTTCATCAGCTATTCGTCCAGCGATAAAAAGACGGCGGACGCGATTTGTGTGTCGCTGGAACGATCAGGCATCAGTTGTTGGCTCGCACCCCGGAACATCTCTCCCGGAAAGGATTGGGGCGAATCCATCATCGATGGCATCTCTCAGAGTCGCGTGATGGTTCTGGTGTTCTCGGCGAAAGCTAACCAGTCTCAACAAGTAAAACGGGAAGTCGAACGTGCTGTTAATAAGAATATTCCGGTTATCCCCTTTCGCATAGAAGATGTGCCCATGTCAAAAGCGCTTGAGTACTATCTAAGCACGGCGCATTGGCTGGACGCGTACACAAAGCCTCTCTCTAAACATCTTGAATACCTGGAGACCACTGTTCGATCGCTGATTGGGCAAAGTGAGACTGAGACAAAATTATATGTCCCAGACAAATCTCCAACTAATAAGCTGATCTGGCCGGCAATGGTGATAATCGTGCTGGGAATCCTCGTCGGGGCTTTCGTTTGGTGGCGACGTGCCACGGGAGTGAAGCCGCCAACAAACCAAGACGCTACAACTGTTGGTCAACCGGCGCCTGAGCGCACTTTTAGTTATTCAATGGTGGTACAGAAGTATAGGGATGGGAAGCCGCACCAAAAACCATACACGATTCCGGGCGAGATTAATTTTGAACCGGACGATAGGGTGCAACTCCTATTTACGAGTCCGCAACAAGGCTATCTGTATTTGATCAATAGAGGACCGGACCAGCCGGCGCCCACCAACTCTATGATCTTGTATCCGGACAACGGTCAATCGGCTCTCTTACCTGCAAATCAACAGGCCCAAATACCGGCGGCATCAAAGAATCCTGACGAAGACTGGATCGGCTTCGATAAAGAGACCGGGGCCGAACAACTGTGGGTGATCTGGTCCGAAAAGCCGGTTTCCACATTGGAAGCGGTTAAGAAATGGTCCAACGCAAAAGACCTCGGAGAGATAAAGGATGTGGCGCAGGATAAACAGGTTCGAGAATTCCTGGCTCACTACGAAGGCTCGCTGCCGGTGGGAAAACGAAATCAGGATGGGACGAAAACTACTGTTGCTGGAATTGGCGAAGTAGTTGTTTTTCGAATCATTCTCCAGCACCACTGACGCGATGCTGCCGCGGCTTATTCTTTTTCCGGGGCATTAACATACATGACTCATCAAAGCCTTTTCGTGTTGTTTCGTGTTATTTCGTGGATTCGTGCATTTGCTTGCGAGAATTTCAACCATCACTAAATAGACCGCGCAGCCTTTATCTCAACGAAATGACCGATCCACGAAATGACACGAAACAACACGAAAAGGCTTTGATGAGGTAATTGACTTGTGAAGTAGCCAGGTTCTAAGATGCCAGACAGAGCAGTTCCCCCAAAAATGACCAGAGTATTGCCTGCCTCCGTGTCATCAGATGCCATTGGATAAGACGAAGCTCAAAGAACAACCCCTTGCCGCTGATCTGCCTGTGAAGATTCATAGCCAATCGATGGCCCTCTCAACGGACACGATGTTCGGCTGCTACAAGATTCTCTCACCACTTGGTGCCGGCGGGATGGGAGAAGTATATCGTGCGAAGGACACTCGCCTGGGACGCGAGGTTGCGATCAAGGTCTTGCCGGTCGACTTGTCATTTGACCGGAAGTGTCTCGATCGCTTTGAACGGGAAGCGCGCGCGGCCTCAGCTCTCAACCATTCAAACATTTGTCACGATCTACGAACTTGGGCTGATTGATTCGACTCACTACATCGCGATGGAACTGATCGAGGGCACTACCCTCTGCGAGATGTTACGGTCGGGCCCACTGCCTATCCAAAAGGTCATCCAAATCGGCGCGCAGGTGGCGGACGGACTCGCTCGAGCCCACGAGGCCGGCATTATCCATAGAGACTTGAAGCCCGAGAATCTAATGATCCTACCTAACGGGCTGGTAAAGATTCTCGATTTTGGCCTGGCCAAACTGGATCCTCTTCGCAGCGAAGACTTTTTTGACATGTCCACGAGACTTCCCTCCCAAACCCTGGCCGGCGCCGTTTTGGGCACGCTCGGATACATGTCACCCCAACAGGCCCGCGGCCAACCACTCGATTTTAGATCGGACCAGTTTTCATTAGGCTTAATACTTTATGAGATGGCCACCGGAAAGCGTGCTCTTCAACGGACCACCGAGGCAGCCACGCTTTTGGCAATTGTTCAGGAAGAGCCGGAATCCATCGCTCGCCTAAACCCTGAGGCGCCGGCTCCGCTCTGCTGGGCGATTGATCGTTGCTTGGCCAAGCAACCTGAGAATCGCTACAACTCGACGCGTGACCTTGCGAATGACCTCGCGGCAATGCGCGACCGGTTTTCAGAGCTGGCGGGCAGACGCCTCGAGACTCGCCCGAGCAATCTGCCGGTCCAGCCTACTGTCTTTGTTGGCAGGGATCAGGAATTGGAAGCTATTAAAGAAATCTTGCTTAGACAAGATGTGCTTCTAGTCACTGTCACGGGTCCGGGTGGAGTGGGAAAGACGCGCCTGGCGCTTAAGGTAACGGAAGAAATTTCAGATCACTTTCCCGGTGGAGTGTATTATGTGCCACTTTCCGCAGTCACTGATCCTGGACTCGTAGCCTCCCTGATTGCTCAGACGCTAGGCATCAGGGAAGCCGGCAATCAAACTCCACTTGATCTTCTAAAGCAGCACTTCCGCAACTCGCAGAGCAAACCAAGGCTGCTTTTGTTCGACAATTTCGAGCATCTTATTTCCGCTGCTCCGATTGTGGCGGAGCTCATATCAATCGGATCTCACCTGAAAATCCTATTAACCAGTCGTGAACCGCTGCACATTTACGGCGAACATGAGTTCCCGGTGCCACCCCTTGCATTGCCGGATTGCGATTCGCTCCCTCCCCTCGATGTACTGGCGGAGTATTCGGCTGTGGCTTTGTTCATTCAACGTGCCGCTGCTGTCAAGCCGGGTTTCAAACTCACTGAAGATAATGCTGCCGCAGTGACGGAAATCTGTGCACGGCTCGATGGCTTACCGCTGGCAATCGAGCTTGCTGCTGCCCGGGTAAAGTTTTTGCCTCCTTCCGATTTATTGGCGCGTTTGGCTAGCCGGCTTCAGCTGTTGACGAGCGGCTCGAGGGATCTCCCGATGCGCCAACGCACTCTAAGGGGAGCCATCGACTGGAGTTACGACTTCCTGAACCCGGACGAGCAGAAGCTTTTCAGAAGACTTTCGGTTTTCTCCGGCGGCTGTACTTTGGAAGCCGTTGAAGCCGTATGCAACACCAGAAGCGACCTGGGACTCAATCTGCTCGACGGAATGGCGTCAATGGTTGACAAGAGTTTGCTGCAACAGGTTGAGGAAGCTCAAAGAGAGCCGCGCTTCATGATGTTGGAAACGATTCGAGAGTATGGACTGGAAAAATTGCAGGCCAGCGAGGAAGACGCGCTGACACGGCGCGCGCACGCTGCCTATTGCCTGGTGTTGGCGGAGGAGGGATCTGCTGCGGACACTGACGCCGAGGGTGGAGAGTGGCTGGATCGTTTTGAAGTTGAGCACGATAACTTTCGCGTGGCCCTTGATTGGCTGATTGAGAGCAAGGACGCGGACTGGGGGCTGCGGCTGGCTTTAGCGCTCTTTAGATTTTGGGAAGTGCGGGAGTATTTCGCGGAAGGCCGGGAGAGGTTCGCGAAACTCTTAAAGCTTAGCAGTGCCGCGGCGCCGACCAAGACACGGGCGCGAGGTCTCTTTGCAGCGGGCGTTCTCGCGGGTGAGCAGGGTGACTACTCGTCGGCAGATTCTCTAATCCGCGAGAGCCTGGAGATCGGACGCGGAAGTAATGACTTGCAGGGCGTTGCGGTCTCACTTAATGCCCTGGCAGTTCATGCTCGCGATCGCGGCGACATTGAAACCTCACACTCGCTTTTTGAAGAAAGCTTGATGTTGTGGAAAGAATGCGGCGATCAACTCGCGGTTGCTCGCTCCCTCAGCAATCTGGCCAACGCCGTCAAATTGCAAGGTGACTATTCGCGAGCGCATTCTCTCTATGAAGACTGTCTGTCGATCTTCCGCGAGCTTGACGACCGGACCGGGATCGCCTGGTCGCTGAACTATCTTGGCGATGTGGCGCGCGATCAAGAGGGGGTAACGGCGGCGCAGTCGCTTTACGAGCAGAGCCTGGCCACTTTTCGTGAACTCGGAGATCAATGGGGTATAGCCAGATCCCTGGCCGACTTGGGCAACCTGGCTCGGGATGAGAAAGATTTCGACGGCGCGCATGATCTCTACCAGGCCAGCTTGAGGATCTTTCAGGAGTTGGATCACAAGCGAGGTATCGCGCGTCTGCTTGAGTGTTTTGCGATTTCCGCGGCTGCTCAATCTGCGCCCGAGAGGTCTCTGCGGCTGGCTGGAGCTGCTGCCGCATTACGTCAAGCCATCGGCGCGCCGCTGACACCTGGAGACAGGGCTAAACTCGAAAAGGGTCTCGAGGCAGCCCGGCAATCGCTCACCAATGCGGCGGGAGCGAGTGTTTGGCTGGAAGGCTGGGTGCTGCCAGTCGGGAAAGCCGTGGAAGAGGCGCTGACCATGAGGTCGGCCCACGCGTCGGGGTCGGCAGATAGCGAAAACGAAGCGTCTCGCCTGGACTGACCAAGCGACACACTTTACTCGGCCGTTGTCGGATCGATCATTCGACGCACGGCAGAAATACGATTGGCAGGAAAGCCTCCCCGGTTTGCGTGTTCTCTGATGCTCGCCTCGTCTGGCGCAATATACACGCAATAAAGCTTGTCTCCCGTGACATAGCTGTGCAGCCATTGAATGCCCGGCCCCATCTCTTTGAGCACGTTCACGGATTTTCCAGAGATTTCCCGAAGTTCGGCATCGGACAGATTTCCCAGTCCAGGTATTTCCCGTTCTATTACGAATTTTGGCATAATTGCCTCCAGAGTGAGGCGCATGCTAGCAAGAAAAACCGGCGGCTTCAACCGGTTAAAAAGTCGTTATCTAGTAGTATCTGTCTTCCTGTGCGGGATCTTTCTGACCTCGGCGCCTTTGTGTTGAGGTTATCGGGCAATACATGATCCACGAAATCACACGAAATGTTCTTTGTGTTATTTCGTGTGATTTCGTGGATCATGTATTGCCCGATACACTCATTCCATTATGAAATCAGGCGCATCAGAGAAAGAAGAAGAGACACCCATGGATCTCAGATCGATTCAAAAACCGCTGAAAGAACAGTACCGCGCAGAGCCAAAAACCTCTCGGATCAAACTGAGTGCGCGCAGCGGTCAAAGCGGAACGCCCATAGCATGTTCCGTAGATATCGGGCGCGCCATCTATCAGGCAGAAGCCCACGCGGGTGTTGGTGGTGCCGGGACCGCCGCTTGCTCAGGCGACCTTCTGCTCGGGGCCCTGGCGGCTTGTGCGCAGATAACCTGCCAGATGGTAGCTGCGGCCATGGGGATACGTACCGAACGCATTGAAGTCACCGTAGATGGGGAATTGGATCTTCGCGGTACGCTGGGCATAGCAAAGGAGGTACCCGTTGGCTTTGAAAGTATCGATCTTCGTTTTGATATCGCCGCGCCCGATGCAACGCCCGAACAGCTGCGCAGCTTACAAGAAAAGACAGAACAGTACTGTGTAGTAATGCAGACGCTGCTCCAACCTCCGAAATTGCAAACCGAGTGGTCTCAGTGACTAAGATACATCGACAGAAACGAGGCAAAGGAACTAAAATGCCCCAAACCTGCTTAAAGTGAAAGGAGGCTATTCATGACCGCCGCCACCAGCAAAGCGGCGCGAAATAAGCCGGCTGTAGGTCATGCCTCGTTGACCGGGGATGAACGACAGCTTTTAAAGTGGAGTCCTGCATTCCGGCTGGCACAATTCCAGAAAGTAAATGAAAGAGCGGATAGGGAGGTTCTGGAAAACAAACTTCTTTACATCGATAGCATGGCAATAGACGGTGGCGAAATCCTTGACGCCATGCGCGTCAACCCTAAGCTCACCTGGGAGATGGTAAGGGACCTCTTCCTTGGAGATCCGGTTGACGGTTATACGTCCACATTTCACGGTTTAGGAGACATCAATTACCCTGAGCATTTTTGGAAGGCAATCATTGAAAACGAGAGACAAAAGCTCCAGTAGAAGAAAGGCTTTGCGGAGCAATACCACGCGTCCTCGGAGTCATCCAGTATCAGGTGATCAACTTGCAGGCAAGTAACGAGTCAATAGTTGTTCCAACTCTCTCAGGTCAATGGGCTTGGCAATATATTCATTACATCCTTTTGCGAACGCCTTGACTCGTGTGTAAGACATGGGGTAAGCCGTCACAGCAAAGATTGGGACGTGATGCAGCAGCTGTCGAATGCGCTGTGTAGCACCGATGCCGTCGAGTATTGGAAGGTCCAAATCCATAAGAATTAAATCCGGAACCTCGCGTTCAGCGATATCCACCGCCTCCTGCCCGTTAATCGCTTCGAGGACATGGTAGCCCTTGCTTTCCAACGCATGCCGCAACAGCACGCGAGTATCATCATAGTCCTCCACTACCATGATTTTATGCTCGGATCCTTCTTTCTGTGGCATTGCACCCCTTTTCGGCGTGTGCCCTTGTCTCGTGGACGATTGCGCCGGTATTACGGTCGATGCGGACGGTTATGCAAATTGTCGGGGTAAGCCAACTCGCGGTTGAGAATCTGTTGAGATAGATTTTGACAGGAAAGCCCTAGTACGGCAACACCCATCCTAATGTCCCAAACCAATGACGTTCATTAAGGGAACATTTTGCCGTTGAGAAATTATTGAGTTGTTGGAAAGCGCTCCATAATCTCAAAAACTACCGGCCGACCTAGACCTCTTAGCGTTTTCGGCTAACTCCGTGCCAAAGGGTTGTCGCCGACTCAACCAGCTCTTGAAGAAACGGGTTGGAAGATAGTTCTCGCCCAGTCACGACCGTTGGGTGAATCAGCAGCTCTTTACCGCGTTGAATATTGGCGATCGCAGCATAAATTGTGGCTTGATCCTCGGCCGCAGCTACCAGCAATAGGTCCATATCATGCGCACCGTGGCTTCCACGTGCAACACTCCCGTATAGAAACGCAGCTTGGGCTACACACCCAATTTGCTCTCGGAGCTTCTCTATAATACAGCCGATCTCAAGAATTGAAGGTTCGCTCATCAATCAGCTCCCTCGTCTTCGTCCGTGCAAGGCGGATTCCGCTCTGCATCGAGATGAGCGCTTTGGTAATCTCATCCGATAGCTGCTCTTCGGGTTTCATATTATCCAGGGTATCCAGACCAACCGTAATTGCCATTGCCCCATTCTTGAGCTCCTCATAGTCCTCGGGGGGAAGCTGCCGTTCCAGCTTAGAAAAAAGCTGTGACGCTTTGAATCCATATTCACCGATTTTGCCAACCAACACTTTGATTGACTGAAGGGCTTTCAACGCGCTCCCTTGAGCGATTGACACGTTAATAAGGCCCTCAAGTTGGGCCAGCAACACCTCAACCTCGAAAAGCAGGTGGAGCTCCTGCTTGGCTATTCTATTTGCGTACCATGACCACGAACCTACAATAACTCCTGAAAGGGTCGAAATAAGCAGGCCAAGGAATGAACGACGTGACTGGGCAATTTTCGTCCAGCTTTTTGGAGCCTTAACCTTCCCGGCCATCTCATCCATTAGTGAGAAAATGCCCAAGGCTGCCAAGGCTGTTGCAACTATGCCGATAAGTAGTTTCATTTCGTGGTCGCGCTCGAAAGATGTCCAGTCTAATTGGCGCGCTTTTCCCCAACCGCTGACATTCCGTGGCTGCTGAGGAAGGTGCGGATTTCACTCAGTGTTTGCTCGTTGGCCGAAGACTCAGTTAAGGGTGTCGAAAGAATGAACTTGGTCCCGGAAGGAAATTGCGTCAGCTTCTCTTTGAGGGCTTCCATGGAGTGAAGTTCATATTGAGCGACTCGCGCATCAAACCCTTCTGACGACGAGTCTTGACCGAAGGAGATGACGGGTACGTCCTCCCAAATCTTCAGGTATCTGTCCAGTTCGTCGCGCAGCCGTTTGACTCGGGTCAACTGGGAAAGTCGCTTTAACTTGTCATTGTCCGACAACCACGACTTACCCGTCACGAGTGCAAGCATCAGATTTTGGCCTAGACCGAGCTCGTAGATTCGATCGTCTACACGTTCCGCGAACATCACATCCAGTTCTGATTCACGGCCTGCCCACTCTGCGCTCCAACTCTCGTAACGGCGCCAAAGCGCGGTTTCGGCCGCACGTGACGCGAACTTTCCCAACAGCGTTGCCGCCGTGCCCGCAACCTCCGGATCAGGATCGTCCAGGCTATGAACACCGATCTCTTCGAGCAGTGGATCATAATGAATCTCGGAGCCTATCTGAAACAGTGAATGGTTGCAGGCAGTAAATTCCTTGCCGCGAGCCGCAATCGCTTGTTCAATTCGTACCCTTGCCAGCTCAGGGCTGACGCGCAAGATGTAAGCCAGGATAGGATTCTGGATGACGCAAGCCGACTTGCCGATTAGAGGATCCGTTTTCTCGGTGATTTGCGGCAAAATAGCAGCGGTCGCATAGCGAGCAATGAGCGAGGCAAGATGAGCTGAGCCATCCAAATTGTCACTCGCGATGAAGTGTTCTGACAAAGCAGAATCCACCTCAGGAAGAGTTTTGTCTGGCAGGATGCCGAGCACTCGTGCGTCAAAGCGTGGGCGCGGTCGGGTGATTTCGGTAATGATCACCGGACGCGCTCCGAGCGGATCAAGTTCATACCAGCGTTGTAGGGCATTCGCACTGAGCCGCAGCGAGTCGTATGCCCCCTCCTCTCGCATTTCTGGAAAATCACGATAGGACTGTGCATATCGCCGAAGGAGCGGGACCATTGCCGGACTCCGAATCTTGGCCCAGCGATAACTCAGCAAATTGCTCTGTTCATTCAAGGGCAAGCCATCGAACATCGACACTAACTGGTTGACTAGCTGGTCCGTTGTCTGCTGTGGCAGGGTATTCCCATTCCAGGCCTCATTCATGACCGTGTTGAGGCTTATCGATAGAGCTTTGCCCTGCTTATTAGGCAACGCAGCGACCAGCGCCTCGACAACCCTCTGTTGATCTTCCCTCCAATTCGTTTTCACAGTACCGGAAGGGGTGTCAACCATCCGCAGTGTGTAAAGGAAGTTGCCGTCGATCGGGTGGTTCGGATCCGCAAGGGCCTGTTCGAGCGCGCTTCGAGCCACCATACGTTCAGGTGAAGAAATGAGACCAAGCATGCAAACATAGTCCAATCCGTCGGAACTTTCACCACGCATGCGCTTCGCCAACTGCCGGGTTGCATCGGCTGTACCGAGAAAGCGAAGAGTCTCGAGAGCCTGCCGGCGCGAAGCCGTGTATTGATCCATCAGCTGTATTTTTGTTGGTACGGGCACGTCCAGCGACGCGACTGCCTGACTGAACACTTGCTTTTGCCACGCTGGATTCGCCGGAACGATCTTCAACGTAACCTCCTTTGAGCGCGCGACGATTTGCGAAGCGCCCAAAGGATTAGAGGGATCTCGCACTCCGACCCTCTCGCTGGAGACGACGAGCCGATATTTCCCTGGTCGAGTGAAACGTATCCATTCATTCAGGTTGAGCTTGATGGTCCAGGGATCTGAGGTAAGAAATCTATAGTTCGTTAGCCCGCCCAAGCTTCCAATATGGGTTGGCAATGGATCCACTGTGCCCCCAGCAGGCGAGACATCGAAGTGCTCGTAGTTCATGCGCCCGCTACGGTCGTACTGGGCCATGTTCACTTGGTAACGATCCTTGGCGCCACTACTGAACGCTAGTTGCAACGGAATAGTTTCACCGATGTGGAACTCTGAGCGATTACTTGCAATCGAGACTTCGAAGACAACATCGGAATCGACCGGAGGCGTAGATTGAGCAGTGGTATAAGCAGCACTTACACCAACTATTAAGAAAAGGACAAGAGGACGCATATTCGGAGATTCGGCTCGCTTCAGCACGCTGCTTAATTGCTCGCAGCCACAACTTGAAGTGGTGATCGTGTTAGGGGCGGTGACGTTACTGAAGGTTTACGAGGCGGCAAAACCGTCTGCTCGAATGTCCGTTGAGAAGTAGATAAACGGGCAGGGACACCGAATGCAATGCCAGCCCTGCCCGCTATTAGCACCTCAATGAGGAAAAGTTCTATCCCGTTGCGGCTGCGGCAGTCTTGTCCAAGATGTTTGCCGCGCGGCCAGCCTCCGCGACACCAAAGATCAACAACGGTGTGTTCGTGCCGGGGTCAAGCCCGCAGTACGCGTGGTCGATGTTGATGTTGGCTTGGCCGAGCTGTGAAGCCGCACGGGCCAGCTCACCTGGCCGGTTTGGAAATTTGGCTTGAGCAACTTCCGTCTCTTTGTATGGAAGTTTCTGGGTATCCAGGACCGACTTGGCGGTTGTTGGATTGTCCACCACGAAGCGAACCAGACTTTTTCCTTCAAAGGGCATCGAATGGAACGCCAGAATGTTGACTCCACGATCAGCTAGCGCTTGACAGATCTTTCCAAGCGCGCCTGGCTGATCCTGCATGCTAAGGGAAAATTCCCTCGTTGTTGGCATCATTACCTCCTTTACTGTTGGAGGTTCCGGGGAACGCAGGGCAAGTTCCTGCGAAACCAATACGTCGGGTTTGAAGTTAAACGTTTCAACAGATCATACAACTCCCTCCGTCGTGTTTCAACCGGCAGGAAAACGTCGAAACGAAAAGCTGGAAAAGGCGTTCGAGGAGCGAATGACCCCTCTTTGGGCGCTCGGTTGATCTGTGTAACTCATTGTTGAATTTCTCAAGAATCGCCTCACGAACTCGCTTCGTGTATGAGGAAGTGAACTAGGGATAAGGTCCCGCGGCCGTATACGTCTTTGACTTCCAACTGTTGCTCCACCGCGCCGTTAGCGTTTTGATCAGGCAAGTCGTTGGCTTGACATTTAATACGCGGAGGAACAGAGTGCTGGCATCACTTTGGTAGTCAAGTGTCTCCCACAGATCATCCGCCTGTAATTAGGCTACAGATATCCTCACCAGAAAACTGAAACAACCCTCGCCTTAAGAGAAGGAGGTCCAGATGCCCTATTATCTACAGCAGATTGCGTATTCGACTGAAGGCTGGGAGGCCTTAGTCGAAAAGCCGCAGAACCGCATCGAAGCGGTGCGACCAGCGATTGAAAAGCTTGGTGGAAAAATCGAGAATGCCTGGTTCGCATTTGGAGAGTACGATGTTGTATTAATCCTTCAAATGCCCACTAACGTAGACGCGTCTGCGATTTCCATGGCTTTCGCGGGTGGTGGTGCTTGTAAGTCCGTTAAAACCACACCGTTGCTGACGGTTGAGGAGGCGGTGGAAGCCATGAAGAAAGCGGCAGGAGCTGGTTATCGTGCCGTGACAGCCGGGTAACACCTGGTTGCTGGAGACCATGCGTAAGAAACCAGCAACGTCCATAACATAAATCGACTTATTCACCATAAGACGAAAAACGCGCCAGCAACCTCGGCGCGTTTTTCGTTGGGTAGGTTGAAGCTGGGGTCTATTCTGGTTTGTCTTTTTGAGAACCCTTATCAGCCTGCGGATTAGGTTTTTTTGTTTTGGCTCCAAAACTCGCCGGACCTCGGTCCTCTACCATCCTTATAGTTGGGTTCGACGACTGAATTCTTCTCGCCGGGGAAGTTTCTTTATAGCGACCTTACATCAACCGAACTTTCTAAATTTACTCTCGCGCATTCACTCGAATGGACAGACTGCCAAAATCCTGGCAAACCTGGCTTATTGACTGTTTCAGAAATTGAAGCGGTCAATGTTCTCTTTATTAAAGATGAAAGGCGCGCCGAGCCTCACCTCGTCATCGGCGACTTCGATCTTACCGAGCCGTCCGGCACTCAATTCTTTGTCACCCCGCTTGAGTGTTCCCGTTACCAGAGCGTTGGCCGCATAAACCGTTAGGTATCCAAGATCAATCGTATTCCACAGCACTATGCTCTCAACGACGCCGTCGTGGATGTAGGGCTTGTTCATGTTTGGCAGCGACAGGCCCGTTAATTTCACATCCGTGCGACCTGACTGCTTAACCGCCTCGGCCGCTCCGGGCACCGCAGGGGCGGCAATCGGCATAATCAGCTTCACATTCGGATAAACCTTGAGCACCGTCTGCGTTTCGGAAAAGGCACGGTCACGGTCCCCCTCGCTCGGCTGAACCGCAATGAGATGCACCTCCGGATACTTTTGCTCCAGCCGCTCCTTAATGTACTTGATCCACTCGTTCTGATTAGCCGCGCTCAGCGAGGCGGTAATGATGGCAAAGTCGCCTTTGTTTCCCATGATGCGCGCGGCCTCGTCGGTCAGCGTGTAGCCAATTCCCTGCGGCGTCGCCTGGTTAATGAGCAAGTCGCGCGCGTCCGTCTCGGCATCCGCATCCCAGGTAACAACCTTGATGCCCTTTTCTTTCGCTTTACGCAGCACGGTGGAGATGCCGACCTTGTTCTCGACGCTCACAGCAATCGCGTCCACGCCTCTCGTGATCCAGGTTTCGACCACCTCGTTTTGCTTCGCGGGGTCAAGATCGGTCGGCCCGTCCCACAACAACTCGACGCCCAACTCTTTCGCGGCCTCGTCTGCCCCCTGTTTGCAACTGACGAAGTACGGATCGCCCTTCGCCTTGGGCATCATCGCAATCACAGGCCTGCGTCCGTTGAATGTCGCCGGAGAACTTTGTGAATTTTGCTGAATCCCTGTGCCCTTCAACTCTTGACGAAGAGAACGTATTAATAACCAGTTGCCACCGACGACTAGAAGCGCGGCGGCCAGAATGACTGCACTCAACACGGCGACCTGCGAATTTCTCACCTCTTCCTCCTCCGAAATAGTCTGTGTACGTGGCCGCTGCGCCTGCGCACGGCGCGAGAGGCGATCCAGTAGAATCGTGACGACCAGGAGCACGCCAGTAAGTATGCCGGCTAGTTCCGCTGGCTGGCCGCTCAGCCTGAGCCCGTTCTGCAAAATCACTATGCCGAAGAGGCCCAGCACCGTTCCGAGTACCGTGGCTCGCCCGCCGAAGATCGAAGCGCCTCCGAGCACAATTGCCGTGATCGCCATCAACTCGTAGCCTGTTCCCGCGTCGGATTTTGCTTGGCCCAAGTGCGCGACGTAGATAATCGCCGCGAGACTAGCGGCCAAACCAGACAGCACGTAAACGAAGAACAAACGCCGGGGAACCGGAATGCCTGCGTAGCGCGCACCCTCTGCGGAAAAGCCTATGGCGTAAAGGCTGCGTCCGAAAGTGGTACGGTGCAACCACCAGGCGCAGGTCACGATGGCCGGGATCAGAATGAACAGCTGCGTCGGTATCAAGCCGCCGACGTAGCCCTGACCGAGAAAGAGAAACTGCGACGAGAAACCCGAATAGTTCTCAATCCCGCGCGTAAGTC
Organism: Pyrinomonadaceae bacterium; assembly: GCA_035644135.1. GTDB lineage: Bacteria > Acidobacteriota > Blastocatellia > Pyrinomonadales > Pyrinomonadaceae > PSRF01. The sequence goes on from DASQPD010000101.1 coordinate 46,237, forward strand.
CTTCGGCAATCCCACGAAAGAGCGAGAAGGTGCCGAGCGTGACGATGAGCGGCGGAAAGTTCAGTCGCGCAACAAGCGCCGCATTCAATACGCCGCCCAGAGTGCCGACCATAAGAGTGATCACCGCGGCCAGCGCCATCGGCAAGTGAGTGTCGCGCCACAGGCCGCCGAGCACGACCGCTGCCAGCCCCATCATTGAGCCGACCGAGAGATCGATGCCGCCCGTGATGATGATCGGCGTCATTGCGAGCGCGAGCAACCCGACTTCCACGCTTAGCCGCGTGATCTCGAACGCGTTCGACGCGCTAAAAAAATTCTCGCCGGTCAGACTAAAGATGCCGCACTCTATGAGGAGCACGACAATTAGCACCCATTCGTTATTAGGGAACAAGCGCTCGCGCCACGGCGCAACCAGTTGCAGATCGCGGATTGCGGATTGCGGGATGGCCGGATTCATCTGGCTCTCCAAATCCCAAATCGGAAATCCGAAATCCGAAATCTATCGAGTGCCAAGTCTGAAACGAGCGCCGCCAGAATAATCGCCCCTTGAATAGCCTTTTCCCAAAATGGATTGATGCCGGCGAACGTGAGCGCCGTGCCGATCGTTCCCAGAAGTGCCACGCCTATGAGCGTCCCGACAAGCGTTCCGCGCCCGCCCGTTATCGCCGTTCCGCCTACCACGACCGCGGCAACCGCCTTCAATTCCAAACCCAGCCCGGCGTTGCTCGGCACGACGGAAAAGCGGACGGCGTTCAAGACCGCCGCCAAGCCTACGAGCGCGCCCATCAAAACGAACACTGCGAAGATTATTCGTGGCGGCTCAATTCCCGCGAGCCGCGCGGCCTCCGCGTCCGAGCCAACGGCATAGATTGCGCGACCCGCGCCGAGATTTCGCAGCACCCAGCTAACGCCGACGAGTACGGCCAACGCAATGATGACGATGAGACACTGGCCCAACGTCTGCCCAAGGCCGAACCACTGAAAGTTCGCGGGCAGATTCTGGACCCACCTGCCTCCTGTCACCCACCGAAGCGCGTCGCGCCACGCCACCAGCATCGCCAGCGTCACGATGATCGAAGGTAAACGCAGCCACCCGACGAGAAGCCCATTGACCGAGCCCATCGTCGCGCCGATCACGAGAAGGCACGGCAGCAGCAACCCCACCGACACGCCACCCTTCGCCAACTCCCCAGCGACAACGGTGCAGACGGCGAATTGCGAGCCAACTGAGATGTCAATCTCTCCGACCAGAATGACCATCGTCATCCCGATGGCGATGAGCAGCGTCGACGCGTTGTTGACCGCCAGGTCCCGCAGGTTGGCGGCGCTGAAGAAGGAAGGCGCGACAATCCCGACCAACACAAGGAGCACGGCAAACGCCACTCCCGCCGCCAATTCCAGTTTGTAACGACCTGGGTTCATCTCTTACAGTTGGTCGCTTTTGCCTGTGCCTAAACCTCGCTGAGTTCGTGGCCTAAAGCCAGCGCGAGAATGTTCTGCTGGGTCGCCTCCGCGCGGTTAAGAGTGGCGACGATAGTCCCTCCATACATTACAGCGACGCGGTCGCTCATTCCCAAAATCTCTAACAACTCCGACGAGATCATCAGAATAGCGACGCCCTGAGCGGCCAGTTCAGTCATCAGGGCATGAATCTCCGATTTAGCGCCCACATCAATCCCCTGCGTCGGCTGGTCTAGAATGAGCACCGAAGGCTTTCTGACGAGCCAGCGCGAGAGCGCGACCTTCTGCTGGTTGCCGCCAGAGAGCGTGCCGACGGGGAAGAAAATCGCCGGCGTCTTAATGCCCAATCGCTGCGTGTAGTCTGCTGCCAGTTGCTTCTCGCGCTCAAAATCCATCACCCCGTGGTGGGAGAGGCGATCGAGAGAGGCCAAGGTAATGTTGGCCGCGATCTGCATATCAAGAATGACTCCGTGCCGCCGCCTGTCTTCAGGCAAGTAAGCGATGCCGAGCTTGATGGCCTGCGACGGACTTTCGATTTGGACTTGCTTGCCATGCAGCAGACTCTCCCCATCATCTGCCTGGGTTAATCCGAAGATTGCGCACGCCAGTTCCGTGCGTCCGGCGCCGACGAGTCCGGCCAAGCCGACAATCTCTCCGGCGCGTAACGTCAAGTTGATGTTCTTGATACTCGCCTCGCCACAACCGAACTGTCGAAGCTCTAAAACTACGTCGCCTAACGCGACCTCTTTCTTTGGGAAGACTGCGGACAATTCGCGCCCGACCATCAACTGAATTAGTTGCTGGCGATTCACCTCCGACATCAGCCTCGTGTCAATCGTGCACCCGTCGCGAAGTACCGTCACGCGGTCTGCAATCACGGGCAACTCTTCCAGCCGGTGCGAAATATAAATGATGCCGACTCCTGACACGCGCAATTGGCGAATTACGCGAAAGAGGTTTTGCGTATCCTCTTCGGAGAGTGAGGCGGTTGGCTCATCCATGATTAAGACTTTGGCCCTGGCCCCAAGAGAGCGCGCTATTTCCACCAATTGCTGCTGCGGCATTGTGAGGTCCCTCGCATACGTATCCACGTCAATCCTCGCCCCTACGTGCGATAGAAGCTCGGCGGCGCAGCGGCGGCGAGCCTGCCAGTCAACGCGGCCCAACATTGCGGCCTGCTCCAGACCGAGAGCGATGTTTTCCGCGACGGTCAGTTCTGGAAATAGCGCGGGCTGCTGGTAAATGGCGACAATGCCCAGCTGCTTTGCAACGCGCGGAGAGTTGTGCGTAATCGTCTGCGCGTCAAGCTCTATGGCCCCACCGTCAGGTTTGACCGCGCCGGTAATGATCTTGATGAGCGTGGACTTGCCCGCGCCGTTCTCGCCAATCAGCGCATGGACTTCGCCGGCACGCAACTCAAACGAAGCGCCCTTGAGCGCGTGCACACCCACGTAAGACTTGGTGATGTTGCTGGCCTGGAGCAGCGGACTCTCAGCCATAGTTTCGACCTTCAAGCATTATTTGTTCTTAAGAGCGGGAGGATGCAACGCGGTGTTCAGCTCACCACTTTCTTCATGTCCAAGTTTGAGAATTAGACCGGCTGCGACGAGCGCGGACATAGATAGATAAAGTAAACCTCCGAAAAAAGAGTTAGTCGCCGAGTTCACGTACCCGACGACGTATGGGCCGACGAACCCCCCGAGATTTCCCACTGAGTTGATCAGGCCAATTGCCACAGCCGCCACAGACCCTGTCAAAAACCTTGTTGGCAAGGACCAAAAAACCGGAAGGTAGCCGTTGATGCCAGCGGCTGCCAGGCATAACATCGCGACCATTAAGACAACGCTGTTCTGCAGCATACCGCTCAGAAGTAGTCCAACGCTAATTGCTATCATCGGCAGTGCCGTGTGATACCGTCGCTCTCCACTTCGATCAGATGACCAGCCCATCAGCAGCATTGCGATCAGCCCAAAGCAATAAGGCAGCGCCGTGATCAAGGTCACTGTCAAGTTGGACACTCCCGATGCTTTCTTCACAATAGTGGGCAGCCAAAAAACAAAACCGTACGCGCTTGTGACGGCAAAGAAGTAAGCCATTACTAGTAATATGAGTTCACGGTGCCTTAACGCTTCCCAAATACGGTACGAGTGCACAGCCTGCTTCTCTCGGTCGAGTTCCCTTGTGATCCAGTCGCATTCATCAGCCGGCAGCCACTTGGCTTGGTGCGGCCAGTCTGTCAGATAGAAGATCGTGACAATGCCGCCAATAACGGCTGGTGCGCCCTCCAGGATGAAGACCCAGCGCCAACCTGCCAGTCCGAACCAGTTGACTCCGAGGATAAGACCCGAGACAGGCGATCCGATAATGTTCGCGAGTGGTATGGCTGCCATGAACATGGAGATCGCCTTAGCCCTATCCTCGTGCCGGAACCAATGACCCAGGTAGACGATTATTCCAGGGAAAAAGCCTGCTTCGGCTGCCCCGAGTAGAAAGCGGAGCCAATAGAACTGATTGGCGGTTTTGATGAAGCCCATCAAAATCGCCAGGATACCCCAGGAGATCATGATGCGTGCGATCCAGCCTCGCGCACTCCATATCTCGACTAGAAGGGTGCCCGGAATCTCCAGAAGGAAGTAGCCAAGAAAGAAGATGCCGGCACCGAAGCCCATGACTTCGGCTGTGAAACCGAGGTCTTTGGTCATCTCAAGTGCCGCGTAGCTAATGTTGACACGATCCAGAAAGGCGATGATGAAGAGGAGAAACAGATATGGCAGGAGGCGGTGCATGATGCGTCGCCTGGCACGAGCTGCTATAGGAGCCAAAGGGACTGTCTGCCTTGAGGCAGCGTTATACGGCAGCTTTGTCGACGCCTCACTGGGCGGTGTATCCACCATCGATGATTAAAGAGGTACCTGTGATGTACGAAGCTTCATCAGAAGCCAGGAAGAGAATTGCACAAGCCACCTCCCGCGGCTGACCAGCTCGACCGAGGAAGGTCCTGGCGCCTTCTTCTGCATTGAACTGCTCAAGAGTTAGACCTGTGTTCTCAATATGACGGAAGGAAGCAGGCGTCAAGATCGTACCGGGGCAGACGCAATTAACGCGGATGTTGTAAGGGCCGAGGTCTAACGCCATGTTACGGCTCATTTGCAAAATCGCAGCTTTGGTTGAGCTATACGCGAAGAAATTCGGCTGGGCGACAAAGCTAGAGATCGAACCCAGGTTAACAATCGCCCCCTTCTTACTTTGTTTCAAGTGGTCGACTGCATACTTCGTCACCAGCGCCGTGCCTACCAGGTTAGTAGCTGTTGAGCGGCCCCATTCCTCGACCGTAGCCTCGAATCCCTTGAGCACGAAGGTCGCGGCATTGTTAACCAGGATGTCGATGCCGCCATAAGTCTTGACGGTTTCCGTGGAGATCTTCCGCGCGTCGTTCTCTTTCGAGATGTCTGCCTGAACGAAGTGTGCCGAACCTCGCTGGTCCCGAATTTTCTGAGCCGTCGCCTGACCCGCTTCTCCATCGATATCCACCACGACGACTTTGGCGCCCTCTTCGCCGAAGAGCTCGGCTGTGGCCTGACCAATGCCAGAACCGGCGCCTGTAATAATCGCTACTTTGTCCTTGAGCCTCATGAGAACTTTGCAGCCCTCTCCCGCAGACGACGATGCCATTGAACTACATCAAAGCTATGTGACGACCAACCCTACACAACAAGCGATCCCGAACAATCCTCCGCCCTCTTCACCAACCAAGTTTAGTTCAATAAGTAGCGCGGCCCCCGCTCACGTCGTAACACTGGCCGGTAACAAAACTGGCATCATCAGAAGCCAAAAAGTGAACAACCGCTGCAACCTCTTCTGGGCGGCCCAGGCGGCCCATGGGAATTCGGACGGTCATATACTCAATTTGTTGCGCAGTGATCTTCTTCAGGATCGGAGTTTCGATCACGGCCGGAGACACACAATTAACGTGCACTCCTGAACCGACAACCTCCTTTGCCAACGCCTTAGTCAGAGCGATCACTCCACCCTTGGCTGCGGAGTAGGCTGCCAGATTAGGATTTCCCTCCTTGCCGGCGATCGACGCCACGTTCACAATCTTGCCATACCGGCGTTCGATCATCTGCGGCAGAAACGCCTTCGAGCAAAGAAACACACTCTTCAGATCAATCGCCATGACTTGGTCCCACTCCTCCTCGCTCACCTCGACCAACGGTGCATTCTTCCCTGGAATTCCTGCATTATTCACTAGAAGCTCGACCTTTTCGAATTCGCGCAACACGCGATCTCGCATCTGAGCCACATCAGGAGCTTGCGATACATCGCAACGAACAGCTGCCGATCTCCTGCCTCGAGCGCGAATACGTTCCGAGACCGCTTCGGCAAGGGGCAGGTTGAGATCTACGATGACAACATCGGCGCCTGCATCGGCAAGCCGGAGGGCGATGGCCTCTCCAATACCCTGGGCAGCGCCGGTGACGACGGCCACGCGGTTTGTTAGATTCGTTTCCATGCTTACCTCCCAAGTCGGCTCGTCCAATGAGGGTTACTGAGTGAACTTTTCTTGTGTCCTGTCTCTAGAGTACGGTGACAAAAGTAACGAAATGACAGGGTGACTGCCCGCAAGTCTGCGAAAAAGTCTAATGGGGAAAAGCACAAGCTGACATGTTCTTAGAGCTTCGGTTTTCACCCCGGTAGGGGTGAGATGTTTATAGTTCGTGGCTCGAATCCCTCCGGCGCCGTTCGGAGGAGCGGAATGTACTTGCGTGCTAAAGATGTAGTTGATTCCGCTCCTCCGAACGGCGCACGGTATTTTCCGATGTTCAGGTCTATAAACATCTCACCCCTAACAGGGTGATCGCAACGCAGGATTGGCACAGCTAGTATCGCGCTACGATCTTGTAGCTGCCTTGCCGATCGAGCCCAACGCGGATGCCGTTTTTTTCTGCTTTTACCCCCACCCCTCTTAAAACCGCTCCACCTCTCCACACTGCATTGCCATTGAGCTGGACCAGAGAGGCGTTCTTTCCATTCCGCAGAGGAATCAACACAGATGCCTTAGTTGCTGCCGGTAGGCTGCCCTCGATGCGAAACTCTTCCACCGAAGAACGCCAGGAGACTGGAATGTCTCCCTTCACCGAAGGGTAAACGCCCCGAACCCATTCGAGCCCAGCCGGATGTGGTTCGACGGCAAATTCGTGAAAGCCCGCTGTTACCCCTCGAACCCCCAGGATGTAAGTCATCAAATCGTAAGCAGGCGTGGCCGACCAACCGTGGCATTCGCTAGCCTCCTGACTCCAGAGCTCCCAAATGGTGGTCGCGCCTGCCTCGATCATCTTTCCCCACAAATAACGAATCAATTGGACCATTCGGTCGAACTCGCCGATATGCGCCAGCGCTGCGTTCACCCAGTGCATAAAGAAGGGTTGGGCCTGCACCGCGTCCTTCTCCTCATCAAAACTTGTTTTCGCCGGATTGTATTTGTCAGTGAGTTTGATCCGTTCTTGATCGAAAATAAAGGAAAGTATCCGAGGACGCTTTTCGGGTGTGGCGATGTCGTAGAGTAAACACATAGCGTTCGCCTGCTGGCCCACGCGGCGCGACATCACGCCCTCGACGTTCGCGTCCACGTAAATCCCCCGGCGCTCATCCCAAAGATGCTTGTTGATCGCCACCTTGGTTCGCTCGGCCAAGCCGTGGTACTTGCGTGAAGTCCGCTCCTCGCCCACCAGCGTGGCCATCTGGGCAGACTCCTGCAGGACGTTGTAATAGAGCGCGTTCATAATGGTGTTCCGGTCGCGCCTGTCAATGGGTGCCCAATCCCCAAAGACCCAGGGTGTGATATTGGAGAGCAGGTCGTCGGAATCAATACGTTTTTCGAACCATCCTAACGCTTTCACAATGTTGGGAAAGAGCTCCCGAACCATCTCATGGTCACCAGTGAACCGATAGTACTCCCAGATTGTGCTAATCCAGTGCAGCACGAAATCCTTGATGTTGAGCCGGCTCAACTCGCCGCCCATGCCATCTCCCGGCCAGAACATCATGACGATTCCGTCCGAACGTTGGGATTGCGCGATCTGCCGAAGAAACTTGGCTGCCAGCCTGGTATCGCCGAAAACGGAATAGTTGACTTTCGTCTCGACATACGCGTCGCCAACCCACTGCCGCTGCTCGCGATTGGGACAGTCTTCGTAGGCATCGTGCATGCAGAGCTGTACCGTGTAGCGAGAGGCTTCCCATATCTTATTCAACATTGAGTCGTTCGATTGAAAGGAACCGCGATTCCCCACCGGATATGAAGTGAAGTTGACGGCAACTTTCTTGAGCTTAATAGGCTTGGGGCAGTTTCGGACTGTTAATTGGAGATAACGGAATCCGTCCCATTCAAAAGCTTCCCAGCGTTGGGGACCATCTCTCATGAGGAAGCGGTTGAAGTGCAGACCGTTACGAGTTGGGGTCACGCGCCCGTCGGCCAAACTTTCGCACACGCCCATATCAACAATGCCACCAGTCATTCCTTCCAGCTCTATGCGTGGGTACCCGGTTACTTCGCGGCCGAAGTCGAGCACCAGAACTGCACTGTAGCTATTCGGGTAGTTAACATCAGGTGGTGTGGTGCGGATCACAACCTTGCCGTTCCCTTCAGAGGTTAAGGATTCCGCATTCTCTACCGTGCAGTTCTTCAACGGGCCCGGAGTCTCCTCGCTCATTTGATGGGCAACCGAAGGGGCTGCCCCGGGCAGCAGGTTCATAACTTCTCCAACCATCGTTATTCGAGCCGGCGCAACCTCCTTCTCCATGAGCATGGGGATGTCACGCGGTACCAGGTTATCCCAGGGATAGGGATCCATCATCGGGACGTTGTCACCGGAAAGACGATTAATGACATGGACTTCGCTCCAGTGCGAATCGTCATAATCCGGGAGGTTCCAACCTTCGATTTCCTTATTGGCGTCATAGAGCTCCGTAAAGCCGAGCGCGCCACTCACTCGCGGGACCTGCTGGGCCCACATGGGCGCTCGCAGAAATCTCCAGGTGGCATCGCTTTTCAGCACCGATGACGCTCCGCCGGTACGCTGTGATCTGCACTCGAAAAGGAAGCCCGGTCGCCCCATCATGTACCAGCCCGTGGGTTGTCCATAGAAATGAACTAATGCGGCAATAACGTTCCTGCCGGGGCGAAGCAAGGTCTCGATATTGTATTCATCGTAGTATTGCCATGTTGGATCGAAGCGCGCAGGACCGCGGCCGACGTATTGTCCGTTTACGTAGAGCTTGTAACGGCTGTCGGCACTGATGTGAGCTAATGCCTTGTCAACACCTTGATCAAGGTCAAAGGCTTTGCGAAAGTAAACAAACAGATTCATGGGTGAAGGACCGCCAGGCGGGCCTACACCGCTTGACTCCCAAATCCACTCCCCGAGCCATTTCTTTTCGTCGCTGGTGGGCAACCCATCGTCAGCCACAGCGCTACGCGGCATAATCATGCGAACCGAAGCGACTTGCGTCGCTTTGGTCCAAATCGTAGGCGCGAATACCCAGGCGGCCACACTCGGCGGGATCAGCTTCAGTAGGTCTCGCCTGGACAGGAACATAGGAGGTTTGCCCTCGCTCATATCATCGTCTCCTAATCCTCAGCGCCGGCATCGAACGACAAAACCGGAGAAGGCAGATGAAAAGTCATTCAGTCTTTTGTCCGAGCCCACGTGCTACGGCAGCTCTTTGATCTCCAGATCCCGAAACTCCACTCGCATTGGTGGTCCCACGTGGACCTGAACTCCGATTTGTCCTGTTTTCTCTCCGTAATAGTCAACCAGATCGTAGGTAACCTCTCCATTCAACTCACAGGTAGTGGCCTAATTTCCAAGTCTCTGTGTAACCTCTGTGTTCTCTGTGTCTCTGTGGTGGGGATCGTTTTGGACCATTTTCTACCACAGAGACACAGAGAGCACGGAGGACGCACAAAGAAAACCAGATTAGGCCACTACCAGGATTCCGCGTTGACTGCTGTCCTTGATAAAGACGCGACGGGGTTTTCTGACATGCTGGGTGGTCATTATCCTTTTCTATCCGCCAACCGGCAGAGCAGCAAATGTTTGCTGTGCACGTTCGACCTCACTGTTAATATCGTCACCTTGATAGAACCATAGCCGTCCACGTACTCTGACCGTCTGTCCCGGAAGGCAGTCCGCCAATACCGGATCGGCATGCATGCAGGGCACGGGAGGATTGCCCCACGCGCGCCCGCATCGATCCCAAGCCATCAAAATCCAGCGGCCCCCTTTCAGTGATCTGACGGCACACACCGGACTGCGGAAAATCTTGTTGTCATTAGTCTGGCTGTTGAAGTCCAGCGCACCTTTAAGCATTGTGCAAATCTGTGTGCGCAAACCGACGAGCTTTTCAGGAGAATCGTTTCGCAGCCACAGCTCCATATCGACCTGCTGCGGTGATGGTAGAACCGACGCGCCAAACACGATCTTATTGGGAAGCACGCGACTGCCGCTTAAACCGCCCTCGGGATTAGGATTCCAGTCGACGTTCTCTAACCAAATGTTTCGCTTGTCCCAAATGGTAAGAACGTCCGTGTGCGCTAGGAAAGTCAGGCCGAGATTGCTGAAGATGGCCTCTGGAAGATCGATAACCACATAACTGGCCGGATCCCAAGGCAAGAAAATGCTGGCCTTTGTACCACGCTGCGGAAGGATGGCTCCTTCCTGGAAACCAATTCGCGGGTGCCGTCCGCCTGGGTAGGCTAGCACACGGATATTCTTTTCAGTCGTGTTGGGTTCAGGCGGTGGACTCTCGTCAAGCCCGAGTTCGTGCGCGCGATTCTTCAGTGTATCGGCGCCAAGGCCCGTAACCTTTGCAAGTTCCTCTGGTGTGTAATGATGGTAGTGGATCATGTTTATGAGCCAATACAACATCTCGGCTCGAGTAGCTTCCACTTCAGTGGGCAATACCATTTTTATTTGCGGAGGGCCTAAGAATGGAGCTGTGAGAAGCAGGTCTCTGGGGAGAGTGTTGGGTAAGAATTGTTCCACGTCTCTAATAGCTACTACCCGAAACCCATTCTGTTTTAGGTAGTTCATATATTCCCGAAAGCGCTCAGGCGAGGTATTCACCCAGGGATGAGGATCGGGTACGCCGTGAAACTGCAACACAACGATCTGACCGCTTTGAGCGCGTTCGACGACTCGCTGAAAATACTCCAATGTCCAACCAGGATAAGCGTCACCGGTGGTTGGGATCAGCAACGGGTGGTGTTTTTTGGGATCAAAGGTAGGGCCAACTTCTACCTTGCCGTAAGGTACCTCGGGCTGCATACCACGACGTGCGAGCTTGTAACCAAGCTCGGCCAATTGCTGTATCGCCTCTGGTCCAAAAACATTCCCACACCAGGCAAAGCTGATTGGTTTAGGAACCCCAACCTTGCGCAGCTCACGTTCAACCAACGCCAACTCGGCGGGTAGCCTGGCAGCATCTCTGGGTACGGAGAAAGGGGGATGGGTCCAACTGTGGTTCCCGATCTCGAAACCCATTTGATGCATTTCTCCGATCTCCTGCCAGGTAAGATAGTGCTTGGGATCGGAATACATCCATTGATGGCAGACAAAAAAAGTCGCACCAAAACCAAGCTCCTTGAGCAATGGTGCAACCGTTGTTCGCTGTGACTTGACAGCGTCATCGAAGGTCAACACCACGATTCTGTCCGCATTGGAGATGACGCTGGGTTTTTGGTGTACAGCATGTACGAGCGTCGCAGATCCTGCCAGGATCATAAACGTTCGGCGGTCCATGTTCTCACCGTTTGTCATCGGAAGGGATCGAGAATTCCATTCCATAGTTCTTGTTCTCCAGGGAGTTCGCAGCAGTCCCTGGTTTGAATCAAATTTCACTTATCAGCTTTGCTTTGCACAAAAAGTCCTGACTACCTCCTCGTGGAGCGCGATCAGTACAGTACCGCGAGCGAAGCGACCGGATGTTCCGCTTCAACTAACTAATTGACTGGCTGCCAATTATGAGAATCACATCGGGAAGTCGTAAGTAACATCCGGTCGCTTCGCTCGCGGTACTGTACAGACCATCGCATCTTTTTGTGCAACGCCTATCGGCGTCCGCTATCCCTTTCACAGCTAACGTCCTATTTCCAGGTAAACTCGGATTCCAGTACCTTAGCGGGAACAAGCCGAACCGGCCCCAGCAAACCCGATTCTGGCTTCTCCGTTAGACCTGGACGGCCCTGTCCGTAACGGTTGGCTAGAGTGTTGGTTACACCAATCTCCAAACGATTGGACCCAGCTTTGAGTAGCTCGGTGATCTCCAACTGATAGGGACTCCAAAGTTCGGTGCCAGCACTTTTTCCGTTTACCCGCACAGTGGCGATGTTCTTCACTACCCCAAGGTCTAAAAAAACCTTCCTTCCCGGCCGCAACCACTCACCATCCACAACTATCGACGTTTCGTACCACCCGGTCCCGGAATAGTTCGGCCAATCCTCTGTCCAACTGCCGACGTCTCGCGAGACAGTTGTTATGTTTGCTCCTGGTAAGCGTAGGAATCTGAATAGCCATGACCCTTCAATTGACATCGGCTTCAAGTTCTCCGACTGGGACATGGAGCGAGTCTGTGAACTGCCGTTGAGAGTAGCGGTCGCCGACACCGGACCCTCGGCCATGGTTAGAACCTTGATCTTCAGACGCTTCCCCGCGACCTCTCTTTCCAACACCTCCCCATCCGAACGTGTCAGATGAGGCCTTCCTTCAGATGGCATCTGATTGTCAAACACTACGGCAAGGGCACTATAGGGAAGCAACTTAAGTGGAATCGTCGTGCGACCCGATTCCAGCCTGAAGACCGGCGCCTCTCTCACCTCACCTGATTCCGGATTCCACAATGAGGCAACCCCGGAAGACGAAAACGTGAAATCGTCCGCCACCGCCTCCGCCGAATCGTTACTGATCAGGTACCAATCTTTGCCCCCGCCTCGCTTGTGCAAGAAGGCAATGCTGGGGCGAAAGGAAGAGATCTGCACGTCGGTAAGCGCACTTTCGCTAACCGCCTCGAGAAGCCGTTGGACCCACTGCTGCGTGTAGTCCAAATCGTGACCGCGAGCAATAGAAGAGGGTCCTGTAGCAAGGGCCATCGCGGGTAGCCTCCTCAACTCCTCGTCGGAAACCATGTTGGGGATTGGGATGAAAATCGCGCGTCCACCAGATTGATTTGTCTTGACAATCTGCTGAGCTGGAGTTGCTTCTTCTGTACCAAAAACAGAGCGGAGGAAACTGTGCACAAGCGCAGACTTACCGTCGGTGGCTCGCGCGGGTAGGATCCCAAGGGCAATAATCTTGCCTCCGCCTTGATAGAATTTTTCAAGCGTCCTGGCAGCTTCGCCGGAAATTGCCGGAACAGCCGGAAGCACCATGACCGAATAAGTGTGTCCGTTCACATTAAGGCTCTTGGCCGACAGGCTGACGGGCACCTTCAAATCCTGATTACCTGCGAGCGCTAACTCATCCACGTAATTGAAGTCATGCTGACCTGCCCTGATGGCCACTGATGCCGACAAAAAATACTCCTCCATCTTTGCCAGGGGCACAAAGTTCATTACACCACCCTCAGTCATGATTGCAGTGGCGGGATAAAAGATCGCTACATCGGTCACCTGTCTTCCACGGTCTGCAAAGTACAGTGTCCGTGAGATGTTCTCGACGAATTTGTGAAACTGATCCCTCCAAAGCTGATGGTAGAACAGGTCCGGAGGCGACTCCTGTTTTCGTTGCCCTTCCACAGAATAGTAAAAAGCATGGAGGATCTCGGTATCGATGCCGCTGGTGGCTTGCCAGTTGATGACTGCCTTCATCTGCTCGAGTGTCAACCCCCAGCCGTAGGCGCCGAAGGTCTCGCTTAGCGCATGAGGAACATCAAACAAGCGGGAGGCCGAGCTGGCCAATTTGGGGTTGATCAATCCAAAGTGTCTTTGGCCAATCTGATCGATCCCTCCTCGGCTCATATAACGCATGGTCTTGAAGTAGTCCCCACCCTCGAAGGTCCGATGAAACCGCAGAGTGTCTTCCAGTACATGCCCGATAGCTTCGATCTTATGAGCTCGGCACCATTCGTGAATCTTGCCGAAGTAAGTTTCCATGTAGAGCGTGGAGAGGGCGTCCCAGAAATCGTTTCGCACTTTTGCATTCTCTTCGCTCTCGCCCACCCAAACGAGCGGCA
>DASQPD010000102.1:0-45669 GCA_035644135.1 Pyrinomonadaceae bacterium
ACCACTGTTGCTCCTTCATTCCGTCTGAGGGGCCACGATAGACCAGAACCTAAAGAACCGCCATTCGTTCCGAGCGGCGGCATGAACTAGTTTCCAACTCCACACGCGAGACTGCCGACTCCCGACTCGCGACTCCAGACTCCCGACTCCAGACTTTCGAAGTTTGTACGCCATCAACCTCCGCAGCGCCGAGAAACCTCGTAAACGCCGGACTCGTGCCGATACTTCTAGCCCGCTCCTTTGGGTTTTTGACGTGGGACCAGCCGCTGGTTACAAACACCGCCGCTGCCATCAGTCTCAGCAGCAGCAAGCTGAGGTCGGTAAGCTGAGCGAGTTGTGGAAACATCCGTTATCCTTTCGTATATAACAGCCGTTTCATCGAAGACTAGTGACCAAATTTCGCCGGGTGACGGCATTTAGTCACCTTAATCCCAAGGCAAAAGCGAATCTCAACCTCATTTATCGTTAGTTAGTTCAAAATTGACCCCTACCGCCAAAAACTGACCGTTGGCGAGATCGTTGCATCGAACGACCGCTGAGGCAAAACGGTAGCCTACACCCGATGCCAGAAGGTGTTAAGAAAGCGGTGAATCCAGACATGGCTACTACGACGACTGAAACGCGATCGACCCGACGCTTGGAACCGGACGGAACCGGAGATGGCGCGCCGGTGCGAGTGCGTATAGGCTGGCTAAAAGAACTGTGGGCTCGATGGCTCAGCAACACTGCCCTGGGTGGGGCATTCGGCCACTTCGCAAGAGAACCATTGCCTTGCCGCAACTCAGGCGGCTTGCCGGTGGGGAGATTCCCTGGACCCCGCTACGAAAATCGTTGTCCGATAGCACCGTGGTGCTGATCTCGACCGGCGGCGTTCATCTGCGCAGCGATCGCTCGTTCAAGCTAAACAGCGATTCAACTTTCAGAGTAATCCCGAATAATGCACAGCCAGCGGATCTGGCAATTTCACATCAGGCCTATGACCGAACCGACGCGCTTCGAGACATTAACCTGGTATTTCCGATCGAACGTCTGCGCGAGCTTGAGGCCGAGCGCGTCATTGGGCGTTTAACCGAGAATCACTATGGTTTCGGTCTGATGGGCAGTGCCAGGCGGCTGATGCCGGCAATCAAAGAGGTTGCGCGACGAATTAGCGAGTCGGGTGTTGATCTGGCTCTGCTGGTCCCCGCCTGACCAATCTGCACGCGGTCCGTGGGACTGCTGGCCAGGGAAATCGAAGCCAGGGGCGTAACGACCGTAGGTTTGGCTCTCGTAAAAGAAGTCGCGATTGCGGCGCACGCACCACGCTTCCTTTACTTGCACTGGCCCTTCGGCCACGCCCTGGGTGAACCTGGAAATGTCGCTCAGCAGCGAACGGTGCTCCATGACATGCTTTCGATGGCTGTCATCGCGCCACGACCAGGGTTAGTCGTCGAACTTCCATATCGCTGGCGGAGCGAGACCTATTCAACCGTGCGTGACTGGAAGACACCAAGCCAGGCCGTCTTGTCAGCATTGCCCTTCGTGATGGGTGGTTAAATGAGTCTCTAATGGGAGACTTCGCCGAGAGACCCCCGTTTAAGATGGAAACTGCAGGCCGTAATTGGTCTTCATTTGACAGTAAGGGATCATGCTTAGTGCCGCAAGTGATACTGATGTTTTGATCGTTGGCGCCGGTCCCGTCGGCCTTTTCCTCGCGAATGAATGCGCTCGCCGGGGACTAAGATATAGGCTTATCGAGACGCGCTCTTCGCAGTCGGAACATTCCAAAGCGCTCGCGATCTTTCCTCGGACGCTCGAGATCTTCGACATGGCCGGCGTTGTCGGCCCGTTCCTTGAAAAGGCGAATCGTGTCACGTCCGTCGCTGTGGTGGCACATGGACGCACTCTTGCCCAGATGCCGTTCACACCAGAAGAAAGTCCGTATCCATTCATTGCCATGGTTCCTCAGAACGTGACTGAGAGGCTCCTGATGGAAGAGTTGGGTCGTAAGGGCGGAACAGTCGAGTACGAAACGACCTTTGTTTCGGCCGATGAGGAGGACGACTGTGTAAGCGTAACAGTGGACCACAAGGGCCAGCCAGCCAGTCTCAAGGCGTCCTTCGTAGTTGGCTGCGATGGCGCACACAGCGCCGTTCGGCATTTGCTGAACCTGCCGTTTGAGGGAGCGGAATACAATGATTCCTTCATATTAGCGGACATCGAGACCAACGAGACTCTTCCCGCTGACGAACTGCAACTATGCCCTAGCGAATTAGGACCGGTAGCGATTTTCCCGATGAGCGCCACTCGCCGGCGCATCGTCGCGTCGATCCAGAACACTGAAGGAGACGCTCCGTTGCTTGATCTTGTGCGTAGGATTCTCGCTGAACGCGCACCAAGTGGGTTAGAGGCGCGGGCATTGCATTGGAGCGCCTATTTTCGCATCCATCACCGCCAGGTAGCTCAGCTCCGTGTAGGGCGTATTTTCATAGCAGGCGACGCCGCCCATATACACAGTCCTTTTGGAGGACAAGGGATGAACACGGGACTGCATGACGTTTGGAATCTGGTCTGGAAGCTCGATCTTGTCCTGCACGGCCATGGCAATGAGCAGTTGCTCGAGAGCTACAGCGCAGAACGCCGTCCGGTGATCAAGGACGTTATAGAGACCACACATTTCCTGACTAAGGCATTGGGAACTCCTAGCAAGCTCGCCCAGATCCTGCGCGATACAGTCATCCCAATGGTGTCGCGTCTGGCCCCTTTTCAGCATGCCTTCGTGCAGAGGCTTTCCGAACTCGGAGTTGCCTATCGCGGAAGCCCAATTGTTGAAGGAGCTGGAGCGCGGTACTTGGATGATTCGCTGCGCGGCGGAGCTGGCATTGGCAGCCGCTTCCTCCTCTTGCTGGATAAAGATGCGGAATCGTCGACGACAGAGGCGGCGAAGCAGCTCGCCGGATCATTTGAAGATATCGTTGATCTACGATTGGCGGGGCACCGGGGCGTGACGCTTGTCCGGCCCGATGGGTACGTTGCGTACGCCTCACAGAATGGCGACAGCATTGCAGCGTTGGGAGCGGTGCGTTTACTTTTGGAGCGCCAAACAAATCCTTGTTACGCCGAAGGCGTTGGCTAAGTCCAACCCAAGGGGGCAGCCGTGGGAAATGGTGAAAGTGGGAAGCGGAGATTTGACTACAGGGAAGAAGGGTTGTTCAATTAATCCGGCTTATAACATAGGGAAAAGGGACGCAAATTGGAACAGCTGAGGCGATTAACCAGTCGAGATAGAACAGAATAAGAAATCACTATGGCTAAACCAGTATTGCTAACGGTCGACGACGATCGAGAAGTCTTGCGGGCAATCGAGCGTGATCTGCGACGTGAGTATGCAAGCGAGTATCGCGTGCTGCGGGCCGAATCCGGGTCGGCGGCGCTGGAGATTGTTCGGGAGTTGAAGGTCAGGAATAATGCTGTTGCACTTTTTCTTGTTGATCAAAGAATGCCCGGCTTATCGGGTGTCGAGTTCCTGGAGCAAGCTATCACGCTTTATCCCGATGCCAAGCGAGTATTATTGACAGCCTACGCGGACACTGACGCAGCAATCGCTGCGATCAACGAGGCGGGCATTAATCACTATCTGTTGAAGCCCTGGGATCCACCCGAAGAAAACCTTTATCCGGTGCTCGATGAGCTGCTCGAGGATTGGCGAGCCGCGTTTCCACCTCAGTTTGAAGGCATTCGTGTCTTAGGCAATCGCTGGTCTCCCGCGTCGCACAACATAAAAGACTTTTTGGCCCGCAATCATGTCCCATATCAGTGGCTCGACATCGAGGCCACGGACACAGATGCAGACGTTAGGAGCGTTGTAGAACTGCTTGAGGAGGAAGAGAAAAGGAACTTGCCACTCGTGATCTTTCCGAATGGTGTACGGTTGCATCAGCCCACGATAGCCGAGCTTGCCGAACACTCCGGGCTCAAAACACGCGCGGCTGAGACATTCTACGATCTCGCAATTGTGGGTGGCGGCCCGGCCGGACTCGCGGCCGCAGTTTATGGCGCCAGCGAGGGGTTGAGAACGGTCATGATCGAGCGCGAAGCCCCTGGCGGACAGGCAGGCATGTCCAGCCGGATCGAAAACTATCTGGGGTTTCCCAGCGGGCTTAGTGGAGGCGACCTGGCGCGACGCGCCGTAGTCCAGGCTCGCCGATTCGGTGTTGAGATTCTTTCCGCCGAAGCAACTGCCATCCGTCTGGATGGTCCATACCGTTTGTTACAGCTTGGGGACGGAGCGGAACTTAGTTGTCACGCTTTGTTGGTTGCGACCGGCGTACAGTGGCGTAAACTTGACGCTCCGGGCGTCGAACGTCTCACCGGCGCAGGGATCTACTACGGCGCGGCGATGACCGAGGCAATGTCCACGAAAGATGAAGATGTGTTCATTGTTGGCGGCGCGAATAGTGCGGGGCAAGCTGCAATGTACTTCTCGAAGTATGCGCGCCGAGTGGTAATGTTGGTACGAGGCTCGTCACTCGCAGCCTCAATGTCGCAATACTTGATCGATCAGTTAAAAGAGACTCCAAACATCCAAATCGAATTCGACTCGTCTGTGGTAGAAGCGCATGGCGATGGTCGTCTGGAAGCAATTTCCGTTCACTGTACGGTAAGCAATGAAGTCAACAAAGTACCAGCCAACTCGCTGTTCATCATGATCGGCGCTGCTCCAAACACGAACTGGCTTGCGGGTATCGTAGACCGCGACGACCGTGGATTTATCCTTTCCGGCCCCGACTTGATGCGCGATGGAAAGCGGCCTAAAGGTTGGCAGGTGGACCGAGATCCGGGACTCCTGGAAACGAACGTGCCGGGTGTCTTTGTGGTTGGCGACGTGCGGCATGGTTCCGTGAAGCGAGTTGCGTCAGGCGTTGGCGAAGGCTCTGTGGCGATCTCATTCGTACATCAGTATCTCAGCAAGGTGGTGTGACCGATGGACGACACAAGAATAGAAGGCGTGGGAGTGCCGGTGCCAGTCTCCGGAACAATTGAGTCAGTTATCGCCACGAGCAACTCGCCCGCAGACAAAGTCGAGGCATTGCGACGCGTCCATGTGTTTGCCGATCTGCCGGAAGAGCAGTTGAAGTGGTTTGCTGAAAACGTTCAGGATGTGCGATTTGCGGCCGGCGACATACTGTTCCGCAAAGGCGACCCGCCTGATTGGATGGCAATCTTCCTCGAAGGAGAAATGCACGCGTACCGCGACGATAACGCGCACGACGGATATGTCTATATTTCGCGAGCGGGTGATCCGGCGAGCGAAGTAACCGGCGTGCTGCCTTTCTCGCGTATGACTCAGTTCACCGTTACCGGCCGGGCGGCAACGGCGAGTCGCATAATGCGATTTCCTGTCGGTCTATTTCCCGAGTTGGTGCAACGGATGCCAATCCTTGCCCAACGTCTGGTCGGTATCATGAGTGATCGTGTGCGCGAAATGACCACTGCCGATCAACAACAAGATAAGCTGATGGCGCTGGGCAAACTCTCAGCCGGCCTCGCTCACGAGCTGAATAATCCGGCCGCCGGGGCGACTCGGGCCGCAAACGATCTTCTTGTGACCCTTGAGGAGTTGCGTGCAGCTGACCTAAAGCTCTGCCGGCATGAGCTCACAACCGAACAAGAAGAGGCGATCCGGGCTTTCGAAGAAGTCGCGCTCCAACACACCACTACAACCCCGCACCTGAATTCGCTGGAGCAAAGCGACCGGGAGGATCTAGTCGCTTCGTGGCTTGAGGAGCAAGGCATTGGTGACCCCTGGAAACTCTCCGGTAACCTGGTTGAAGCTGGGGTTGATGCTGTTGGGCTGCAGCGAATTTCTGATGTGTTGGAAAAAGACACCATTGCCGATGTGCTGGCTCGAATCAACGCGCAGCTGGCGGCAGCGAAACTCGCGAATGAAATAAAGGCCGCCACCGCCCGTATCTCTGAACTTGTGAGCGCGATTAAGGAATACAGCTACATGGACCAGGCGTCAGTGCAGAAGGTGGACGTGCATAAAGCCCTGGAAAGCACTCTTCTCATCCTCAAGTACAAGTTGAAGAAAAAGAACATCACGGTGACGCGTGAGTACGGCGAAGGGTTACCACGCATTAAGGCGTACGGCAGCGAACTTAACCTGGTTTGGACCAATCTGATCGTTAATGCTGTGGATGCGATGTCCGAAGGTGGCACGCTCAAAGTGCGTACGAAGAGAGAGCCGACGGACGTTATGGTGGAGATCCGAGACAACGGCTCGGGAATCCCGGCAGATTTGAGATCGCGGATCTTCGAGCCGTTCTTCACGACCAAGCCGGTTGGTGAAGGAACCGGGCTTGGGTTGGACACTGTAGCCCGCATCGTTCGAAAACATCGGGGCAACATCCGTTTTGAATCGAAACCGGACGATACGTGTTTTCAAGTCCGCCTACCACTCGAATAGTTCTTTTTAATGGCCCTGGGTGACTTTAAAGATTCTGAGAGGCTGCGTGCCAACCGCATTATGAGCAAACCGGTTCGAATTTTGTTGCAGACGACTATTCAGGCAGTCGAAGATGATTGGAACATCGAAAGATTTTCGCTGCTGCGCGATTATCTGGGTTCGCTAACCGACGATGAAGGTCGTAGCCTGTACGACGTAACGGCACGTAATCGCGAAGTAAACGCCAGCGGCAACGATGCCGTACTGAGCAGGCTTGACGAGACCGATTTCGCTGAACTCTGGCTATTCGCAGTCGACATAGGTGATGGGCTGACGGTCGCCGATTGTCAGGGCATCACTCGCTTTCGCCAAAGCGGCGGTGGGATTCTAACCACGCGCGATCATCAGGATCTGGGATCATCGCTTTGCACCCTTGGCGGAGTGGGCCACGCGCACTTTTTTCACACCAGGCAGAATGATCCTGACGAGTCGCGACGCGAGCGTGATGATCAGGATACGAAATCGATCTCGTGGCCGAATTATCATTCGGGTAACAACGGCGACTACCAACGGCTTACTCCGGTCGAGCCAATTCACGAATTGTTACAGAATCCCAGCTCTCGTTCCGGCGTGATTGAGTACTTCCCCGCCCACCCTCACGAAGGTGGTATCGGCGTACCCGAGGGAGAACAGCACGCGCGCGTAATCGCGACGGGCCGGAGTCAGGTATCTGGCCGGCCATTCAATCTGATTGTCGCATTTGAAGGCGTCATGGATGGGCACGGCAATAAGCTGGGCCGAGCCGTCGCTGAGTCGAGCTTTCACCACCTGGTCGACTACAACTGGGACATCTCGAAAGGTAGTCCGAGCTTCGTGGCGGAGCTACCAGGCGACCAGATCAAGAGAGAGCCTGAAAAACTTAACGATGTTAAGACCTACGTGCGTAACCTGGCTGGATGGCTTTCGCGACGGACTGGCTGAGCTTCCTCCACGCACTGGCTCTGAAGAACGGTGATACCGGCGGCTTCGCACAAAAAGTCCAAATCCCACCCAGGCAAGAAGCTGCAAAAAATTAGAATGGGTCCGGAATACCTACTCAAGGAACGAAAATCGCAGGTTGGGAAGGTGGGCTTGCCCCCGCTCAAGATCCGCATCCACTCAACACTGAATTGACAGCCCAAGCTGAGGAACTTTTTCGGAACTTTCAGGCCGATCTCAAGTGTTGAGTGGGTACGGATCTTGAGCGGGGGCAAGCCTACCTTCCCAACTGCGAGTCTCCGTTCCTTGAGTGGTATCCCGGACGCAATTACCTATTTTAGGACGGTGGTTTTATTAAGGAACTCAGCGTATCGACGTACAGCATTCTCAATCGCGCGAGTTCCTGTCTTGGTGAATTGTGCGAAAGGGCTGACGCTAATATTGACTGAGGAGTTTTCAATCTTGCGACTCCACCTGGATAGCAGCTCAAAGCCCGTTGCACTAATCCCCCGGCAGATCATCGACCTCAGTCACCGGGCGAACTTCTACAGTTCCGATGCGCGCTCCTGGAATTCGGGCAGCGATTGCAATCGCTTCATCGAAATCCTTAGCATCGATCAGAAAATAGCCGCCCAACTGCTCCCGTGTCTCCGCAAACGGACCGTCGGTCACGAGCCTTTTGCCGTCGCGCATCCTAACGCACTTTGTCTCTGCTGTCGGGTGCAGCGGTGCAGCGCCTAAATATTGCCCCGATGAGTGGAGTTGGTTTGCGAGCTGCACGGACTCCTGAATCATGTGTTGCCGCTCGTCCTCGCTGCGTTGGCGGAATGCTTCTTCATCATGGTGAACCAGCAACATATATTTCATGAGTTTTCCTTTCAATTTGTCCGTTTGACGGGTAGTGTCATATTTTCGGTTATCGGTACCATCTCTGTGTTCTCCGTGTCTCCGTGGTGAGCGGTTTCCTCGTCATATTCCCCGACGGAGACACCGAGGACACGAAGTACCGGCAAAAAACCCAAAACATGACACTACCGGTTGACGGCAATCCAGACTCACCAGGATGGCCCGCACTGGAGGCGTCCCTATTTCGGGCGACGCGGTACCACAAGCGTGCCGCTTATGATTTGAACGGCCTCGTTGTTCTGGTTGAGCGTTGTCGTTCGCACCTTAATCAATCCCTGATCTGGACGCGAGGTTGACGGCCGTACCTCGATAACCTCGCTCTCGACGCGCAGCTCATCTCCGGGTCGCACGGGCCGAGGCCAGCGGAATTCGTCGAAGCCGGCGCCGACGATGCCGCCGGCGGGTTTAAGGTCGCTATCGACCAGCAACCGCATGGTGACCGCCGCGGTGTGCCAACCGCTGGCGGCCAGCCCACCGAATATCGTGTTGCGCGCGGCTTCCTCGTCGACATGGAACGGTTGGGGATCGAATTCGGCCCCAAAGGTTTTGATTCGCTCCTTTTCGATTCGTAGTCCGCCCGAGCGAAAGGTCTGCCCGGTGGCAAAGTCTTCGAGATAGCGACCGGTCATTTCCAATGCTCTCCTTCACATCAGGTATTGGATTCGCCGCCAGTGTCCGGGCAGCGGACGTCTGAGAATAGCCCAGCGATTCATCGCTGGGATTACTTTGTGCAAAGCCACCTATTCAGTATCGCAGATCCGTTAGTCGCAATCATCTACCTGTTATCATCCTCGAGTAACGACAACTGCCGAAGCGACTGAATATCGCCTCGGCAGTCTTGTCTCCTGAACTCGTCAGTGCTGTTATTTACTCCTGACAACCGAAATCGCCTGGTCCGAACACCTGACGGATTTCCGTCTCGCCCTCCCAACCGGGCCAATGTTCCCTGTGAAGTTCCATAAAGTGCACCGTAGCATCGATCATTTCTTGCTTCGATGCGACCTCAAAGATGGCGTAACCCCCAACCACCTCTTTAGTCTCGGCAAAGGGGCCGTCCGTCACCGCAACTTTTCCCTTTGCGAGCCGAACGTGCGTACTCATCGCAGGTGGCGCCAGCCCACCGGACTCCACCATCGTTCCGGCTTTTGTTGCGTCTTCACCAAGCTTCGCAATGGCCTCCATCAGTTTCGGGGGTGGCGGCTCCGAGTTCTGGGCAGACTTTACCAGGGTCATGAATCGCATCTTCACATCTCCTTCTAATCTCTATATTGGTAGCAGGGGAGTCTGAACGGTAACAAATGTCCCTCCCCAACCTCTGCCTGTATATCGAACGAGAAATACCGAATTCGACATGGTTGGCAATTTTTTCTTGCTTAACACAAATGATGATCTCGCCAGCAGGATTAAGGATGGGAAATCCGCTTGCGTCACTCGAAACGTGCTAAATATGATAACTTGCACAGAAAAGTTCTATCGCGCCGAGGTGTCGAAGCATTCTTGCAGTACCGCGAGCGAAGCGACCGGATGCTAAACGCAACTTTGCTAAGATTCTGACCGGTAGAGTCATTCAGGACGTTAACTTGAATGTAGCATCCGGTCGCTTCGCTCGCGGTACTGTATTGACTGTCGCGCGTCGAACAAGTTTTTGTCCAAAGCAAAATATGACAATTGACACAACTTAAACTCACTCCCTGCCGACACCCAAAGCATCAGCTGCGCGATTGATGTAATTAAACCATGACGCAATCAGCGTAATTTGCAGGATCCCTTTATCGTCAAAACCCACTGTGCGCAAGCGCTCGTGATCTTCCCGCGACAGCCGTGTCGCATCGCGCGTTAACTGCACGACATAATCCAGCATTACCTTGTCCTGCTCCGAGATTGGGGCCGTCTTATAGTCTTCCTGCAATGCCCCAACCATCTTTTCATCCAATGTTACGCGACGCAGAAACTCTGCGTGAGATTCGATTCAATAGTGGCACCGATTGGTTACCGAAACGACGGTTGTAATCATTTCATGCTGGCGCCGGCTCAAAGGTAAGTCGGGAGACATAAGGGCTCCGAAGGTAGCAAACGCATGATAGAGCGCATTCGGAATCAAGCTATGTGAGGCTACGATACCCGCAGTCTCGCCATCTGCTGTAGGGTGGACGGGATTGGCGTACTCCACAGGGTATAACTCACGCTGCGCTTCCATAACCCGGCGCACTTCGTCGTCTTCGGAACCAGCGATCGTTTTGATCCATGTCATAGATGGTTCTCCTGAAAATTACGGTACCGCCGATTTGCGGCGGAATATCAAATAATAAACCGGAAGGCCGGTGACCACCACAGCCACGCCCAGAAATGCCTGCACGGGGTTGTTGCCACCAAGCAGGAACAGCAGTACAGCAATCAGGACCAGGAATACCAGCGGCGTTACAGGATACCCAGGTGTGTTATAGATCGAGTTCTCAGGCTCTTTACGACGCAACACAAAAAGGCCGGCTACTGTAAGGGCAATAAAAACTACCACCACAAAAACAAAATATGAAACGATCTCATTGAATGTGCCGAGGGCCACAAGTATTGATGCCAGCAGCGCCTGAAGCGCAATCGCGCGAGCGGGAGTCTCGAATCGGGGATGGATTAAGGCCGCGGAGCGAATGAATAAGCCGTCACGGGCCATGGCAAAATATACGCGCGGCGCCGACATAACAATCGCGGTGAGGCTGCCGAGTACAGCTACAACGACAACCAGCGAAAACACTCGACCACCAATACTTCCAAACAAGACCTCGCCCGCTTGAGCCGCAAAAGTCTCGCCTGAAGTAACCTGGTCCAGCGGCACAAGATAGATGAAAGCTGCGCTGGTCAGGATGTAGACTAGAGTTACGATGATTACGCCGTAAGCGAATGCTCGCGGCAGAGTGCGAGCCGGATCGCGCATCTCGCCGGCGAGCTTACTCAGATCCCACCATCCTCCAAAAGAAAAAAATGCGCCCACGATTCCCCCGGCCAGTGCCGGAATCAGAGGAGCGGAATTTGCCCTTTGGGCTATGAACGGCGAAAAGTTGGACCAGTTTCCAAGCTGAAAGACAAAAGCATAGACCAAAAGAAAACCAAGCAGACCAAGTTTGAGAACTGTCAGAATGCGTATGAATCCGGCGCCAAGTCGAACGCCACGAATGTTAATGGCCGCCACCAGCATGATTGTGCCGATTGCCAGCGCCTTGGAGCCTACGGGGGACAGTGCCAGACCGTACCCCGCATAACTAGCCAGGCCCACGGCAAGAGCCGCAGTCAATCCTGGATCCATCACCAGCAGCGCCATCCATCCATACAGGAATGCGAGCGGCGCTCCGTACGATTCTCGCAGATACACATAAGCGCCCCCAGCCTCTGGGTATCTAGCTGCCAACTCGCCATAACAAAGAGCGCCACAGAGCGCCATCGCTCCCATCACGAGCCACACAATAAGCAACCATAATGGCGAGCCAAGCGATTTCGCCATACTGGCAGGCGTGAGAAAAATACCCACGGCAATTACTTCCCCAACGACCAGGGCGGTAGCGGTGCGGACACCTATTTGTCGTTTGAGTTCGTTAGTCGTGGACAATCAATTCAGGTCGAATCCGAAGTTGCTTCAGACCCTGGCTCGGCTCGCAAATGGCCGATCTCCGTGTTCTTTGTGTCTCCGTGGTTATCACAAGAACAATGAACCACGGAGACACAGAGAACACGGAGGGTTTGCATCTAGAAAACCAAACGCGCTGCAAATTGAAAGGCTCGTGGTCCCCCGGAGCCAAAGACGCCACCGGCGGTAGTCACCGGTTGACCAAAGCTTGAAGACCGTAGGAAACCGGGATTAGTCGGATCGTTACTGTCGCGCACAAGCACATTTGCAAACCCCGAATAGTTTGACTTTGAAGAGCCGAGCACGTTTGTGACATTGAAGAGATTGAACACTTCTGCCATTGGCTCGAGCCTTATGCGTTCGCCAAATTTGAAAACCTTTGACACGCGCAGGTCAAGAGAGTTGAAGCTATCATCGAAACGAGCATTATCACTTACGAGGGGGAGTGGCGCAGTTAACCCGCCAACGCTCGCGGAATTTAACTGGGTGATGAACGCATTCAATTCCGACCCGTTGTGAAAAAGTCTACCACCGGCGTTGCGCTGAAGTTGCGGGACCCGTTGGCTGGCGCCAGGCAACAGAATATCCATCGGCACCCCTGATGCGAGGGTGAAAATCGAAGACAGATTGACGTTATAAGGTAATTCGACCACACCCGCGAAGCTGAATCGATGACGCTGATCGTTAGGCGTAGGTCCGTATTCCAATTGCAGATTGTTGGGATTAATCGGGCCCTCCGAGAATGGTATCTGATCGTCATTGGCGTAGTTGAACGATTTGGATAGCGTATAGGAAGCGCGAAGCTGGTAACGATTTGAGAAACGTTTCTCTAAGCTTACGAGAAGCCCATCGTATTTCGTCTTAACGCTCGATTCCAGATTCTTTACTAGATCCGGACCACCGACGATCGGATTGAAGACACTGCCAATCGTACGGCCGATAATGAAGTGCGTGCCGAAATTGTGAACGTAATCCGCACGCACCACATATTGTCGTCCCAACTCGCGTTGAATCCCGAGATTCGACTGCTGGACCATCGGATTCTGCATTCCATTATCGATAATATTTATACCAGCAGCCCCCGCGCCAGGCAGAAGAAAGCCGGAAAATGGATTGGCCAGGGTCGGCGCTCCGGGCGGAAA
The DNA here is from genome assembly GCA_035644135.1 of Pyrinomonadaceae bacterium. Taxonomy (GTDB): domain Bacteria; phylum Acidobacteriota; class Blastocatellia; order Pyrinomonadales; family Pyrinomonadaceae; genus PSRF01. The sequence goes on from DASQPD010000102.1 coordinate 13,070, forward strand.
AGTTCCATTGACCCGATCGAAAAGAAACTGCGGCGGTATAAAAAAGACGGGACCGGCACGCACCTCTATCGGCAAGGCCCGACCATCCAGACCACGCTCAAGTGACTGGATTTCGAGCGTAATACGATCGTAATAGATTCCGTAACCTCCGTGAATGCTTGTGCGACCATCTTTAGCAGCGTAATTAAAGCCCACGCGCGGTCCGAAGTTGTTCTTGTCCCTGGTTCTCTTACCGTGGAGGAACGGCAGGATTATCGGATTAAGCTGGTTAATGCGGCTAACGTTCTTGACATCGGTATCAAGCTCGTAACGCAGGCCGAGGTTGAGAGTAAGTTGAGGATGCACGCGCCAATCATCTTGAACAAAGCCCGCGAAATAAAAGTTGTCCGCATTAGGAATTAGGAGAGGTTGCGTTGGCACGCCGCTGCGCAGCGTGACAGCGAACAGTAGATCGTTATCGTCAACCCTGCCGTCGCCGTTGCGGTCGAAGTCGGGAAAGTCTTCGATCATTTCGATCCGGCCTTGTTGAAACACTCGCAGATCAAAGTCAGCATCCACCCGCTGCAATTCGCCGCCGAAGTTCCAGGTGTGGTTTCCCCGGATCATCGTTAATGTGTCACTGAACTGAAGCCGCCGCTGTTTTGTGCCCTGCGGGACACGAAATGACGCGCCGTCCTGGATGCTCGGAAACGTTAGCTGTGGCCCAGGGCTTACTGGCTCAATATCATTAGTGAATGAGCTGAAACTGAAATTGAAGCTGTTTACGTCTCGCGGATTCAAGATCCGCGTGTAGTTCGTGAGAAAGAAGTGTGTATGATTTGTACTTGCCTGACGCTGAGAGGAGGAACCAATAGCGCGATCCAGGGTGCTGGCCGCGACGTCATCCTCACGTTGGAGTGAATAGCGAAAGCTCACTCGATCGGCGTCACCTGGTTGCCAATCAACTCGCACGGTACCCAGCAGGTCGTTGAGCGGGGCCGGCGCAAAGCCTCTCCTTATTGACCGGCTAGCTAGATCACGCGAGCCCACCAGCGCCGCTCCATCCTGATTTCGAAATTCAAGCGCGCCAAAAAACCAGGCGTGGTCCTTCTTAACAGGACCACCAAAAGCGAACGCATACTGTTCTCGATCAAACGGAGGGTTCTGCCCCAGGCTGCGGTCAAACGTGGCGGGCAATCCCTGTAGCGCCTTGTCACGAAAGTAGAACGAGGCCGAGCCGTGGTATTCGTTTGTGCCGGACTTGGTAACAATATTGACTACGGCAGAGCCGGAGCGGCCTAGTTGAGCTGAGAAGCGATTCGTCGCGATCTGAAATTCCTGAACTGCCTCCTGAGAGATATTCTGCAACTGGCCGCCAACTACATCATCGTTGTCATCAGCGCCATCAACCGTCACGTTTCCGCCACGACCGAGTTGTCCAGCCGAAGAAATCACGACGGTATTGGTTTTTGTGGGATCGAAGTTTGGCGCAGGCGCATTTCCGGGAATTAGTAAGGCCAGCTCCAGAAAGTTCCGTCCGTTGAGCGGCAGGCTCTGCAACTCGTCTTCGCGAATCACACCGTCCACTACCGACGTGGTCGTGTTTACCATTTCATAGTTGAGGTGATCATCAATAACTACTGTTTCTTTCAAATTCACTTCGAGCGTTATGTCCAGCGTAGAGCTCTGACCGACCTGGATTGTGACTGTTGAAAACACCTTATTCGCAAAACCCTTAGATACAACTCTCAGTTCATAATCACTCGGCGGAAGGTTCGATAAAACGTATAGGCCGGCATCATTGGTTGTTGTCTCACGTCTGTTGCCAGTTGCTTTTTGGGTCACCGTGACTTGAGCATTGGCCACGACCGCTCCGTTTGGATCTTTGACCGTACCGCTAAGGCTTGCTGTAGCAGCCTGTTGCGAGAGAGCAAAGCTCGCTTGCATTGTAAGGATAATAAGGGCAAGCAAAGGGCGAACGCTCGATCCGAATGATCGCCGTAATCTTTCCTGAATTGGATATCGAGGGGTTATTGCCAGTTGACTCATTATTATTCCTTTTTTGGACCTATGGTTTCTGCCTTGCTTCATGGCTGTGCTTTTCGCTCAATAGCAGTCAGATTCTGTGACGCAAGCTGTTAGCTTGCGACGGTTGAGGCCGCTCAACTCAAGACGCAAGTTAACAGCTTGCGTTACAGGCTCAGCGTTTTCTGGGTTAAAGGTTGAGTACATTCCGTCCGTAGTAAGGGATAAGATCGGAATTCCCCAACGAGACATAATCATTTGGGCGCTGTCTTCAGACTCTCGGCACGTTTCTGGATGTTCTCCCTGAATTCGATAATACCAACCAGGTCGCTGTCGGCGCGAGCCTTATCCGCTTTGATTTTTTCCAATTGCGGAGCATCAACGGCGTTCTTAAGGGCAGGATTCTCGACGAAACTGTCGATCAGTTTGCAAAGCCTTCCCAGAGCCCCAGTCATGTCTTCGCTATCCAACTCGGCCGCCTTCTTCTGCTCCTTTTCCTTGTCGTCCGGAACGCTTGGCATCATATAAATCTTCAAACGGTTTGCGCCCTTGTTTATGTCTCTGGTTTGATCGGAGATGAGTGGGTAGTCGAGCTTAGCGAATGCCTTTCTACTGCCCGTTTCGAAGAAGTCAGTATAATCCCGAGTTTCGCTGCCTACAACAAATCCGTCGGGACTTTCAGCGCGTTCTCGTAGAGGTGATTACTGCCGGGGTTATGTTCCACCCGTCCACCGCAACCATCGCCGGCGCTGCGCCCAAATCCTTGAGCTTGTAGGTTGCGGTCACCTTTTTGCTCTCACCTGGCAACAATGAGAAATAGTTGTCCTGCCAGACCACCGGCAGGACATTTTTATGGTCTGATTTCCGCTTGACCTGTAACTGGATAAAGAACGCGACAGATTTGCCTAGATTTGACATTGTTACATGCATGGTCTCTTCCCCACCAGTGCGCCGCGGGTTTGCTGAGATGGCCAATTTTACTGGCGGCAGGGTTTGCAGTTGCGTCATGTCTGCATACGAGCTTGTCGGAGTGTAGTACCAGGTAGATTTCTCCCAGTCGAGGGAATCGTCCTTTGCCGAGAGCCAGTAAAAGTTTGAACTTAGCGTTTGTCCGCTCGAGTCTTCAAGCTTGAGCTTGAGAAAGTAGGTCGAAGGTAAATCCTGAATTTGAGGAATGATGAAAGCTTTGACTGTACCGTCGATTGGCAGGTCGACTTTAGTTTCTTTGGAAAATCTTACAATCGCATCGACGTCATAAATCTGAGCCGTCAGTCTCAGATCTCGCAAAACCTGATGAGTGGAATTGACCGCAACTACCGACTTGTCATCATAAGAGTACTGCACGTGGACCATCTCACATGCTTTCTTGGTCCCGAAATAACCACCGCCAGGCATTAGAAAATAGTCGTAAAGGTGCCAGATCAGTGAAGGCCAGGCATTATTCAGCATCCACTGGATCACTCCATTTGAGGTGTACCGATTCGCAGCAAATGCCTCAAACATCGCGCGCTGACCTTCGTAAGTCATCACCTGCGACTTCATTGCGTAATCCTGGACATCTTTCGCTGGCCCATAACGGGCCTCTAAAGCATTCGTGAATACTTTGAGGGTCTTGAACTGGCCTCCCCCAGCGTGATAGTGCCAATAGTCATCGATGGGCCAGAGGTGGTCATCCGGCACGATTCGACGAATACTTTCAACGGGAGGAACAGCGGGCCCTGGGCTAATCTCAGTTGCAAATCCGTGAGCGCCACCGGTTTTTTTGTCCAAAGACCAGTAGGAAGCAGGGACCCACTCGTAGGGCCCTTCCATCTTGACTCCGGTGACGCCGGTAACAGTGGTTGTTTTCGCCGTAGCCGAAGATATGAAAGGATTGGGCCATTGATACTTCTTTAGAATGTCGATGTACATCTGCTCGACGTCGGGAGGCGGCGGATTGTCGCTGCCATTCAACCAGACGAGCAAGCTGGGATGATTCCGCAAGCGTCTGATCTGATCTGCCTGCGATCTAGCAGCAATGTCGTAATCCTCTTTGTCCCAGGTCGGACCCTCGGTATATTCAGCGTTATGTTCCCAGTGCTCCCAATGAGAGCAGCAGCACCATCCTGCCATGATCAGAATTCCGTACTGATCCGCCAGATCGAAGAAGTAATCCGGCTGGAGCTGTCCTTCCAAACGAATGGCGTTCAAATTCATATCTTTAACGTATTGGAATTCTGTCTTCAGTCGGTCCGGCATATCACGAAGAAACATGTCCGACGCCCATCCTCCTCCGCGAATCAGCACGTTTCTCCCATTGACTTTAAAGACACGATGATTTTGTGCGTCCAACTCCGAAGTAATCTCTCGAATGCCAAAGCGAGCACTTTGACGATCTGAAACTCCTGACTCGCTAACGAACTCGACCCGAAGGTTGTATAAACTTTGTGGGCCAAGGTTCACAGGCCACCAAATACGTGGATGAGAGACGTTGAGTTGCGGAAAACGATCGGGCGTAAAGGTAAGTGACTTTGTCTCTCGGGATAAGAGTTTAACTCTTTGTGAAAAGAGTATTCCTTTCATACTGCCTCTCAGCGTCCCTTCGACTTCGTGGTCGGTAGCGTTATTCGCTTCGACATTAACAGTCAGGTGCGCGGTTTCAGTTGACGGCAAATCAAAATGCGTAACCACCTGAGGATAACGAAGTGTGACTGGTCCACTAGTTGTAATAAAGACTTCGCGAAAGATCCCCATGTTTTTGTCCGGCGGCATGGGATTCCAATCCACCCAAGTCCAGGCCAAATCATCAATCTGCGGCGGAAAGACCTCCACTGCGAGGGTATTGATAGCGCCGGGGCGTGCTGCATCCTTGATATTTAGCTCATAGGTACGGAAGGTCCCCGCAATTTGATCTGAGGTTGCGATCTGCCGGCCGTTTAGCCAGACGTTAGCGCGGAAGTTAATGCCGGCGAAATGCAGCCAAATGTTTTGACCCTGATAGTGCGCTGGAAGTGAAAACTCTTTTCGATACCACCACGAGGTACGAAACGGACTATCCTCAGGCATCGGCAGGTTCGAGAAGTTTGCGCCGATCGGATAGCGGCAGCCCGGAATCATTCTTAGATTCATGCCGAAGAATGGTTCGGCGTAAACTTTATTCTCAACCAAAGTTCCGACTACAGTTGAAGGAACTGTAGCCGGGTACCAGTCTTTGGTCGGCGCGTTGCGCTGCGAGAGGGTTTCGCCCTTGTCCGGCGCCTTGGCAGAGGATTGCATGCGCCAGCCGTCTCGCAGGAAAATCTTAGTGCTGCTAGAAGGTTCTCGCCTCTCTTGCGGCCTTGGAAACGCCTGTACGACACTGAACAAAACAATTCCGGTGGAAAGTAATAGTCTAATCATCTCTTTTGTTTCAACATGTGCTCAAAAGGCAGAAACCCAATCACCAGTCATTGCCGATTTCCAATTGCCGATTTCCAATTGCTTTTTTGGCTGCTTATCAATCGGCAATCAACAATCGACAATCGGCAATGACCAGACCCGACGCCACCCCGTTACGGTACTGACTTCATGTCGCTGCGATCGCATTTGTTAATCAGACGTAGCCTCAGCCGCGACAGCGAACGGCCAACTCTCTATGTAGAAAGACCAGACAAAGAAAGCAATAGCGCCCAATGTCAGTGTTCCCAGGCCGACAAGAATTACCGGCCAGTCCGTCGTCGCAAAGATGAAGATCCAGCCGATGAGTGCAACTATATTCGGGACCGGGTACAGCCAGATGCGATACGGGCGCGGCATGTTCGGAGCGCGCTTCCTGAGAAGCATAACTGCCAGGACCTGACCAATAAATTGGACCAAGATACGTGTCGTAATCAAGGCGTCAATGACAATGCCCAACGAAAAGAAGCCACAGATGATTGAGATCACCCCCAGCATAATCAGCGAAACATACGGAAATCTTTTGGTCGGATGAAGCCGGCCGAACACTTTGAAGAAATAGCCGTCCTGCGCTGCCGCATAAGGAATTCGCGAGTAGCCAAGCAGCAAGGCAAAGACGGATCCAAACGCCGTCCACAAGACCATGGCCGTAAAAATGGTTGCAACCTTCGTCCCGTATATCTTTTCCATGAAGATCGAGACTATGAAATCAGCTTCCGGATGGTCTGCTGCCGGAACAAACTCGCGCCATGGCACAACTCCAATTATTGAAAGATTAATTGCAAAGTAGATAATTGCAACGACCACGATACTGATGATGATCGAGCGCGGAATTGTGCGTCCAGGATTCTTTACTTCGTCACCGATGTAGCAGATATCGTAGTAGCCCAGATAGTCATAAACTCCAATCCGCGAGGCGGCGCCGAGACCGAAAAGAAATCCCAGCGAGAAGTTGAAGGCCCCCGGGGGAAAGTCGAACGCCCGAGCGGCGCTAAAATGCATAGCTCCGGTTACAATGACTGCGATGGTTGTTAGCAGCGTGCCAATCCAGAGGCTGACGGTAATTCTCGCAATCGAGGTGATGCGACGATAGAGCAGTACGACATTGAGCACTCCCACAGCGATAACTATCAGCATTTCGCGATGGGTGATCCCCTGCCAGATATAGCCCGCATATCTGGCGAAACCAATATATCCGGACGCTATTTCCAGCGGCCCACTAAGGATGAACTGCCAGATGAAAAGGAAGGCCATAAGCCGTCCAAATGTTTCACGGCCATAAGCTTCACGCAGGTACACGTAACTGCCGCCGGAACCAGGCATTGCGGCGCCTAGTTCGCTCCAAACCATTCCGTCTGCGATGGCGATCACCACGGCGACAATCCAGCCCAGCATAGCCTGGGGGCCACCGAGTGCAGACATCAATAGTGGAATGGTGATGAATGGCCCGACGCCGATCATGTTGGACATGTTGAGCGCGCTGGCCTGGAGCAAGCCGAAGCGTCTCGGCAGATGTTCATCGAGGTTTTTATCGTCCGTGCTTTTTGTGCTCATCGTCACCGTGAAATGCAGGACAGGATGTTGGGCCTTCATAATACTTAAACATCACCGCCTGTAAAGACTTTATTCATCATTTTCGTCAGAAGTTCGTGTCATTTCGTGGATCCTCTCGCTTTAGTTGCGGCGAAAAACGATCCACGAAATAACACGAAAACGGGACACGGAAGATTTTTTTATTTGACAATCAAGTCCGCGAAACGTAGTTTTTCGCGCAACTCGTGAGGACAAAAGATGAGACATAAGACCATACTCGCACCGGTAGTCGGGATCGTCATCGCTGTGGCGTTCTCAGGCCGTGCACAGACAAACGTGCAAGCTCCAAATTCCAAAAATGCGACTAAGACACTTGCGGCGCGTCTTGGCTATGCGCCCGACGCAAAACTCTTAATCGTTCATGCTGACGATCTGGGTGCGGCTCACTCTATTGATGCCGCTTCGATCAAGGCCTTTGAAAGCGGTCTGGTGAACTCCGGAAGCATCATGATTCCCTGCCCCTGGTTGTCTGAGATTGCCACCTATGCGCGCAGCCACCCGGACGCCGATCTTGGATTGCATCTGACGTTAACTAGTGAATGGACTCCCTATCGCTGGGGTCCTGTCCTCTCCAAAGATCGGGTTGCTTCTCTCCTGGACGGCAGTGGGTATTTTTACCTGACAGAAACGGAAGCCGCTTCGCACATGGACCCCAAGGAAGTTGAGGCGGAGCTTCGCTCTCAGATCGAACGGGCGCGATCGGTTGGTATACATCCGACGCATCTTGATTCGCATATGGGCACGCTTTATCAGAACAAGGCTCTCTTCGAGATCCTTTTGCGGCTGGCACGCGAAAACAAACTGCCCACTAGAATGTCAAGGGAGTTCCTCGAACAAATGTCGTTTCTGCCCTCGCTCTTAACTCCGGACGACATCATTATCGATAGAATAATAACGATGGAGCCTGAGGTGTCTCCCGACAACTGGGCTAAGTTTTACGAAGACGCGATCAAAACCATTCAGCCCGGTATCACCGAGATGGTCGTACACATCGCTTACGACGATGGCGAGATGCGCGGAATGACTTTTGATCATCCAAACTGGGGCGCTGCATGGCGACAACGAGACTTCGACTTCCTTACCAGCGACAGGTTTCGGTCGCTGCTGAAAGAGAACAACATCAAGCTCGTTACCTGGCGCGAAGTCGGCAAGCTGATCGAGAAAAAGCAATGAACCTAAATTACAGGAGCACAGATGGCACCAGAGAAACGCTCTCGTAGAGATTTTCTCAAACTTACAGGATTAGCGGCGGCCACTCTGACCATTCCCAGTCGCGGCTGGAGCAGAATACCAGGGCTAAAAAGAGACCTGACTCTTTACGTCGGTACTTACACCTCCGGCAAAAGTGAAGGGATCTACATCTATCGCATGAATGGTATGACTGGTGAGCTGACGCATTTCAACACTGTAAAGGGCGTAGCTGATCCCTCCTTTTTGGCAGTCGACCGCCGGCATCGCCGGCTGTATGCCGTGAATGAGGTCGAGCAATTTCTCGGAAAAGCAAGTGGAGCCGTAAGCGCGTTCTCTATCGATCAAAAGAATGGGAATCTGACCTTTCTGAATCAGCAGCCTACGTTAGGAGGCGCGCCATGTCATTTGATCGTGGACAAAACAGGCAGCTTCGTCCTCGTTGCGAATTACACTGGAGGTAACATTTCAGTCTTTCCGATCAAATCGGACGGCAGCCTTGATGTCGCGACCGATATGGTGCAACACCATGGCTCGAGCATAAATAAGGAAAGGCAGGAGGGACCACACGCTCACTGTATTGAGCTGGACAGCTCCAATCAGTATGCGTTCGCCGTAGATTTGGGGCTGGACAAGGTCATGATCTACAAGTTTGACGCCAGGAACGGAAAACTTGTTGCTAATAAACCCGACTCGGTGAGTTTGCACGCGGGCGACGGACCTCGCCATCTCACCTTTGATCCGCGAGGGAATTACGCGTATGTCATCAACGAGCTGACAAACACTGTGACGGCCTTCACCTACAACAGAACAACAGGCACCCTCAAAGAAACGCAAACAGTCTCGACTCTTCCCGCCGACTTTTCCGGGGAAAATACCACAGCGGAAATCGCAGTGACTCCCTCAGGTAAATTTCTGTACGGTTCAAACCGTGGCCACGATAGCATCGTAGGTTTTGCAATCGATCAGAACACAGGCAAACTAAATCTTATTGAACATGTGCCGACACAGGGCAAGACTCCGCGCAACTTCACGATAGATCCTACGGGTACGTTCCTACTGGTGGCCAATCAAGGCTCTGACAAGATCGTCAGTTTCCGGATTGATCAGGCAACGGGAAGACTCAAGTCAACCGGACACGTCGCCCAGGTACCGACGCCGGTGTGTCTCGTCCTGGCCCCATTTCAATAGCCTTGAATCAGGAGGCTTTTACCCCTTTTTGAGATGTTCTATAAAGAGGAGGCCAGGATACGCCTGGTCTTCACCCCGCGCTAGGGATGAGATGTCTATAGCCCGTAGGTCGAATCCACTCCGGCGCCGTTCGGAAGAGCGGAACTCAACTGGACCAGGTACTAATATAGATACGTTCCGCTCCTCCGAACTGCGCAATTGTATTTTCTTATGTTCCTGTCTATAAACATCTCACTCCTAACGGAGTGAAGATCATTTCGCACTATGTTTAGGTTAACGACCGCCTAACTCCAGGCGTTACTCCGTGGTCCCCTGGTTCACCTCGAATGATCTCCAGTTGATGTGTGAATCGATCACAATGCTTGAATATCGCGCGGCAATACACGAGAATAGTTCCCTAGCTCCTATAATCCCTTCCAAAGGACAGTGAACCGTGACAAGAAAAGTGGCGCTCTGGCTGGCGGCCGTTGTTGTTTCAGTGTGTCTCGGCTTACCGATACAAAAAGTCGCAAGCATAACTACTCCTCAACCTAAGGCAGCCGGCCAGGCGAGAATAGTTTCCCAGCCCGAGCCCCGGGCAGCCTTGATGAGTGAACATCTGCCTGATCGTGCAGCGCCGGTTCAGAGCGATGCTGCGGAAAAGAGTGGCCCTGAAGTGACTGACAGCGACGCTTTTTTCCAAAAAGCAATTCAATACACCAGTCAAGCACGCAATCAGGCGGAAAAGGTGGAGGCACTACTCAAACGGATGACGATCGAAGAGAAGATCGGCCAGATGACTCAACTCCAGATCGGCATGATCGCAAACGGAAGGGACCAGGACATTCGGATCGATCCGTCTAAACTTGAGAAAGCGATCGTGAAGTACGGGGTAGGCTCCATTCTCAACGTCTCTGATCAAGCTCTCACCGTTGACAAATGGCAGGAAATCATCGCGCAGATCCAAGAGGCTGCCACCAAAAAGACGCGCCTTGGCATTCCGGTGATCTATGGCATCGATTCGATCCACGGCGCCAATTATGTTCAGGGCGCCACACTCTTTCCCCAAGAGATTGGCATGGCGGCCACCTGGAACCCCGAGTTGATGAAACGGGGCAGCGAGATCGCCGCGGCCGAAACGCGCGCGGCCGGCATCCCCTGGAGCTTTTCCCCGGTACTCGATATTGGCCGTCAACCATTATGGCCACGATTTTGGGAAACGTTTGGGGAAGATCCCTATCTTGCCAAGGTAATGGGTGTCGCATTCGTACGCGGTTTGGAAGGCTCCGACGTCGCTTCGCCAAACCATGTTGCGGCGAGCCTGAAGCATTACATGGGCTACAGTTTTCCGCTGACTGGAAGGGATCGCACCCCTGCATGGATACCTGAAAACCATTTACGCGAATATTTTCTACCCACCTTCGCCGCCGCTGTGAAAGCAGGCGCCCGGACGGTCATGGTTAATTCGGCTGAGATCAATGGAGTGCCCGGACACATCAATCATCATATTCTCACGGACATCCTCCGCGGTGAGCTGGGCTTCGAGGGTTTTGTCGTCTCTGACTGGGAGGATATTAAGAAGCTTGTGAATATTTGGCGCGTCGCGGCAAATGAGAAAGAAGCTACACGTCTGGCAGTTCTTGCTGGCATTGACATGAGCATGGTGCCAAGCGACTACAGCTTCAGCGACAACTTGTTGGCATTGGTTAAGGAGGGCGCGGTACCACAGTCGAGGATCGACGAGGCCGTGCGTCGTATTTTGAGAGTGAAGTTTGAGCTTGGTCTGTTTGAAAACTCGATGCCCAATCCCGCTCTCAAGGCAAGGGTCGGTCTTCCGGAATCAAGGAAGGCGAGCTTGCAGGCGGCCCGGGAATCGATGACGCTGCTCAAGAATACGAATAATCTTTTGCCCTTATCTAAAGACCGAAAGGTGCTGGTCACTGGTCCAACTGCCGATTCGCTGATCCCGCTCAACAACGGTTGGAGCTACGTGTGGCAAGGCTCTGAGCCTTCACTCTATCCCAAAGACCGCGCGACGATCCGGCGCGCGATCGAAGCAAAGGTAGGAGCAGCGAACGTGACGTATGCACCGGGCACAAGAATAACGCGTCCCGCAGGCTCAACATCCAACAACACTCCCACCGATTTGGAGGAGGAGGTTGACATTCCGGCTGCGGTCCGGGCGGCACAGGCTGCAGACGTGGTCGTGTTATGCCTGGGCGAGGGCTCGTACGCGGAGACTCCTGGCAACATTACCGATTTGACGCTCGGCGAATCGCAACTCAGACTAGCGGAAGCAATTGAAGCGTCAGGTAAGCCGGTCGTGCTTGTGCTGGTTGAGGGCCGTCCTCGAATCATCAACCGCATCGTCGATAAAGCCGGAGCAATCCTGATGGCCTACAATCCCGGCAACGAAGGAGGCCAGGCAATCGCCGATGTGCTCTTCGGCGATGTTAATCCTTCAGGCCGGCTTCCTTTCACTTATCCACGAACTCCGAATGGTTTGATTACCTACGATCACAAAACATTCGAAACAGAAGACACTGCTTTTGGCAACACCGCGTTTAAACCTCAATTTCAATTCGGAGAAGGCCTCAGCTACACCACATTCGCCTATCGCGATTTGCGTTTAAGTCAGAAGACTGTCTCCGGAAACGCTGAGCTGTCAGTCAGCGTGACGGTGAGCAATAGCGGCCGTCGTGCAGGCAAGGAAGTGGTACAGCTATATGTCAGCGATCTGGTTGCTTCTCTCTCGCCTGCTGTCAAACGCCTCAAACGTTTCGCAAAGATCTATCTTGAGCCGGGCCAAAGCCGGACTCTAACGTTCAACCTGCGGCGCGACGATCTCTCCTTCATTGGTACTGACAACAAAGCGGTAGCGGAACCAGGAGAGTTTGACGTAATGATCGGCGGTCTTACTGACAGATTTACGCTGAAGTAGGCGTGCTCTGAGTGAACGATCTCGGATTCTCACGAAGAACAGTACGAACATGAGGCCTATCTTCGCATCAGAGGAAAATTCACTCCGTAGGTGTGAGATGTTTATAGACCGGAGTGTAGGAAATCCCAGGCGCGGTTCGGAGGGGCGGATTGAGCCTGGACTGGTAATTATCAAGTTGAGTTCCGCCCCTCCGAACCGCGCCGGAGGTTCTTGGGCGTGCGAGCTATAAACATGTCACTCCTACGGGGTGAAACCGCGTCTTTTTGCGTTCTCAATGAACAAGTCGGCTCCAGACGGTTTGCGACAGACGCCTTCGGGCAAGACAGCGAAATTTGTACAGACACACTCTCTATAGCCGCGCCGCAGCACATCGCGCGGCAAGTGCCGACACGTCGATTGAGCCGTGTCTAAGGATAAAAGATGAAGATTCAAATACTACTACTCGCCAGTCTGCTTTTAGGCGGTGCCCTGAATGTTGTCGCCCAAGAGGGACCATCAACTGTGGCGACGGTGAAGCAGCTCAACTTGATGCCGGTACCGGCTTCAGTAGAGCTTCAGCCCGGGCGTCTCGTGATCAATAGTACTTTCAGAGTCGTCACAAAAGACTACTCAGATGCAAGGTTACGGTCGGCAATCAGTCGAGCAATAAATCGACTCGCAGGACGCACTGGGATGACCTTTCCTCCCGGTCTGGGAACCGATGAGAACAGCGCAACTCTGGTAATCCAGTGCCAAAGTGCGGGACTAACTGTGCCCGCTCTGGAAGAGAATGAAAGCTATCACCTCGAAGTCTCAGACAAACAAGCGCGGCTTGTCGCACCTACGGTCGTTGGGGCTTTACGTGGCTTGGAGACTTTCCTGCAGTTGTTGGCAAGCGATCGCAACGGCTACTACCTCCCGGGCATAAGGATTCAGGATCAGCCGCGCTTTGCCTGGCGTGGTCTGCTAATCGACATCGGTCGTCACTACGAGCCCCCGGAGGTTCTGAAGCGCAACCTTGACGCAATGGCGGCGGTCAAACTCAACGTGTTTCATTGGCACCTTACAGAAGATCAGGGGTTTCGTGTCGAGAGTAAGAAATTTCCGAAGCTTCACTTAATGGGTTCAGATGATCTTTATTACACGCAGGACCAGGTACGAGAAATTATCTCTTACGCGCGCGAGCGCGGCATTCGTGTCGTGCCCGAGTTTGACATCCCAGGTCACAGCACAAGCTGGCTGGTCGGGCACCCGGAACTGGGAAGCGGTCCTGGGCCATACCAGATTGAACGCCGCGCCGGGATATTCGAACCGGCCCTCGATCCGACTCGGGATCAGGTTTACAAGTTCCTTGATCGCTTCCTCGGTGAAATGGCTTCGCTGTTCCCTGACGCCTACATGCACATAGGAGGGGACGAGAACGAAGGAAAGCAGTGGGATCGTAACCCACAGATTCAGGCTTTCATGAAAGCCAAAGGCATCAAAGACAACCACGCCCTGCAAGCTTATTTCAACCAACACCTCCTGAAGATTCTTCAAAAACACAGGAAGAAAATGATCGGATGGGACGAGATCCTGCAACCGGATCTACCCAGAGACGCGGTGATTCAGTCATGGCGAGGACCTGCCTCACTGGCAGAGGCAGCGAGGAAGGGTTACGACGGGATCCTTTCTGCTGGTTACTACATCGATCTTATTTACCCAACCACTCAGCACTACCGCGCCGACCCAATCCCTGCCGACAGCTCCTTAACCAGCGACGAGGCGAAGCATGTCCTGGGCGGCGAGGCGACGATGTGGGGAGAATATGTAAGCCCTGAGACCATCGACTCGCGAATATGGCCCCGCACTGCGGCCATCGCCGAAAGGCTTTGGTCGCCGCAAACTACTGTCGACGTTGACGACATGTACCGGCGTCTCGCTGTGGTCAGTTTGCAGCTCGAAGACCTGGGTCTGACTCACAAAAAGAATTTTGGAATGCTTCTAAGACGTCTTGCAGGCAGCGATGATATTGCCGCACTGGCAACGCTGGCATCATTGATCGAGCCAGTGAAGGAATATCGACGCGGTCAGATGCGCCCAGCCACCATGCTCAGCCCGCTCACCGGTCTGGTGGATGCTGCCCGCCCGGACAGCGATGCAGCTCGCAGGTTCGTGGCAATGGTTGACGGCTTTCTTGCTGACGCCCCGCGTTTTCAACTCTACCGGGAGAATATTCGTGCTAGCTTAACCCAGTGGCGCGATGCGGGTCTGACTCTCGGTCCGCAAATCGATCGCTCGCCCGCGTTGCGCGAGGCGCAGCCATTAGCGCAAGACCTGTCTGAGATAGGAATTGCAGGATTGGAAGCCATATCTTATCTGGCCGCTGGAACAGCGCCAGCAGCGGAGTGGCGAGACGCCAGGCTGGCAAGGCTGAATGAGGCGGCAAAGCCCAAGGCGGCGTTGGAGTTTGTTGCCATCCCGAGTGTGAAGCAACTGGTAATTGCAGCATTCGAACTACCGCAACTGAAATCTATGGAGGCGGCTGAATGGAGGAAGCTCGTCACAATGCTCGCAAGTCCTGCGACCAAATAACGATGTTCTACAAAGTGATTTTTCCGGAACATCAGAGACTCTTGTGAATGTGCACTGGCTTACTTATTCCACTTTTTTCTCTGTTTTTCCGCTCAGGTTTATGATCTTCTCCAGATCTCTTTCGGCCCTCGCGGAGTCTTGCGGGTTAACTAATCTCGTATTTGCGAAGATAGGATTATGAACAAACCTATTGATCGCTTTATCCAACTCGGTCAGCAGTAATTTAAGATCTTGCCGGTCTTCCCACTGCTGTTCGCTCTGCTTTTTGGAACCTTTGGCCGCCGGCGGAAAAAGGTTAGATTTAAGCCGAGTCGCTCGCCTTTTTATCTCCCCGGCCGCTTCTGAAATACGCCCGTAATCCAAACGCGCGTCATGTTCGTTCGCTTGGAGCACGTCGATGTTGATTCGCTGGATGCGCTCGAAGTCCTCCTTTATTTGAGGAAACCGTGCCGTGGAGGGGTTATACTCAGGCGCGTTAGCCTCTCGCCGAACTCTTTCTATTTCGTCGGACCGATATTTATCTTCAAGCGCCTTGTCTTTTGGACTGGCGCCAGGCGAGTCCGATGGCGGCCCTTGGGCGGTGGCGGAAGATCCTAGTGCCGATGAAAGCGCTATGATTGTTATCAGGAGGAGTCGCTTAGTCATACTACGACTTTCATTTGAACTGTTTAGGAATGGTGGCTAACACACATTGCCAGATTTCGGACCAGCCAGTAAGCCCGAAGTCGCCGCCGAACAACCTCATAATACAACTGCCCCGGAATTATTCAACATTGAATGGAAACGCACGTGATTCAAGTCAAACTGTCATCCTTTTCGCAGGGTTCGATAAGCTGCCGAAGCGGTTATACCTTTGCCCTGGGTGACGGAAATTATCCGATTTTTAGTGACGCCAGTCACAGTTTCACTCTCACCGTTACTCCAGCGTACCTCAACGCTTTCGATCGTTTCATCCGCACCGAGACCGAAATGCAAGCGCAAATCATTTTGGGAAAGATAGCTGGCGCCTGCCTGGACCTCCTGAATATATGAATGTTTGGAGGTGCGAAGCGTCAGCCGCGCGCCAATTGCATCGCGGTTCCCCCGTGTTTCGAAGAGCTTGAAAGTGACGCTCTGATTACGATTCTCACTAGTGTTAAGAAGAACGGTCGGCGATTCTCCAAGGTTTACGATCACGACATCAATCAGCCCGTCATTGTTCAGATCCCCGAACGCAGCGCCGCGGCGAGATGCCAATGGCAGACTGCGAAGGCCCGCGTCGTTCGAAGTCTCCTCGAATGTTCCATCGCCGAGGTTGCGAAAAAGAAGTAGAGGCTGGCGGTAGCCAGTCTGATATTTACCTTGACTTAGCTCAAGCTGCGGATACACGTGACCATTGACGACAAGCAAATCAGGCCAACCATCGTTATCGAAGTCCTCAAACGAAGTTCCCCACCCTACGTATGGCCGGCTGGGCTGACCGATTTTGGAGGGGAGCGTTACGTCAATGAATCCTCTTTCGCCCATATTCCTATAAAGTGCATTAGGTTCATTTTCGAAATTGCTGATAAAGAGATCCAGTTTGCCGTCCAGGTCGAAATCGCCCCACGTCACTCCCATTGAACCCTGCTCGCTTCCCGATTCGCTATAACTCACTCCTTGCTCGAAACCAACCTCAGTGAAGGTCCCGTTTTTGTTGTTGTGGTAGAGATAATTCGGCGTGGAGTCGTTTGCGACAAAAAGGTCGGGCCAGCCGTCGTTGTCGTAGTCGCCCCAAATAGCGCCCAGACCGTAAAACTTTTTGTCGTCGCCTACGCCCGCTCTATGGGACACCTCTTCAAAAGTGCCATCACCACGGTTCCGGTATAGTAAGTCTGATTCACCTGGTAATCCCCTTGGCCCACATTGAACACGAATACCGCGATAGGAGCAGGTAGGGGAGCTGCCGAATTCCGGAAGATTATTCAAGTCGACGAAAACGTAACGGGCGACGAAGAGGTCGAGATTACCATCGCGGTCATAGTCGGCCCAGGCTGCCCCGGTGCTAAACCCTCCACCGCGAACACCTGCTTTCTCGGTCACATCCTGGAACTTACACTGTCCGAGGCCGCGGTAAAGAACGTTTCCTCCGTATCCTGTTACGAAGAGATCCGCTCGACCATCGTTGTCGTAGTCAACTGCAGTGACGCCCATACCCCAGCCTCGGCGTGTCAATCCTGCCATGGCGGTGACATTCTCGAACCTGGGCGGCGCATCTGGGTTGCGCTCGGACACCTGCCGGTAAAGTGTGATGAACGGATCGCCTCCTGCCTTGAAGCGCTCGACCGAAGAGCCGTTTGCCACAGCTACGTCAAGGAATCCATCCTCATCACAATCGAAGACAGCCACGCCTCCGCTCATTGATTCAACTATGTAACGCTTTTCAGGCGTGGAAACGTGCGGGACAGTTAAGCCGCTTGACGCGGACACATCAGCGAATGAGATAGTAGGATTCCTGGCAAATGTCGAGGAGTGGCCGGCGTGCGAACAAACGAGGAATCCTGCCACGACAAGCAGGTGTACAACGAAGAACCAGCCGACATTACGGTGATTTCGAGGCCATCGCCATGGATTCGAGCGACACGACATTCTCTCATTCCGTCTCGAGTGGAACTGCTTTGCGTCGGTCCGGCGGCGAACTACTGCGGCGATGAGGCCTTCTTCATCCGACCTGCTTCCAATTTGATCTCCGCGCTGAACTTGATGACTTTCTCAAGATCCTTTTGGGCGTTTGTGGAATCCTGGGGAGTTACTACTTTGGTATTCTGGAACATCGGGCTGTGAGTAAAGTCTGCAACTGCCTTATCCAAAACGCCGAGTAATGCCTTCAAGTCTTGATTTTCAATACCCGGCCCATTCTCTTTTGATTGCTTTTCAGACTTCGGAAACAAATTAGATTTGAGACGAATCGCTCGCTTCTTGATTTCAGCTGCGGCTTCGGAAATGCTCTCGTAGGCCGGGCTGCCACTGGACGCATTAACTTGAAGAACGTCACTGTTAATTATTTGAATGCGTTCGAAATCTTCCTTGATCTGAGAAAAGTTTGGGGCGGGACTGGCCTCAGGCTTTTCAGCGTCACGTTTAACGCGCTCTATCTCATTGGATCGACCTTTAAGATCGGACACATTATCTTTCAGATTCTTGTCAGATCCGCCTGCAGGTGGCCCATGGTCCTGAGCGACAACCGGGAATGATAACGTTGCTATGATAGCCACTGTGACCAGGAACATGTGTTTGTTCATTTCTGCACCTCTGTGGATTGAGACGTCACCGTATATTGCGAGACGACTGACAGTTTCGGATCTGATAGGAGCATTATGGCTTCCTTCTTTCTTCGACCGCAACTATTCAAGCGCCCGGTTTCTGGGTACTTCCAATCATTTCTTTACTTTAATTCCCGGCCTCAAACGCTCGGCTGGAACGACGCCCTCTCCTTCCAAAATCGAATAGAATTTATCTGTGACCAAGTCCTTGATCTGTTCTGTTTTTCCTGACGGCCATCGAATTTCGACGACGTCAATGTTGCGGTATTTGCCAGTACCAAAATGAATGCGCAAGTCGTTCTGTGAAAGATAGCTTCCGCCGCTTCGTACCTCGTCGATCTGAACCATGTCACCGGTCACAATCTTTACGCGAGCGCCGATTGCGAGGCGATTTCCGTGAGTCGTTCCCAAGTCGAGGGTAACCCAATGATTGGCATTGTCGCCCTCGTTGTGAAGGATCATCGGCGGGCCGTCCAGATCGTTTACCACGATATCTATCTGGCCGTCATTATCCAAGTCGCCAAAAGCCGCGCCGCGTGAAACCCGTGGGTCCGAGAGCGCGGTTCCGGCACGTTGGCTCGCATCGCAAAAAGAGCCGTTACCCTGGTTCATGTGCAATAACTTGGGTTGCCGATAGCGCGCGCCCGACGGCAATGTGTCTATCTGCGGGTAAACATGCCCGTTGACTACCAGCAAATCGAGCCAACCATCATTGTCAAGATCGAAAAAGCCTGTACCCCAACCGACATATGGGCGTGATGCCTGAGCTACATTGGCAGCCAACGACACATCCGTGAAATCGAAGTTTCCATTGTTGCGATAAAGCGTATTGTATTCGTCGGCAAAGTTCGTAACGAATATGGCAAAGCGACCGCTATGCAAATAATCTCCGATCGCAATACCCATGCTTCCCTGTTCCGAACCGTCACCGCTCACCCCAGTACCTGACTCCAAACCAATTTCGGCAAATCCGTTCGGAACGTCGTTACGATAGAAGAAATTCGGAGTCGAGTCGTTGGCCACGTACGCATCCAGGCGCCCTCTGTTGTTAAAATCAGACCAGACGACCCCCAACCCATAATAGCCGTCCGCGTCGAGGGTGCCGGTTTGCTTAGTGACATCTGTGAATGTACCGTCGCCGTTATTGTGAAACAGGCTGTCGCCTGCACCCTTAAGCCCGCGAGGTCCACACTGGACGTCAATGCCGCGAAACTTGCAAGTTGGGCTGGAACCAAAACCAGGAAGATCACTGAATTTGAAGTCCACATAATTGGCAACGAACAGATCCAGAAAACCATCACCATCATAATCGCCAAAGGCAGCCCCAGTAGACCAGCGTCCGTCGGCTACTCCCGCTGTTCTGGTAACGTCAGTGAAAGTGCCATTGCCATTATTGCGATACAGCACGTTTCCACTTAGACAGGTCACATAGATGTCCGGCCACCCGTCATTATTGTAGTCTCCTACAGCACCGCCCATCGCAAACCCGGGATAACCGACGCCCGCGCTATCGGTGACATCGGTAAATGTCCCGTCACGATTGTTATGGTAGAGCATGCTCCGGGACTTTTGTCCTTTTAGAGCCATCTCGACCGTCGGTGCATTCGTAAAGTAAATGTCCAACCACCCATCTCGGTCGTAATCGATAAGCAACACGCCTCCACTCATCGATTCAACGATGTACTTCTTTTCCGGCGCCGATGTATGCACAAACCGGATACCAGATTTCTTAGTTACATCAACCAGTTGCGGGATCTTCCGGGTGGCGCAGTCATTATTGTTCGCTTGCCCTGAAGCTGGCGGGCTAAAGCCGCAAGTGGAAAAGATTACGATGATGACTGACAACCATTGGCACTTTCTCATGGTGGGGCTAGCTTCTCCCGTTGGCCTTTTAACTTTTCGAATAAGTCGAGGTGTTGCCGCGCCAGTGTCCTTTCACCGGTTAAGCTGTAGAGACGGCTGAGCAGAAAATGGGTTTCAGCATCTTCCGGATTCAGCACCACCGCTCGCTCCAACAGGGCGCGTGATTTCGCTTCGGCGCCGGTCTGCAGATAAAGCGCGCCGAGGTCACGCAACGCGTTCGCATGCTTCGGGGACTGCGTAGTCACCTCCTCAAACATTTGAATTGCCCTTTTTACTTCTCCCTCAGACCTGAATAGCACCCCAAGTTGATACTTTGATTCTACGTTCGTTGGATCCAGTTTCAAACATTGTTCGAACTGGGCCCTGGCCTCTTGTTGCTGACGTGGCTGCCCCGCCAGACTGATTCCCAAGGCAAGACAACCACGGGGATCATCAGGACGCCGCTGCCGGTAGCGCTCCAGCGCGTTTTGGGCGGAAACCAGGCTTCCATTTTGCAATAATGCAGCGCCTAACAGATACAGAAACTCCGGGTCATCCGGTTTGAGCTCCAACAATTCGTTCGCGGCATCAACGGCCACTGATGGCTGGTTGGCTCTCATCGCGCTTACTACGAACTGGGCCAGGATGGTTGAGGAGTGGGGGGCAAGATTACGAGCCTGTCTTAGATTAGACAGCGCCGCGTCGTAGTGTCCTTCAGCAGCTTCCAGCATGCCTAATGAATAGAGGCCATCGGCCGAGTGAGGTTCTAACTTATCCGCGCGATCGAGGTGTCGCCGCGCTTCTGCGAGATCCCCAACTCGAGTTTCCATTTGACCCAGCAAGATCAAAAGGCGGAAATTGTTTGGCGCTCGCGCAAGCCCCAATCGCAAGAGGCTAACTGCTTCCTGGGACATGTTGGCTTTTTGTAAAACCTCTGCGCACTGAGTAGCAACTTCGGGATTTGCGATCGCCGCCCTTCTCATCGAAGGCACTAAGTCGATCAATCCTTTCGACTCGCCGAGTCCCAGATAGCTCGCTGCTATCAGCGGCAGCGCGGATTCCCCTTTCACAGCCGTGGGAAGCTTGTCAACAACTGCAAGCGCCTCCCGAAATTCGCCCACCAGCACCATGGCTCTTACCAGAGCCAATCGTTCATTTGCTGTAAGAGCAGGGGCTGAAGCAATCCCCCCGAGAAGAAGCCGAGCCGGATCGCGCCGGCCTAATCCGTACATGATTTGCGCAAGATTGATCTTCGCTTTAACAAGAGAAGGATCCAGCACCAGCACGCGCTGATATAACGCCTGGGCTTCCTCAAATCGATCTTGTTGGTAACGTAGTCGGCCGAGAAGTTCCAGGGCTTTGACGTCCCTGGGGTGAGCGACAGCATAATCAAGCAGCTGCTTTTCAACCTCATCCAGCTTTCCTTGCTCGATGGCAGTTTCAATACGCGCAAGATTAACGCGTGTAGCAGGATTTTCCTGACTGGCAGCGAGCTGGCAAATCCCGGAAAGCAACAGGCAGATTAGCAACGGTCTTCGGCGAAGAGCACGTCTACGGAACATTCTGCTTGGCCCCTTTGTTCCCTGGCAACGCACGATTCCTGTTGGAAGCTTTCAGTTCCCGATACAGTTGAAGTTCACGATCGGCGTCGGCATTGCGCGAAGCGCGACGGTAGGCAATGCTGAGCTGGTAATGAATGTAGTCGATGGATGGTTCCGCGCGCGCGGCAATCTCCAGATGCTCTATAGCCTCATTCACTTCGCCCTGATCGATCAGAGTCTTGCCCAATTGGTACTGTGCGTCGGCATATTGCGGACGAACTGCCACTGTCTCCCTCAGCAGAGCAAGGGCGGCCGCGGTTTGTTGCTTCCGCTCGAGCAAGACATAGGCCAAATGGTACTTCGCTGTAATGTCCTGAGGATTCAGCAGCAACTCTGCGCGAAACTCTCGCTCGGCGTCCTCCAGTCGGTTCAAGCGTATCAGGCTCTGGCCCGCGTTGTAGTGAACTTGTAGCATCTTCGAATCCAGCTCCGCAGCACTACGAAATTCTTTGAGCGCCCGATCATAGTCTTCGAGCATCGCGAAGCCTTGCGCCGCATAAAAGCACGCCAAAGCTCCTTTCGGGTTTTGAGCAGAGAGACTCTCAAACAGTTTCCTCGCCTCCCGGTGTTCGGCAACTTCAATCAGGGAAACTCCATAGAGGTAGGCCAATTCCGGGTCCGCTGTGATCCTCAGTTCCAGCGGCTTTAATGTCTCGACAACCTTCGGAAAGTTTTGCATCAGATAGTAACTTACACCCAACATCCTTCGTGCGAGAGCATCGTCGGGATGAGCTTTCACTTGCCGGGACAGTAACGGAATAGCGCTCTCGTATTGCTCGGCCCGGAAGCTGACAATACCCCAATTGCGATCCAGGCCATTGAGATCAGCCTTCCATTTAGCGGCTGTTGCGAATTGTTGAAGACTAACCGCGAGCTGACCCTGTTGCGCTGCGCCTACGGCAAGATTGTGAAAGGCCTGGGCCAGAATTTCGGTTAATTTATCCTTCACCTTTTGATACCTAACCGCTTGGCCGGTATCGAGGAGGGATTCTTCAATCAGAACTACGTCGTCACCTCGGTCTTCGGCGACTTTCTGATTATCCCCAGAGCTGGTAATCCCGGCGACTTTGCTGGGAGCACCGATATCGTTTGATGATTTCACCACCTGACTGAGGATCTCACTGAGGTCCTGCCGCGAGCTTTCGAGAGACTTTGCTTGCAGATCCTTGGCGAGGGACAGCTCCTTTTCGCCTTCAGCCTGCTTGCCGGCTTTAAGCAGGAGCCGGCCCAGAATGAAGTGAGCTTTCTTAATCTGATAGCCATTATGGGAAACGTCGCTGGTTAGCTCGATAGCGCGACGCAGACTCTTCTCGGCACCGGCGTCTCCTAGTTCCGCCTGGGATTGGCCGAGATATAAATAGGCTTCACCAAGAAGCGGCTTCAGGCGCGTGGTCTCCAGCAAATAACGGACGGCCTTCTTATGATCGTTTTCGGTGGAAGCCAGGATCCCGAGAAAGAAATTGGAGTAAACACTCTGCGGATCTAATTGCAACTCGCGCTCGAATTCCTCGCGTGCCTGGGCAAGGCGTTCACTGCCACCATGCTGCAGGATCACGTATCCCAGGTAAAAGTGCGCTCGGGGAGCTTTGCCATCGATAGCCAGTGCCTTCCTAAACTCCTCTTCTGCTTCTGCTGAGAAACCCGTTTCTTCATAGGCACGTCCAAACAAAAGATGAGCGTTGGCACTGTTATCAAGGGCTGCTTGCATTTCCTCGAAGAGCAATTTGGTGCGCTCAATTTGTTTGAGACGCAAATAAGTCATGCCGAGGGTATAGGCAGCGTCGAGGTCTGGCTCGAGGAGGACTGCGCGTTCAAGCTCTTGACGCGCGCCCGCATAGTCGGCCTTGATGTAGAGGAGCTTGCCCAGCACGTGATGTGCTCGGGCATTCTTTTCGCTAAGCACGAGCGCGGCGCGGGCCTCAGTCACAGCCCGGTCAACTTCGAGAAGTCGCATGTAAGCAATAGCCAGGTCGGCTCTGACGTCCGAGTCGTCGCGCGCGTCGATCGAGTCGCGTAGAAGTTGCACGGCCCACTGAAGCTGCCTTTCGCGTATGGCAATTGCGCCGAGCCGAGCGAGAGCAATGGCTACGACTGCCTGGTTCTCTTCTGCCGCGCGTTGGAGGTCACCCGAAAGTTGGAAGGTCTCGGCGGCACTAAGGTGGCGCGAAAGTTTGTCCTCGGCGGGGTTGGGTCGCACGGTTCTTCCGGTCTGAATGGCTCGTGCTGGCAGGCAGAGGGCGGGCAGTAGCAGGGCGAGAGACAGGAGCTTGCATACGGTCTTAGCCATCAGGTAGAGCTTTGGACAAGTTCTTTAGTCAGGGGAGAGATATTAAACCGTCAGAGAGGATAATAGCAGGGGGGCAAAGCCGACCGTCAAGCTTTGCCCCCCTGCGCTGAATCGAAGTTGGAAGTCTAAAACACCAACTTCAAAGCGTACTGGATTTCGCGCGGCCCGCGGGTGGTGCCCGAGTGCCCGAAACCTCCGTTTGGTGTGAACCCAGTGATGACGCGGTTGGTGGGACTGCAAGGCGCGTTGCCGCAGACCACTGGTTGCCCCCCGGCATTGAAGAACACGTTGTTTTGTAGGCTGTCGGCGCGGAACTGCGTGTGGTTCAGCGCGTTGAAAAACTCCATCCGGAACTGTATGCGCGCCGCTTCCCCTATGGATCGCGTCAACCACCTCGGCGCGAAGTTTTTGTAAAAAGACATGTCCAGGTTGTTGATGCCTGGGCCAAGGCAGGAACCGCGCGCCGCGTTGCCCGGTTCGCCGATCACCGCCCCGATCAGCGTGAAGGCGGCGGGGTTGATAAGTAGCGTCGGGTCACCGCTATCGATGTGGCACGGAACTCCCGGCACCCTATTCGGACGCACGTTGGACTGGCTTGTGCCCGTCCCGGCCAGCCCGCCCGCTTGCAGGTTGGAAATGCTTCCGTTGGCGACGCGCGGAGTGATCGCGGAGCCCGAGCTTAGGGTGTAGATCGTTCCGAACTCCCACCCGCCTAAGGCGCTGCGCACGAACTCGTTGGAGCTCTTTAAGCCCGGCAAGTAAACGACGGAGTTGGCCACGAAGATGTGCGGTCGGTGAATGCCAGTGTTGCCTCTGTCTATTCGACCGTTATACGTGTCGGTACGGGTGTTGACGCTTGCGCCGCCGCTGGAGTCATCAAGCGGGGCGTCGCCTATTGAATGCGACCATGTGTATGCGGCTTGGAATTGAGACCTGCCGAAGAAACGGGTCTTGAACAGCATTTGCAGCGAGTGGTAGTCAGCCCTGCCCGCGCGCGCGAAGCCGGTGATGAAGCCGAAGTTGGAGGCGGGACGGAGCGCGTTGACGCAGCCGCCGTCGCCACCGCAGAAGGCCGCCGCCACGCGGTTCTGCGGAAGCACCTGGTTCACATCGTAGGTGATCAACTGATGGAGGGCGCGGTTGCCCACGTAGCCGATCTCCAAGACAGCCTCCTTCGACAGCTTCTGGTCAACCATCAAGTTCCACTGCCACGTGTTAGGCACCAACGCCGATGGGTCCAGGGAACGGGACGGAGCGCCGCCCGGTGGGCCATCGATGGAGATGCTGCCCGCGCCGGTGACGTCGAGGGTGCGCGTGCCGCCAACGTTCAAGGCGAACGGTGCGTTAGCCACCATCCCTAAGGCGACGCTCACCCGCTCGCGCTGGAAAAACTGGCCCAGCCCGGCCCGGAGCGCCGTCTTACCGTTGCCGAACACATCCCACGCCAGGCCGAGACGCGGCGCAATGGTGTTCTTGTCGTTCGCGCGCAATGCACGGTTGACGCCCTGGTGCGGAGTACTCGTGCCGGCAAGGCCCTCGCAGGGGTTCGTGCCCGGCGGAACCACCAAGCCGTTACAAAAATCTGACGATGGCCTTGTCCGGTCGTAGAACCGAAGATCGAATGAACTTATCTTGTCAGTGGCGTCGACCGGCTCTGGGAAGTAGGAGTAGCGGGCGCCCAGTTCCAGCGTCAGGTTAGGACGCACCTTCCAGGTGTCGCCGAAATAGATTTCTAAGTTCCTATACCGCGTTCGCGCCACCGGCTCGGTGCTGGTTTCGGCGAAGCCGAAGCGGCTCCCTTGCGTTAGGATGTCGGCCAGGTAATTCCCTGAGTTATTCGCGCAGCAAGCACCCCAGAACTGCGGAGACTCCGCGGCCGCCGCGCCGAGCGAGTCCTCGTTCTTCGATGCCCAATCGTGGAGGAACCCCGTTTTCAAGGTGTGGTTGCCCTTGACCTTCGAGAAGTCGTCTCTAATCGAATAGATGTCGAGCGCGTTCTTCCACGGCGCCGCTGTCCAGATGTCGGGGCCGAAGTTAGTCGAAAAGGGTGCGATGCCGCCCCAGAAAGTTGGGTGCGCGCGATGGCCCTGGTTGAGTTTTATACTCTCAGGGAAGAACCCGGGGATGGCGGTGGTGAGCGCGGTGTTGATGTCGCCACCGACGTCCGGAGTGATGTTGATGCGGTTGGCCGAGTAGGAAAATTGAACTTCGTTTACTGCTGTTCCAGCGAGTGTCGACGTAAGCTTGATTGCCACCTGTTTGGAAGGCTGCTGCCAACTGCTCTCGACGGTCGGGAATGCGTCGTCGCCCCACAGTCCGGCATTGAAAAGGATTGGGGCCGGGTTCTTCCAATGATCCTGGGTGTATCGCCCGAAGATCCGGTGTTTTTCGGTCATCTGGTAATCAATACGGATGTTCTCTTCGCGGAAGTCTATCGGTGAATTGGTCGACTGGCGCCAGTTGTTGCAGTCGTTCGGGCTGCCGATATTCGGCTCTGGGAAAATTTTTATGAGCTCCAAACCCGCCGGGCTGAGGCTGGCCGTCGGGATGACTTGCGTGGCCTCGCCGGGGCGTCCGTTTCCAATTGCCGGTCCGCTGCAACGAGCTCCATTTGGCGCGAAGCGCGGCGTGCTGAAATTGCCGGCACGCTCGGCTAAAGTGGGAACGCTGCCGAAGCGAGTCTGGCCCCTGATTTCCTTGTTCCACTCCTCCGAGTAGAAGAAGAAAAGCCGGTCCTTGAGTATGGGGCCACCGAGAGAGCCACCGAAGTCGTTGCGCCGCAGCTTGTCCTTGGCGCCGCCCACGCGGTTGGCAAAAAAGTCGGAGGCGTTGAGCTTGTCGTTCCGGCCGAAATAGAACAGGCTGCCGTGGAACTTGTTCTCGCCACCCCGCGTCACAATAGAGATGACCGCGCCCGAAGCCTGCCCATACTCGGGACTGAAACTGTTGCGCAGCATCGTGAACTCGCTGATGGCCTCAATGGAAGGATAAAGCAGGATGGTCCGGTTTGATCCCGTATCGTTGTTGTTTGCGCCGTCTATGAGGAACAGGTTGCTTTGCGTTGTGTTGCCATTGACGGAGAAGTCGACGCCGGAGAACAGCCCTTTGTTCTTGCTGTCGAAGTTGGCCGCAGGTGAAACGCCGGGCTGCAGCTGTGTGAGCTGCACGAAGCTGCGACCATTCAGCGGGAGCTCTCGCACTTGCTCGCCGTTAACGACGCCGCCTACAGTACCAGTTTCCGTCTCAACCTGAAGTTCGCTCGCAACTACCTCAACCTTTTCGCCCACACCCCCAACTTCCATAGTCAGATCCTGACGGGTGGTCGTTGACACATTCACGGTCACCTTATCCACGATGGCCTCTTTAAAACCCGGGTGCGAGGCGCTTATGCGATAGGTCCCGTTGGGCAAATCCGGCACCGTGTAGTTGCCGTCTTGATTAGTTCGGACCTCTCTGTTCTGGCCTGTTCCGGTCTGAGTAATGGTCACGATTGCCTCTGGCAATGCGGCACCGTTTTGGTCGAGAACGGTTCCGGTGACCTGGCCCGAGGTTTTTTGCGCATGGACGGGAGACGCAACGATCAAAACCAGGCAGTAGAGGCATCCCATCATAATTTGAATGCCCAATCTAGTTCTCTTTTCGGCTTTAGCATTTCTTAGCCGCCGATTTTGCTCCGGATATAACCTACGCATACGAATTCCTCCCGGAATCTCCATGGAGAGATGCTTAACAGTTAATAGTTAAGGCCGGTAAACCACTAGCACCCTCAATCGTCGGCGGCCTTCCGTTAACGAGCGATAAGGCACAAAAAGCGATAGGCCTTGGAACTTTTGCATTAGAACGAATAACGCTTGGGTACTTTGTTGCACTGCCGTGCAAAAGGACGCAAAAAATGAAACTACCGTTTCCCGGAAAACAGACTGAACTAAGTGTTCGAACTTACAGAAAGTAAATTACAGAGAAGAGTTCTCAGCTGCGAATGAACCTCATTGAGAACATCGGACCCAACCAACCCGAATGTGTTGGAAAATCACCGATCGATTTCGCAACGCAAAGAGCATTCCCGCTTGCCGGTCAAAAACTAAACTGCCCTAACAAAAGTGGTTAGAAGATTGCGGATGAAGAAAAGCATTCGACGCCAATCCGAGATTCGAAAGATCTACAAATTAATGGAATTAGACGCCTTGTAAGTCAATCAAGTACTTTGTTGCACTACTGGACAAAAGCATATATTACGAATCCATTCCGTTGTCAAGAAGATTCTCGTCGCAGATCGTTTTTCAGGCTGAGAGAATGGTGGAATTGTTCGAACGCTGAAAGAACGACAACTAAGATGGTCTTGATTTGTTCCGAGGGCAAACCGCATGTTCCCGAACATGGATTATCGGCGTCGGACTCTAAGTCACCGATATCGAGGCAAACTTGCTCGCCAATACCAAACTTATTGCACCCATCAGGGTCGGTTGAGGTCCGAGGGTGGAAGCGATGATTGGTGTCGACGGCAGACCCCGACAGATACTGCTTTCAACAGCGCTTTTGAGGTCTTCAGCAATCACCGACCAGGCCCGTACAATTGGACCACCGACAATAACAGCTTCGGGCGCCAAGCCTTGTATCAGATTGGAAATTCCGGTACCCAGATAATGGGCCGTCTCTTTCAGAGCAGCGCACGCAGAAGGATCGCCGTTCAGAGCGAGATCGATAAGCTGGCCACAATCGATGTTAGTGGATCCGTTTGATTCGCATGCCAGCTTGGCATAACGTGCCAATGCCGCGCGCTCGGATGAAAATGCTTCCCAGCACTCATGACTTCCGGCAGCGCACGCCACTGGCGCCCCCGTACCAATTGTCATGTGACCAAACTCGCCGGCAGCGCCGCCTTCACCTCTGTAGACTTGCCCGTCAAAGACGATACCGGTTCCCAGCCCCTCTTCCACCAGCACCATAATAAAATCTCGCACTTGTCGAATTTCGGGACGACCAAACCACAACTCGGCTAGGGCAGCTGCATTGGCATCATTATCAACGGTCACCGGCAATCCAACGGCAGCTCTTAACTCATCTGCCAAAGGCAAATCTCGCCACTGGAAGTGCGGTATGTATAGTTTGCCTGCGTCCGAGTCAACCAGTCCCGGCAAGCTGATTCCAATGCCTTCAACGGTGCGCTTGTTTTTCTCGACGAGCCTGCGTGTACGCTGGACGATCTGACGGATTGTCTTGAAGGCGTCTGGATCTGTCGCAAAGTCTTCCTGCTCGAGCACCCGACCGGCGAGATCGCTCGTTGCCACAACAGTTCGAGCGGTGCCCAAGTCCACGCCGATGGCCACTGCGTCGGCGGTTCGCAATGAGAGCAGAATCGGCGGCCGGCCACCAGTTGACTCTCCGCTGACCTCTTCAATCAATCCATCGGCCTTCAGTTCATCCATGATAAGGGAGATCGTTGAGCGTTGCAGCGCGGTCTCATGCGCTATCTCGGATCTGGAGATAGGCCCTCTTTCACGGACGTAATTGAGTACGATTTGGCGATTGATGTCTCGAATCGTATTCGAGCGGGCCACGTTTGCACTCTGGAGATTTATTCGTCGCACTTTGGTCAAAACCGAAATGGAGCATTAAGGAGCGGAAAACAATCAAACGATATTAAGTAGTACAGGTGTGCCTTTCAGTCAATACCATTTGCTCATTCTCATTAATTTGAAGGTCAGGAAAGACTCAAGATGAGCAAGCACAACCTTTAGAATGAGCACTCAAGTAGAAAGAATTGGCAGGTTGGGAAGGGGGCAGCGCACTCTCAATGATGGTAACACTCAAGCTGCTGCGCGCGCCCCGCCCAATGAAGCAAGCTCCTCAACTTTCACAACAGGCATACAGCCTCAGCAATTCACAGATCAGAAAAGGGGTCACACAAGCTTAGTAAATTCGCAGGTTGGGAAGGGGGCAAGCGCAGACTCAATCATGCTGACACTCAAGATGCGGCGCGCGCCCCCGCTCAATGAACCAAGACACTCATGATGGAGTAACCACCATTGATGACATCGACCTTATTAAACCAAAAGCTTGTGACTTCCCATCTTGAGCGGGGGCGCGCGCCGCATCTTGAGTGTCAGCATGATTGAGTCTGCGCTTGCCCCCTTTCCAACCTGCGAATCAACTAAGCTTGAGTGCTCTCTTTCTGATCTGTGAATTGCTGAGGCTGTATGCCTGTTGTGAAAGTTGAGGGGCTTGGTTCATTGAGCGGGGGCGCGCGCAGTCAGCTTGAGTGTTAGCATGATTGAGTCTGTGCTTGCCCCTCTTCCCAACCTGCGAATCAACTAAGCTTGAGTGGCTGTTTGTTCACAACCTCCAACTATTTATTTCGTGTGATTTCGTGGATCATGTCTTAAGTTTTTGGTTGCGGCCCTGCTGGGCTGTATCGGAACCTCGCATCTGCTCAAGTTCTAGTTTTGCCTGGTCAATCAAACGATTATTCCGTTCGTAGTCGATCTGCGCAGAGTCATCATCCGGAAAAGGCATAGGCGGATATTGATGGCGACCATACACTGGATATGCCTCCGTACGCAGATGTGCAAGCATGTGATGTCCACGGCGCGTCGCCCGCTCATGACGGAGAGCAGAAATATCCAGCGGTGCAATAACGATTCTTTCGCCCGGTCCCGGTGAAGCCTCGGCCAGCAAACGCCCTTCAAAGTCGACCACTTGACTGCCACCCGGCCACGAGTATGGTGGATAGTGTTTTAGGCTGGCGCCCTGATTTGCAGCCACTACATAGGCAGTATTCTCCAGCGCCCGACAACGATTTACGATGGTCCACCAAGCCATTGGTTCAGTCGCACCCCACGGATCCATGTAGGCGGAGATACGCACGAGCACTTCAGCCCCATTTGCCGCCAATTGGCGCATTGCTTCGGGAAACAACCAGTCGTAACAGATCGCGCAGCCGATGCGGCCAATCGGTGTGTCTGCAACGGGAAACAGAGGCTCGTCGTAACCATCCAGGTCATGCGGACTGCTATGCACCTCGTAAGGAATCCACGTGTTCACCTTCCGATATTTGTAGCAAATGCCTTCCGGACCAATCAGGCAGGTAGCGTTGAAAACGCAGCCAGGCCATTTTGGATCGAATTCCAGCATCGAGCCACTCTGGATGTAGATATTGTGCTCGCGCGCCTTTTGTTCGAGCCGCTCAGTATGTTCATTAGGGATTTGAATCGCCAGTCTTTCAAGCAGCTCCGCGACTGTTGCGAACACCGGCGCCGAATGAGCAAACTCCGGAAAGACTACGAGCCGTACAGGTAAGAAAGGCGCCGCACCGGCGACCGCCGAGTCAATCATCGAGAGCATGCGATCAGTGTTCGCACGCATTCCCTTTCTCTCAATAGGATTAGGCTGATCTGTTTGGCAGGCAGCAACTGAGTATCTGATGTGTGTCATGTTGTTAGTTATCTACCCACCAATTCCGCATCAATGCGTGGAGTTGGCGAAGCCACAAGCCGTGTGTTGTATTTGTCCATATAGGCGCGCCGAACATCTGTCAACGGATACCGTTCGGGCCAAGTGTACGGATACTTGCTCATTCCATGAAAGGGCAAAGGGCCAACCTGGTCGGGACTCGCGGAATTGATATCCATCTCTTTACTGAACCCATCCGCGTATAGCAAGAAGGTTCGAGTCCACGCGGCGGGCAGGGGCGGTAGACTAGACGCGTCGAACGCCAGACTAATCTCATCACCTGGTCGCGAGATGACGAACATATCGTCCGATTTGAGCAGCAACTCGCGCACATCACCCTCTCGGGTATAACGACCTGTCATAACTTTCCAGGGCGAGCTGAAAGAGACCTGGCTGTAGTCATAGCCGAATGGCTCGCGGCCATCAGGTGTCACCTCTCGTGAGAAACCGCGCCAGCGGAGATCGGCGCTGACTGGATTGAGCTCCGTCATCTGCAATGGCGCATCGCTTGCGGAAGTATCGACCAGAATCTGATCCCAATAGATACGCATATTTGTGACAATGCGAACCTCGCGGCTCGCGCTCAAAAACTTGCCCGTGAGATCAACGGTGATGGTTTGCGGACGGCCAACCGGAATGCCGATGTCATCGATGATTGTGCGCCAACGTCCCTGGGAGTCTTTTACTTGAAGCGCCGGCAAGATCATTCTGGTTCCGCTCTGCGAGGCTGCAACGTTATCACTAGACCAGGCGTAATCCGTCCAGCCGGTCAATAACAGCAATGTTCTCTCGGGACCCTGTTTATCGTCCAATGTCCAATGTCCAATGTCCAACGTCTTTCCTCTCGCACGGCGGGCTTTATTGCCGGCAAGTATCCGATTAACGACATTGGACGTTGAACCTTGGACTTTGGACTCTTCTTCGCCGACATTGGACATTGGACTTTGGACTTTGGACCGTTCGTCGGAGAGTTTCATTGTCAACGTGTGCTCGTCCGCATACCCTCGTATGTGATGCCGGCGAAAATCGTCAGGGTACTGCCGATCAATGTAAGCAATGCGATCAAGAACATCGTGCCCGTGGTCATCAACGGCGGATTGGGGCGGATATGCAGCGCGCGAAGTGTAGAGCTTAAAAGGCGGCCGCGGCGGATCTACCATTCCCTCATTCGGATAGACCTGTACTCCCATTGGGTGCGCTACGACAATCAATTTGAGTCGATCAACGAACAACGCTTCTTCCAACTCGTTAGTCACACGCAACTCGTAACGGCCGTT
>DASQPD010000103.1:0-22020 GCA_035644135.1 Pyrinomonadaceae bacterium
ATCATTAGACAACAACTCCGAATTAGTGGTGAAGCACGAAAAATAGCTCCGAGCACTGACTCTACCGAATACGTACGGCTCGAACTCGCTGCTGAACCTAGAGAAGCATCGGAGTTTTGCAAGAGGCTCTCTAATTTCTAATTCCTAATTTCCACAATATCCCACGCTGAGCGAACGCGCAGAAGTTTGGACATCAAACCCGCGTGCATGATGTGACCGCTTCTTTCAGCGGTGACGCGCCCCAGCAAAGGCATTCCCAATAACGCCAGATCGCCCACGATGTCGAGAATCTTGTGCCGCACAAACTCATCGCGAAAACGCAGGCCAGTCTGATTCAACATCCCGTCGGTCGTGAGCACAATGGCATTTTCGAGTGAACCGCCGCGGATCAGGTTGGCTTTGCGGAGCGCTTCAATCTCCTCCGTGAAACCAAAAGTACGCGCCGAGGCGATGTCGCGGCTGAAGGCGCCGTTAGTAAGCTCGACAAAAAGCCGCTGTACGCCAATCATCGGATGCGCAAAGTCTATTAAGCAATCAATCTGATAAGTGTCGGCAGGTTCAACGCTGATGCGGCGGTTGCCTTGTTCATAGGAAACCTTCTCGCGGACCAGCAGCGCGCGACGCGCCAACGGTTGTTCCACCAGGCCCGCGCGTTCGATCATATCGGCAAAATTCTCCGCCGAGCCGTCCATGATTGGAATCTCAAGGTTGTCGACTTCGATGTACACGTTGTCGACACCCAATCCGCGCAGGGCGGCAAGCAAGTGCTCGACGGTTGAGAGCATCACGCCCGTGCGCATCAATGTTGTGGCATAGCCGCAATGCGCAACTGATTCTACCGTAGCGGGAATCTCGAAGCCGCCGAGATCGGTACGGCGGAAAACGTAACCGGTGTCAGGTGGCGCCGGCAGCAGCCTGACCTGAACAGGTACGGCGGAATGCAGACCCACACCTTGCGTTTCAACGGCAGAACGAAGAGTTGTTTGTTTGATCGAGTTCCTCATCGAATGAATATTGTCAGCAGTCAGCGGTTGGCGAGCAATGTTTGTGCCGCGTGTGATCTCTACGAATTAAGACAAATCCGACTCTCGGTGTCGCGCATTTGCAACAGAGCCACTCAGTTTTGCTGTTTTACTGCAACAAGTGTTCAGCTAAACGGATCCACGAAGTCAAAGGAAATAATCCGAAGAATGCTTCGTGTGACTTCGTGGATGACAAATGAGAAATGGAAAATGGTAAGCGTCCTTATTCTAGATGTCTTCGTGCATCCTCGGTGTTCTCCGTGCCTCCGTGGTGGCAAAAACCCGAGAACCATTTCACCACTGAGGCACGGAGAACACCGAGAAAGCCCGTTGGACATGAAATGTGGACACTACCCAAAAACACGAAGGTTTGACACTCTTTAAACCACTCTCCTATGATCGAGCGTTAAAATGCCTGCCAAACAATCTAATAATGGAAATGCTCGACGGGACCGTGTGTTTCTGATCGACTCGATGTCGCACATCTTTCGCGCGTTCTATGCGCCGATGGCGAACCGCGTCGCACCGCTGGCCACCTCAACCGGTCAGGTTACCCAGGCCGTTTACATCTTTACAAACATGCTCCTCAAACTCCTGCGCGAAGAGCAACCGGACTACATTGCCGCGATCTTTGAATCGGGCGAGAAAACCTTTCGTCACGAGACATTTGCCGACTACAAAGCCAATCGCCTTCAGATGCCGGACGATCTGGCTTCCCAACTGCCGTACATTCTGCGCTTGTGCGAGGCTCTCAACATTCCCGTCATCAACGCGCCTGGGTTTGAGGCTGACGACGTCATTGGCACCCTGGCCCAAAAGGTAGCGCAAAGCGGTTTGCAGGCTGTGATCGTCTCGAACGACAAGGACATGTGCCAGTTAGTGCATGATCCTGACATCGTCTGCATGCGTCAAAACTCACAAGTGGTGAAACGGAAAGAGCCCGTACCTCCGATTGAGTGGTGCGATGAAAAATGGGTGGCCAACAAATTCGGCGTGTCCGCCGCTCAGTTAGTCGATTTGCTGGGTCTGATGGGCGACTCGATCGATAACATTCCCGGCGCACCCGGCATCGGGGCGAAAGGCGCGGTCCAGATCATCACCCAGTTTGGCTCGATTGAAGAAGCGCTGAAGCATTGGGACCAGGTCAAGCACAAAACTTATCGCGAATCGCTGCGTGATAACGCTGATCTGATCAGACAATCGCGTGAGCTGGCTCGAATCCGTGTAGATCTTGATGTAGCGCTGGACCTGGATCGGATCAAGACCGAGCCACCTGATCGAGCGGCGGCATACGAATTGTTTCGCGAGTTGGAGTTTTCCGCTTTGACTCGGGATTACGCGGATGCCGCTCCTGTTAAACCAGTGGCCGCAGCGGCCGCCCGCGAGTACCGCTTAATTCGCGACAGTGCGCAGTTGGAGAGTTTTCTGAAGACTTTGTGGGATGCGGAAAGCGTCGGTTTGGCTTTGGCGGATTCAACTCCTGCGGGCAGTGGAGAGCAAGAGTGTGCCCTTGATTTCGGCAGCGCATTCGGAATTGCCTTTTCCCCTGGTCCCGGTGTGGCAGGCTATGTTGACCTGAACAAATTCGCGGGTGGCGGCGAGACTGCCATCAGCGCTCTGCGGGACGTGCTCGCAAACGGTTTGATCGACAAATCTGTTCATGATTTCAAGCGAGCCGTGGGACTGCTGGCAGGCGACAGTATTCGTCTTGAAGGTGTCAAGAACGATACGTTTTTGGCCGCGTACTTGCTCGATCCGAATCGCAGCAAGTACGAGCTTTCAGATCTCGCTCGCGAAGCGCTGGGAATTGAGATGGGCGAAACCGCTCCGCCGGATTGGACCGCCCTGCAATGGCAGACTGCCGAAGCTGCCGACTTGACCGCGCAGACAGCAAAGGTTTTGCATCAGCGTATACTGGAAAAGAAATTGGAAACCATCTACTCGGAAGTTGAGCTGCCGCTCGCGCCGCTGCTCTATCGGATGGAACAAGCCGGGATAAAAGTCGATAGGAAGGTGCTTGGAGATCTGTCGTCGTTTCTTGGCAAGGAGCTGGACCGGCTTACTACCAGGATTTACGAACTCGCCGGACACGAATTCAATATCGGCTCGCCAAAGCAGGTGGGGGAGGTCCTTTCGGAACTCGACATCGTGTCGGGCCGAAAGACGTCGACTGGTCGCATCTCAACCAGTAAGGCTGTGCTTGAAGAACTGGCCCAAACGCACGAGCTGCCGCGTCTTATTATTGAATATCGCGAACTGGACAAGCTGAAGAGTGTCTACACGGATGCGTTGCCGCATCAGATCGCGGCTGACGGAAGAATTCATTGTCAATTGAACCAGACGGTGGCCGCGACCGGCCGCTTGTCCTCGAGCGATCCAAATCTCCAGAACATCCCCATCCGGACTGATCTCGGACGACGGATCCGGCGAGCTTTTGTGGCTGAGGCAGGTCATAAGATTATCTCGGCCGACTATTCACAGCTTGAATTACGCCTGTTGGCCCACATCACTCAGGATCCGGTGATGCTCGAGGCTTTCCAAAAAGGCGAAGACATTCATGCGCGCACAGCCCGCCTGGTCTTTGGCGCTAAGACGGATCAGGAATTAAAAGAGGCTCGTCGGTTCGCCAAGATTGTAAACTTTGCCATTGCATACGCTATCGAGCCGTGGGGTCTGTCACAACGCGTCGGTATCTCGCGACAAGAGGCGAAGAAAGTAATAGAGGACTACTACAATACTTACAAAGGCGTTCGTCGTTACATGGAAGAGGTACCCTTGCGCGCACGCGAACATGGCTACGTCCGATCAATTTACGGACGAATCAGGCCGTTGCCGGGAATCGCGGATCGTAACGCCAACATTCGCAAGGCGGCGGAGCGCGAATCGATTAATATGCCGATCCAGGGAACTGCAAGTGATATCGTAAAGATTGCTATGCTTCATGTGCAGCAGGAATTCGAACGCGCCGGTCTGGCAGCTCGGTTGCTGATGCAGGTACACGATGAGTTGCTGGTGGAAGCTCCAGAAAAAGAGGTTGACGCAGTCGCGAAGATACTCAAGCGCGAGATGGAATCAGCCGTGACCCTCGACGTCCCGCTCGTAGTAGACGTGGGCGTCGGTGATAACTGGATGGATGCGAAGCCCTGAAGAATTGGAAATTAGAATTTAGAAATTAGAATTTAGAATTTTGTCTTGAGATACTAATCAGTTCCATTGTGACGGCTCAGGTGACGGGCAACAGAATTCGAAATTCTAATTTCTAAATTCCTATGGAGATACTAAGCAGTTCCATTGTGGCGACTCAGGTGACGGGCAACGAAATTCTAAATTCTAAATTCCAAATTCTAAATTTACTCGATGGCCAAGCCACAGCCGCAAAACTTAACGCCGCATGAGCCGGAGAAGTCCGAGGTAGTCTACCGCCGGGCTGATTTGGCGGGCGGACAACGCTCAGCAGGCGAGACCATTCAAGCGCGAGCCCGCGCCTTGGCGCCCGCAATCACCCCACTGATCATCGGGTTCGCATTGTTGCTGGGCCTGATCATGTTGCAGGAGTATCTCAGTATCCATCGCACAGACGAGGTTAGCTTTCGCGTACTTGACCTCGAAAACCAGCATACGGCGCGGCTCAGTTTGCTGCTAAAACTTCGTTTGGCCCTGACGAAATTGGACAATGAGGCAAGGGAGCGCCAGGGAGCAACCTCGCGGAACGAGCTCAAGCCGCCATTTGCTTTTCGTTTAGGTCGAGCCCACGATGAGATCAATGAACTGATAAGGCAACTCGAGAAGCCACCACTTTCCGAGGATCCGAGTTGGCAACATTTCCGCAAAGATCTGCAAGCATACGTGGAAGTCACTGAGGACCTGCGGCGTTACACCGCCGAAGGTTACGACAAATTCCGCACCGTAGATACCGAGCTCGACGATCTGTTAAACGCATCGTCTCAGGATCAGGAGCAGATCTTCCGGGATGCTCGGGTCATTGAACAGGAAGCGGCGCGTTCAATTCGTCTCTGGAGCTTTCTGGCGTTGCTGGTGGGCAGCCTGGTTGCCGCTGGAACGATCTGGGAGGTCCAGCGTCGTTTCCGCCAGATGCGCCTGAGCACCGACGAGGCGCGCCGTGAACGAGCCTTCACGAATCAGTTGCTTGAGGGGATGGTAAGTGCCGTGGCTGCGATTGACGAGAGCGATCGCATTCGCAGCGCCAACGCAGCTTTCTTCCAAATCTTCCCGGGGGCCAGCATCGGCGCCTCGGTTTATGAGAAGTTCGCCAATGACGACGCCTTGAGAATGCTGGAAGCGGCCACCTCGACTCGAGTCACAAAGGGAACCTATCGTGGGCGGTGGCAGTGCCGTCTGAGCGATGAGGAAAAGACTTTTGACGTCTACTCATCGCCGCTGGCCATCGACGGAGAGCAGGGTCAAATAATCACCCTGGTCGATGCCACGCAAGCCGCCGAATCCGAACGCGTGCTGCGTCGCAATGAATCGCTCGCTGCCGTCGGCCAGGCGACAGCTCAGGTCGCTCATGAGATCCGCAATCCTCTGGGAAGCATCAGACTGGGCGTATCGATGCTCAGGGACAGCGTTACCGACGTCGAGGCGCTCAACACCATTGAATTGGTGGAGCGGGGCATTAAGCACTTGAACAAGCTGGTGGTCGATGTGACGCAATTCTCAAGGCAGAAGAACCTCGAGCGTGCGCCGGTGGATCTGAACGAACTAATTGAGATGAGCTTGAACCTTGTGGCCGACCGGGTACGAGATAAAGATACTCCGATTGAGAAGCACTTTAGTGAGGGGCAGCTGGTGGGCCAATGGGATGCGGACCAATTGCGTCAGGTGTTCATGAACATAATTGCGAACGCTGTGGACGCCAGCGTCAAACATTCGCCAGTTACGATCTCAACTGAGACGGTGAGTTTATCGAGGAGGGTAGACGGAACAGAACACGAGGATCAAAGATTCGCGCGAGTGGTGGTGGCGGATCAGGGTAAGGGAATTGACAAGCCGGCGCTGGAGCGTGTTTTTGAACCGTTTTTCACGACCAAGAAGAGGGGTACCGGGCTTGGTTTGGCAATTGTGAAGCAGATTGTCGAACAGCATGGCGGCGATGTCACGATGCAAAGCGAGCCAGGTAAAGGCGCCCGAGTGACAATCGATCTGCCCCTGTAATCATTTAGAATTTAGAAATTAGAATTTAGAATTTTTCTTTTGTTTTTCTTTCGTGTAATTTCGTGGATCCATTTCTTCTTGAGGGCCGATACGATCCACTAAATCACACGAAAGAAAAACAAAATGAAAATTCTAAATTCTAATTGCTTTTGAGAAGGCGCGTTTCGCAGCCTCGATTGTCTGCTCGATAACCTGGTCCGTGTGCGCCAGGCTGATAAACGCCGCTTCAAACTGTGAGGGCGCCAGATAGATTCCTTCCTCGAGCATTCGATGGAAAAATTGTCCATAAGCCTGCCGATCGCACAGGTTTGCGTCTGACCAGTTATTGACCGGCTGCGAGGTGAAGAAGCCTGTCCACATCGAACCGACCCGGTTAGTTACGGTTTTAACTCCGGCCTCGCCTGCTGCCGCCGAGATCCCTGCGCACAACCGGGACGAGCTCGTTTCCAGTCGCTGATAAATCGACTTGTCTCTGAGACGTTTGAGTGTCGCGAGGCCAGCCGCCATCGACAATGGATTTCCTGAGAGTGTACCCGCCTGGTAGATTGGACCAGCCGGTGCGATGTGGCTCATCAACTCCCTGCTTCCTCCATAGGCGCCCACCGGTAATCCGCCCCCGATGATTTTGCCCAGCGTTGTCAGGTCCGGTCTCACATTGTAAAGCTCTTGCGCGCCGCCACGAGCCACCCGGAACCCTGTCATGACCTCGTCAAAAATCAGCAAAGCGTTGCCTTTTGTCGCCAGCGCTCTGAGGGCTTGCA
The DNA here is from genome assembly GCA_035644135.1 of Pyrinomonadaceae bacterium. GTDB lineage: Bacteria > Acidobacteriota > Blastocatellia > Pyrinomonadales > Pyrinomonadaceae > PSRF01. The sequence goes on from DASQPD010000103.1 coordinate 6,959, forward strand.
AAAAGCCTTCCTGCGGCGGCACGCAACCCATGTTTCCAACCACCGGTTCGATGATTACAGCGGCGATATCGGAATGTTCTGCAAAAATATTCTCGAGCGCGGCAACATCGTTGAAAGGGACAGTGATTGTGTATTGGGCCAGCGCAGCCGGAACACCAGGACTATCGGGCAAACCCAGTGTTGCGACTCCGGAGCCCGCCTTGACGAGCAGACTATCGCCGTGCCCGTGATAGCAACCTTCAAATTTTATGAGTTTGTCTCGTCCGGTAACGCCGCGGGCTAATCGAATAGCGGACATTGTCGCCTCAGTGCCGCTACTCACCATGCGGACCATTTCGATTGAGGGAACTGCGTCGATGACCTCTGCGGCAAGTTCAAGTTCCAGTTCATTCGGCGCCCCGAAACTGGTTCCCCGGGCGGCTGCCTCCTGCACGGCCGCCACAACCTCAGGGTCAGCGTGGCCCAGAATCATCGGGCCCCACGAACCTACGTAGTCAATGTAGCTGCGACCATCGGCGTCGGTGATCAGAGCACCGCTTGCGGACTTGATGAATAGCGGAGTACCGCCAACGCCGCGGAATGCACGCACCGGAGAATTAACCCCACCAGGCATCAATTGAACTGCTTGCGCAAACAGCTGCTCGGATCGCGCTTGATTTTTCTTGGGGGAACTCATGCGGGAAAGGATAACATCGACTTTGCCTGGAAGATAACATCGTGCTCATTCGCGCTTGAGAGTCTCCTTCGGCTCAACCAGGATGGTCTTGAAACTCGACATTCGGACCAGACCTGGCGCTGAACCTTTTGGTTTGGAAAGGAATTTACGTGGTGTGTAGTGCACTACCACCTTCGAATCATTGCTCGCCTGACTGAAGCGAGCTGCCAGTTGGGCCGCCTCGATAACAGTCCGGTGAGGTATTTCCTTCCGTTGCTCGCGCCGGACCACAACATGCGAGCCGGGATAGTCAGCGCTGTGCAACCACAAGTCATTTGGCCGCGCCACTCGGAACGTCAGGTGGTCATTGTCGCGCGCACCGCGCCCCACCAGGATTTCATACCCGTCTGACGATCGGTAGATGCGGACACCCGGTATCTTTGCTGGTGCCCGCCGATTACTGCCCGCTTTGGGTTGGGACGCGGATTTTGTAAAGCTCTCCAACGCCTGTTTGTCGCGCACCTCTATCAGTTGTTCGAGCCGGGCCTGTCTAATTGCCAGCGCCTCCAATTCCTTTGCGATCTTTCCCAGCCGCTGCCCAATCTCTTCACGAGCCCGCTTCGCCTTTGTGTAACGATCAAAGTAGCGGGCCGCTTCCTCTTGAAGGGGGATATCTTTGTTTATCTCCAGTTCGATCTCCGGGGCTCCTTCGGTGTAGAAGTCTTTGATCAGGACCCTTGATCCTTTGCGCTTTGCGGTGGAGATATTCGCGAGCAACAGGTCACCCATGCGTTTATGTTGCTGAGGTTCACCATGGTTCGCGAGATCTTCTTCCAGGTTCTTTCTCAATTTTGTTCGCTGCTGTATTTCTTTTCGCACGCCGCTCCGAAGGCCATTCGCCAGGAGCTGAAAGGACCGTTCAGCGTCGAGGCTTTGATAATGCGAGTCAAGCGCGACCGAGAGCGATTCGAACACACCCTTGGTCAGTACCGGGTCGTTCAGCTTTCCACCTGTTCCAGAGGTAGGGGATTGATAGGCGTCGCCAATTGATTGTCCCGGAATCTTTGAGACCCTCGCGACAGCCGTAATGCGTCCTTCGCTGTCCAGCAGGAAGAGATTAGCTGAGCGGCCGGTGAGTTGGCTGATAAGCACATATCGCTCGGTTTTGCCTGACTCGTCGCGAGCTTCCAGCGCCAACCTGATCACTCGCTCAGAAGTATCTCTAGTAAGACCCGTGACCCTCGCTCCGCTAAGCCTCGACCGCAGCACCTGAGAAAACTGCGAATGAGGAATCGATTGCTTCTTCAAATCCTTAAGCCGGCGTTTGATCAGATGTACACGAGGCGCAGCCGGATCAGCTGCGAGCAATAAATAGCGTCCCTCTCGCAGCCCAAAGTCAATCGCCAGCGAGGCGGGCCCCAGTTGAAAAATCTTGCCCAAATAATGGTCCTCGAGCAGTGGGCCAATCTCTTCGACAATCTGCTGGAGGGTTTCCTGATGCACGATGATTAGTTGGGTCGCACGGGGGAACGGTCTTGTGTATCACAAGGCAATAGTGGTAACGCAAGCTGTTAGCTTGCGAGGTTGAGTTGACTCAACCAACGCAAGCTAACAGCTTGCGTTACCGAGCAAAAAGAGGGCCTTGCCGAGGTGGCAAGGCCCAGAACTCCGGCGGTTACACCAGATCAGTCGTGGACGACTATTGTGTGCGTCATCTGATCGTGGGCAGTATAGCCTTCACGATTCACCAGCGCATAAATAGCCGGGAGGCCAAGAGCATACAAAGACGCTAAATAAACAACCGCGCGGCCGGTGGATTGAGCGCCAGTAGGAATCAGACCAGTTTTCCTGTCTACGGTCCTCATTGAAAGCATTCGCATTCCGAGGGTTCGACCAGTCAGGGCTGTGGAGACCGTCAGATAAATGAAGGAAACGATTGTGCTGATCGCCAGCGCAAAAGCGATAGTGCGCAATCTGTGCCAGTCGGCGCCCGTTAATTCGACCGCAGCCGCGAAAGGAGAGAAGAGAAGAGCACAAACCACAAGGTCTACTAACGCCCCACAAACGCGACGCACAAAACCTGCCTGGGATTCCGCAATTTGGTCCCAATGAAAGGTCGTGGGCACAGCATCCAGGTAATTGAGCACGGGATCGTGATCGCTGATCAGCCGCCTGGCAACCACCTTAGGTTCAGGCTTCGATGTTGTCGTAGTCGTTGGCGGAGGAACAACAACCAGGTTGTGGGGTTTTTCCGCAGGCTCGAGGGGCTCGACCTGCGGTTGCTCGAGGTCAAGTGTGCCGGTGGAATTGGCTAAACGCTCGTCGGGAGAGCTATCCAATTCTTCCTCCGTAGCATAGGCGACGGCGGCAGCTGATCTGGCGTGTGTAGCCGCAGTCGGGAGTTGCTGATTTGCCCGTTCAATACGCCGGAGAGCTGCGGCAACGAGCGGATTCAAGGTTGGTGCAGTAGCTTGGGGCAATAGTTCCAGTTGTGGCGCCGGGGCGGCCGCAGCCTGGGCTAGACGCATACTTTCGGCTTCAGCGGCCTCTTGGGCGGCTTCGCGAGCGCGTCTTTCCTGGACTTCCCGAACTCGTTCACTCAATTCTCTACGCCAGTCAGGCACGGTGCTTCGCACTACTCCAGGAAACTCCAGTAAGGTCGATTTTCTTGACGTTTGTCGTTGTGAGGGTCCGGAATTCGTTGTGACCTCAAAAGTTGTGGATTCGTTCTCCTTTACGTCCAACTCGGTAGAACTCAGGACGGCGGCTCCACACTCAGTACAGCAATCCGAGTTGCTGTAGGAAGCGCCGCACGAGGGACATCGCATCACAAGGGCCTCCCGATAAATTCTCGAGTTCCGAGCAGGCTCCGGGGTTGGGTTCCGGCTCGGATTTGCAACGGGCCGGATACTATCAGGAATTACTTTAAGTGGTCAATGAGAAAATTAAGCAGGGGTTGGAGTTGCCCGTTTGGCTGAGGTCCTTCATAGCGGGGTGCGACCGGTGAAGCCGGCATCCAGATCATGCCACCACTCAACCTCATCACCTTCGCCCATTTGCCAGCAGAGCAACACGACTCGGCCGTCGCGGAGGTAGGGAAAATCGACCAGGCCCCGATCCAGGTCCTTTAATTGGACCCCGAGGGACTCGAGGTTATTCATGAGTTCAGTGAGTTTGATCAGCAGTTGTGCATAGATTGGACCTTCAACAAAACCGCCGCCGCCACGCTCAGCCGCTTCCGAGGCCTCTTTGGCCTGTTCTCGATAAACTGAAAGTCGCCGGTGAGTTTTTTGAATATTGCGCAGATTGCTGCGGACAGTTGGCAGTAGCGCATTAGCTTCTTCGATCGTGAATATCTTCATACAAGTGTCGGAATGGGGATTGCGAATTGCGAATTTTGAATTGCGAATTTCGAATTGCCGATTGCGGATTTGAGAGTGATGTGCAAGGGCAGCGCTGCGGCGCCAAAAGACCGTCCATTAGATCGCAATACGCAATCCGGAATCCGAATTCGCAATTCGCAATTCAAAATTCGCAATTCTGGGTCAATGATCGTCCGTGATGCGAATGAATTCGGAAGCCGCGTCGAACTGCTCGTCCGTTTCGTCTAGAGTCGATTCAAGTACGACGTGCAACGCAGCGTGCAGCACATCTGCTGCTGCTTCCTGTTGGATTTGGTCATGCATGTACTGAGTGGTTACCTGATCGTGCAGGTCGCGCTCGTCGTAACGGTGACCATGCGACGCTTCTTTGCGTACCTTGTCTGCAATCTCTCCAAGGTCAATGAAATAATCAGCTACGTCAATCAGTTTGGGCGCCGTGTTTGACCGGAAACCGGCGATTTCAACGCGGCAGCCCTTGTAAGCCACAGCATTCACTGCATAAACAAAATCCTCATCTCCGGAAACCAGCACCGCCGTATCATAACGTCCGGCGAGCGAGAGCATGTCGACTGCGATCTCTACATCCAGATTTGCTTTGCGCGTGCCGTCATAAAAAGTCTTGAGCTCCTTTTGCACGACGCGAAAACCGTTTCGCCGCATCCAGAGCAAAAATCCCTGTTGTCGTTCCGCTCCGACATCCACGCCAGTGTAAAAGAAAGCACGCAAGAGACGACCGTCACCAAGGAGAACCCGCAGCAATTTGTTGTAGTCGATATCGATGTTATGAAAACGGGCGGCATGAAATAAATTGTTGCCATCGATAAACACGGCCACTCTGCCCCGGTGACCGAGCTGCCATGAGACATTATTCGTTGGATCAAAGTTGTTCATTAGATAAAGCGCTCCGCATAGAATTATCTAAATCCAGGTCTAGGATGCTGCTTTGGCACTCGTTGGTCAAGCGACCAATTTCTGAAGAGTCAGGCGGTTGCCAGGAAGTCACCTTTTACTGCGTCAAGATAAACTAATTGGAAGGGTGCGTTTGTGACGGCAATTTCCCACGCCAAACGAAGCTCCAAGGGGCCATTAGCCGTATCCTTCGCGTAAACAACCAGCTCCCGGACATTTGGCTTGTTCGCTGGCGAGATTGTGTAACTCGCCTGCTGCCCCGGACCATTGCCGAAGGACACGCTCAAATTCGCCAGGCGGGCGGACGCATCTTCCCAGCCGACCTGCGGAGTCACTGCAGCGATCGAAGCCTGCAGGCGATCAGCATGTGGAATGCACGTACTAGAGAAATCGACAACGCGGCGATCTGCAGTAAATCGGATTCGCAGCTTGCCGTAAGGGCCACGAAGCGGATAACGGAAGGGTTGCTGTTCATAGGTTGCAAGTTTGCTCCCATCCGGCTGATCGGTTCGCCCGCGGAGTGAAAGCTGAATCGGCTCTGCCCCTATCAACCCTTGCCACTCCTGGATGAACCTGCGCAAAGATTCTCGCGTTTCCTCTTCCGACATAGTTGGAGCTGAACCGACCTTAGGTAACAGCAGATTGGAATGCGGCGGCAAACCTTCGATCGTGGCGGTATAGGGGTGCAATGAGACCTGGGCTTTCTCCGCACCAGTCTGAGGCTGAGCGAGTCGCTGCCAGAACACCAGTGCCTCCTGTAAACGCGCGGTGTCTGCCGCGAGGACCACCGGGTAGGCAGGCTGATTGGCCCTTGGACCACCGGCGTCAGGCGGCTGCAACCCTGAACAAGCTGCAACCACCAGCGAAACCGCCAGGATTAGCACGAACTTCCCCTTTGTTTTGAATTGCTCGCGCATCGTTCGTTTTACTCCGCGGAAATAGTACTACACGTCGTATAATCCTGTTTATTGGAGGAGCTGTTGCCGAAAGATAACGAAAAGATTCCTCTTCACGATTTAGTTCCACTGACGCCTTCTGAAGTGGAGGCGTTTTCTGCCGAGCAGATGGTCCGTTGCGAAGAATGCCTGCGGGCCAATCCCCCAACCAGAGTTAACTGTCTTTACTGTAGCGCCTCACTTCCCGTCACGGAAAAAAGCGCGAACATGCAAAAGCCTGCTCTGCGGCGCCTCGAGCAATGGGAACAGGGTATCAACATCATCCTTGTACCAACGAGTGGAACCAGCTTATCTGACGAGAGATTGGGGGCAGCGGCCGAACTACTCAAGTTGAGGCCAGACGAACTGCGGCGAGTAATCTCCAGTGGAAGATCATTGCCGCTGGCTCGTGCCGCCAGTCGAGACGAAGCGGAACTGGTTGTTCGACGACTAGGCGAACTCGGTATCGACACAATCTCGGTTGCGGACGAACAGCTGCGTTTGGATGAGCGTCAGATGGTCCGCATCCGCTCCGCGAGTATTAAAGGGGACGGCCTCACGGGATATCAGCTTGCCGGAATGCCTGGGGTGGTGTTGGAGTTCAGCCGCATTGATTTACTGGTTCTCGGCCGAATCCTCGTAAGACGGATTGAGGTGAAGGAACGAACCACGCGCCGTGCGGAGAATGATATTGTGAATTCCAGCGAGTTCTTTTCCGACGAGCCTATTCTCGATATTTACGGTGAGCCGGACCCTCCTTCTTGGCGGATTGAGGCAGGCAGCTTTGACTTCTCAGTGCTCGGGCGACGGAAGGGTCTGATTGCGGGTGAGAATCTGCGCACGCTTGTAGAGGTAATCCGCGAGCTTTCACCTCGCGTGCAATTGGACGAATCATATGCGGCCACCAGACATACGCTCGAACCGGTCTGGCCGTCCCGGCAACGAACCGAAGCCGGCGGCTGGCATCGCGAGCGACCGGGGATGTACAGCACCAGCGGCATAATCGAGAGCAGCAATGAAGACCAGTTCACTCTTTACTCTCGTCTTCAATATTTCCTAAGACTCAACAGCCCGGTGCCGGTCAATGAAGAATAAAAGGCGACCGGGCGGCGTTCGCATCTACCGGACCGAAAACTCGCCGGCGAAACACGAGCAACCGGAAGGTTCAACGGCAGCTCGCCTATATGGACTGGTACCGGTGATTGAGGCTCTGCGCGCTGGACAACGTCAAATCGAACAGATAACGATCGCCGAAGGAAGCGGGCACGAACGCCTGAAAGAGTTGTTAGACCTGGCCAGACAAAACCGTGTGCCGGTCCATCGTGTCCCGCGGCTGGATCTCGATCGCGCATTAGGTGCGGCAAGGCACCAGGGGGTTGTCGCCCGGACAGCGGCCGCGCACTATCGAGATGCCGACGATCTATTGCAGATACTCGATGACAAACTTGCTCGCGGACAGTCACCCCTCGCAATCGGCCTCGACGGAATCGAGGATCCAAGGAATATGGGCGCAATTCTTCGCACAGCGGAATGTGCCGGGGTTGATGGAGTTTTCATTCCCGAAAGACGAGCAGTCGGATTGACTGATACAGTCGCAAAGGCCGCAGCCGGCGCATTGGAATACGTTCCCGTTGCCCGCGTAACTAATCTGGTGCGATTGATAGAGCAGTTCAAAGGACGTAACATCTGGGTAGTCGGAGCGGCAGAAGAGGCGACGATGGAATACACGGAGTGGGATTGGACGCTTCCGGTGGCGGTTTTTTTAGGGAATGAGGGTTCGGGCCTGCATCGGCTTGTTCGTGAACACTGCGACCAGTTGGTTCGTATTCCAGTGGCCGGCAATCTTGAATCACTGAATGTGTCAGTCGCGGCGGGGATCCTGCTCTACGAAGCACTGCGCCAGCGCAGCAGGTAACGCAAGCTGTTAGCTTGCGCCGGTAACGCAAGCTGTTAGCTTGGTAACTCAGGCAGTTGCCTGGCGAAGCGACGCAAGCTAACAGGTTGCGGTACTGAGGAGGAAGTCATGTTTTGTCCGAAATGTGCAAGCCAGAATCTCGAGGGCGCGAGTTTTTGTCGCACGTGCGGCGCAAACATCAGTCTTGTGCCTCAGGCGTTAACCGGACAATTGCCAGAGGTGGTCGATGAGGTGGAAGGCCGAGGCAGGCGTGGGCGCAGAAAACGCGGTCGCGAACTAAGCCTCGATCACGCTTTCAAGAATATCTTCATGGGGATGGCCTTTCTAGTCATCTCGATTGCGCTGTCGTTCTCGATTATGGGCAGAACCTGGTGGTTCTGGATGTTGATCCCGGCTTTCTCGATGATGGGAACCGGTATTGCTCAATTCATTCGGATCAGGGAAGAACAGAAAAGGAATTTGACGGCCGGGTTTCCGGTCCAGTCCTCTATTCCCGCCGCGCCGCGAGTCAGCTCCTTGCCGCCCAGGAATACAGGTGAAATGATCGCTCCGCCGGCGAGCGTTACCGAAGGGACGACTCGACATCTCGGCGCTGAAGCACCGACGCGGCACCTGGATGCTTCTGGCGATCCCAACAGTTGAGCTCTCGATCATCTCGAGGCGATGCGCCGGCTCTTTCGCTCGACAGCTGGATAAAAGCATCGCCTCGCAGTGTGTTTGACCCGCCCAAGGATCATGGAAGCCAAGACGAAGACTCAAATCTGTGTGCCGGTTTGTGAAGCGACCTTGACGGCGATGCAACAAGCTGCTGTGCGCGCGTCTGAGGTTGGCGATCTGATTGAACTTCGCTTTGACTGCCTGACGCGGAATGAGCTCAACCGGGCTACTGGGGCGCTCGATACCTTGCTGTCAACAATGGACCACCCAGTGATAATTACCTTACGACCGGCTGAACAGGGCGGTGGTGGATCGTTTGAGCTGAAGTATCGCCGCGACTTTTTTGATCGTCCTTTCACCAAAGACTTTGTCGACATCGAACTTGATTTGGCCACGATGCTGATGGCCATCCGCAACGTTAAGGTTGATTGGAAGCGCGTGATCTGTTCCCATCATGACTTTCAGCGTGTTCCTGCCGATCTCACGCAAATATACGAGCGATTGGCTGCTACTCCGGCCCGGATTCTGAAGATTGCCGTTCAGGCTCAGGATGTAATCGACTGCCTCCCTGTTTTCAAGTTGATGGAACGCGCGAGAATCGAAGGTCGAGAAATCATTGCGATTGCCATGGGCGAGGCGGGGATTGCTAGCCGCATTCTGGGGCCATCACGCGGCGGGTTCCTGACCTATGGCTCGTTGGGAGAGCAGACCGGCACTGCGCCGGGCCAGGCCCCTGCAGCGGAGCTTCGGCAGCTCTACCGTGTTGATGAGATTGATTCGGAAACTGGGATCACAGGTCTGATAGGCTGCCCCGTTTCGCACTCGATTTCACCTCACATTCAAAACGCGGCCTTTGCAGCTACCAGAGTGAATGCTGTCTTTATCCCTTTCGAAGTTCATGATCTCCGCGCGTTTGTCACCCGGATGGCGAATCCACTGACCCGTGAACTCAACTGGAACCTGCGCGGGTTAAGTGTTACCGCGCCGCATAAATCTGCTGTAATGGATCTGCTCGACTCGGTTCACGAAGTGGCGCGCGAAATCGGCGCGGTGAACACCATAGTGATTGACCAAGACCATTTGCTTGGCTACAACACCGACGCGGCTGCCCTGATCGATGCTTTGAAGGAACGAGTGGGTGACTTAAAGGGAGCTAATTGCGCGGTTGTCGGTGCTGGGGGCGCTGCGCGGGCTGCGCTTTGGGGTTTGCGCTCGCAAGGTGCGGCCACCACGCTTTTCGCGCGTGATCTAAAGAAGGCATCGCTTGTGGCTGATAGGTTTGCGGCACATTTGAAGCCGTTGCGAAATTCGAGTTTCAGGGAATTTGACGTGGTGGTGAACGCGACTCCGTTGGGGACTCGCGGACCTCTAGCGGAAGAAACACCCGCAATCGCCGAGCAGTTGGGCGGTGCACGTTTGGTGTACGATCTAGTCTACAATCCTTCTGAGACCCGTTTTCTCCGCGAGGCGAGGGCAGCTGGGTGCGAGACACTTGGCGGATTAACCATGCTCGTCAATCAGGCAGTCGAGCAGTTCAGGCTGTGGACCGGTATCGACCCATCGTACGAAGTGATGCAACACGCGGCCACCAGGGCTTTATCTAATGAGTAACGAGCGATACAGCCGGCAAATCCTTTTTGCAGAAATCGGTGCTGAAGGCCAGCAGCTGATTCGAAACTCTCGAGCTTTGATTGTGGGTTGCGGCGCACTCGGATCGGCTCAAGCTGAAGCGCTGGCACGCGCGGGTATCGGCACGCTCCGCATCGCGGACCGCGATTTTGTCGAAGCTGCGAACCTGCAAAGACAATCAATGTTTACCGAGCAGGATGCCGCCGAACGTTTGCCCAAGTCTATCGCTGCGGCAAATCGCGTCGGCCGGATCAATGCGGAAGTCGAGACAGAACCAGAGGTTGTTGACGTGAATCAGTCAAACATCGAACGGCTGATCGGCAATTGTGATGTGGTCCTGGACGGAACCGACAATTTCTCCACGCGCTATCTACTGAACGACGCCTGCGTCAAGCACAACACGAATTGGATTTATGGGGCGGCTGTCGGATCCTACGGCGTCACAATGACCATTCGGCCGCATCAAACGCCCTGTCTTCGGTGCATCTTTGAACAGGAGCCCCCCGCTGCCAGTGCACCGACTTGTGACACTGCCGGTGTGATAATGCCGATCATCAGCATTGTAGCGGCCGTCCAGGTCACTGAAGCGCTTAAGCTGCTCACCGGACGGATTTCTGATTTACATGGCTCGCTGATGCAGTTTGACGTCTGGCGTAACGAGTGGCGAAAGGTCAATCCCGGCAATCCAGCGGTGGATTGCCCGACTTGTGGGCTGCGAAATTTCCCGGCGCTGGAAGCCGATGCCACCGATTTCTCGGCCGTATTGTGTGGACGGGATGCCGTCCAGATTTCGCCTGCGCAAACAACGCAGGTCGACTTTCGCTCCCTGGCTGAACGACTCAGCAGTGCCGGCGAGGTAAAGTTTAACAATTATCTTCTCCGCTTTCGCACCGGTGAATACGAATTGACCGTTTTTCAAGATGCGCGATCAATCATTCGCGGCACTGCCGAAGTCTCAATCGCTCGTTCGCTTTACGCTAAGTACATAGGAAACTAATGATTCACTTCAGACTCTTAAAAACATTCTGGTCTCTTGTAACCATCGTTCTCGTGTTCGGTCCTGCGAGCACGGTTCGCGCCGGCCAGCCGGTCGTTTGGGAACTCAGCGGGCGAGCGGATCTCCTCAAAGGCGATGCGCGCGGGGTTTCGATCAGTGACACAGGCGTTCTGATGCTCGCGCCAAATCTGACTGAGGTCTTCAAGACTGAGCAAGCGTTTATCTGGTCCAGCGCCGTCGATAACCAGGGAAATGTCTACCTGGGCACCGGCCATGATGGCAAGATCTTTCGCGTTAGCCCGGATGGACATGGCTCGTTGCTCTACGATGCCGCTGAGTTGGATGTAACCGGTCTTGCGGTGGGGAAAGACGGCGCGCTTTACGCCGGCACGTCGCCTGACGGCAAAGTCTATCGGATTACGGCCGACGGCCATGCGGACGTGTACTTTGATCCGCCGGATAAGTACATTTGGTCACTCGCAGTCATGAGCGACGGCTCGCTGGCAGTTGGCACGGGAGATAACGGCAAGCTGTATCGTGTGCGGTCTGCCGGTGCGGCGCCGGAATCGTCTCTGCTGATCAATACGACGCAGACACACGTAATTTCACTGGCGGTCACCCCCCAGGGAGACCTGATAGCGGGAACTGATCCCGGCGGATTGGTCCTGCGCATTTCTTCTGATGGAAAAGCCTTTGCCTTATTCGACGCTCAATTGCGCGAGATTCATTCGTTGGCAGCAGCAGCGGATGGCTCGATTTACGCGCTTGCCTTGAGCGATTCAGCTTCCTCCGGCCGCGTTTCAATCACGCCCACACCCGCTCCCCAGCCCTCCGAACCGGGCACACCGAGCACGAGTGTGACGATCACAGCGGTTGATGAAAGTGGAGCACCGCTTCAGGCTCAGTCACAAACAGCGCGAAGCCGTACCGATGTTTCCAGCGCGCGCAGCGCTGTGTTCCGGATATTGCCGGACGGGGCCGCGGACGTTGTTTGGAGCTCTCCGACTGTGACCGCGTTTGCCATTGCTCCGGCACTGCAACCCGGTAGTGTGCTGATTGGCACGGCGGACAAGGGAAGGATCTACTCGGTAACAAACGACGGCCGGGACACTCTGTTGTTGCAATCGACTGAGGGTCAGATCTCTTCCTTCCTCGTTCGAAGCGGACAGGTGTTTGCAGCCTCGAGCAACCAGGGAAAACTTTTTCGCTTTGGAAACGATCTTGTTACCGAGGGATCTTATGAATCTCCCGTGCGGGATGCGAAGCTCATTTCGAGCTGGGGGCGTATCTGGTGGCGCGGCGCCGGAAGTGCTGATTTGCAGACCCGTTCGGGAAACGGCGAGCGTCCTGATTCCACCTGGAGTGATTGGAGCGCGGCCTACCGTGACACGGAAGGGAATCAGATAGCTAGTCCGCGAGCTCGGTTCATTCAGTGGCGGGCCACTCTTAGATCTGCGCGCGCAGCTTCAACTCCGAGTTGGATCGAAGATGTCTGCATAGCTTACTTGCCCCGGAATGTTGCGCCCGAGGTTATTTCCATTACTGCCTTGCCCATAGGTGTTGGCTTGCAGCCAGTGGCCCAGCTGCAGGTTGATCCTAACGTCGAATCTTCGGGTTTGGATCCGGCGCTGTTTGGGGCGGCGGCCCAGGTTCCCTCAAGGCGCTTTTATCAACGCGGTGCGCGTTCTTTCCAGTGGCAGGCTGAAGATCGTAACGGGGATACGCTCGATTATTCTGTGTATTACCGCGCTCTAAACGAGAGTACATTCCGGCTGTTGAAAGACAAGCTTCGCGATAACTTTTTTACGATTGACGGGGCGACCTTGGCAGATGGACGGTACGTGATCAAGATTGTGGCTTCAGATGGACCAGACAATCCCCCTGGTCAGATGCTTACCGGGGAACGACTCAGTGAGCCTGTAGACATTGACAACACGCCGCCGGTTGTTCGAGTTGTCGGTACTCCACAGGTGAATGCCGATGGTATCAGGGTGGTGTTTCAGGTTGACGACGCAACCGGAAAAATCAAAAAGGCTGACGCCAGTTTGGACGGCGCGCCCTGGAACCCGATGTTTCCGGACGATGGTATTGCGGACAGTGGTCACGAGCAGTACTCGCTTGCCTTTCGGGTGTTGTCACCCGGCGAGCATACCATAGCGCTTCGGGTCTTCGATTCCAGCGGAAATGTCGGCACTTTGAGCGTCACCACCAGGCGGTAGAAACTTTACGATAGTGTGGCTTTATGACCTTCTGCGAGACTGTTCGCGCTCCTGGTTGAGGTCAGCGAAGGTGCACGATACGGTGCGAGAGCCGTCGAAACGGTGCGCGAAATGGTATCTGTTGGTAGACTCGGACGGTATAACAAGGGGTTGACTCGCAGGGGCTTTTGGCACTCATATTGCTCGGAAACGGCTGCGCGTCTCTTCTCCCTCCCATGCGCGCTTGGATTAAGGCATGAGGAGGCATTGGAAGTTATGGTTAACCTGAAGCGAAAGTTGTTGGCGGGGGCAATGGCCGCCCTCATTGCTTCAGCGGGCGCCTTCGCCCAACGAGGGGACGACAAACGCCCGCCTAAAGGGAACAATAAAGTTGTCGCAGGTGACAAACAGAAACCACCGCAGAACAGCAACAATCGGGGCGGCGGTGATAAGAACAAGGGCGACAAAAGGGGGAAACCTGATTGAGTTGCTAAAGTTGAGTGCCTTGAAAGTCATTCACGTTATCTGACTTTTTCAATCGCGACTCCCAGAATAAAACCCCGCGCAATTGTAAAACTGCGCGGGGTTTAGCTTGTGTGCCGAGCATGTTCGAGAGCTAGGAGGTGAAAGTCCTCTACTCAACCTGATGGAGGTGAAGAGTTAGCGAAGCGCAAGGGCGTCGTCGCGAGGCGGGGTCTGAAGGAAGCGTGGAGCAAAGGCGCGAGCCGATGAACAAGAACCGGATAGGAGGCATACGGCGTCGGGCGAGCTGGCAAGTGACATGCGAAGCCCATATCCATCAAGGACGCTGGTTGTAAATCCGGCGGTTGTGCGCTGAAGGCGGTCGAACTTACCTCGGGAGAGCTGCGGCTGGTCGTGGAATCGCGACTGAGGTGGTAGTGATGCCACCTGAATACAGCGGCAGCAGTCAGCAGCGGGCATAGTAATCACGCGCAGTGATGAAGGCCCAAACGGTCCTCCGTAAGGAGGCTAAGGAGAGCGGCAAGTAAGCAGCGCGAGTTATGAGCGACAAGCGGCAGAAGAACCAGCTAGTGTTGGCCTTCGCGGATACGAGTAGGAGTGAAGCTCCGAGGAGTACCGGCGAAGGGACCGAATCGCTTATGGCGCAGCGCCGAGCAGAAAGCCCGGCTAGTATTGAACCACTGATGGAAATAGTCTGCGAGCGGAGTAATTGCAAGCGGGCATTGGCACGAGTCAAGCGGAATAAAGGCAGCGCTGGTATTGAGGGGATGACCGTCGAGCAGTTGCCAGCGTATCTGAAGCAGCATTGGCCAGCCATCCGTCAACAATTGCTGAGCGGCACATACAAACCAGAGCCGGTGAAGCGGGTAGAAATACCTAAGCCGGACGGCGGGATGCGGAAGCTTGGTATCCCGACGGTGCTGGATCGCTTTATCCAGCAAGCGGTAATGCAGGTGCTGCAACGCATTTGGGACGGGACGTTTTCCCACCACAGCTACGGGTTTCGCCCGCGGCGGTCGGCGCATCAGGCGGTAACCAAGGCGCAGCAATACCTTGCCGAGGGCTATCGCTGGGTAGTGGACTTGGACTTAGAGAAATTCTTCGACCGAGTAAACCACGACAAACTGATGGCGCGGATTGCCAAACGAATCAGCGACCAGCGAATGCTGAGACTGATTCTGGCGTATCTCAAAGCGGGAGTAATGGAAGGCGGGTTGGTGAGTCCGGTGGACGAAGGGACGCCGCAAGGTGGGCCCTTGTCACCGTTGTTGTCGAACATTGTGCTCGACGAGTTGGACCGA
>DASQPD010000104.1:0-25043 GCA_035644135.1 Pyrinomonadaceae bacterium
GCAGCCTCTATGATCTAGGTGCATATCCCGGCTTGCTGCTTAATGAATCGAGCTCATTGGTTATTGGTGAAGTCTATGAAGTTGATGATGAGACTCTTAATGAGTTAGATGATTTTGAAGCATCAAGCAATTATTTGCGGAAGCCGGTTGAAATTCTTCTCGGAACTAACAGAAGGTTTTGTTGCGTGTTTGAACCTAGTCCCGAATTCTATTCCTTTCGGACATTAATTACATCAGGTGATTGGATTGAGTATGCTAAGACGAAGACAGATTGGTCTGGAGAAACTCCGCCTGTCGAAACTCAGAGTTAATGACGAGGCCCTCTTACTTGATAGTTGGCTCGATGGGTTGTCTGAACGCGCTCGATTAATTCGGACGTTCGGCGGCTTTAGGTAGGCACAGCAATGACTTTATTGAAGACATTGATGTTTACCATCGTCGTTCCAGGGAGCGTGACCATACTGATCCCATTATGGTTACTGTCTTTACGTTCTTCGGCCCCTATGCAGATCGGCATCTTGCGATACCTCGGGGCTATTCCAATATTGCTCGGGGCATCAATCTACCTTTGGTGTGCCTGGGACTTCACCTTTGCCGGCCGGGGTACACCGGCTCCGATTGATCCACCGAAAGAGCTAGTCGTGCGGGGACTTTATCGTTATGTGAGAAATCCAATGTACGTGGGAGTCGTATCCATCCTGTTTGGCGAGGCCCTGTTTTTCGAATCGCGAACCCTGTTTGAATATGCGGCCATAGTATTCATCTTCTTCTATCTCTTCGTTGTTCTATATGAAGAGCCAATATTGACGCGGAAGTTTGGAGAATCTTATCGGAACTATTGTAAGACCATACCACGCTGGATTCCCTGGAGTATCAAAGGCTAACTCGTAATTCATCTCTAACTATGAAAGTCGCGTTCGGTCTCAAAGCCCACTCAGGATGGGCATCGCTGGTCGTCATCGGTACACGCAGTGGAGAGCTGCAAGTGGTCGATCGTGATCGCCTGGAGCTGGTTGAAAACGACCAAGCATCGTGGGCGAAGCAGCCTTATCACGCTGCTGAACTCTTGGACGCGGACGAGGGACGAGATCTAGTCCAAAGAGGGATCGAGACGGCGCGTCGCATAGCGGTGCGAGAGATGCGCGCCGCCGTAAAACGCGTACGCCAGGCGGGACATGAGGTAGCCCCTTGCGCGGTCCTCATGGGCGATCCCATGCCTGATTGGACCGTCGACGAAATCCTTGCCGTGCATTTCCGGATGCACAAGGCTGAGGGGGTGCTGTTCCGCGATGCGCTGGCTCGTGCCGCCGAGGCCTGCCGCTTAAAGTTCCTTGGAATACCAGAGAAGCAGCTGGATGAGCAGGCTGAACGAGCATTGGCAACTTCCATAAACAGCTTGCGGAAGACGATTGCTTTGCTGGGGAAATCAGTTGGTCCACCCTGGGGAAAGGACCAAAAGGATGCCTCGCTCGCAGCCATGATCGCTTTGCAGGGACGGGTGAAGTAACCGATCATGAAGTCTTTGACATTAAAGGGCCCCCTAATAATTACCCTTGCCGTCGTCGTCCTCGTCATCGGGGGTATCATTCTGCTCCGTCAGAAGCCAGCTTGGCTACGCCCGGAACCCCAGGTGAAGCGTTACCCACATAAACACCTACCACCGTCCGAATGGGAACCCAGAGCCAAACTAAACGCAGTTGCCTGCACACTTCGTAAGGACGAAACACTCGCCTCCATCGCCAAGCTGCGATACGGCCACCAAAAATATTCGGGGGTGATCAAACTCTGCAACCATATCGAAGATGAAACCCACATTGAGGTAGGTTCCAACCTGCGTCTACCGGACATGTCAGCCATCCTGGCCGAAGAGGGCGTCACGAAAGTCGCCGCGGGAGAGGTCGAACTGATCCTTTGCTCCAGAGCTAAGTACGATAAAGTTGTGGATCAGCTCTTGGCTCTCCGCCTGCACGCGAATGGTAGTTATGAGACCCCGGAAGCACTTAAGCGGGAGTTGCTGGAAGCGGCAGATGATCTTCAACAAGCAACTGAGAACCTGAAAGCAAGTAAGGCTGGCGTGAGCGGAGTGCCGAAGAGTATGATCGGCCAGTTAGAGCAGGGTATGACTGGGATGAGGGACCTGGCCTGGGGTAACAACGCAGACCCGAATGGCTACGACATTGACATGGTGCAACAGCGGTACGCCCTGGCCCTGGCGTACGCGATAATCTGGGCGCGAGAGGGTTTCAAGTAGCTTCAACTCCTGTTTATGGAACAAGACAAGATAACTCCTGAACAAATCATGACCGAAGTAAATCATGGCTTGGCCGTCCTCTACTGTCTTTGCTTTTTAATCTGTGTAACAAAGTGACAATTTCTTGTTTTTCCACAGGTTTTTTGCGAATAAAAAAATCTATCCACGAACTCACACGAACCAAAAAACAAACTCACACGAAATGTTCCTCTGTTTATTTCGTGTGATGCGCGTGGATCGTGTCTTAGGTTCGGGCAATTTGTTCCCGGATCAACCGTCGCCCTCAATCGCGACCTTCTCCGGTTCCTTACGCAAGAAATAGATTCCTACTCGTTCAACCAGCATCTTCAGTGTTCCGTTCCGAGTGTCCGAGCGGGTCAACAAGGGAACGATTTTCACTGATAAACGTCTAATGTCACACAAACCGGGAACACGAAACCGATACGAATCTGTTCTGACCATAAAACCAGGAGGTGAGAGTTAAGATGAGAGGGCTAGCTTTCAAGATCGGCACCGCACTGTTCACATTCTTTATCGGCATTGGCCTGGCGACCGCCTGGGTACTTCAGTCCCGTACCGACACAATTAATCCGATTGACACCGCAACGGACACCGCTAACCAGCCTGCCAGTGGCGGGCAGGTTCTGGAAATGGTCTTTGTGGTTGATACGACATCGTCGATGACGGGTTTGATTGACGGAGCCAAGCAACGTATCTGGGGCATCGTCAATGATGTGATGCAATCACCTGCGCATCCGGCTGTGAGAATTGGTTTGGTTGGTTACAGGGATCGCGGCGATGAGTACGTGACCACGGTCTTACCGCTAACCAATGATCTGGATAAGGTTTATTCCACGCTGATGAATTACCGTGCGGTTGGCGGCGGCGACGCTCCCGAGGATGTTAGACGAGCGCTGTTCGACGGCGTCCGGCGAGCGGGTTGGTCGCAAGGCACTTCCGGCCTCGCCCAGGTTCTTTTCCTCGTGGGTGATGCGCCACCCCACAACGACTACCGCGACGAACCGGACACCGCCACAACCACCGCCGAAGCAGTGCGGCGGGGGATTGTGGTGAACACAATCCAATGCGGCGACATGCCCGGTACGAGTGAAGCCTGGCAAACAATTGCCAGCCTTGGTCAAGGGCAGTACTTCTCGATTGCGCAGGACGGAGGAGTGCAGGCGATTGCCACACCATACGACACTCAGTTGGGCGAACTGGCAGCAAAACTCGGCACTACCTACGTCGCATACGGTGGCGGTGGCGGCACCGCCGGCGAAGAGACACGCGCTCGAGCTTCGGCAGACATTGCGCGTGTGGAAGCCAGTGTTGCTACGTCTGCGCCCGCCCCGGCCAAAGCGGAACGTGCCTTAAACAAAGCTGTCAACTCCGAAGCCTATGTCGGCGATCTGCTGCAAAGTATCGAGAATGGCTCAGTAAAGCTTGACTCGGTGAAAGATGAAGATCTGCCTGCGGAACTTCGAAAACTCTCAGTGGAGGAACGCAGGCAGGAGATCGAAAAACGACTTGCTGCACGCCGGGATTTACGAGCACAGATCGTTACCCTATCAAAACAGCGTGCTGAGTTCATCGCCGCCGAAACAAAGAAGCGCAACGGAAACAAGCAGAGCGGCTTTGACATCGCAGTGGCAGCGGCTCTGAAAGAGCAACTGGCCCGCAAAGGCATTAAATGAGCGCGTGAGGAAATGAGAATTAGCTACGGATTAACGCGGATGACACGGATCAGAGAAGAAAAGTGAGCAAAGGTCTCACAGTGAGCTTCTTAACACTTATTTGTTTTTGATCCGCGTTATCAGCGTTAATCTGCGGCTCAACTCCTCTTTTGAAGTCACTTTGGTTTGCGGCGAATGGCTTTCCGCCCTTTGATACCTGGATTGGTGTTTTTGGTTACGGCATAGTGAAGTCGGACCACGCCGTCGGAATAAGTCTCGCAAGATATCAGCTTCAGAGGTACCAGCCGATGTCGGGGAGCGATTAGAGGTATCCCCTCGCCTATGAAAGTTGGGATTACGTGAATGATGAATTCGTCAATCTCACCTTCATCCAGGAATGAAGCGATAATACCACCGCCGCCCATCATCCAAATGTCCTTCCCCGGCGTGTTTCGAATCCCGGCGGCAAATTCTTTGATTGGCTCTTTCACAAACTCAACCGTCTTGGGATTGGTTTTAGGCGGACGTCGTGAGAACACATAGTTCTTAACTCCCGCATCAAAGGCGCTGACTCCCTCGTCCATTTCCAGACCAAGACCGTAAGTTTTCCGGCCCCAGAGAATAGTATCGATGGACCTGTAGAACTCGCCCATCCCATAGTTCCCTTTGATCTTGGGACGATTGAGCCATTCGACGCCCCCATCAGATCGGGCTATGTAGCCATCAGCACTCGTAGCGATGTACACGATGATTTTTCGCATCTCGCGAACTCATCCTCGAAATCAAAAGAAATAACACCAAACACATTCGTGTAATTTCGTGGATCGGTAAAACGTCTCTGGCGACGCCTCGATCAGCATGGCCTGGATGCCGATGGCGGGCGGGTATCAGGACCGCCACGTGTCCATCGTGGTGGTGATTGTTGGAAAACATCGCAAATACTTTTTTCCGGACGAAGAACGTTGGCTCGCCATGCGAGAGTTTCTCGAACGTCTCGGGTAATGCAGCACAGATGCGACGCACTCTTTCAAGGTGAACGTCACCATTAGTTTGTGACTGCTGTTTTGATGGAGACATGTGAATTGCCGGTTAGCCGTGAGACGAGCTAGTCGCCACCTCCTTTTAGGACATACTCATTGACATACTGGCGCAGCTTTGCCCGCCCATCCTTGAGGTAAGCCGGATGATCCCTGGAAATTCCCTGGTCGGCCAGCGCCAGCAAAACATAGGCCTCAAGCAGACCAGCATCATTCAGCTTCTTTAATCTAGCCAGCGATGGGCTGAGCGTTTTTGTTTTCTTGTCAGTAGTCGCCAGAGAAACAACACTGCGTAAAGCGTCTGCTTCTTCCAATAGGCTGTGGCGGTACACTCGTTCGTTTGGGAAGGTTTTCGCGAATTTCTCCTTCCGCCACAGCGAGCGTGTCATTCCATAGGAAATCCAGGCAAACGATCCGTCATCTTTAGTACCTGCCAAAGCACTCGCATCAAGATCTATTTTAGCGTTCCCTTTCTCATCAAAAGTGACGTTAGTCGGAATATCGATCTTCGGGTGGGCCAGATTTGTGTTTGTTGCTTGCGCCCATTGGATTAATCCTGCGCGGGCGAATCGGTTATAGGGTTCGGTGATGAAGGCCTCGACATAACGCTCCCGAGCCGCCTCGGTCTTCCCCTGCTTCATTAAAGGCGTCGCTGAATAGCGGTAGGCGGTTTCCCGGTTCGGGTCAATGCCGATCGCCTTCTGATACCAGACTTCGGCTTGCGCGAAATCACCTTTCTGCATAAACACATCACCGCAGAAAAGGGCCGCATGATAGAGTTTCGGATCGAGTTCCAGGGCCTTCTGATATTTCTTTAGCGCCTCGTCCAACTTGCCCTGGCTGAAAAGAGCCTCGCCTTCATCCATAAGCGCGTTCGCCGGCGTATTGGACGAGAATGCCGGCGCATCCGAGCCATCGAGCGGTAAGCTCTGGATCATTGCGTCGATGTTCGGTTCGGTGATTCCGAGCTCTTTCGATCTTATGAATTCAGAACGCGAACGCATACGCAACGCTTTCCTCTGCGTTTCATCCTTGGTGTTCGCGGCCTGACCAAGCAAAGCGGAACCCAGAAAATAATGCGCTTGAGCATTATTGGGTTCCGCCAAAACAATCTTCTCCAACAGCGGCACCGCTTCAACGTAATTCGTCTGCTTTAGCAGGGCGGACGCCTTATCCTTCATCTCCGCCAATCCATCGGGAGTTTGGGCACCAGTAGCTGAGTACGATGCCACGGAAATGAAAGACAGTAGAAGTAAACGGACGGCAATTCTCGCCAGAGATCTTACTGACATGAACTTCTCCTCTGTTTGAGGGCGACGGACCGACCCACCTTAACCGTAAACCAAGGCTCGGATGATTTACAAGAGAGGTTTGTGTGATTTCGTGGATCGTTTTGTTTGTTAGTGGACCCTGAATCCCGTCAATTCTCACGCGTGCTTTGGTAAATCTCCGCCCCAGCGGCGACGAATTGCTCTGCCTTCTCTTTCATTCCCGTCTCGAGCGCCTGCGCTTCATCAATCTGCTTTTGCGCCGCGTATTCGCGCACGTCCTGAGTGATCTTCATCGAACAGAAATGAGGACCGCACATTGAACAGAAGTGAGCCAGCTTTGCGCCTTCCTGCGGCAATGTTTCGTCGTGATACTCGCGCGCTACCGCCGGATCGAGTGAAAGGTTGAATTGATCCTCCCAGCGAAACTCAAAGCGCGCCTTCGATAGAGCATTGTCGCGATATTGCGCGCCGGGGTGCCCTTTAGCCAGGTCTGCGGCGTGAGCAGCAATTTTGTAGGCGATCACTCCATCCTTCACATCCTTTTTATTGGGTAGTCCGAGGTGCTCTTTCGGTGTGACGTAGCAGAGCATCGCCGTTCCATACCACCCGATCATCGCAGCCCCGATGGCCGATGTGATGTGATCATAGCCGGGTGCAATGTCCGTTGTTAGTGGCCCAAGCGTATAGAAGGGCGCCTCGCCGCAGCTTTCCAATTGTTTGTCCATGTTCTCTTTGATCAGATGCATCGGGACATGACCGGGCCCTTCGATCATTACCTGGCAGTCGTACTCCCAGGCAATATTGGTCAACTCACCGAGCGTTTCCAGCTCGGCAAATTGCGCCTCGTCGTTCGCGTCGGCGATCGATCCGGGCCGCAGCCCATCACCCAGCGAAAACGAAACGTCGTAAGCCGCCATGATTTCGCATATCTCGCGGAAGTGCGTGTAAAGAAAACTTTCCAGATGGTGTGAGAGGCACCACTTGGCCATGATTGAGCCTCCGCGGCTCACAATTCCGGTAGTGCGTTTTGCGGTTAAGGGAATGTAGGGCAGTCGCACACCCGCATGGATAGTGAAATAATCAACGCCCTGTTCGGCCTGTTCGATAAGAGTATCGCGAAAGATCTCCCACGAGAGCTCTTCGGCTTTGCCGCCGACTTTTTCCAACGCCTGATAAATGGGGACGGTACCAATCGGCACCGGCGAATTCCGAATGATCCACTCGCGTGTAGCATGAATGTTTTTGCCAGTCGAAAGATCCATCACTGTGTCAGACCCGCAGATGATGGACCAGCGCATCTTCTCGACTTCTTCGTCAATTGAGGAGGCCACCGCTGAGTTACCGATGTTGGCATTGATCTTAACCAAAAAGTTTCGCCCGATGATCATCGGCTCGCTTTCCGGGTGGTTGATGTTTGCCGGAATGATCGCCCGGCCGCGTGCGACTTCGTCGCGAACGAATTCCGGAGTCACGTATTCGGGAATCGCGGCGCCGAAGGACTGTCCACGATGTTGATGGATCATGGAATCGCGTGGAGCTCGTGCCGATTCGATGCTGCCAGGATGAGCGCATTCCCGGGAGCGTCCGAGATTCTCGCGAATCGCGATGAATTCCATCTCCGGCGTGATCACCCCTTGACGCGCATAATGTAGTTGGGTAACGCACTGGCCTTTCCTTGCACGCATTGGTACACGTCGCAGTCCGGGAAAATCTTCGAGCCGGCCCTTGCCTTTCACTCTGGCTTGGTTTGCAGCATCAAAGGTTAGATAACCGTCGTCGATTGGCTTCAGCTCTCGCCCTTCGTACGCTTCGACATCGCCACGTGAGGAGATCCATTCCTGGCGCAAGGGCGGTAGTCCTTTGCTCACGTCACAATGAATTGAGGGATCACCCCATGGACCGCTGCTGTCATACACACGTACGGCCGGATTCTCTTCGAGTGTGCCGTTGTAGTTGCGTGTCGGATTCTGATCGACCTCGCGGAACGGCACACGCACTCCGGGTTGATGACCTTCAATGTACACGCGGCGTGAATTTGGAAGCTGCGCTCCCTCGAGGGTGTTGCCCTCTTGTGCCTTCTCAACGACTGTGCTCATAGCATTGCCTTTCTTACCAAAACACTTTTGTGCAAAACCCCAAGGCCTAGCCAAATAAAAAACCGTTCCACCTCGTCAAAAGGATGGAACGGTCATGAAATGGCCTTTTCTCCCTTCGACGGTGCTAACCGTATCAGGTTCAAGGGGTCTCTGGGTTATTGAAGATAGCCCCAGACTCTCAGCCGCTGAGCGGCTCCCCCGAAAGCTGCTTAGATTGTCAACACTGAATGAGATTCTAAAACCGTTCTTCCGTCATAGCAAACCAGCCAAGCAATCGACGCAGCTTAATCCGAGATCATCCGGGTTGCTCTTGAGCTTTGGCAGAGATCAACCATCCACGAAAGCAAACGAACTAAATGAGCGAATCGACTTCAATCGTGTTTGATTTCGTGTGATTTGTGGCTCGGTTCTTTTCGGCGAAAGGATCCACTAAACACACGAAAAAACCAGCAGCACTGCTGCTATTGATGAATCTGTACAAGGCCAGCTTGGAGTCGCTTGCACTCTAACTCGCGCATTATTCGACTTTGGTGCTCATGAGAATTGCTCGATAACGCGTCCGCAATAGTCACTGCTCAGACTCTTCTGGAAAAAGCTCGTCCACCGGCATAGACCAACCTGGTACAGCAGGTTCGGCTTCGGCAAGTTCTCCGCGACGATAAGCTGTGGGGATTGAGGAGCTAGTTGCCCGGTAAACCCGAACTGACTCATCGCTCAGGAGATCAACGTCCCAAATAACCAACGTCCCGGCTGCAAAATAGTCGTTTCGTTTTCGAGCGATCCGTCGCTCGGCTTTTGGGCCGCAATCACCTTCGCTGCGAACCTCGACTGCAAAGGCCGGCGCGCCATGGAAGAATTTCATTCCACTGATCTTGCCGACATAAAAGGCAGCATCCGGACTGAAAGACTTACGGCTTGGCAGACTTACGACGAATGCGGCGTTATCGCCTATTGCCAGGCCACACTTTGTGCGCTTTTCGTACTCCCGCAAGGAGTAGGTTATCTCTCGTGCCGCGTAGTGAGGCAACTGTCCGGTGGGTGACATTTGCACAATTTCTCCGTTTACAAGCTCGGCCTTGCCTTCGACCTTGAATAAATCTTCGATTGTGGCTTCGACTTTGGTGCTCATAGGATGTGATGAGAATGATTGAAAACCGCTAGGTGAATTGTAACCTCGTTAGTCGAGTTAGCCAATCGGTTTGGCTGCCAGGGGTGATTAACCGCCTATAAAGCTCATCGTGCGTGAGGGAGCGACAAAGCCCGGGTCGTTGATAAAGTGACGTGGTTCCTTCTTTAGTACAACCGATTCAATATACTCGCCGACCTCATCTCGAGTGGCGCCTGAGCGGACAACGTCGCGCAAAGAATGTTCGACTGTTGAAAAAAGGCAGGTGCGGATTTGCCCGTCAGCCGTGAGCCTGATGCGCGAGCAGGCGCCGCAAAATGCTTCGGTGACGGGTGCGATTATGCCGATTTCTCCGGGCGCACCGTCAGCGAACCCATAACGTGAGGAAGTTTCGGAGCCGCGCGGAGCATCGATCGAAACCAGGGGAAAGCGCTCGCTGATTCGTTCGCGAATCTCACGCCCGGAAACAACCTGACCTCGTTCCCACTCGTGACCTGAGTCGAGCGGCATGAATTCAATAAACCGCATCTTCACATCATGCTCCCGGGCGAACGCGGCGAAATCAGCAACCTCGTCTTCGTTATGTCCACGCACGATCACGGCATTGATCTTAATAGGCTCGAGGCCGGCTCTTTTGGCTGCTTCAATTCCTGCCAGCACGCGATCGAGGACATCCACTCCGGTCATCCGTTTGAAAACGTCCCGCTTCAAACTGTCGAGGCTGATTGTGATGCGATCCAAACCCGCATCCTTTAAACCCTGAGCACGATCAGGCAGGAAATATCCATTTGTCGTCAGCGCAAGATCCCGAAGTCCTTTTGCTCTCAACTGGCCGAGCTTTTCAATGATCGTTTCAATGTCCCGGCGCATCATTGGTTCGCCGCCGGTCAGGCGGATCTTTTCAATCCCCAGGGAAACAAAGACATCACAGACGAACTCAATTTCTTCGTATGAAAGCATCTGGTCTTTTGGCGCGATGGGAGGTTCGCCGTGAGGCAGGCAGTAAAAGCAGCGAAAATTGCAGCGATCCGTTAAGGAAACGCGCAGATCGCGTATCGGCCGGCCGTAGGAGTCTTTCAGAAACGGTTTCATTACTTCAATGATAGCCCGTGAATGAAGCTACGCCAAAGGCCGGAGGAATGATCCACGCGCATCACACTATGAAATACAAAATACCATTCGGCTTCATTCGCGTCTGTTCGTGTGACTTAGTGGATCATCAGCCGGCGCGGTTTTGATTCCGCTCAACAGCATCGTCGCCCTTGGCTTTGGTGCCACGCATGCAAATCATCGTTCCCTGCATTGTGGCCACCAGATGTTGCTCATCTTTCTCTGAAACCGAAAAAACATCTCCCCGGACGACGGTTAGGGTTTTACCAGACTTGATGACCGCGGCCTTCGCGAGGAATGACTTGCCCTTTGCCGGACTGAGTAAGTTCATCTTGAACTCTACACTCAGCACTTCTGAGTCTTGCGGCATCAGACTGAAGGCAGCGTAACCACAGGCCGAATCTGCAATGGTAGTCAGGATCCCCGCATGTAGATAACCATGTTGCTGCGTAAGGTCACTGCGATAGGGAAGTGTGATCTCCACAAAGCCCGGCTCGACTCGGCCGAGTTCAGCGCCAATCAACTTCATAATCGCCTGACTGGCAAAACTTAGTCTTATGTGTTCAGCGAAATCAGGATTCGCGGGTTTAGCGAGTATCATATTTCGTGGATCCCGCTTTTGGGTTCAGACTTTCTGACGCTTTAGGAAAAACTGATATGTGAGCTGAGACACACCTTCGCTCTCGGTCACGTTTGTGTTAACGGCAGCGACTAGTTCCCAACCGGAGGCGCCTGCACGCGTCAGGTAATCCCAAATCTGTGGACACGAATCAAGCGCAGCCTGCGAATCACCAGATGCCGGCGATACGTGTCCCTGCCACGCGCCGTTGACAAACGTCACCTTGCCAAATTGAGTCTGACAAACTCGGTATTCGAATTCCATGGGGCTCCAGTTGTAGGGAGGCCGGCAGCACTTCAGCCCTCAATCGGTTTTTATTGACTTGAAACGCCAGTGGAATTTAGCTTATCCAGCTATCAACAAACAAATGAGCCGAAAAATAGATCTGCACACGCATTATTATCCACCCGGGTTCTTCGAGCGAATCAGGGAAATCCCCTCCGAGTTTACCTTCGGTAAGAGTCCGAGTGGCCAGACAATCATCAAATACCACGGCGCGCGGTTTTTTGGAATCACGCCGCCAATGACCGATGTTGCCCAACGGATTGAAGACATGGATCGTGTGGGCATCGATGTCGAAGTAGTTTCACTGTCTACGCCAAACGTTTTCTTCGCCAAACAAGACCGTCAGCCGGAAGTCGCCAGGTTGGTAAACGATGCGTACGCCGATTTGATCGCGAGGTATCCGACGCGTTTCAAAGGCTTTGCGTCGATTCCCATGGATGCACCCGACGACGCGTTGAACGAGCTTCATCGCGCACTCAACGAATTGAAACTAAACGGTGTGATCCTGCTCAGCAACATCCGTGGCAGAGCTCTGACTGCGCCCGAATATCGACCGTTTTTCGAAGAAGCCAACCGGATGAAGTTGTGTATCTTTCTCCATCCAATGTTGCCGGCCAACGCAGAAGGGTTTCGAGAGTATGTGCTGGGTCCGATCATTGGCTTTCCCTTTGACACAACCCTTGCGGTTGCTCGTATGTGCTATGACGGAATGTTTCGCGAGCTTCCCGACATCCGCTGGATCATCGGTCACCTCGGCGGCGGCGTGCCTTACCTGATGGAGAGAATGGACAATGGCTGGCGAGACTTTGCGGAGTGTCGCGAGAAGATCGACGAGCTGCCAAGCACTTATTTAAAGCGGCTCTATTACGACACGGTGTCGTTCAGCAGTCACACGCTTAACATGGTCCGAGAAATGGTCGGCGCTGACCACATGGTGATGGGCAGCGACTATCCACACCTGCTTGGTTCCATTGATCGTGCGGTGACATCGATCGAGATCCTGACCATTCCTGAGAGCGAGAAAGAGAGGATCTTTGAAAGAACAGCGATGTCGATTTTGAATAATGTGTGACTTTGCGCAGCCTCAGTGATCTCTGCGTCTCCGTGGTGAAATCCAGATCGATATTAACCACAGAGACACGGAGAACACGGAGTCCGCAGAAGCATGCTCCCATTACTTCAGAGCCTGGTCCAAACTCGAACGATCGTCCAGCATGATCCATTCAATCACCGATAGGGGCAGGCTGCCGTTCTTGATCAAATCATCGTGAAACTGGCCCAGACGGAAGTTGGCCCCTTGCTTGTCCCGATATTTCCCCAGCAGCCGCATGATCTGCCACTTACCAACCATGTAAGTGATCTTTTGCGTGGGGTTCGCCGCGGCACCGGCAGCTTCACCGGTGGCCGACTCCCGATCCAAACCGCCTGCTTCCATGAAGTAGTTAACGGCTTGATCAAACGTCCACTTGCCCGTGTGAAGATTGACGTCGACGCCGATGCGCGCTGCACGGTAGCGTGACAGACGAAGTATTTGGGCCTGACCCGGTGAGTTAACTGGATAGAGGCCGGTGCGCATCAGCATCTCTTCGCCATAAAGCGCCCACCCCTCCACGAGAATGTTGTCCGAGTGTTGCCGGCGAATCTCATCCTTCAGGTGATTGGCGATCGAAAGTTGTAAAAAGTGACCGGGTATCCCTTCATGGCCCAGGATTGGCCGCGGATCTTCGATGGCCGCGCGGATGTAGAAGTTCTTGCTGGCGGGATTGTAAGTAGGAATGAAATAGAATCCACTGTCGTCTTTGTCATAAACACCCGGAGCGTTCATGAAGCCGCCGGGACTGGTAGGTTTGAATGCTTCCGGCAGTTGCCGGATCTCAAAACGGCCAAGATAGGGCGGGAGCGTTGCAAGGTTATTGGCCTTGAGAAAATCGATCATCTCTGCTTCCCGACTTTCATACGCTTTCAAAAACGCTTCCTGGCTGGTGGGGACGTTCTTACTGCGAGCGGGATTCGGATCAGCCAGGGAGGGATCGGGCAGCATCGACTCTAGCGCGCGATAACGCGCGAGCTCGGCCTGGCCCAGCATCTCAACCTGTTTAGCGTCGAGCGGCAGCAGGTAAACATTCTTCAGCAGGTAGTTATAGTTCTCTTCGCCCATCGGCTTAAACGGCACCATGCCGGGCAGACGCTGTTGCAACCAATCAGCAAAGCCGTGGATCGCGGAGATCGCTTCATCCCGCGCTTTCACCAGTTCAGCTTTCTCACCCGCGGGCAGATCTTTTGCGAGGGTCATCAGGCTGTCGGTGAATAAGCTGTCAATTGACCGGGCCGAATCGATCGCGAGTTCCGCATAGAGTCGTACTGGTTTATTTAAGGCTCGCTTACCCTGCTCCATAAGAAAGGGCATCTGCTTTAGCCGGGCAGTCGCGGCCAGCGCTCTGTTCCGAGGCGTATCGTATTCTTTTTTTAGCAGTGAAAAGATGCCATTGCTGCATTCGTTGACGTAGGTCTGAGGATCGCTCGCCTCAAAGTCTATTACGCGCGTGAAGAAGTCGACAGCTTCGAGTTGTGAGCGAAACAGTAACCAATCGATGCGATCGTCCTTGCTCCAGTTTTCCGTCTTCATCGCGCTTATTTTGCCAAGAGTCTCTTTCACTTGCAGGTGGCGAGCCAGGATTGACGAAAGCGAATAGTCAGTCAGCCGATTGTCCCACGTGTGCAATCCGCTGTCGCTCGAGACGACTGGGTAATTCTGATTGCGCCAGTTGTAATAGTCCTGAGCCAGTTTCCGCAGATCGGCAGGCGAGACCGGAGTCTGCGCCGTCGTAGTTTGGGAAAAGGTATTCATCGCCAGACACACCAGCATGAAAGCAACCACAATTTTCATCGTGCACCTCGTCTAATGGGCTAGTGAAGCGGGAAGAAGTGACAATAAGCCATTGCGCCTTTGATTTACAAACGCTATCTAGATCATCCGCGACATTACGAGATCAGTCTGCTCATCGGACCCCAATTGGAAGAGATGCTGTCCGACTTCCTGAAAAGTCCATTTACGGTAGAACGCCTGCGCTCGCCGGTTATGCTCCCATACGCCAAGCCACAAAGTTTGATGGCCGGCCTGCTGAGCTTGGTCAATACAGGCTTGCATCAGGGCTGCACTCACCCCGCGACCTTGCCAGGGCGCGGTTACATAGAACCTCACCAATTCAACTGGCTTGGCGCCAGTCACACACTCTGGCGCACCGCCGGAATGAAGTTGCGCATAACCCACAGCTTCGTTCTGAATCTCAGCGATAAGGTAAAAAGTAAGAGGATCCAGTAACTCTTCGGTTTGTTTTGCTGGATCGAACGAAGCTGCCAGGTAAGCAGTCATGTCCTCAGGGTTGTTATTTGCCGCAAACGTGTCTGAGAAAGTTTGTGCTCCTAGTTCTGCCAATAATCCGGCGTCATTCACGTTGGCACGGCGAATCTGAGGAGTGGATTGAATGATCATATTCAGGACTTACTGTGCGAAAAATAACTAAACCCCGTACGGATCCACGTCAGTCAGGTAGGCAATCAGGTGTTGCTTGTTGCGGTGACCATCGAGCCATTCGCGTATTTTTTTGATCTCGGCATAGTCCTCTGGACCAAAGCGGCCAATATAGATCTGTTCCAAACTCTTTTTCCGCTCTTCTTTTCGGGCAGCTGATTGCCAGAACGAAGTCAGCATCGAGTTCAGATCGTCATGGAGATTGCGCTTTTTGAGAGCTTCCCATTCATTGCGGTCGAGCCAAATGCCTTTGCAGCCTTCACAATGATCCAGCGTAAAGCTGAATCCGCGGCCCACCAGATACTTAACCATGCGAAAACGGCACTCGGGACAGTCTATGTACTTGCCGGGCTCGACCAAGGACAGGCCATCACCTTCACCCGCGCGTTCGGCGAGATTTGGGCCATGACTTTCCAGCCATTTCCAGTATGCTGCGCCGCGGATCCAGTTGCCACCGCAGTCTGAGCAGCGCAGCGCCGTCAGATGCGACTCCAGATTTGTTGTTAGTAACTCAGATGATTTGCAGACAGGACATTTCATAATATTAACCCCAGGGTTAGTTTTCAGACTGATTCGATCGCAAACCGAAATCAGGAATCAGCCACAGATTAACGCGGATAAAACAGATCAGAAACATGGACGCATAAGCAAGTCTATTTAATTTTTCAGTTCTGATCTGTGTCACCTGCGTTAATCTGTGGCTAAACTTCCTTTTCCTGGTCCGCATTGAGTGCCAGAACTAATTCTGTGTCGTACGAGCTCATTTCACCCATTCGTTGGCAATCTCGGTCTCGACCTTTACGGGCACGGTCCGTAAATACTCTTCGGCAGCCGCGCACATTGCTCGCTCAACCTTCCGCGCGACCTCCTCGACCCGGGTACCATCGGCTTCGACTACAATCTCGTCGTGAATAATGTTGACGATTTTCGCAGAACTGCCGGCCAACTCGTCGGTCAGCAGTCGCAGCGCGCGCTTGAGAATGTCTGCACTCGTACCCTGAATAGGTGTGTTCTTGCCGTTGCGCTGGGTCATCGAGATCTGCTGGCGATCCTGCGCGTCATAGCGAAAGCGCACCAGCCGTCCGGATCCCGTGCGCGCCTGCCGCTCGTTAACGGCGCGATTCGCGGCATCACGCAGATAATTGTCCAGCTGCCGATAGGTGGAAAAGTATCGGCGCAGGACATCTTCGGCGCCCGTGACCGTCAGACCCGTCATCAGCGAAAAGCGTTGGGCCCCGATGCCATAGACCACGCCGAAGTTCAACCGCTTGGCAAAGTCGCGCTGTTCTTTGGAAACCTGCTCAGGCGTAACATTGAAGACCTGCGAAGCTGTGACGCGGTGCAAATCGGCGCCCGAGTTGAAGGCATCGATGAATCCACGATCACCGGAAAACTCGGCCAGGATTCTCAATTCGATCTGCGAATAGTCCGCAATCACCAGTTTTCTTCCCTCCGGATCCCCCGAGAAACAACGCCGATATTCAACCGCGTGAGGCACCTGCTGGATGTTTGGATTCGTGCAGGAAAATCTGCCGGTGGGTGCGCCAATCTGACGAAAGTCCGCATGCAAACGGCGCGTCACCGGATTAATCAGGTCGATCATATTCTGCCCATAACTGGTGAGCGCTTTTTGCACTGTGCGGTATTCCAAAAGCTTTTCGATGACCGGATACTGAGCTGCGAGCGGCTGGAGTTTCCAGTTACGAGTGGAATCAGGAACGGGAATTCCAAGCCGGTTCAGAGCATTAGTTAGCTGCTGGTGCGAATCGAGATTGATCTCGTCTCGTTGTGGCCCGCCAAACAGCGAACCCTGGGAAGACTCTTGGGCGAGCACCTCCTGCAGGTCGTGGGCCAGCTCACCGCGTCGCTTTTCGACAATGGTCAACTGCTCGAGCCAGCGATCTTTGTGCATGTAAAAGCCGGCCAACTCGATATGCGCAACCGGCATGACGCACTCAAATTCAAGCTGCGCGCATTTCACGAGCGAGTCGGCCTTCAGTCTTTCGATCAACCTTTCACGAAGCGGCAAGAGCACCGCCGCATCACGCGCCGCATATTCCAATTGCGCTTCCGAGAGTTCGAAATTCCAATTACTGAGGCGCTCTGTCTTGTCTACGACCTCGTTAAGAAAACGCGAGGCGACGGTTTCCAGTCCGTGACGCTCTTCGATATCGCCGGCGCCGATTAGTTGACTGGCAAGAAGCGTGTCAAACACCCCGCCGATGTCGGCTCCAAGATTATGCCTTAGGAATTTGGCATCAAACTTGGCGTTGTGAGCGATCTTGATGGGACGACGGGCTGCGAGCAGGCGCCTTAGCGAGGCCAGGGAATCGTTCCGGGACAAATCTCCATTGGCAAATGCATCGAGATCGACAATGTGTACGCGGTCAGGCGCCGCGAGCTGGATTAGGCGCAGACGAGAAGTGTAGGGGTCAAGGTCGGTAGTTTCCGTGTCCAGTCCGATTGCTGGTTGGGTTTCGAGTGATTCTATCGCCGCCCGGAGCTCGTTCTCAGTCTTAATTACCTTGTATGACGTGTTCATTATTCAGGTTTGCCGCAAAAAGGCACAAAAGACACAAAAATTAAGCGAAGAATCTGCGAACGCAATCTAAAAAGAGTTCCAGGAGGCGATAGCATCCGAGCACTCAGAAAATATTTACTGCCACTGTCTTACTCTTTTGTGTCTTTTGTGCCTTCTTGCGGCTAATCATTGTAAATTC
Organism: Pyrinomonadaceae bacterium; assembly: GCA_035644135.1. GTDB lineage: Bacteria > Acidobacteriota > Blastocatellia > Pyrinomonadales > Pyrinomonadaceae > PSRF01. Next base: position 17,721 of record DASQPD010000104.1, read on the forward strand.
CCATCAAACGTCTGAGCATCAGAATTTGCCCTTTATGCTGCGCCTCGTGGTCGATTAAGTGATGAAGAATCCAGCGCAGACTGTGTTCCGTCGTCTTCCCACGTCTTTCAAAACTAACAATCTGTTCAAGGTCCTTGTCATTACGAGCGAACAATAAATCTCTCGTCTGGTTGCGAATCTTTTGAATCTCTTCCAGACAGAAGTCCGCCGTATAGCCTCTGTTTTGGAAACCATTCGGATCATTCAGCACATCCCAGAAGGGAGCCTGTTGATCCAGTTCAGTGAGCTTGTGTCCCGACAAAACGCACTGCATCCACCACCACTCGGCCTCGCCGATGTGCAGCGCGAGGGCGCCCAGAGGATTGGCGCCTAAGAAAGGCACGCGCCCGACGTCCTCCGTGGAAAGACCCCTGATTGCCTTGCAAACCTGCTCGCGGACCTCCTCCATCCCGCTGACATAATAGCCAATTCCGGGAGACAGCCCGGGATGCGGAGCCAGAGTGTGACTTGCCATTTGCCCTCCTCCCTTTCATCGATTATTCAGTAATCAGCTGTTGTTGAGTTGGGGCTCTCTGCCGTTCTGCTTTTGCCTTTTCGGTTTGGTTCGTGTCATTTCGTGGATCGGCCCTTCTCCTACGACAAAAATCGATCCACAGAATCACACGAAATCAATAGTGGATCCGATCAAGAGGAGTTCACCGCAGCACGTGGCCGAACCAATCCGAGCAGGAGCAGCGCTGCGCTTCCCCCCAGAGCCGCGCTTACGAGAAATGCGGTCGCCGGGCCTCGCCAATCCCAAATCGTACCCATCAAGAGCGACGCCGGGAGCACCGTTATTCCGAACGCCAGATTATACAACCCGTAGGCCGTGCCCCGCTGTTCCGGCCTGACGAGGTCGGCGACCAGAGCCTTTTCCGCTCCTTCCGCCAGACCAAAATAAATCCCGTAGATCAGAAAGAGAATCCATACCGAAATCTGATTGTCGACAAATGCAAACCCTGCGTAAACCGCCGCGTACAGTATCCAGCCCGAGACTATCAGCCGCCGGCGCCCCAGGCGATCGGAAAGATCGCCGCCAATCAGCGAGCTGATAACTTTGCTGCCATGAAGAGCAGCCCACAGGAGCGGAATCGCGACCACCGAAACGCCTGCATCCCGCGCCCGCAAGATCAGAAAACTATCTGAGGAATTTGACAGGGTGAAAAGCGCAACAATCACGAGAAACCGTTTAAAATTCCCGTCAAAGCCACGCAACGACAGTGACGGGGGCTTGCTGGTTCTTACCTGACGGGAACGTGTCGGCGACTCGCGCATGAAGAGCATTGCCACCAGCACGGCCGCAAGCCCGGGAATCGACGCCAGCAGGAAAATCTTTGTAAACTCGCCGGCGTCGGGAGCGTTCCGGTTGATGACAAACAGGAAAACCAGCAAGTACCCGATCAGTGGTCCAATGACAGCCCCGAGATGGTCCATCGCCCGATGAAAGCCGAAGGCCAGCCCGCGTTGTTGCTCGTCAACGGCATCCGCAATCATCGCGTCGCGCGGCGCACTGCGGATTCCCTTGCCAGCCCGATCCGTCAGCCGAATGATCAGCACTTCGTACCAGTTGGTCGCAAAAGCCAGCCACGGACGGACGATGTTTGCCAAACCATAGCCTGCGACAACCAGCAGCTTTCGTTTGCCAATCCGATCACTGAAATATCCGGTAAAGAGCTTAAGCAGACTCGAGATTGATTCAGCTGCGCCTTCGATCAGGCCGATCGCCTTGGCCGAAGCGCCCAGGGTTGAAGAGAGAAAGATGGGCAGCAGTGGATAGATGATTTCGCTGGAGGCGTCGTTGAGCAGGCTGACAAGGCTGATGGCCAGGACATTTCGTGGCAGTCGACGATAGCGTTGCCAAAGACCGGGAAAACCTTCGTCGAGTTTTACTGCTGCGACTTCCGGATTGAATTGATCGGCGGCGTCGGTGTCGGTTTCCCCCATCTCTCGACCGCTCAATTTGAAGATACGCGACGTGTTGAAGAAGGGCGTGAAGGAGTCTTTCCTGCCGGCTGGCGATTGAACCAACCTTGCCACCAGCCGAATGAAATTGCGAGCAGGAGTGCAATGAGGATGAAACCGGCGACAACTAATCTAAACGCGAGCCGGAGCAGTTTCCGGGCTATCAGCAGGAAGATGGCCAGAAAAACTACTCCAATAATCAGCGCGATGTTGGTGACTTCCATCTAAGACTTTTGATAACTCCCGCGCACTACCGTTTTGATATTTCCGCGCACGTTAAAATCGCCTTCCACTTCCAACCCGAGAGGGTCGCACGCGCGGACAAAGTCTTCGCGGATCACATTTATTACATGCTCGTGGAAGATCTTCACTTCGCGAAACGAGTTTATATAAAGCTTCAGACTCTTGAGCTCGACACAACGTTCGTTGGGGATGTATTCAATGCGGATTGTGGCAAAGTCGGGAAAGTCCGAGAAAGGGCAGACACAGGTGAATTCGGGGATTTCGAATTTGATTCTGATCTCGCGCCCGGGAAACTCATAGGCGAACGTATCCAGGGGATAGAGGTTCATCTCTGCCCGCGGAGTCGGTTGAATCTCAAGGTTCTGCTGATTGACCGGTGGTAATGGTGCTTCCGTAGTCGGCATTACGGGATTCCTCGCTTGATAGCAATATTAGTTTAAAAGCTCAGATGAGGGCAAAACCTCAGAACTGCGAGAAATAGGAACTGTGTCAAAGCGAACTCCAGTGGAACGAGGTCAGTACCGCTACCGCGTTTCGGTACTGACCTCGTCGCTCTCCGTTCGTGGATCAACGCATATAACCGGGCTCGGAAAAACGAGGCGGCCCGGGTGTTCGCCCTATGGTGAATATCTTTACCAGAACCAGTCCCGCAACAAAGCCTCCAATGTGCGCGGCATACGCGACGCCACCCTGTCCGGAACCAGCGCCGAGGACACCCAGCCCACTGATCAATTGAAAGGCAAACCACATCCCAATCGCTATCCAGGCGGGTACCTCAGCCAGGATCCGAAACAGGAAGACAGTGACGCGACGATGGGGGTAAAGCACGATGTAACCACCAAGAACTCCCGAAATCGCGCCCGAGGCGCCGAGACTTGGGATAAGCAAGGCCGACTGATCGGTGGCGAACGCCAGGGTAATGAAAACGTGTGCGAGGGAGGCGAGCACACCGGTGAGCAGGTAAAAAACCAAATAGCGAAGATGGCCCATGCGGTCTTCAACATTATCACCAAAGATCCAAAGAAAGAGCATGTTGCCCGCAATGTGCGCGATACCACCGTGCATGAACATCGATGTTAGCAAAGTGATGTAGGGCGAAAATGGAGTCGGCTGCAGTCCGGGAATTAGAACCTGCTGGCCCGTTACCGGCTGAATGACCAGGTGACTTGGAGTAACGACGTCCTGGCCAGTAATGATCTCGAGGGGAACTGTGGAAAAAGCGTAAGTGAAAATCTCGTTTGATCCCAAGCCCTGCAGAAAGACAAAGACGAGGATGTTGATAGCAATAATTGCGTAATTGACCACCGGGAATGTGGTCCTGTCTGAGTTGTCGTCGAATAGCGGAAATACCATAAACAAAGCCTGTTGTAGCGCAAGCTGTTAGCTTGCGTCTGATGTCCGACGTTCCTCTCAAACGGAAAAATGCGTGTCGACCAGGAACGCAAACTAACAGTTTGTGTTACACAGACTACGCCGCATCCACGCCTGCGTGCACAATTGCCCGTTCATGCGACCGAAGCAATTCATATCCTTCAGAGCGGGCTACATACGTTGCCGCGGTAATGTCGCCCGTTACGTTCAACGTTGTCCGGCACATATCGAGGATTCGGTCTACTCCAAGAATAATGGCAATCAGCGCAGGATTCACTCCGATCGTTACCAGGACACCGATAATAAAGGGGATCGATCCAGATGGTACGCCGGCAGTGCCTATCCCGCCCAGTATCGCCAAATAGACCACCATCAACTGCTGGCCCAGGGAAAGATCCACACCCGCGAGCTGAGCCAGAAACAGAACTGTTACGCCTTCATACAAGGCGGTGCCGTTCTGATTAGCAGTGGCTCCTACAGTCAAAACGAAACTATTAATTTCCTGCGGCACACCCAGGTTCTCTTCAGAGACTCGCAGGGCCGTAGGCAGGGTTGCGTTTGATGAAGAGGTTGAAAAGGCGGTGAGGATTACCGTCTTGATGCGCCGGAAAAAATCGAGGGGATTCATGCGCGAGAGAAAATAGATCGAGAGCGAGTAAACGCCGAACATATGCAACGCGAGTCCAAGCAAGACAGTCAGAACGAACCAGGCCAAAGCCTGCAGCAAGTCGAGCCCGAAGCGCGCGGTGTTATTGAAAAGCAGGCAGGCCACGGCATAGGGAGCAAATTTCATGATTATCTCGATGATCTTTGCCGTGATTTCATAGAGCGCCTCGAGCCCGCGCAACAAGGGGGCCGTTACGCGAACGGGAGTGAGAGTAATGGCGATTCCGATCACGAGCGCGAAGAACATCAAGTGCAGCATGTTCGGATTCTCGCCCGCTAGGGAAGCAATCGGATTCTTTGGCACGATGGTTTCGACTACCGCCATCAACGGCTTCGGGGTGGTGGCGCTCGCTTTCTTCGCTTCATCAACAGTTTTGGTCGCGTCCATCGCATAACGCTGCTGCAAAGCGGCTGCGGTGTTCGGATCGATTCGTTTACCCGGCTTTATTGTGTTCGCCAGGGTCAGACCAATGACGACTGAAATGGCTGAAATGACCAGACAGTAGCCAAATGATTTCAGGCCTACGCGGCCCAGCTTGCGGATATCTCCAATTCCGGCGACCCCCACAACCAACGATGAGAACACCAAAGGCAGGACGATCATCAGCAGCATCCGCAGGAATAGTTGGCCAACGGGCTGCGTGATATTGTCGACAACCCACACTACCCGCGGCTGGTCACCACCCCACTTGTAATTGACCGCCACACCCGCGATGACCCCGACTGCCAGGCCGATCAAAATGCGTGTATGCAGCGGCAGGCCTTTGGGTTTGTCAGGCGTCTCTTCATCGAGATCCGTTGTCAATTCAAGTTCAAACGCATCCGGATCAATCTGAGGCGGCGAAGCCTTATCTTCCTTTTGGGGCATATTGGATCAGTCCTGCTTTGTCAGAGTTGGATCTGAAATTTGTGACACATATTCATCAAGCGAAATTAAAGACTTTTCGTCTCGTTTCGTAGTGATTCGTGGATTCACCTTTTATGTTCAAAAATATTCTTAAGCACAGCTCACCGATTTGATCGGCATGCAAGGAGAATGGTCATCTGCCCCAACGCAACTTATCACGCAGGACCTCGAAATAATTTCGATTTGCCGGCTGTACAAGATTGAAAGAAGTGCTGCTCTTGCTGATAACAACTCGATCCCCAGCCTTTAGAGGAACACCAACCTGGCCGTCCAGCGTCAGTGCCACGTCTTCATTGTCAGTCTTGAGGATGAGCTCAATGATCGATTCATCCGGGATGACGATTGGTCGATTTGACAAGGTGAAGGGACAGATCGGCGTGACTACCACAGCCCTCATAGACGGGTAGATTACCGGACCTCCCGCAGAGAGATTGTAGGCAGTCGAACCCGTGGGTGTGGATACTATTAGCCCGTCGGCACGGAACGAGTTTACAAACTGCTGATTCATGTAAGCCTCGATTTCGATTATTCGGGCGAGCGCGGATTTGTTGATCACGACATCGTTGAGTACACGGTTGTGTGTAATTTGCTCATCACCACGCATGAGTTCAACTGCCAGCATGACCCGCTGCTCCAGGCGATAGTCTCCAATGAGGATTGATTCCAGGGCGACGTAGAGTTCTTCGATGCGAAACTCGGCCAGATAACCCAGCCCGCCATAGTTAATGCCCAGTACCGGGACTTCCTTATTGCCGAGCATGCGCGCGGCGGCGATCATTGTGCCATCGCCACCGAGCACGAGGATGAGGTCTACACTCTCAGCGATTTTTTCCTGCGGCATTTCCTTGACCGCACAACCGGTTTCATGCGCAATACGTTCGCGCTCGATCTCCGGCCCGCCCACGAGTTCAATGCCGCGCGCCGACAGCCAGATGGCCAACTCGCAGATAGTCCTGAGCGCATCCGGCTGATGCGGCTTAAGGACGATGCCAATTTGTTTGATAGTCGAGCTGGTCATACCGCGCAATTCAGCCCACAGATTACGCAGATTAGACAAATTATGACAACTCAAACCGGTGAGGGTCTACCCGGCAGACGTCGAAATGATCGAAACACTAACTACGAAATTACAAGGACATCAACCAACACGAAATACCACTTGAAGCATTTCGTGGATCGTTCACCCTTAATCAAGCTGATAGAGCGCAAGAAACTCAACATTGCCTTCGGCGCCCCGAATTGGTGATTTGATTAAGCCCCGAGTTTCTAGGCCAAGATCAGCAGCCGCAGCATCAACCTCCTCAATCACGCGCTCGTGCTTTGTCGTTTCACGCACAATACCTCCTGTCCCGACCTCGCCACGCCCCACTTCAAACTGCGGTTTTATAAGAACGATAAGGCGTGCGCAGACAGCTAACAAAGGCACAACGGCCGGCAGGACCTTGGTTGCAGAAATGAACGACAGGTCCATTACGGCCAGCTCAAACTTCTCGCGAAAGTCTTCCGGGGTCAGATAGCGAGCGTTCACTCCTTCGCGTACATCGACACGTGGATCTTGTCTCAACCGCCAATGAATCTGGTTATGACCCACATCCAGGGCCACCACTCGGTGCGCGCCGTGTTGCAAAAGACAATCCGTAAAACCGCCAGTGGAGGCTCCAATATCCAAACAAGTAAGTCCCGAGACGTCGACGTGGAACTCACGTAGCGCTGCTTCGAGCTTCAGCCCTCCGCGGCCGACATACCTTGAGGCGGGATCATCGGCGTGCTTTATTCGAATATGTGCGTCGAGTGGAACGAGGTCGGAAGGTTTGGCGGCGCGCTGCTCGTTAACAAGAACCACCCCGGCCATCACCAGCGCTTGTGCCCTGGTCCGGGAATCTGCTAATCCGCGCTCAACCAAAAGCTTATCGATTCGCTCACGATTCATCCGTCGATGAGTCTAATCGTTCCCGTAGCAGCGATCCACCAAACCATGAATGCGTTGGAACAAGAAATGACGAATGGAAAATGCTTCCCGGGTGTTAGCTTGGATGCCACTCAACCCTCCACACGCAGCGCCTTCGGTTGCCGGAGAAGAAAAGGGTTCTGCCTCTTAATCGACCGGAAATAACCGGAAATGACAAATGAAAAAT